>CAZXFA010000060.1:0-1839 GCA_964640085.1 uncultured Actinomycetes bacterium | reverse complement strand
GGGAGGACCCCCACCACGCGAGACAGCTCGAGCGACGGGTTGCCGAATTCGGAGACCTCGGTGCCGAAGAGCTCGTGCTCGTAGCAGATCGCGTACCGCGATGGCGCGTACGACCTGACCTCGACGTCCCGCCAGGCGCTTGCGGGCAGCCAGGAGGCCGGATCCGCGAGCCCGTCGCTGATCCGGATGAGGTCCGTGGCTTGCTGTCGCGTCGGATCCGTCGTGAGCGTCGGGTCCCAGCCCGGCGTCCATGGCGGGTTCAGGTCCGGGCAGCACCAGATGAGGCTGACCAGTCGATCCCCGTTCCGGACCTGGATCTCCCCCCAGCTGAGGCCTCGCTCGCTCTTCACGAAGCGGTCGCGATCGAACAGCCCCGCGGACAGCAGCCGGGAGACCAGGAGCTGGACGCCCTCGGGCGAAAGACGCTGCTCCAGGTAGCCGGTCGTGATGCCGTCGGTTCCTTCGGGTCCACCGCCATAGGGCCCACCCTCGCGGCGCCAGATCACGCGTCCGTCCGCGTAGACCCAGACCTGATGGACGGGCACGAAGCTCGCCGGGAACCGGTCACCAGGCCTCGCGTCGAGGGTGGCGACGAGCTCCCCGGTCTCTGGGGTGCTCGGCTCTGTCCCCTCGGGGGGCAGGCGGTAGTCCACCCCCGGGTAGACGCTCCTCGGTCCGGTGGTGCTCGGTTCGGTCGTTCCTCCTGGAACCGCCGGCGTCTGGGTCCGGTCCGGCGAGCCACCGCTCGTCACGAACCACACCCCGGCGACGAAGACGGCGATCCCGACCACGGCTGCCGCGATGCGCTGGTTCCGGCGCTTGCGATCGCTTCGACGCAGCAGCCGCTCGAACCCATCGGGTGGCGGGGTCGCGCCCCCGACGCCACGCTCCAGGATGGTTCGAAGGTCACTCATCACTGTCTCCCAGCAGGTCGCGGAGGGATCTTCGGGCTCGATGGAGGCGCCCGCGCACCGAGGACGGATCGATCCCGAGCATCCGGCCGGCCGCCTCGGATCCGAGACCGAGCCACTCCACCAGGATCAGCGCTTCCCGTTGTCCTCGGGGGAGTTGCGCCAGCGCCGCCCGGACGTCGTGGCTGGCCGCGACGGCCGCGCTGGGATCCTCGACGGGCACGGCGCCGAGGACGCGGCGGGCCCGGACCACGAGCCTTCGGACGTGGCTGCGATACAGGTTCAGCGCCGTCCGGTACACGTACCCGGCCGGTGACTCCATCGCGCCCACCCGGTCCCATCGCTCGTACGCACGCAGCAGGGCCTCCTGAGCCAGGTCGTCAGCCTCCGACCGGTCGCCGGTCAGCAGGAAGAGCGCTTGGAAGAGCCGTTCGTGCACCTCGAGGAAGAACTCCTCGAAGCTCTGTGTCTCCACCGCCTCCCGTACGGCGCTCAGGCTCGTCGGATCGACCATCGCACTCCATGAACGCACGGGGACCGCTCCGCGTTCGGTTCTTCCTACCCGGTCCACGCCCGCCGTGGAAGGGCCGGGCCTGAAGCCGTTCGAACAGCCGACAGTGCCGATCGACATGGCCCCGACGATCCCGGCCGCGCCGGGACCCACGATGAGCGTCCCGTCGTCGACCCACTCAGGCGTGCCGCCGCGGAACCTCTGAGCTCTCTCCGATCCGAGACTCTGCGCGCTCAACCGCCTTCGAGGACGATCGCTCCGTGCGGGAGGATCGGCTCGAACACCATCGAGATGCGGGTTCCCTGCGTGGCCGTGAACTCGTACTGGAGCTCGTACGCGTTGGCCAGCGGGTCCCCTCGATACCCTGCATCGAGGAAGATCTCGTTGAGGGCCCGAGCCTCATCGGTCGTCACCGGC
>CAZXFA010000059.1:0-2371 GCA_964640085.1 uncultured Actinomycetes bacterium | reverse complement strand
GGTGACCGGCAACTTCCTCGCGTCGCCGCCGGCCGTTTCGCTCGCCGAGCCCTCCGAGGAAGCCATGGAGGCCAAGGTGGGGTTCGAGCGCGAGCGCCTCGACCGGTGGTTCCCGCCACGTTCCGGTTAGGCTGAGGTCTCCGGGCGGCGCCCGCGCCGAGCGAGAGGAGACCGACGTGGCGGCAGAGGAACACGACCTGCGACCGGACGTCGTCGTGCACACGCACCCGGGTGGGCCGAGGCGGGCCGAGAAGGGCGACCTCGACGAGCTGTGCGTCAACACGATCCGAACCCTGGCGATGGACGCCGTCGAGGCGGCGAAGTCCGGTCATCCCGGCACGCCGATGGCGCTGGCGCCCGTGGCGTACGTCCTGTGGACGCGCTTCCTCAAGCACGATCCGAGGGACCCCAACTGGCCGGACCGCGACCGGTTCGTCCTCTCCGCTGGCCACGCCTCCATGCTGCTGTACTCGATGCTCCACCTCACGGGCTACGACCTTCCCCTCGACGAGCTCAGGGCGTTCCGGCAGTGGGGCTCCCGCTGCCCCGGGCACCCCGAGCGGGGACTGACGCCGGGCGTCGAGGTCACCACCGGCCCGCTCGGTCAGGGCATCGCCAACGCGGTCGGCATGGCCATCGCGGAGCGGATGCTGGCTACGCGCTTCAACCGCCCCGGTCACGACGTGGTGGCCCACCACACCTACGTGATCTGCTCGGACGGCGACCTGATGGAGGGCGTCTCGTCCGAGGCGGCCTCCCTGGCCGGCAACCTCCGCCTCGGAAAGCTGATCGCTCTCTACGACGACAATCACATCACGATCGAGGGGTCGACCGAGCTGGCCTTCTGCGAGCGGGTCGGGGCCCGATTCGAGGCCTACGGCTGGCACGTGTCCGGCGTCTCGGACGCGAACGACCTCGAGGAGGTGACGTCGGCGATCGCGGCGGAGCAGGAGCAGGAGGATCGCCCCTCGCTCATCATCGTTCGATCCACGATCGGCTACGGGGCGCCCCACAAGCAGGGGACCGCCTCCGCGCACGGCTCGCCCCTCGGCGCCGACGAGGTTGCGGCCGCCAAGCGGAACCTGGGCTGGCCGTACGAGGAGCCGTTCACGGTGCCGGAGGAGGCGCTCGCCGTGTACCGGCTGGCAGTGGACGATGGCGCCGCGCGCCACGAGGAGTGGAAGGCCCGGCTCGCAGCCTACGAGCAGGAGTACCCGGACCTCGCGTCCGAGTTCCGCCGCGTCACGGCGGGGCAGCTTCCGGAGGGGTGGGAAGGCGCGATTCCCACCTTCGACGTGGGCGGGGCGATGGCCACCAGAGCCGCGTCCGGCGCCACGCTGAACGCGATCGCCGAGGCGATGCCCGAGCTCGTGGGGGGGTCGGCCGACCTCGCGCCCTCCACCGACACCTACCTGGAGGGGTACGCGGACGTCTCATGCGCGGACTTCTCGGGCCGGAACTTCCACTTCGGCGTGCGGGAGCACGCCATGGGCTCGGTGATGAACGGGATCTCGGCCCACGGTGGCCTGCGCCCGTACGGGGGCACGTTCTTCGTGTTCAGCGACTACATGCGGCCGGCGATCCGCATGGCCGCGCTGATGGAACTGCCGGTGGTCTTCGTGCTGACCCACGATTCGATCGGTCTGGGCGAGGATGGGCCGACGCATCAGCCGGTGGAGCACCTCGCCGGCCTACGGGCGATCCCCAACCTCGTCGTGCTCCGGCCGGCAGACGCGAACGAGACCGCCGAGGCCTGGCGGGTCGCCCTGGAGCGCGGGGAGGGACCCACGGCGCTCGTTCTCACCCGACAGAAGCTGCCGGTCCTGGACCCGCCGGCACCGGGCGGGCTGGGAGACGGGGCACGCGTGCTGGCCGACGGCGACGACGTGTTGCTCGTCGCCACGGGCTCGGAGGTCCAGGTCGCGATGGCCGCGCGGGACGTCCTTGCGGGCGAGGGGGTCGGCGCGCGCGTGGTCTCGATGCCCTCCTGGGAGCTGTTCGAGGGAAGTTCAGCGGCAGACCGGGGCCGGGTCCTCCCCCCCGGGATCCCTCGACTCGCGGTGGAGGCTGCCAGAGGCTTCGGCTGGGAGCGCTGGGCCGACGAGATGGTCACGCTCGAGCGCTTCGGGGCCTCGGCGCCGGCTGAGACCCTCTTCGAGGAGTTCGGGTTCACGGCCGACAACGTCGCGGCCCGCGCTCGAGATCTGCTGTCGCGCTAGGCTCACGCCGGGAGGTGGCGCGAATGGACTGGGAGGACCTCGGCGGGAACTGCACCTCGGTGGCGGCCGTCGCGTCGTGGGGCGAGTTCGAGACGCAGGTGTTCGCGATCCACGACGACGGCGAGATCTGGAACCGCTACTGGGACGGGCAG
>CAZXFA010000058.1:0-4151 GCA_964640085.1 uncultured Actinomycetes bacterium | reverse complement strand
CGCAAGGCGAAGCGCCGCAGCTTGCCCGAGGGTGTGCGCGGCAGCTCGGCGACGAGCTCGAAGGTCCTCGGGACCTTGAAGCCGGAGAGCCTCGTCCGGCACAGGCGCAGGAGGTCTTTGGACAGCTCAGCGCCTTCGCGTTCGGAGACGACGAACGCCCGCAGCACCGGCACCCCCGATCCGTCGTCGACGGTGACCACAGCGGCGTCCCTCACATCTGGATGACCGCGGAGGACGTCCTCGATCTCCGTCGGCGCGACCCAGATGCCGCCCAGCTTCACGAGGTCGTCCATCCGGCCCTCATGGAAGACGCGCCCCTCCACAACCCGGACCCGATCCCCGGTGCGCATCCAGGGGCCCTGGTAGACGCGGTCGGTGAGCTCGGGCCGTCGCCAGTAGCCCGCGAACGTCGTCGGACCGCGGAGCCATAGCTCACCGATCTCTCCCTCGGGCACCGGCTCCCCCTCGCGATCGCGCGCCTGCACCTCGTAGCCGTCCAGCGCTCGCCCGGCGCTCCCGGGGATGATGTCGTCCAGCCGGTTCGACGTAACGTGATGCAACGCCTCCGTCGCCCCGAGACCATCCAGCAGGGGGAGCCGGAAGGTCGCCCTGAAACGCTCGAACAGCTCCACGTCGAGGGCCTCCCCGGCGCTGACGACGGCACGGATCGAGGGCGGGAGCATCGGATCGGTGAGACCGACGAGGCCTCGGAAGAAGGCCGGGACCCCGAACAGCAACGTCGGCTCGTGCTGCGCCATGAGATCCCGCACCATCGTCGGGACCGCCGGCGTCTCGCTCACCACGACTGAGGCCCCCGCCGATGCGGGTAGGTATACCGAGTTCCCCAGGCCGTACGCGAAGAACATCCGCGAGACGGAGAGCACCACGTCATCAGAACCCAGCCCCAGCACCTGGCCGGCGAGGGCCGCGGGGGCGTCCCGGAGGCTCCGCTGCCGGTGCATGACGGCCTTCGGCAGACCCGTCGTGCCCGAGGTGTAGAGCCACAACGCGATGTCGTCCTCGCTCGTCGGGGCTGCCTCGAGCGTCGCCGGCCTTCCGCAGGCCTCGGACCACCGCATGGTCCCATCGACGCGGTCATCCTCGGCCAGGATGCAGATCGCGCCCGTCCCCTCGACGGCGGCTCGAGCGGCGACGACGGACGACGTGTCGCACACGAGCGCCCGCGCCTCGCTGTCGGTGAGCATGAAGTGCAGGTCGGGGGCCGACAGCATCGGGGCGACCGGGACCGGCACGATCCCCGCCTTGATGGCCCCCCAGAAGGTCGCCACGAACTCGAACCGGTCTCGGGTCGCGACGAGGGCACGATCGCCCCGCTCGAGCCCGATGTCCAGCAGGCCGGCCCCAGCGGAATCGGAGGCGCTGGCCACCTCGTCGTAGCTCCACACGCGATGGGGCGTGTGGAGGTACGCACGCGTCGACCGGCCCGGGACGCGGTTCCGCTCGAGCAGGTCCACGGCGGCGTTGTATCCGCGCGATCCTTCCCCGGCTGGCGCGCTCGCGATCACGTCGTCGCCTCCTGTGCCGTCTGCCTCGTCTCCGGATCCAGGAGCCGATCCCAGACGCGGACGGGCAGCGCCTCGATCACCTGGAAGGTGACCACGCCTCCGATCGCCGCCTGGTACCGACGCCATACGTACGGATACAGGACCTCGAGCTCATCCGGGAAGCAGCGGCGGAACACCTCGTCCATCTCTCCCGCCGTCTCGTGGGTGCCAAACTCGAAGCCGAGCTTCTCGATCCTCGGGTCGACGAAGAGTTGCCCGAGGTTCAGGTGCGTGGCCTCGAGCAACGCGCCGAGGGTCGGATCGATCCGACCCAGATCGACGTAGGACAGGTTGCGGGACAGGCGTACGGAGCCGATCCGATAGCTGGTGCACCGGGCGAGGATCTCGCCGTCCGCAGACAGCGGTGGGCTGAGCCACGGTACGGGGGGCGCCAACCGCCACTGCGCCATCACGTCTAGCTGCGGGGCGACATCGGTGATGGCCTCGATCGTCTGTGCGAGCGTCCGATCCGTGAGGCGCAGCACGGCGGCGGCATCGGAGGGCTGGAGGCGCTCGCCGTCCCTCACCGTTCGGAAGGATCGACCGACGGCCCGTGCGATCGGCCGCAGTTCGGTCATCAGCGACCGCATCGCCTCGATGCCGATCGCAACCCCGTCGGGGTCGTGGACGGCCTCCGCCCCCACCTCGAGGACCAGCCCATCGGCGCCGGCGGCGATGGCCGCTCTGGCCGTGGCGGGGACCGTCCTGCCATGCGGGGCGGTCTGGGACGGGTCGGCGACGAGGGGCAGATGGCTCAGGGACTTGACCAGCGGGATCGCGTTGATCTCGAACCGCGGCTTGTGCAGCGCGTCGAACGTTCGGATCCCCGATTCGCAGAGCACGACCTTCCCGTTCCCGTGCAAGAGCACGTACTCGGCCGCGAGCAGGAACTCCTCCACCGTGGCCCCGGCACCCCGCCGCAGGATCACCGGTCGATCGGTCCGGCCCATCTCGCGGAGCAAGCTGAAGTCCTGCATGTTCCTGCTTCCCACCTGGAGCACATCAGCGAACTCGATCGCCGACGGGATCTGGCTCACATCCGGAACCTCCACGCACAGACCGAGCCCATGCTCGTGTGCGACGTCCCGGAGGCGGCCGAGCAACCCCGCCGTGAGACCGGCCGAGCCGTCACCCAGGGACGCCGGAGCCATCTGCCCCGCGTGGAAGACGCGGCAGCCGGCCTCGCGGAGGAGCGGAGCAAGGAGTTGGAGGCGCGACTCGCTCGCCGAGGCCCATCGAGAGCTCACGATGACCCCGATGGGGGCGCGACCTCCGAATGCCACGACCCCGTCGCCCGTGGACACCGGTACGTCGATGTCGGTGCCCTGACCGAACAGCTCACGGCTCGCGAGGCGGTAGGGAGCAGAGACCTGAACCAGGCGGCGCACCGAAGGCAGCCGTTCGAACCGGTCGACGTCCACCGGACGAACCCCGTCGCCCACCGGGACCGCGGCCCAGCCACTCCCCCGGGTGACGTGAGCGCCCGGGAGAACCTCCTCGGCCGCGGCGATCACTTCGATGAGCTCGGCCTCACTGGCGCCCGGATCCAGCACGAGGACGCAGGCAGCCGGTGCGCTCACCTACACGGACCTCCCTACGGCGAGGGCCATCGCCCGGACTCGTCCCATGAACGCCTCGAACATCGCCGTCTCGAGCGACTGCGAACCATCCGAGAGTGCCGTCTCCGGAGCGGGGTGAACCTCGACGAGCACGCCGTCGGCGCCGGCGGCGATGCCGGCCAGCGCCACCGGCTCCACCAGGTCCCGTCTGCCCGTCCCGTGGGACGGGTCCACGATCACGGGGAGATCGCTCCGGAGCTTGAGCTCGGGAACGGCGGCGATGTCCACGCTGTTGCGGGTCGAGGGTTCGAAGGTGCGGCTCCCTCGCTCGCAGATCGCGACCTGATCGTTCCCGCGAGAGACGACGAGTTCGGCCGCCGCGAGCACCTCGTCGACGGTGGCGGTGATACCCCGCTTCAGCAGGACCGGCAGCCGTGCGTCGGCGGCCGCGTCGAGGAGCGCCCGGTTGTCCATGTTGCGAGCGCCGATCTGAACCATGTCCGCGTACCGGGCGACAAGCGGGACCTCGTCCGGAGACATCGCCTCGGTCACCACCCCCATGCCCAGCTCGTCGGCCACCTCGCGCATGATCCGCAGACCACCTTCGCCCAGGCCCTGGAAGCTGTACGGGGACGTTCGAGGCTTGAACGCTCCGCCACGGAGCAGCACGGCGCCCGCGGCCTGCGCGGCCAGGGCGGTCTCGCGGAACTGCTCGGGACCCTCCACCGAACAGGGCCCGGCGATCACTCGCACGGGGTGACCGTCGCCGAGGGCCACACCCGCCACGACGACGCCGACCCGCGACGTGGACGCTTCCACGAGTTTCGCGCTCACGAACCTCGAACCCTCCTGCAGCGGTGGAGTCGGGCAACCAGTCTGAGGCACGCGGCCCGTAGGCCGCATACGCAGTTGGCCGTAAACCGCCTACCGCCGTCGCAGGTCGGCCTCGGGATGGCCTGGACCGGGCGCGGCCTCAGTGCATGTGGCCGTGGCCGCCGGCCGGCGCCTGCTCCTCCTCCTCCTCGGG
>CAZXFA010000057.1:610-4327 GCA_964640085.1 uncultured Actinomycetes bacterium | reverse complement strand
AAGGAGCCCGGCGTAGACGGCGACGAAGCCCAGGCTCATCACGAGGAACAGCCCGGTCGAGGAAGGCGACCGCCCGCGCCCAGCGGCGATCACGTCAGAACACCTCCACATCGCCAGTCGATAGCGCCCAGGACGACAGGACCGTTGGGTCGGGCGACAGGTCCGGGTGGAGCGCGTTCACGACGAAGACCATCCCGCGCGGGGCACGCAGCGTGGTCGGACCACGGCGAGCGCGGGCTGCGGTGGATCCCGGTGGGAACGTCATCGCGACGTACGCGACGTCGGCGGCGCGGCGGGCGGCGCGCAGGAGGCGACGCGCCGTCGCGACGTCGCCTGAGCCGACGATGACATCGCCGACGGACAGGCCCCACAACGTCCCCTGGGGGCGGAGGCGGAAGAAAGCGATCCCGCGGAGCCTTCCGGCGCGCTCCTCGAGCGCCGCGTGGTACCCGAGCAGCGGTGCTTCACCGTATCGCCACCGGAGGTATTCGACGCTCCGCTCGGTCGAGTAGCCCCATCCCGGCCTCTCCGACGTCTCGATCAACGAGTCCACGGCCGCGCCGTCGCCCAGGATCTGCAGGGCTCCTGGGGCCGCGATCGGAGGGGGGTGCGACGCAGTCGGCCGCGATGCCCCGCGACGCAGCTTCGCCAGGAGGAACCGAGCCGGCCGGCTGATCCGGACGGACACCGGCACCTCGCCTACGATCTGCCAGCCCATCTTCAGGTACCCGGGCAAGCTGTTCGGGTTCGGCGTGTTGAACACCAGGTCGACCTCGTCCTTCAGCGACTCCAGGGCCCGTCGCGTGAGCATCGAGAAGACGCCTTGGCCTCGATGGTCGGGATGCGTGCATGTGTCGACGGGTCGGACGGCCTCGATCGCGCGGTCGCCGACCCGGAACCGCCACCGCATCAGGGCTCGGAACCCGACGATCTGCCCCTCGCTCTCGGCGACGATCATGAACGAGCGACCGAACGGATTCTCGAGGTGCTTCCAGCGGAAGTACTCCGGGGTCCGCTCGCCCCCCGGTCCTGGCCCCAGGCAGAGCCGGAGCAGGTCGAGGACCTCGGGCTCGTCGACCTCGCGGTAGGGGCGGACCGCGACGTCCCCGCGGAGCGAGGCCCGGTCCCTCATCGCACCAGCTCCGCATACACCTGCTCGATCCGACGGACCGCGAGGCGGACGTCGAACGCCTCCGCCCGCTCCCTCGCGGCGTGCGCCTGCCGACGCCGGAGCGAGGCGTCGGCCAGGAGCGCGAGGATCCGACCCGCTTGCGCGCCTGGGTCGCGCGGCTCGACCACGAACCCGTTCACACCGTCCTCGACGACCGCCCCCGTCCCCCCCACGCGCGTGACGACGACCGGACACCCCAGCGCCATCGCTTCCAGGAGCGCCAGGGGGAGTCCCTCGTGCAGCGACGCGGCTGCGTACACGTCGAAGGTGCGCGCAACGCGCAGGGCGTCCTGTCGGAACCCGGCAAAGACGATCGCGTCGGCCACACGCAGCTCGCGCGCCTGCCGCTGCAGATCCTCGCGCAGCGGCCCATCGCCGACGAGAACGAACCGCACGTCGGGCCGCTCCCGGACCACGAGCGCGGCCGCCTCCACGAGGAACGTGTGGCCCTTGTGGGGTTTGAAGTTCGCGATCGTGCCCACGACGGGGGCCCCGGCCGGGACGCCGAGCTGTTCACGCAGACCGGTGGGTGGGGGGGTCGCCGTGACACGGTCGAGGTCGATGCCGTGGTGGAGCGTCTCGACGGGCGGGGGGCGCAGGAAGCCGAGCACCTTGGGATAGCGGATCGACCCCCGGACCTCGTCCGAGACGGCGAAGACGTGGTCGTTGCGGCCGAACGTCGTGGCGTTGGCCCAGTAGGTCGCGCGGTGGTAGCGCTCCCAGACGTTGTGCTCGGTCGTCACCAGGAGCGGCCGCCGTCGCCCGAACGAAGCCCGGACCACCGCCGCCACGTACGGCGAGTGGACGTGCACGAGGTCGATCCGCAGATCGCGGATCAGCCGCCGCAGGCGGCCGACCCACGCCACCCCGTTCCCTCTCCCGTCCAGACAGACGACCGGGATCCCAAGCGCCCGCAGCTCGGGGACGAAGGCGTCCTTCCAGGGGAGCAGGTAGGCGACGTGGTACGCGAACCGCGCGGCGTCGCCGTGCTCGGCCGCGTTCACCAGCAGCTGCTCCGCCCCGCCGCGCCCGAGGCCCTTGATCAGGAGCAGGACGCGTGTGCGACGGGTCTCCGCCTCTCCCCCCCCGCCCAACACCCGCTCGAGCACTCGCCCGCTCATCGTGCCTCGATCTCGGAGTAGACGTCCGCGTAGCGTCCGGCGACGGTCAGGATGTCGAAGGCCTCGCGGCACCGGTCCGCCGCCGCCCGACCCATCGCCTGCCTCCTGGCCTCGTCGGCCAGCAGGCCCACGACCCGCTCGGCCAACTCCGCGTGATCCCCCGGCGGGATCACGTAGCCGGTGACGCCGTCGGCGATCACCTCCGGGACCCCCGCCACGCCGAACGCGACCGCCGGCAGACCGGCCATCCCCGCCTCGATCACGCAGCCGGGCATCCCCTCGGTCCGGCTCGGCAGGACCAGCAGGTCGCTGGCTTCCAGCAGGTCGCCGACGTCGTTCCGAGTGCCGAGCACGCGGATCCGGTCGAGCAGCCCACGGCTCGCCGCGGCTTCCCGCAGCTCCTCCCGCATCGGCCCGTCGCCGGCGAACAGGTAGACGACCTCCGGCATCGAACGGGCGATGGCGGCGCAGACGTCCAGGTGGGCAAGCGGATCCTTCTCGGAGCTGAGCGCCCCGACGGAGATCGGCACCGGGGCGGAGGGGGCAATCCCCAGCTCGCGACGAACGGCCTCCCGTCCGCGCTCGGGTCGCAGCCGACTTGGGTCGATCCCGCGGGGGATCGTCACGACCCGGTCGCCCGGGATGCCGAACGTCTCCACGGTCTCCCGCCTGATCGTCTCGGCGACCGCCACGATCCGCACGGACCTGCGCAACAGGGCCCGGTGCACGACCCGACGAGCCCCGCGCGTGATGGAGTCCGGCGCCGTTCCGATCCGCCGGTACACGATCCGCGTCCCGCGTCCGGCCGTGGCCAGCGCGGAGTACTTGAACGCCTCCCCGCCGTGCGCGTGCACCACCTGTGGACGGAACCGGGCGACGGCCCGGCGCAGATCGACGAGGGTGGCGACGTCCATCCGCAGCCCGGGGAGCCGCCGGCCGTTCGCCCGTGCCGGGGTCACCGGGGCCTCGTAGTCGACGGCGGCCGGCCACGGTCCACGCAAAAGCACCACCTCTTGCTCGAACCGACCCAACCCATCGAGCGCCCGGACAAGGTCGGAGGCGAAGATCTCCGCTCCACGACGCAGACCCGTCGCGACCACGTGCAGGAGACGCACGTCAGGCGACCTCCCGCCCGCTGTCGGCGGCCCGGAGCCGTCGTGCCTCTACGGCCACCTGTCGGAAGAGCGCGATCATCCGATCCGTGATGCGCTCGAGCGTGAACCGGCGGAGGAAGGTCTCCCGGCCGCGTGCCCCAAGCTCACCCGCCCGGACACCGTCCTCCAGCAGAGACGAGATCGCCGACGCCAGCCGGTCGGGGTCGCGCGACGGCACGAGGACCGCGCACCGCCCGTCCTCGACGACCTCTCGAACCGGTTCGAGGTCGCTGGCGACGATGGGGAGCCCGAGCGCCATCGCTTCGATCAC
>CAZXFA010000057.1:0-600 GCA_964640085.1 uncultured Actinomycetes bacterium | reverse complement strand
GAGCCCCTCCCACAGGGACGGGAAAGCGAACACGTCCGCCGCGGCCAGGACCTCCGGGAGGTCGTGTCGATGCCCGAGGGTTCGGACGGTGCGATCGAGCGGTGGGCGTCCAGCCAGCGCTCGGAGGTGCGGGGTCTCCGCGCCGTCTCGCCCTGCCAGGAGCAGGATGGCTCGCGGGTGGCGGAAGGTCAGCTCCGTCATGGCCTCGAGCAAGAACCGATGGCCCTTCTGGTACTCCTGCCGACCCACGGCGAGGACGACCTGCGCGTCGGGGTCGATCCCGAGCGTCGCTCGAGCTCGAGCGCGGCGCTCCGCGGTGAGCACGCCGAGACGTTCGGGGTCCCGACCGCGCTCCACCACCGTGACCCGCTCCGGTGGGATCCCCATCGTCCCTACCGCCCACCGCTTCACGGCATGGGTGATCGCGTGGAAGTGCGTCGTCAGATGCCGGGCCGTCCAGCGATCCGCAGCCCGGACCGCCCGGACCGCCAGCGTGTGGACGTGTGGGTCCGCGCGACGTTCCCGAGTGTAGGCCTGGTTCACGAGGCTCGTGAGTACGGGAGCGCCGGTCCCCGCCGCGGCGACGCGACCGACCAACGA
>CAZXFA010000056.1:0-4381 GCA_964640085.1 uncultured Actinomycetes bacterium | reverse complement strand
GAGAAGCCCGCGTTGCGGTCGGCGCTCCACTGCATCGGCGTGCGCACCGCGCTCCGGTCGCCGAGGTAGATGTTGTCGCCCATCCCGATCTCATCGCCGTAGTAGAGGACCGGGGTCCCGGGCAGCGAGAACAGGAGGCCGTTCATCAGCTCGATCACGCGCCGGTTGTTCCCGAGCAGGGGCGCCAGCCGCCGGCGGATCCCCAGATTGATCCGGGCCTGCGGATCACGCGCGTACACCCGATACATATAGTCGCGCTCCTCGTCGGTCACCATCTCGAGCGTCAGCTCATCGTGGTTGCGCAGGAACAGCGCCCACTGCGCGGTGGGCGGGAGCTCCGGGGTCTGGTCGAGGATGTCGACGATCGGGAACCGGTCCTCCATCTGCACCGACATGAACATCCGCGGCATCAGCGGGAAGTGGAACGCCATGTGGCACTCGTCGCCCTCGCCGAAGTACGCCACTGCGTCCTCGGGCCACTGGTTGGCCTCGGCGACCAGCATCCGACCGTGGAACCGCTCGTCCACGTGGCGGCGGAGCTCCCGCAGGTAGGCGTGCGTCTCGGGCAGGTTCTCGCCGCCGGTCCCTTCCCGTTCGAACAGGTAGGGCACCGCGTCCAGCCTGAGTCCGTCGACGCCCATCTCCAGCCACGAGTCGACGATCCGCAGCATCGCCCTCCACACCTCGGGTTCGTCGAAGTTCAGATCGGGCTGGTGCGCGTAGAACCGGTGCCAGTAGTAGGCGCCGGCCACGGGGTCCCAGGTCCAGTTCGACGGCTCGAAGTCCTTGAAGATGATCCGGGCATCGCGGTACCGATCCGGCGTGTCGGACCACACGTACCGGTTCCGGGCCGCGCTGCCTGCCGGGGCCCGGCGGGCACCCTGGAACCATGGATGCTGGTCGGAGGTGTGGTTCAGCACCAGCTCGGTGATCACCCGCAAGCCGAGGCGATGCGCCTCGCGCAAGAAGCGACGGAAGTCGCGCAGCGTCCCGTAGGACGGGTGGATCGCCTGGTAGTCGGCGATGTCGTACCCGTCGTCGCGGAGCGGCGACGGGTAGAAGGGGAGGACCCACAGCGCGGTGACGCCCAGATCCTGGAGGTAGTCGAGCTTCTCCGTCAGCCCGGGGAAGTCCCCGATCCCGTCGGCGTTCGCGTCGTGGAAGGCGCGGACGTGAACCTGGTACACGACGGCGTCCTGGTACCAGCGAGCTTCCTCGTCGAGCGCTTCGCTCATCGGCGCACCGCCACTCCCCCGGACGAAGCCCTACCCACGGGCCGGACCCCGGGGACCGGCCGGATCGAGAGCACGTGCCCCGGCGCCACCGCCGGGTCGAGCTCCACGAAGTTCCGCTCTCCGTGCCATCGGTACCGGTCCCCGGTCAGCAGGTCCAACGCGTCCAGGTCGCCGCCTGGCTCGACGCCGAGCTCGGGCAGCGAGAGGTCGGTCCACCCCGACCGGACGTTCACCGGATCCAGGTTCGCGATCACCAGGATGGGGTCTCTTCCGTCCTCTGCGACCTTGCTGTAGGCCATCAGCGCATCGTTGCCGATGCCGTGGAACCGGAGGGTGTCGTTGGTCTGGAGCGCGCGGTGCTCGTGCCGGATCCGGTTCACCCGGCCGATCAGCTCGCGCATCCGATCGCCGCCAGGGTGCCACCGCCGGACCTCGTACTTCTCCGAATCCCGGTACTCCTCCGACCCCGGCTCCCTCGGCTCGGCCTCGCAGCGCTCGAACGCCGGACCGTAGATCCCGTAGTTCGCAGCCAGGGTGGCCGCCAGGAGCACCCTGACCGCGAAGGCCGGCTCGTCCCCCTCCTGCAGGTAGGCCGTGAGGATGTCGGGGGTGTTCGGCCAGAAGCTCGGGCGGAAGAACTCGGCGGCGCCGGTACGCGTGAGCTCGGTCAGGTAGTCGGTGAGCTCCTGCTTGGTGTTCCGCCAGGCGAAGTAGGTGTAGGACTGCGTGAACCCCAGCTTGGCCAGCCGGTACATCACCTTCGGCCGCGTGAACGCCTCGCTCAGGAAGATCACGTCCGGGCGCTCCGCCTTCACCTGGGAGATCGCCCACTCCCAGAACGCGAACGGCTTGGTGTGCGGGTTGTCCACCCGGAAGATCCGCACGTCGCGCTGGATCCAGAACCGGAACACGCCGAGCAGCGCCTCCCACAACGCCTTCCACTCGGCCGTATCGAAGTCCAGGGGGTAGATGTCCTCGTAGCGCTTGGGCGGGTTCTCCGCGTACTGGACCGTGCCGTCGGGGCGATGGCGGAACCACTCCGGGTGCTCGCGGACCCAAGCGTGATCGGGAGCGCACTGGAACGCGATGTCCAGCGCCACCTCGATCCCATGGCGCCGCGCGGCCGCGACCAGCCGGTCGAAGTCCTCCAGGGTCCCGAGCTGCGGGTGGACCGCGGTGTGCCCGCCCTCCTCGCTACCGATCGCCCACGGGCTCCCCGGATCGTCCGGACCCGCGGTCGGCGTGTTGTTCCTCCCCTTCCGGTGGACCCGGCCGATCGGATGGATCGGCGGGAGGTACAGGACGTCGAAGCCGAGCTCGGCGACGTACGGCAGGCGGGCGATCACATCGTCGAACGTCCCGTGCCGGCCGGGCTCATCCGCCGTCGAGCGGGGGAACAGCTCGTACCACGCGGAGGAGCGGGCGCGCTCCCGGTCGACGGTCACGTGCAGCTCCCGCGCGTACGTCGAGGTGTGGCGGCGGTCCGGGTGCGCCCGGACCAGGAACGCGAGATCCTCGTCGAGCGCCGCGGCCAGGGCCTCGCCCGTGGCCGTACGCAGCAGGGCGGCCGCCGCGCGCAGTCGCGCGACGGGCTCGCCGGTAGCCCGGCGGGCGGCCGACCGGACCAGGTCGGCGCCGATCGCCAGATCGATCGTCACATCCTGACCGGCGTCCACCTTCTTGCGCAGGCCGCGGACCCACGTCCCGAACCGATCGACCCATCCCTGGACGGTGTAGCGGTAGGTCCCGAGCGCCTCCACCGTGAACCGTGCCCGCCAGCGATCGTTGCCCGCCGCCTCCATCGGCACGTCGCGCCAGTCGTCGTCCTCGTGCCGATAGCGCAGGACGCAGGCCACGTCGTCGTGGCTGTCGGTGAACACGTCGGCCTCGACCCACACGTGCTCGCCGACGACCCGCTTGATCGGGAACCGGCCGGCGTCGATCTCGGGCCATACGCCCTCGATCACGACCCGGCGCCGGCCGTCGCCCGGCATCGTGCGCGGGCGCGGCACGAGAGCCACCGTGGCATCCCCCATCGCTGGTGCCGGCGCACGCGAGCGAAGCTCGGCGAGCCGGTGAGGTCAGGCTATACGAACCGCCCGAGTGGGCGAGCGACGAGCGTCAGGTGCGGGTGGCCGCGTCGATATCTCGGCCGCGCGACCATCGAACGGCCTCCGCAGCCTGCCTCGGACGCGTCCGGGTTCGCCTCAGGCGGGGCTACTCGCGGATCGTCACGGGGGTGCCGAGAGGCACGTTCCGGAGGAGCCGCAACTCCGGGTTGTACACGCGGATGCAGCCGTGCGACACCTGGCGCCCGCGGTCGGAGGGATCGTCGGTCCCGTGGATCGCCAGGCGCCCACCCCCCGGCCAGTCCCTGAGCACCCGCGAGAACCCGGAGAGTCCGAGCGCGAAGATCCCGTACGGCCCGCCGGGGTCGTCGTACCGGATCCGGACCCAGACGAAGAACGTCCCGGTGGTCGAGGGGGTCGCGGCCCCGCCGATGCCGACCCGGAGCTTGGTCACGAGCTCGTCCCCGCGGAAGTACCGTAGCGTGCGGCGTGAGAGATCGACGACGATCCGCTGTTCGCGCGCGCGCAGATGCTGGACGTCGTCCTCGTGGATCCAAGCCGTGCGCCCGTTCGGCCGGACGGGCAGCTGGACCTGGAGCCACCGGATGCCTGCATCGTCCACGCGGTCGTCCAGAACGAGCAAGGGCGCCCGCCGACCGGACCAGTTCCGGGTTCCGAAGACGAACGCCGGTCGCGGTTCCTCGGGCTGCTCGAACATGGGCACGTAGCGGGCAGCGGGCACGGCGGCGAACGTGACGCCCCCGGGAAACGGCTCCGGCAGTGGTTCGAACGGGTACGGGACGGCGACGCTCGGGTCCGGGCCCGCCGCACCCATCGCGGGGCTACCCGGCGACGGGGCGCCGGGCCCCGTGCTCGGTGCCGCGGAAGGCGAGCACGCGGCCAGCTCGAGCGCGAGGACCAGGCCGCCGAGGCTCCGTCGCACCCGATCATCATGCCCCAGGACGGCCCGGCCGCGTAGCCTAGGCTCCGCGCGAGAGTGGCGGAACGGCAGACGCGCCGGACTTAGGATCCGGTGCCCGAAAGGGCGTGGGGGTTCGACTCCCCCCTCTCGCACCT
>CAZXFA010000055.1:0-5959 GCA_964640085.1 uncultured Actinomycetes bacterium | reverse complement strand
ACGCAGTCCAGCCCGATGACCGCGACCCGCGGTGTGTCGGTCATGTCGGTTCCTTGGGTCGGGTGGTCACGGAGCGGAGCCGGCCCCTCCCGGCTCCGGCGCTCATGCTACCAACCGCCCAACCCTCCGGCCTGCGATGATGGCGCCGTGAAGCTCCTGCGACGGGTCCTGTTCTGGGAGGCGGCGGTGTGGGTCGCGTCCGGGGTGGCGCTGGCGTTCTTCCCCGCTCAGGTGCTGGAGGACCTGTTCGGCCAGCCTGAGCTCCCGGAGTACGCGTGGGTCCGGATGGTGGCGGTCCTGATGGTGGGGATGGCGCTGCTGATGGTGCTCGTCGCCCAGCGGATCGAGGAGCTGTGGTGGTGGTCGTGGGCGTTCGTCCTGATCGGAGCCGCCCTCGCGGTCCTGGCGGGCCTGAACGCGGCGATCGGCACCCCCTCCGGGTCGCCGACGCTCTTCTGGTGGCTACTCTGCGGCGTCATCGGGCTGTTCACCCTCGCCCAGATCGCCGGCCTGGCGAAGACCGGGACCGAGCGCTCGCCGGTCTGAGCTACCGCTCCGCGCGGAACCATTCGACGGTGCGGCTCAGGCCGTCCTCGATGCCCACGAGCGGTTCGTAGCCGATCAGCTCGCGGGCGAGCGAGACGTCCGCCTCGGTCCGCCGGACGTCGCCTTCACGCGGCGGCGTATGCAGGGGGTCGGGCCGCGCACCCGTGAGCTCGGCCACGATCCGGAGGATCCGATTCACGGAGGTGGGCTCCGCCCCGCCACCGACGTTGAAGACGCGTCCGAAGGCGCGTTCCGGCGCCCGGGACGCGCGCAGGTTGGCCTCGACGACGTCGTCGATGAAGGTGAAGTCCCGGGACTGTTCCCCGTCGCCGTGCACCTCGGGCCGGGCGCCGTCCAAGCACGCCTGGATGAACCGCGGGACCACCGCGGCGTACTCGTTCGCCGGGTCCTGGCCCGGCCCGTACACGTTGAAGTAACGCAGGGAGACCGTGGGGACGGAGAAGGACAGCCAGCAGGCACGGCAGTAGGCCTCACCGGCCAGCTTGCTGGCGGCGTAGGGGGATCGCGGGAGGGGTGCGAGGTCCTCGCGCAGGGGGAACGTGGACTGGTCTCCGTAGACCGAGGAGGACGAGGCGAACACGACCGTCGCCGGCCCCTCCCGGGCCGCGAGCAGGACGTTGAGCGTCCCACGGACGTTCACGTCGGTGGTCCTTTCGGGCTGGGTGATGGAACGGGGCACCGAGCGCATGGCGCCTTGATGGAGGATCGCCGCGCACCCGCGCGCGGCGTCGAGCACGGCGTCCTCGTCGCGCAGATCCGCCTGTTCGAACCGCACCTCGGGCACACCGGCAAGGTTCTCGAGCCTGCCGTCCGACAGGTCGTCGAGCCCCACCACGTCGTGCCCCTCGGAGACAAGGCGCCTGCACAGGTTCGAGCCGATGAACCCGGCGGCGCCGGTCACGAGGACGCGCATGGCGAAGCAGCATACCCGCCCTCCCGAGGTTCGCAGGCACGGCCTCGTACGACCTCGGCGCTCGAAGCGTGAGGACGTCTGGACGGCCCAGCAGCGTGCTGCCGAGCTCGGGTTGCACAAGGACGACAGCGGATCCTGGCGCCCACACCGAGCGGAGCGGGGACGGCGGGCCCCACCCCCATCGTCCTCTCGCACCTCTGACGCGGCCTGGCCCGTGTGCTAGCCTCCCGGACTCCGCAGCCACCTGAGGGGGGAACGCCCGTGGGCGGGCAGCAGCCATCGGACCTGACTTCCCCTATCCTCACACGCCGCCAGGTTCTCCTGGGAGCCGTCGCGGGTGCGGGGCTGGTCGTCGTCACGGGGTACCGCCCGAACGAAGGATCGGCGATCGCAGAACCGCTCAACGGGGCCCGGGCTCTCGGGCTCCCGCGCGGGGCAGGGCTGATCCGCGGTGTGACACGCTCGGGCCCGCTCCAGGTCCCGCCTGGCAGGACGCTCCGGTTCGACCCATCCGCCGATACCACGCTGGAGATGTCCGGCAACCTCGTGGTCCGGGGCCGGCTCGAGATGCGCCCGCGTCCCGGCGTCCGGCACGTGCTCCGCTTCGTCGACGTGGACGAGTCGGCGTTCCGGGGAGGTGGGAGGGATCCGCTGGACACGGACGTCGGGTTGTGGGTGATCGGACGCGGGGTCCTCGACGCCCGCGGCGAACGCAAGCAGGGCTGGAACCGGAGGGGCACTCACCCGACGTGGGCACGGTCCGATGAGCTGGTCGTGGCGCCAACCGATCCCGGCGACTTCGGCATCGGCGGTTTCGGGACCTTCAGGATGGGGAGCCGGGTCCCGCGAGCCCACGCGCGGGTCCCGAAGGCCGAGGTGCTGAACCTGACTCGGAACTGCGTGATCGAGGGGACGCCCGGAGGCCGTTCCCACATCTTCATCCGGTCCCGGGAACCCCAGGTGATCCGAAACGCCCTGATCCGGCACATGGGCCCGCGGAAGGGCGGTGAGAAGGTCACGGGACGGTGGCCGCTCCATTTCCACCACTCCGGTCGGGGGCTCCGCGGCACGGTGGTGCAGAACGTCGTGGTGCGCGATTCGGGCTCTCATGCGTTCGTGGCCCACAAGTCTCACGGGGTCACCTTCCGTCGATGCATCGCGTACGACGTCCAGGAAGACGCGTACTGGTGGGACCCTCCCGACCCGGCGCTACCGAAGGACGAGCCCCTCGACAGCTTCACGAACGAGACCCACTACCTGTCCTGCGTGGCAGCCCTCGTCAAGCCCGGCGATGATCCCAACGGACATCGGCTCGCCGGCTTCAACCTGTCCCAGGGAACGCGAAGGCGGTCGAACGTCGCACGCGGATGCGTCGCCGTCGGGGTCCAGGGAGGCGCGAACCCCTCCGGCTTCCACTGGCCGGAGGGACAGCAGGGCCCGGAATGGATCTTCGAGGACAACGTAGGGCACAACAACGTCGGGCACGGCCTGTTCACGTGGTGGAACACGCCGAGGAACCGGAACCACCGGATCAGGAGGTTCACCGGCTACGCGAACGGGAAGGCCGGTATCGCGAGCGGCGCCTACGAAGGGTCGTGGACGTACGTGGACCCCATGCTCGTTGCCAACGGAGAGGCCGGGGTCCTCCAGTTCGCCCGCTCACAGGACGGCGGAGGCGCCCCCATCCTCTACCGGAGGCCGATCGTCGTCGGCTCGCCCGTCGCCTTCAAAGAGGCCGACATCAACTTCCCCGGCAACCCCCCCGTCCGGATCGCCGAGCCCACCGTCATCGACTGCCCGCAGGTCGTCGACGACTCGACCGACCCGAGCACGACCTTCGAGTTCGTGTAGGAACGACCGGCCTTCCGCCAGACAGCGCCGAGCGTCGCGCACAGACGCCTCGGGACCCGACTTCCGCCTTCGAGTTCCTCGACGCTCTTAGGGCGGCCTCTCGGAGATACCGTCAGCCCCACCGGCCGAGACGGTGCTGCGCCCGCTGTGCCTGCGGAGGGGCCCGCGAGCGCGGACGAGGCGCCGGTATAGCGCCAGGAGCGGCGGCCCCCCAAGGCTCACCAGCCAGGCCCGGATGACCCCTCGCTCGAGCGGGGCGACCCGAAGGGCCCTGGTGGCCGAGCGGATCGCCGGCCACCACCGGCCGGCCTTCACGTACCAGACGCCTGTGGCGCTGAGGTATCGCGCGTGCGCCCGTGGGTGGCGGGCGAACCTCTCCGCGTGCTTGCGCTCGGTCAGCTCCATCGCCCGAGCCTTCGCGGCCAGGTTGCGGTGGACGTGGTCGCCGTGGTGCCGGTTGATCCGGTACGTGACGACCGGGACCCCCTCGATCGAGCAGGCGGCGTTCACGCGGAGCAGCAACTCACTGTGGACGGCGCTGCGCAGTGCTTCGTCGAACCCCCCGATCCGCGTCAGGATCTCGCGCGGGATGACCAGGGTGTTCCCGACGGTGAGCCGTCGCCCGGGTGGGGCGCCCTCGAGGAAGTAGTCCCTGCCCTTCGGCAGGGACGGCGGCAGCCGCACCGTCTGGACGGATCCGTCGGGCGCCCGGATCTCCACACCCGAGACGACGGCGACCGGGGCCGAGAGGGTCGAGTGGGAGGCCGCCTGGAGCGAAACCTCGAGCATCTCGGGCATGAGCTCGTCGTCGTCGTCGAGGAACGTCACCCACCTTCCCCGAGCCCGTGCCAGTCCCGCGTTCCGCGCACCGCTCACCCCCCGGGATCGGGGGAGCCGGATCACCGAGACCATGCGGTCGGTCTCTCCCATCTGGAAAGGAGAGCTCGACCCGTCGTCGACGACGATGATCTCCAGATCCTGGAAGGTCTGAGCGAGCGCACTCTCCACGGCTCGCCGGACCAGCTCGGCGGCCCGGTCACGCGTCGTGACGACCACGCTCACCTCCGGCTCCTGGGGGGTCATCTAACTCCGTCCGTCCATCCCCGCGGGTGCCGGGAGTGCGTCCCGCGGGCTTCCTCTAGACTACGAGGCCACGGACCGAACGGTCGTCGTGGCAACGGCGTAGCCGGGCTCATGCGGACGCGTGAGCCCGTGCGGAGGGCCCGGAACGCCAGACCCGAGCCTCCGTAGGAACTCTACGCAGAACGGACCGTGCGACCGTACCTGGCAGGCGGAAGACTTGCCCGGATGATGCCCGTGTCCGCGGCTGCGACCGACCCACGATCAGGAAGACCCTGTGAGACCCATGGTGGGCAGGGATCGCCGTAGCTTTCCCCGGACCACGCTCACCGCGCTGCTCCTCGCAACGATCCTCTCGAGCGGCGACGTGGCCGTCCTGGCACAGGGCACACACACCCTGCTCGTGAGCGGGTCCCGGGACCGGTCGTCGCCGGTCGCGCTCGAGGGTCTCACGGTGGCCGGGGACATCTACGTCTTCGTGAGCCCCGAGTCCGGTGTGAGTAGTCTCCGCTTCTTCGTCGACGATCCGACGATGGCCGGCGCGCCATACAGCACCGATACCGTCTCCCCCTACGACCTGGCAGGCACAGGGAAGAAGGGCACCGCGCTGGCCTTCGACACCACGCAGCTTGCCGACGGGACCCATACCGTCACGGCCGCGATCGATCTCTCGGCCGGCGGAACGGAGACCGTGACCTCGAGCTTCACGGTCGTCAACGACTCCCCGTCTCCGTCAACCCCGTCACTGATGGTCAGCTCGTCTCCCGACCGGTCACTCGCGGTCGTCCTCGACGGGGAGAGCGTCACCGGCGAGATCTACGTCTTCGTGAGCCCCGACACCGGGATCGCGAGGGTGCGCTTCTTCGTCGACGACCCGACGATGGCCGGCGCGCCATACAGCACCGATACCGCCTCCCCCTACGACCTGGCAGGCACAGGGAAGAAGGGCACCGCACTGGCCCTCGACACCACGCAGCTTGCCGACGGGACCCATACCGTCACGGCCGCGATCGATCTCTCGGCCGGCGGAACGGAGACCGTGACCTCGAGCTTCACGGTCGGAAACGGCTCGCCGGCCCTCGATCAGGTGCATCTGAGCTGGGTCGAGGACCCAGCGACGACGATGACGGTCGCGTGGCGCACGTTCGACCCCGCCGCACCGTCGTCGGTCCAGATCCGCGAGCTCGGAGCGACGTCGTGGCAGACGGTCACCGGCGCCGCGCGCCCCTCGGGGACCTCTGGCGCCCTCCACGAGGCCACGGCGAGGTCCCTCGCGCCCTCCACGGCGTACGAGTACCGCGTGGGGGCTGGCGGCAGCGCGTGGAGCGAGGTCTTCACGACCCGGACCGCTCCCCTCAGCGGACCGGCGACGTTCGACGTGGTCTACGTAGCCGATACCGGGATCGCCGGCCGGACCGACGGGCTGACCACGGGGACCGAGCAGGTCATCGAAGAGATCGCCGCGCTCGATCCGCTGGTGGTGCTCCTGGGCGGAGACTATGCCTACTTCGACACGGAGACCCGGTTCGCGACGCTGGATGAGGCGAT
>CAZXFA010000054.1:0-6656 GCA_964640085.1 uncultured Actinomycetes bacterium | reverse complement strand
GTGTGGGATGGGATCGCCCTGGCCCCGGAGGCCCACCCGGAGTACAAAGGGTTCCTGGCCGGTGGGGGGTCGCATGGTCGCGGTCGGGGTGTTCGTCGGGCGGGAGTCGGAGCTGAAGGAGCTCGCGGCCGGCCTGGAGGAGGCCTCTCACGGACGCGGTCGACTGTTCCTGATCGCCGGCGAGCCCGGGATCGGCAAGAGCTCCCTGGCCGACGAGTTCGCGGAGCGGGCCCGAGAGGCGGGCGCCCTCGTGCTGTGGGGCCGGTGCTGGGAGGCTGGCGGCGCGCCGACGTACTGGCCCTGGGTGCAGGCCATCCGCACCTACCTGAAGGAGGTCGGTCCGGAGACCGTCCGCGAACAGATGGGGGTCGGGGCCGCAGAGATCGCGCAGATGATCCCGGAGGTTGCAGAGCTGTTCCATGACCTGCCCGCTCGGAGCCCGACCGATCCGGAGGGCGCTCGGTTCCGGCTCTTCGACCGCGTGGCGACGTTCCTGCAGAACGCCTCTGCCGATCGCCCGATCCTGCTCGTCCTGGACGACCTCCACAGCGCCGACGCCCCCTCCCTGCTCTTGCTGCGGTTCCTCGCTGGGATCCTCCCCCGTTCGCAGATGCTGGTCCTCGGGCTCTACCGCGACACCGATGTCGAGCCCGACTCACAGCTCGCCGAAGCGCTGCGCGAGCTCCGACGCGAGCCCGCGACGCGGGCCATCACACTCACCGGGCTCGAGGAGCCCGACGTGACGCGGTTCATCGATCGGACCACCGACGAGGCGCCGCCGGCCCCGCTGGTCTCCGCCGTCTACGCGCAGACCGAGGGGAACCCGCTGTTCGTCGGCGAGGTCGTGCGTCTGCTCGTGCAGGAAGGGCATCTCACGGCGCTGGAGCCGGGGGGTCGGCTCTCGATCCCGGCAAGCGTTCGTGACGTGATCGGTCGCCGCCTGGGTCACCTCGCCGAGGACTGCGCCGATCTCCTGTGCATCGCATCGGTGATCGGCCACGAGTTCGACCTCGAGACCCTCGCGCGGCTGGCCGATCGCCCAGCTCGCGACCTGCTCGACGTCCTGGACGAGGCGATCCGAGCCCGGGTGATCGCCGAGGTGCCCGGGGTGCCGGGCCGCCTTCGGTTCGCGCACGCCCTCATCCGCGAGACCCTCTACGAGGCGACCCCCCAGAGTCGGCGGATCGAGCTTCACGATCGGACCGGCAGGATGCTCGAGTCCCTCTACGGGATCGAGCGCGAGGCGCACCTCGCCGAGCTCGCACACCATTTCTTCCTCGCGATCCCGGAGGCGGGTCCCAACCGCGCCATCGAGTACGCCAGACGGGCCGGCGACGTGGCGATCGCGCGCCTGGCCTTCGAGGAGGCGGCACGACTGTACGGCGTCGCCCTGCAGGCGCTGAAGCTCGTCGGAACGGCGGACGAAGCCCTGCGCTGCGAACTGCTCCTCGGGGTCGGGGACGCGCGGGCTCGCTCCGGCGACATGCCGGGCGCCCGGGAGCGCTTCTTCGCGGCTGCGTCCCTCGCCAAGCAGATCGGGAGGCCCGAGGATCTGGCTCGGGCCGCGGTGGGGTACGGGGGTCGGTTCGTCTGGATGCGTCCGGGGAGCGATCGACGCCTCGTGCCGCTCCTCGAGGACGCGCTCGCGGCGCTGGGAGATTCGCGGGGCCCCTCGAGGGTCCGGGTCCTCGCCCGGCTCTCCTGCGCCCTCCGCGATCAGCACGACCGGACCAGGAGCGAGCGACTCAGCGCGCTGGCGCTCGAGATCGCCAGGGAGCTCGGGGATTCCGGGACGCTCGCCTACGCGCTCGACGGGAGGTTCGGCGCGATCTGGTGGCCGGAGAATCCCGAGGAACGCCTTCGCCTCGCCGACGAGATGATCGGGCTCGCCGAGGCGGTCGGCGATCCGGAGGGCGTCATCGCGGGTTACCACTGTCGACAGATCGTCCATCTCGAGCTCGGGGAGATCGGCCGTGCCGAGTCCGAGCTCGTCGCCATCCGGCCCCTCGCCGAGGAACTTCGCCAGCCTTCGCAGGAGTGGCTCGTGAACGTGACGACTTCTGTCATCGCGATGATCCGCGGCCGCTTCCGCGAGGCGGAGGAGCTCATCGCCCGAGCGGCGGAGGGCTCGTCCGCACTCCTCACCGACGTCGAGTCCCAGGTCGCCGGCCACCGGTACCGGCTCCTGCTGGAGACCGGAGGAGCCGAGGAGGCACTGCAGGTCGTCCGGCCCGTGGCGGAGACGCTGACGTGGTACCCGTTCTTCCGATGCGCCCTGGCCGGGGTCCTCCTCGAGCTCGGGGACGAGGACGGCGCCAGGGCCGTCTATAAGGAGCTCGCCTCCGGCGGTTTCAGCGCCCTGCCGCGAGACAACGAGTGGCTCTTCGCGCTGAGCCTCCTGTCCCCCACCTGCGCCGCCCTCGGAGACGTCGAGGGGGGTGAGGTCCTCTACGAGCTCCAGCTCCCGTACGCGCACCGGCACGCATACGGACACGCGGAGGGCCAAGCGGGCTCGGTCTCGCGCGCGCTCGGGATCCTGGCGGGCTTCCTCGGCAGGTCGACGGAAGCCGAGCGGCACTTCCGCGACGCGCTCGAGATGAACGAGCGGATGGGCGCCCGACCCTGGGTCGCCCACACGCAGCATGATCTCGCCACGATGCTGCTCGACCGCGACGGCGCCGGTGATCGGGACCGGGCGGCCTCGCTGCTGCAGGAGGCGGTCGCGACCTGCGAGGAGCTCGGGATGGTTGGTCTGGGAGGCAAGGTGACCGAGCTGCTCGCCGGGCTCGGACCGACCGTGCCCACCGGCTCCCAGCCGCTCACCGCACCCCCTGGTTCGGGCGCGGTCCTCCGCCGGGAAGGCGAGTACTGGACCGTGGTCTTCGACGGGAACGGGTTCCGGCTGCGCCACTCCAAGGGCGTGCGGTACCTTGCCGAGCTGCTCCGCTTGCCGGGCCGAGAGATCCACGCGCTGGAACTGGCCGCCACGCTCCAGGGCCGCCCGGTTCCCGCATCAGGGACGGGGGAGCTGGCGATCGGGGCCGGTGATGCCGGGCCCGCGCTCGACGAGCGCGCCAAGGCCGAGTACCGGGGGCACCTGGCGGAGCTCGAGTCCGAGCTTGCCCAGGCAGAGGAGTGGAACGACCCCGAGCGGGCGGCCAGGCTCCGCGAGGAACGGAACTTCCTGGCCCGCGAACTCGCCGCGGCGGTCGGGCTCGGCGGCCGTGACCGGCCGGTCGCCTCGAACGCGGAGCGCGCCCGCGTCAACGTGACCAGGGCGATCCGGGCCGCGATCGGCAGGATCACCGAATACAGCCCCGAGCTGGGCCGGCACCTCTCCCTGACGGTGCGGACGGGCACGTTCTGCGCCTACCACCCCGACCCGCTCAGCCCGGTCTCGTGGACCGTGTGAACGTCGTTCGGTCCCGAACGACCTCGTCGTTCGCATGCGTTGAACGACCGTTCCCCCCGTCCTTACGCCTACCGGTCGTACGGACCCGGAAGGCGGGTCCCGAGGAAGGGGGTGCGAGATGGGGCTCCGGATGCGGCGTGCGTGGGCCGTGGCCCTGCTGGCGGTGGCCGTGATGGTGCTGGCTCCGGGTCGGGCGGTGGCCGACGAGCTCGAGCCCGGGGAGCTCAAGTCCGTCCTCGAGGGGCGGACGGCGACCCGCGCGATGGACGCGGGCGCGCTCAAGGCCCGGATGGAGTCGTTCTCGGTCGGTGTGGGTTCACAGGACGCGCTCGACCCCGGGCAGTTCAAGGCGATCGTTGAGGCGCCGGCGAGGTTCGATGTCGTCGACCCCGGCGAGTTCAAGGCGCTGACCGAGGCAAGGACCTGGCCGACCGGGACCGCGATCGCCTCGGACCGGGCCGCAGCATCGAGCGTCAACGTGACGACCGTAACCATCGCCGTACTGGCGCTGTTGATCGCGGCGGGTGTGGGCATCGTGTTCGCCCGAAGGCGGGAGGACCGGATCGCCCCAGCCTGACGGCCTCGGATCGGTAGGGGGGCGGGGTTGAACCCGCCCCCTCCACGACTCCACGACCTCCGGGATGCGGATACGGATCGGCGGCGCACGTGAGTATTGGACCTTGTCGCCAGTTTGGGGGACATGAGGGCGCGTTCGGGAGACCACACAGTCAGGTCTCAGGGCGAAAGGCCTACGAGGTCGCCTGTGCCAGGGGCGGCCTCCGGCCGCCTACACTCGCCCCGTGTCGACGTGCCCCTCCTGCGGCGAGGAGAACCCGGACAGAGCCCGGTTCTGTCTGAACTGCTCGACACCTCTTCACCCGGCCACCTCCCGGCACGAGCGCAAGTTCGCGACGGCCCTGTTCGCCGACATCGTGGGGTCCACCGCGCTCGCCGAGCGTGAGGACCCCGAGGTCGTCCAGTCGCTCGTCGGGCGGGCGTTCGACCGGCTTTCGACCGAGATCGAGCGGTACGGCGGGCTGATCGAGAAGTTCGTCGGGGATGCGGTGCTCGCCGTGTTCGGCGTTCCCTCGGCCCACGAGGACGACCCCGAGCGGGCGGTCCGGGCGGGGCTCGAGATGCAGGCCGTCCTGTCCGAGCTGAACCGCGCCTTCGCCGCCGAGGGACGACCGCAGCTCGAGCTGCGGATCGGGGTCGAGGCGGGCGAGGTGCTCGTCGACCTCGAGCGGGCCGGCGGGGCCCGGGACCGGATGCTCACCGGGGACGCTGTCAACACCGCGGCCCGGCTCCAGTCCTCCGCCGAGCCCGGTCGGGTCGTGGTCGGGCCGGCCGTGTACGCCTCCACGAAGGAGGTCATCGACTATCGCCTCCTCGCCCCGCTCGAGCTCAGGGGCAAGGCCGGTCCGGTCCCCGCCTGGCACGCGCTCCGAGTCCGGGCCCGCCGGCGTGGCGAGCGGCCGCCGCTCGGACTCGAGGCGCGGCTGGTCGGCCGGGACGAGGAGCTCGCCGTGCTGAAGCAGACGCTCCAGCGCGTCGAGTCGGAGGGACGTCCGGCCCTCGTCACCGTCCTCGGCAACGCCGGGGTCGGGAAGTCACGCCTGGCGTGGGAGTTCGCCAAGTACGTCGAGGGCCTCCCGCAGATCCTGTACTGGCGGCGGGGGCGCTCGCTCGCCTACGGGAACGTGTCGTACTCGGCGCTCGCCGAGGCGGTGAAGGCGCAGTGCGAGGTCCTCGAGGACGACCCGCCCGAGGTCGTCGTCGAGAAGGTCGACCGCACCGTCGAAGAACTGTTCGGCGACCTGGAGGTGGCGCCACAGGTGCGCGCGCTCGTCGGCGGCCGCACCGAGCAGCGCCTCGCCCGCGAGGAGCTGTTCGACGCGTGGCGGCGGTTCCTCGAGCGCATGGCCGCCCGGTACCCGCTCGTCCTGGCGCTCGAGGACCTGCACTGGGCCGACGCCGGGCTCCTCGACTTCGTCGACCATCTCTCCGACTGGGCGCGCGGGCCGATCCTCATCCTCACGCTCGCCCGGCCCGAGCTGCTCGAGACCCGGCCCGGGTGGGGTGGTGGCAAGCGGAACTACTCGGCGATCTTCCTCGACCCGCTCACCGAGATCGAGTGCGAGACCATGGTGGAGGACCTCCTGTCCTCGAGCCTGCCGCCGGCGGTGAAGCAGCTCGTCGCCCGGCGCAGCGAGGGCAACCCGCTGTACGCGGAGGAGATCGTCCGGATGCTGATCGACCGCGGCGTGCTCCGACCAACCGGGTCCGCGCGGTGGGAACTCGCGCAGCCGGTCGAGGAGGTCGAGGTGCCCCGCTCGATCCACGCGCTCATCGCCGCACGCCTCGACACGCTGCCGGCCGAGGAGAAGACGCTCGTGCAGGACGCCGCGGTCGCCGGCCGCATCTTCTGGCTCGGCGCGGTGGCCGCACTCTCGGACCGCCCCGCGACGAGCGTTCGCGAGGCGCTCGGGCGCCTCCGCGTGAAGGAGATCGTCACGCCGAGGGAGCCGCCGGTCTTCTCCGGCGAGCTCGAGTTCGCCTTCCGCCACGTCCTGATCCGCGACGAGGCGTACGAGTCGCTGCCGAAGCTGCTGCGCGCGAACAAGCACGTCGAGGTCGCTCGGTGGGCCGAGGAGCGCGCGGGCGAGCGCCACGAGGAGATCGCCGAGGTCGTCGGCGCCCACTACTTGCGGGCGATCGCGTATCGCGACGAGCTCGGCGAGACCCCGAACCCCGAGCTCGAAGCGGCCGCGAGCCGCTGGGCGTGGGACGCGGGCATCCGCGCCCGGGCCCTCTGGCAACAGGAAGAGGCGCACCGGTGGTTCGGCGACGCACTGCGGCTCGGCGAGCGCAGCGGCGCCGAACCCGAACGGCTCGCGGCGATCGCCGAGGCGGCGGCCGTTACGGCGGACGGCCTCCTGCCGGTTGACGCCGTCGTCGACGGGTACCGCGGGGCCGCGGACCGGTATGAGGCGCTCGGGCGCGACCGGGACATCGGGCGGATGCAGGTCGCGGTCGGCTACGCGCTGCTCACCGCGGGGCGCCTCGAGGAGGCGATGCCCTGGGTCCGGCGCGGGATCGACGCGCTCGAGCGGCACGGCGAAAGCGCCGACCTCGCCCGTTCGCTCGAGATCCTCGGCAACCTGCATCGCCGGCTCGGGTCGCCGGTGGAGGCCGAGGCTCCCCTCCGTCGGAGCGTGGACATGGCGTCACGGGTCGACGCGCC
>CAZXFA010000053.1:0-7253 GCA_964640085.1 uncultured Actinomycetes bacterium | reverse complement strand
ACGATCCACGACAAGCACATCGAGCTGATCGTGCGGCAGATGCTCCGCAAGGTGCAGATCATCGAGCCGGGGGACACGGACTTCCTGCCCGGGGACCTGGTCGATCGGCGGCGCTTCGAGGCGCGCAACCGCGAGACGGTCGAGAACGGCGGCACGCCGGCCACGGCCCGTCCGCAGCTGCTCGGCATCACCAAGGCGTCGCTGGCCACCGACTCGTGGCTCTCGGCGGCCTCCTTCCAGGAGACGACGAGGGTGCTCACCGAGGCGGCGATCGGGGCCAGGTCCGATGGGCTGCTCGGGCTGAAGGAGAACGTGATCATCGGCAAGCTGATCCCGGCGGGCACGGGGATGTCGCGGTACCGCAACGTGGCGGTGCGGATCAAGCCCGAGGCCATCCCCGAGTACTGGCTGGCGCGTCAGCGGGAGATCGCCGAGGCGCGGGAGGCACAGGAACCGGTCCTGGCGGGGCTCACCCGTGAGGAGGCCGAGCAGATGCTCGGCGGCTCCTTCGCGCCCGAAGAGTAGACCGGCTCCGAACGCGAGAGGGGCGGCACACGCGTGCCGCCCCTCCGTCCGTCCGGAGACGATCCCTATGAGCCACCCGGCTGCAGCACGCCGTTCACGTGCAGCTCATAGTGGGCGTACTGGAGGACCGTCTCGGTCGAGTCGTGGTAGGTGACGATCACCGCGACGACCTCGGCCTTGGCCCCGATGGCCTTGCGCAGCATGCCACGTCTCAGGACCCCGTGGAAGTCCCCGTCGAGCGGGATCTCGCCTATCCACGCCTTCTTGCCCTCGCGGTAGGCGATCGCGCGGACCGTGTAGCCCTCCACGTCGATCGGGTTGAACTCCGTGGGGGACTGCCACCCGTCCAGGGTGGAACCGTCCGAGAGCTGAGTGCCATCCACCGATACGTCGTCGACCCAGATTCCGTCGAAGGTGACCGCGGCATCGGTCACCATCCGGAAGGAGATCACGATGGTCTGCCCGGCGTAGGCCGACAGGTCGCAGGTCACGGGCACGAAGCCGCCGGTGACGCCGTTGAACGCCGGCCCGAGCGGCCCGGCGACTTGGTCAGAACAGGGGATCGAGGTGTACGACTCGCCCCCGTCGGTCGAGACCTGCACGTAGGCGTAGTCGAACCCGTCCTCCAGGCTCCAGTCGGCGTCGAAGGCGAGGGCCGGTGTCCCGGCGGGGACGGCGACCTCGCGGACGATCGCGCGATCCAGGTTGTCGCCCGTCCCCGAGTACAGGGCCGGGTCGCCCGGCTGGCCGGGCGGGTTCGCGTCCACCGACCACTCGACCGGGAGGGTGGGGAGCTGGCTCACGCCGTCGAACTCGATCCTCCGGACCTGGTCGGCGGACAGGTACGTGCCCGTGCCGTCGCGGACGCGGACGAAGTCCGATCCGTTCGGCGGCGCGCCCGGGGAGCTGTAGCTCTGGTCCGTGCCCCAGTTGATGGTGGCGTCGAGAGTCGGCACCTGCAGGTCCGGTGCGTTCGCGCCGCCCTTCAGGTTCGCGCCGTCATCCAGGACCCCGTCCAGGGCCGACATCGCCGCCCACGTGTCGATCAGGTCGGCGATGCTCATGCTGCTCCCGGCCGCCGCGAGGAGGCCCTCGAGGCTCTGGAACCCATGGAGGTCGTCCCGGTGGAGTTCACCCATGAAGCCCGGACCGAACCGGGAAGCGAGCAGCTCCATCATCGTGTAGGCGGCTCCGTAGTCGCACAGGATCTCCGACTCGAAGTCGGTCTGATCGCCCCACAGGTTCAGGGACTGCTCGGGACCACCCTCCCTGGGGATCGGGTTGAAGTCGGTCTGTACCCCCAGGTACCCGAGGAAGCACTGGACGTGGCTGTCGTAGCCGAGGTCCGTGATCGGGATCGTGGGGTCGACGTACCCGGTGAGCGTCTGGGCCCAGTCGGACAGACCCTCGTTCATCCAGGTCGTCTCGCCGTCGTCCTCGTAGTACTCGAGGAGGTGCTGGTACTCGTGGGCGAAGACCCCCTCGTACAGGAACGGGCGGGCCGGCGCGCTGGTGCACGGGTCGGTCGTCGGCTCGTGCGGCGGGCTAGCGCCGGTCCGGTGCAGCCAGTCCCAGGCGTCGATCGTCATCACGTTGCGATTCAGGAACTCGTTGTTGAACGACGCGAAGAAGCCGGCGATGTATGACAGGGTGTTCTGGTTGTCCGTGTCGTAGAAGTTGTCGTCCCGCACGTTGTCGACGAGCACGACGATGTCGTCTCCGTCGCCCTCGTAGTAGTCGGCGGGGAGGCCCAACAGGCCGGCCAGCGGGGCGTCGGTCCCGTCTCGGTCCGGCGGGACGCTGAACACGGAGGACTCGAGCGGGTAGATGTTCTGGTCGAACTCCTGGATCAGGTAGTTCACCTGGTCGTCGGTGATCTGGGTCCGGACCCCGTTCCGGCAGTCACCCGAGGGGAAGTCCGTTCCGGCCGAGATCCCGTCGTCGTCGCTCGCCACCCAGACCTCGATGTGCTCGCCGATGGCTCGGAGCGTGTACTCCTTCAGGTAGAGGAAGCCGCCCGTGTTGTCGAGCGCCAGCCAGATCTTCTCGTCCCCGATCGAGGAGAGGCTCGCGGTCGGGACGGCCTGCGCCCGCGCCTCTCGCCGGGCCTGCCGGACCTTCAAGCGGGGTTGCTTGAGGTCGAACGGGATGTGCTGAACGCCCGTGTCGATCGCCGGACCGTCGCGATCGGTGGAACGGGCCTGGGCGCCGAGGACCGGGCCCAGTGCGGCCAGCAGCAGGGTCGCCGCTGCGAGGCCGATCGCGCGCCGGATCATGTGCCCTCCTTTCTGGCCACCCGCCGGTCCGGGGTCGCCGGATCGCGGATGCCGGGACGCGTTCCCGCTACCTAAGCGCGGCCTTCCGACCCGGTCAAATCGGAGAGGGCCCTCGGCTCCTTCGCGGGAGCGCCTACCTGGCCGGGGTGGGCCCCCGGTTGACGGCGATCCTCAGGAGCTCGGCGTGGACGACGGGCGAGCCAGCGAGGATGTCCCCGCTCAGGTACCCGGGTCCGCCCTCCCAGTCCGTCACGATCCCGCCCGCCTCCTGGATCAGCACGGCTCCCGCCGCCACGTCCCAGGGGGACAGGGCGAGCTCGAAGAACCCATCGAACACCCCGGCGGACACCCAGGCCAGGTCGAGCGAGGCGGCTCCGGGTCGCCGGAGGTCCTCGAAACGCCGCAGGCACGCGGTCATCGTTTCCAGGTACCGGGGCAGCAGATCCTTCCGGCGGAACGGGAACCCGGTGCCCACCACCGCCCGGTCGGGAGCACGACCCGAGACCGCCAGCGGCCGCGGGGACCCGTCGGCATCGATCACCCTCGCCCCGAGTCCGCGGGCGCCCACGAAGGTCGTGCCGAAGAAGGGGGCGTGCACGACGCCGAGCACCGGGCGCTCCGCCTCTACCAGCGCTACCGACACCCCCACGGCGGGGAACCCATGGAGGAAGTTCGTCGTCCCGTCCAGTGGATCGACCACCCACGAGCGATCGCCTACGCCCTCCCCGGGTCCTCCGGACTCCTCGCCGAGGATCGGGATCCGCGGGGTGGCCTCGCGCAGCGCCGCCGAGATCTCGCGCTCGCTCGCGCGATCGACCTCGGTCACGTAGTCCCCGGCGCCCTTCTCCTCGGGCCGGGCCCCGCCGGCCCCCCGGATCACCAGGCGCCCGCCGGCCCATGCGGCGGCCTGGGCCACCTCCAGGAGCGCCGCCAGATCCTCGGTCTTCGCCACGTTGCCCGGGACGCTAGCAGGGTGTCGGCGGGAGCCCGTCCCGTGCCCGACGACCAGGCACGATGCGTTGACACTCTGGCGCGGTGCCTAGTAGCGTTATCGGTCGCGCCGGGCTCGGCGGGCGGGCCCGGTATCTGAGCACGCTTCCAGGGGGCTTCCCGAGGGTTCTTACGCCCACGACGGTGCCGTCCTGGAGGCCGGGCCCGCGGTCCGGCTTCTTCGTCGAACCGGTCGAAGCGGCTGGACCCCCGGTTCGGTTGACAAAGTCGAGAGTGCAGACGAGAGGACCATGCCCACCATCCAGCAGCTCGTCCGGAACGGGCGGAAGCGGCCGAAAGAGAAGACCAAGGCCCCGGCCCTCAAGGGCTCGCCGCAGCGGCGGGGCGTCTGCACGCGCGTCTACACGACCACGCCGAAGAAGCCGAACTCGGCCCTGCGGAAGGTGGCCCGCGTCCGGCTGACCTCGCAGGTCGAGGTCACCGCCTACATCCCCGGCGTGGGGCACAACCTCCAGGAGCACTCGATCGTGCTGGTGCGCGCCGGGCGGGTCCGGGACCTGCCGGGCGTCCGGTACAAGGTCATCCGCGGCACGCTCGACACCGCCGGGGTGCGCGACCGGAAGAAGGCGCGTTCGCGCTATGGGGCCAAGAAGGGCGGCGAGTAGCACCATGCCGCGCAAGGGCCCTGCCGTACGTCGCGACATCCAGCCCGACCCGGTCTACCAGAACGTGCTGGTCACCCAACTGATCAACAAGGTCCTGCTCGATGGGAAGAAGACGCTGGCCGAGCGAACCGTGTACAAGGCGCTCGAGGTGATTAGCGAACGCACTGCCAACGACCCGGCGATCACGCTCAAGAAGGCGGTGGACAACGTCCGCCCGCTGCTCGAGGTCCGGTCGCGCCGGGTGGGCGGCGCCAACTACCAGGTGCCCGTTGAGGTTCGTCCCGCCCGCGGGACCACGCTCGCGCTGCGGTGGCTGGTGAACAACGCTCGCACCCGGAAGGAGCACTCGATGGCCGACCGGCTGGTGGGCGAGATCATGGACGCCTCGCTGGGACAGGGCGTCTCCGTGAAACGGCGCGAGGACATGCACAAGATGGCGGAGGCGAACAAGGCGTTCGCGCATTACCGATGGTGATCGACGGAAGCTCCGTGGCCGGGCCCCAGGGCCCGGCGTTCCGTGAGGGCTCGAGGAGCGAGCGAGCGGCAGCGAGCGAGCGTAGCCCGAACCGACAGGGTAGCCCGAACCGACAGGGGGATCGCTGCTGATGGCGGTCCCCGCGGAGAAGGTGAACGTGGCAGAGACGGTCCAGAAGGTCGAGGGGCAGCGGCAGGCCCGGTCCGGCAAGGGCCTGGTCCTGCGCGAGTACCCGCTGGGCAGGACCCGGAACATCGGGATCATGGCCCACATCGACGCGGGCAAGACGACCACGACCGAGCGGATCCTCTACTACACCGGCAAGGCCTACAAGATCGGTGAGGTCCACGAGGGCACCGCGCAGATGGACTGGATGGTCCAGGAGCGCGAGCGCGGCATCACGATCACCTCGGCCGCCACCACCTGCCTGTGGAAGGACCACTGGATCAACATCATCGACACACCGGGCCACGTGGACTTCACGGTCGAGGTGGAGCGCTCGCTGCGGGTCCTCGACGGTGCGATCGCGGTGTTCGATGCGGTGGCGGGCGTGGAGCCGCAGACCGAGACGGTCTGGCGCCAGGCCGATCGCTACCGGGTGCCCCGCATCTGCTTCGTCAACAAGATGGACCGCACCGGCGCGGACTTCCAGCGGACCGTCCAGATGATGGTGGATCGCCTGCATGCGCGTCCGCTGGTCCTCCAGCTCCCGTGGGGGAGCGAGTCGGGGTTCCGGGGCGTGCTGGACCTGGTCGAGATGAAGGCCCTGCACTGGGTCAACGAGATGGGTGAGGAGTGGGAGACCACCGAGATCCCCGCCGACCTCCGACCGGCCGCCGAGCAAGCGCACCGCGACCTGTTCGAGCAGCTTGCCGACCACGACGAGTCGTTGATGGAGAAGTTCGTCCACGAGCAGGAGCCCGCCGTCGACGAGCTCCGGCGGACGATCCGCCGCGCCACGCTGGCCGGCGAGGGAGTCCCCGTGCTGTGCGGGAGCGCGTTCAAGAACAAGGCGATCCAGCCGCTGCTGGACGCGATCGTCGCGTACCTGCCGGCTCCCACGGACGTCCTACCCGTCGAGGGGCACACGCCCAAGGGCGAGCATGCCGATCGCAAGCCCGAGGACACCGAGCCGTTCAGCGGGTTGGTGTTCAAGATCATGTCGGACCCCTACGTGGGGCGCCTGACCTACGTTCGCGTCTACTCGGGTGTGCTGCGGGCCGGCTCGCACGTGGAGAACACCACGAAGGATCGGAAGGAGCGCATCGGCCGGATCCTCCAGATGCACGCCAACCACCGCGAGGACAAGGAGGCCGCGTTCAGCGGCGACATCGTCGCCGTGGTCGGCCTGAAGCACTCGACCACCGGCGACACCCTCAGCGCCCCGTCGGATCCCATCATCCTGGAGTCGATCAGCTTCCCCACCCCGGTGATCTCGGTCGCAGTCGAGCCCAAGACGAAGGCCGACCAGGACAAGCTGGGCACCGGCCTGTCCAAGCTGGCCGACGAGGACCCCACGTTCGTCGTGAAGTACGACCACGAGACGGGACAGACGGTGATCTCGGGGATGGGCGAGCTCCACCTGGAGATCATCGTTGACCGCCTCCGGCGCGAGTTCAGCGTCGACGCCAACGTGGGCAAGCCGCAGGTCGCCTACCGGGAGACGATCCGTAAGCCGGTGGCCAAGGTCGAGGGCCGCTTCGTCCGTCAGACCGGCGGCCGGGGACAGTTCGGGCACGTGTACGTCGACCTCGAGCCGACGGGTCAGGGCGGCGGGTACGAGTTCGTGAACAGGATCACCGGCGGCGCGATCCCGCGTGAGTACATCCCGGCGGTCGACCAGGGGATCCAGGAGGCGATGGAGTCCGGCGTGTTGGCCGGATACCCCCTGGTGGACGTCCGGGCCACCCTCATGGACGGCTCGTACCACGAGGTCGACTCGTCGGAGATGGCGTTCAAGATCGCCGGCTCGATGGCGCTGAAGGAGGCCGCCCGCCGGGCCGACCCGGTGCTACTCGAGCCTGTGATGGAGTTCGAGGTGGTCACGCCCGAGGAGTTCATGGGCGACGTGATGGGCGACGTCACGTCCCGCCGCGGGCGGATCGAGCGGATCGACGATCGCAGCGGCCAGAAGGCGATCCGGGCGCTGGTGCCCCTCGCCGAGCTGTTCGGGTACGCGACCGACCTGCGCTCGCGCACCCAGGGGCGGGCGGCGCACACCCCGATGCAGCTCCAGGCCTACCACGAGGTGCCGGCCACGATCGCCAGAGAGATCGTCGCCCGCGTGCGGGGCGAGTGAGGAGAAACGACTGATGGGCAAGCAGAAGTTCGAGCGGACCAAGCCCCACGTGAACATCGGCA
>CAZXFA010000052.1:0-7963 GCA_964640085.1 uncultured Actinomycetes bacterium | reverse complement strand
GGCGAAGATCGGCGCGCTCGTGGAGAGAGCGGTGAGCTGAGGACCGAAAGTCGCCGCTCTCGCGTTCCCGGAGAGGGAGGCGGAGGAGTTCTTCGGCGCCGGCATGGAGGGTACGTGAGAGACACGGGTACGACCGCGGGATGTCTAGCTCACACCCCGCATCAGGAGGAAGGTTCCCCCCGCGACGACGAGTAGGGTCACCGCTACGACCACAACCACGCGACGCTTGCGACGGGTCGAGCGCGCCCGGGCTGGGTCTGAGCGCACGATCGGAAGACCCGCGTCCCGCGTATCGGGGCTCGACTCCATGTGAACCACCACGATGGTCTCGGCCACCTGATCACCGAATCGCTGCGTCCTTGGAGATCTCGACGCGGCCACGGCCGCAACCAGGAAGGGGACCACGTAGGGAAGCGCGTCCAGGAACCTCATCAGGTTACGGATCAGCGCGGCTTCGGGGCTCACCTGCCCACCATCCTCCATGACGACGCGGAGCCCCCTGGCACGCTTCCCGATCGAAGCCCCGTGCTTCGCTTCCATGAAGGTCATGTAGGCGAGCCACAGGATCGTCGCGATGAGGAACGAGGGGCCGCTGATGTTGATCCACAAGGGCCCGTTCGACGAGCTGATGCCTCCGAAGATCACTCCGAACAGGATGACGGCCGCAAGCCAGATCAGCGCATCGATGCCCAAGGCCATCGCCCTGGCCTGGATGTTCGCGGACTCGGGGATCGGGACCTCGGGCGGGGGGACGAACTTCAGCTGGGAGGAGAGGTCGAACCCATGGGACCTGCGGTCCGGCTCCGGCACCTCATCCAGACCGGTTGGATCCATCCGCAACCCCCTCCTCGTGCACCACGCAAGCAGCGCTACCCCTCGTAGGGCAATCGGAGCAAGCGACCCGAACCTTTAGAACCGTCGGGTGGAGCCTGGACGCCGTCCTCGGTCCGTCCGGGCAGCACAGCGACGGCCCCGGATCGTGAGACGGCGGCCGCTGCCCGACATCCCGGGACCGGTGAGCATCGAGCGGCGACCTCGAGGGGTGAGCGAGGCCGCCTGCTACCGGTCGTAGAAGGCGCCGAGCTTCGGGCGAGGCGTGCGGGCCCAGGGTGGGAAAGTGAGGAAATCCTCCCCGGACCCGCAGGCGCTGTGGCGACAGCGCCACTTGCGATTCTGCGTAGCCCACTTGGGCTACGTCGATCGGTCTTTCGGCTAATCATCGGACTGGTGGAGGCCCACGAAGGTGGTACCGACGCCGGATACGAGTACATCTGGCCGGCCTGGTTCGCCTCCAGCTCTCGCTTGACCTGGTCGGCTCGCGAGTCACCCGCAGGGGGGTGACGATCCAGGTCTACAGGGGGCGCCCGCAGCATCCAACCGCCACCATGTGACATACCGGCCGCGGTCAGGGAGAGTCGACATCCCGAGGCAACGTCGATGAAGTTGAACCCCGATCCCTGAGGAGGTCAGCCGTGTCACTCGTCCGCGTCCACAACTTCTCGGTCTCGCTCGACGGCTTCGGCGCCGGCGAACCTCAGAGCCACGACGCACCGTTCGGCCACGCCGGCGAAAGGCTGCACGGATGGATGTTCACGACCCGGCGGTGGCGCGAGATGGTCGGCGAGCCCGGCGGCAACCGCGGCCTCGACGACGCCTTCGCGCGGCTGCACGACCCCGGGATCGGCGCCGAGATCATGGGTGCCGGGAAGTTTGGCTACCCCGGATGGCACGAGGACCCGGAATGGAAGGGCTGGTGGGGTTCCGACCCGCCGTTCCACACACCGGTCTTCGTCCTCACCCATCACCCGCGCCCGTCGATCGAGATGGAGGGCGGCACGACCTTCCACTTCCTCGACGTGTCGCCCGCCGAGGCGCTCGAGACCGCTCGGGAGGCTGCGGGCGGGCAGGACGTCCGCCTTGGTGGAGGCGCCACCGTGATCCGCGACTTCCTCGCTGCGGGGCTTGTGGACCACATGCACATCGTGGTGGTCCCGATCCTGCTCGGCCGCGGCGCGCGCCTGTGGGAGGGGCTGGAGGGCCTCGAGAAGGACTATCGGGTCGAGGCCGCCTCCTCGCCCACCGGAGTGACCCATATGACGTTCACGCGGGCGGCGTGAGCCGCTCGGGCGCTCACTCGTCAGACCCACGGCGTGAACCCGACCATCCTCGATGACCCACTCGACGCACGAGGAGGAACTCCATGCAGGGACTGCTCGTCGACTTCATCACGTCGCTGGACGGCTACGGTGGTTGGTGGCGTCACGACACGGGACGCGACTGCAAGAGACTGGAGACGGAGCAATGAGCGAGCTTCTGGGTATCGCTCGGTTCAAGATCCATGAGGGCAAGATCGACGAATTCAAACGCTTGTCCGCTCAGGCGATGGAGATCGTGCGGACCAAGGACACCGGAACGCTGCAGTATGACACCTACTTCAACGAGGACCAATCCGAGTGCGTCGTCATCGAGCGGTACCGAGATTCGGAGGCCGCGATCGAGCACGCCGCCAACCTCAGCGAGGTGTCGGTGGCGGTCCTTGCGATCGTCTCCGTTGTCCACGGCGAAGTCCTCGGTGAGCCGAGCGAGGGGCTGAGAGCGAATCTGGCCAACAGCGAGGTCCCTCAACTCTTCACGCCCTATGAGTCGATGTAGCCACCGCTGGCCAGCTTGGGGAAAGCTGCCCTGAGCCGATCCAGTGGCTTGATCGTGGCCTAAGCGTCTGCGCTGGTCAGCGCATTGGCGGTTTCGCGCCGATACGAAGCCGCAGGTCACGGCACATGACGACATGGCGCGGAACGGTCATCTAGGGACAGCTAACGGATCCGGTCGGCGGCCCGTGGCGCCCGCGGTACGCTTCCGGCCGATGCCGACGGCCGTTTGGACCGGGATGCCTAGCTTCGGGCTGGTGAACGTGCCTGTGCGGCTCGTTAATGCGACCGAACCAAAGGATGTCCGCTTCCACCTCTACGACCGCGAGGGCCGACGCGTTCGCTACGAGCGAGTCGTCGACACGCCAGAGGTGCCGGTACGCGGGGAGTCGCGGCCGAGCAGGAGGAGGGAGAAGGCAGCCGATCTCGACACGCCGGACACGGGTGGTTCGCTGGGCCGGCCGGAGCCGGCGGCGATCGCATGGGATGACATCCGGCGTGGGTGGGAGAACGACTCAGGTGAGGTCGTGCTGCTCACGCGCGAGGAGATCGAGCAGGTTCCCAGCGGAGCCGCACGATCGACGTCGAGGACTTCGTGGACCTCGCGGACATCGACCCGGTCTTCTTCGAGAAGACGTACTACGCGATCCCGCGGTCGTCCGAGGCCGCGAGGCCGTACCTCTTGCTCCACGCCGCCATGCGCGAGGCCGGCCGCGCCGGTATCGGGCGCTTCGTCCTTCGGACCAAGCCGCACCTCGTTGCGATTCGACCGATGCACGACGTGCTGGCGGTGGAAACGCTCTTCTTCGGCGACGAGGTCCGCGATCCGGCCGCCCTCGTGCCCGGCCTCCAGGGCGCCCAGGTCGAAGAGCGCGAGCTCGCGCTCGCCACACGGCTCATCGAGATGCTGAAGACCGAGTGGGATCCGACCGCCTACGCAGACACCTATCGCGAGGACCTGCTCCGGGTCCTGGCCGAGAAGGCGCCCACGCCAACGGTCTTGGCGGCTGCCCACGAACCCACCGCAGCTGGTTCCTCCGCCGTCGAGCGGCTCATGATCGCGTTGAAGGAGAGCGTCGAGGCGGCCAAGCAAAGCCGAGCCGGCGACCGCGCTCGAAGAAGGCCGGGTAGCCGACCCGATGAGATCGCCGCCAAGGAAGGCGCGCATCTCCTCCTGCTCGGGCGACGAGATGATCGTCGCCGCTTCGCAGCTGGCATCGTAGGCAGCCTCGGGCGGTCCAGCCACGTCTGCTCCGCTTGGAACAGTGTCCGGACGCCTAGGACCCAGGTTTGACGAACCCCTGCCTCTGGGTCTGAGCTTCGCAACACGGACCCGCTCAGGATCAGGAGGAAGGCGTATGCCAAGGTCCCTCGCCCAACAAGATCCGGGATGCTAGCGTGAGAACAAGCCTGTTGTTGACGCGGCATGACGTTGGCGTCTTTCGGCGCTGCGTTCGTGGACGGTGGCGTCGTCGCGGTGAGGCCCGAGATCGCCATCACCGAATCGAGTAGTAGTGTCGAGGAGACACAGGCCGACCGTCGTCGGGGGTGGTCTGGACGCTGCGGCGCCTGCCCATGTTGATCGCCGTTGTGGCGATCGCTGCGATCTTCGCCATGTCTGGGACGGCGTCGGCCGAGGAGCCGCTCAGGCTCGCCGATCAAGTCACCGACGAGGTGGGCGCGCTCGATGGGCGCGAGGGCGACGTCGAGGCGGCGATCGAGCAGCTCGAGGAGCGCCACGGGGTCGACCTATGGATCGCGTACGTCGAATCGTTCTCCGGCTGGAACGCACAGGAATGGGCCGACGAGACCGCCCACATCAGTAGTCTCGGCCTGAACGACGTGCTCCTCGCTGTCGCGATGCAGGATCGCGCGTACGCCTATTCGGTCGACGAGGCGTTCCGCCTCACCGATGAGCAGCTCGCCGAGCTAGCGACCGGCGCCATCGAGCCGGAGCTGTCCGACAACGATTGGGCGGGCGCGGCGATCGCTGCGGCGCAGGGCATCAGCCGGTCCCTGAACGAACAGCCGGGCCTCGAGCCGGACGAAACGAGTCCAGGCGGCGGTGGCACGTCCTGGCTCCCGTGGGTGGTGGTGGGCGTCGTCGTGGTCGGCGGGATGGTGTTCCTCGCGTGGCGTCGGCGGGCACCGGGGGTCGGCGGCGTCCAGCTGCCGGCGCCGCCCGCCTCCCGGGACGAGTACGAACGGATGTCGCTGAAGGACCTCCGACGGCGGGCCGCGGCCCAACTGGTCGAGACCGATGACGCGATCAAGACCAGCGAGCAGGAACTCGCGTTCGCGATCGCCGAGTTCGGCGAGGATCAGACGGCACCGTTCTCCGCGGCGCTCGCTGCTGCCCGCGAGGACCTGACGGTCGCGTTCCGGATGCAGCAGCAGCTCGACGACGCCGAGCCGGAGGACGAGAGGACGAGACGATCGATGCTGATCGAGATCTGCCGCAGGACGGACGCGGCGAGCGACCGTCTCGACGCGGAGGCGGCCAAGTTCGACGAGCTTCGGGATCTGGAGAAGAACGTCCCGCAGATCCTGCCCCGCCTGGAGCAGCATCTCGCCAGCTTGTCCGACCGGATCCCGGCGGCGGCCGCGACTCTTACCGAGCTCGGACGCGTGTACGCCCCGGCGGCGATCGCGGCGGTGGCACAGAACGGCGATCATGCCAGACAGCGACTCGATTTCGCCCGGGAACAGGTAACGGCGGGACGGGCCCATCTGCAGGCGGGTCGCGGCGGCCTCGCCGCGGTGGCGTCGAGGGCGGCGGAGGAGGCGACTGGCCAGGCGGAACGGCTGCTTGAGGCGGTCGAACGGCTGAAGCGGGATCTGGACGGATCCTGGCACAGGATCCAGGCGGCGATCGGCGACACCGAGGCGAGCCTCACCGAGGCGAGGCGCGCCTCGAACGACGCCCAGCTGGCGGCGCCGGTTGCGACGGCCGAGGCGGCGCTGTCCGACGCGCGCAAGGCGGCCTCGGACGAGGGCGGCCGCGACCCCCTCGGCGCGCTGCACCGCCTGGAGGAGGCCGACGACGCGCTAGAGCGAGCGCTCCAGGGCATCCGGGACGAGGAGGAGCGCGAGCGGAAGGCGCGGGCCTCGCTCGACCACACCCTCTCGGCGGCTAGGGCACAGATCGACGTGGCCAGAGACTTCATCACGACGCGCCGTGGCGCCGTTGGCGCGGAGGCGAGGACGCGCCTCTCGGAGGCCGTGCGACACTACGACCGGTCGGTCGCTCTCGAGGAGGGCGACCCCGTGGCGGCCCTGCGCGAGGCGACCACCGCCGAGTCGCTCGCCCGCCAGGCACTGGACCTGGCGAAGGACGACGTCTCTCGGTACGGTCGGCCACCCCGTAGGCCACGAAACGGAGGCAGCGACTGGGGAGCGATCCTCGGCGGGATCCTGATCGGCAGCACGCTCGGCGGGGGAGGAGGACATGGTCGCTGGGGCGGCGGGTTCCCCGGAGGGTTCGGGAAGGGGAGACGCGGAGGCGGCGGGAGGTTCGGCGTGGGCAGCTTCGGCGGCCGGGGCATGGGGGGGCGCCGAGGCGGTGGCGGACGGTTCGGATGACGGATCGGGCACGCGTGCGGGGGCTGGACCCCGCGGAGGGAGGCAGGGATGACACAGCAGTCGATCTTGGGGCGGATCGCTCAGCTCACGAAGGCCAACATCAACGCGCTCCTCGACGCCGCCGAGGATCCGGAGAAGATGCTGGATCAGATGATCCGCGACTACATGAACAACATCGACGAGGCGAACGACGCGGTGGCGACCACGATCGGGAACCTGCGGATGATGGAGGAGGACGAGCGAGAGGCGCGTGAGACGGCGACGGAGTGGGGGGCGAAGGCCGCCGCCGCCGCGAGGAAGGCCGACGAGCTGCGGGCCCAAGGAAGCACGGGCGACGCCGATAAGTTCGAGAACCTCGCTCGCATCGCCTTGAGGAAGCAGATCGGCTACGAGGAGCAGGCGAAGAACCTTCAGCCGACGATCGCCCAGCAGACCGGGGTCGTGGAGAAGCTGAAGACCGGGATGCAGACGATGAACGCTCGGCTCGAGGAGCTCAAGACCAAGCGCGGCGAGCTCGTCGCCAGAGCGAAGATGGCGCGGGCGCAGGCCGAGGTCCACGATGCCCTCAGCAGCGTTGACATGATGGATCCGACCAGCGAGATCTCTCGGTTCGAGGACAAGATCCGCCGGGAGGAGGCGCGAGTCGCTGGACAGGCAGAGCTGGCCGCCTCGTCGCTGGATGCTCAGTTCGAGAGCCTCGACGACGCAGCGGAGGATGCGGAGGTCGAGGCCCGGCTGGCCGCGCTCCGGAGCGGCACGACACCCGGATCGTAAGCCCGAAAGAGCTGATGGTGCAGGTCGCATGCGGGGCGACCGGATCGCTCACAGCCTACGGAGGCTTCAGCGGATTCTGAAATCGACCCGATTCAGTAGCGGAGGCGGACGGGAATCGAACCCGCCTGGGAGCTTTCGCCCCCACACCGGTTTTGAAGACCGGGGGGCCCACCAGGCGCCCTGACGCCTCCGCGATCGAGGATACCGGCGGAGGGTCTGGGCTACGGAGCGCCCCACGCCTCGGGGTTCCTGGCCGACATCCGGCTCCTCGCGTCCAGACGGTGGAGGCCGAGCTCCTCGGCGAGCTCGACGGCCCGCTTGTACTCATCGCGGGCGAGGTGCCGGTCGATCTCCGGGTAGTCCCCGCCGCGCGTGACGAGGCCGGCCGGATAGTACTGCGGCATCAGGTTGAGGTACGTGCCCGTCCCGAGCTCCTCGGCGACCCACCGCAGGATCGCCTCGGTCTCGTCGAGCATCCCCGGCATCACGAGGTGCCGAAGGAGTAGGCCGCGTACCGCGATCCCCTGCCCGTCGAACGCGAGCGGGCCCACCTGTCGGTGCATCTCTCGGATCCTGGCCTTCGCGACCTCGGGGTACTCCGGTCTCCGGACATATCGCCTCGCCCGCTCGGTGGTCCAGAACTTGAAGTCCGGCATGTACACGTCGACGATCCCGTCCAGGAGCTCGAGCGAGTCCGCCGAGTCGTACGAGCTCGTGTTGTAGACGATCGGGAGCCGCAGCCCGGCCTCGACCGCGATCGGGAGCGCCTCGAGGATCTGCGGAACCACGTGCTCCGGCGTCACCCAGTTGATGTTGTGGCACCCGCGCGCCTGGAGCTCGAGCATCATCTGCGCCAGCCGGTGCGGGCCAACCTCCTGGCCCTGGACACGCCAGGAGATGTCCCAGTTCTGGCAGAACACGCAGCGCAGGTTGCAGCCGGCGAAGAAGATCGTCCCGCT
>CAZXFA010000051.1:0-9047 GCA_964640085.1 uncultured Actinomycetes bacterium | reverse complement strand
CTTAGGATCCGGTGCCCGAAAGGGCGTGGGGGTTCGACTCCCCCCTCTCGCACCTCTCTGACGTGGAGCTTCTCCTCCAGCGGCCGGTCTCCCCTATCGCAGTGCCCGGGATCCGACCAGCGGTCCGCCTGCCGGGACGTGGGAGCATCATGCCAGCGTTCCGAGGTCGATCCTCCCCTGAGAAGCTTCATGCACCCAGACGGGGGCTCCCGCTGCGATCATGCCGTCGGACGGTGCGTGACTGCCGCCTGCGGCAGCGGTACCCGCCGGAACGTCCCGTACAGCAGCAGGTCGTAGACGATCTTCAGCCCGCCGGCCACGATCCACGGCGCTCCGATCGCAACGCCCTGCATGAGCGCGCCCGCACCGGCGGCCCCGAACGGGCGCGCCACGTAGCGCGCCGTGTTCGTGAACGCCGCCGCCGCCGCGCGCTCGCTCGGGTCGACCATCGCCACCACGTACGCCTGTCGGGCCGGGACGTCCATCTGCGACAGGGTGTACCGGAGCAGGAGCATCCCGATGGCCAGCTCGAGGCTCGGCATGAACGGGACGAGCGCGAGCAGCACGTTCGAGGGCAGGTGGGTGAAGACCATCGTGTTCAGCATCCCGATCCGGCCGGCGAGACGGCCCGAGACGATCGAGGAGGCGGCCTGGATCAGCCCTCCGGCGAACATGACCGCACCCATCACCTCGGGGCTCGCGCCGAACCTGCGCCGGAACCAGAACACGACGAAGGTGGTGACGACGAACCCGCCGGCGAACGCATCCAGCCCGAACAGGCCCGCGAGCCGGCCGACGGTGGAGCGCGAGCGCTCGAGCACGCGCTCGGCGGGTCGAGCCCCGCCTTCCACGCCCGCCGACAGACCCCGCGCGAGCACGATCGCGAGGAGGGCCACGACCGGGAAGAGCAACAGCCAGCGCTGATCCGCCGGGAGCGCCGGGAACCAGCGTCGGAACAGCGCCGGCCCCCCGCCGGCGAGCGCCCCAGCGGCACCGGCCAGGTAGGCGACCGCGTTGTAGCGTCCGAAGACCCTGGCCCGGATCGCCGCCGGGGCGCTCCCCATCATCGCCTGTTCGAGCGAGGTGATCGGCCCCGATTCGTTCGGGTCCGTGGACAGCGTCCCCGTGAGGCCCACCAGGACGAAGAGCGCGAACGAGCCCGTGAGCGCGAAGACGGCGCCGGCGAGCCCCATCGCGACCAGCAGTCCCCTGTACGACCGGCGTCGCCCGATGCGATCGGCGAACAGTCCCGTGGCGACCGAGGAGAGGCCCGCCCCGGCCAGCATCGCCGAGAAGACCAGGCCCACCCGTGCGTCCGACAGGCCTCCGGACGCCAGGGTGCTGCCCAGCACGATGCTCCCGAACCCGTAGACGAACGCGCGGAGCGCCTGGACCCCCAGGATCCGCAACAGGTCGGCCCGGACGCCGTCACCCTCCATCGGTTGCGGGCATGATGCCACCGCCCACAGCGTAGGCGGGTCAACCACCTCGCGACCCGGGAGAGCGCGCACGGCGTCCTCGTCCCGACCGGGGTCGGGTGAGGTGCCAGGAGGCGTGCGGATGATCTTCGCCGAGCCCGATCACGTCTCATGCGATGGCCAAGCTGCACGAGGTCGTCCGGATGCTCTCCGAGCGGTTCCCGGCCGCCGCCGAGCTCTTGGAGGACGCCGCCGAAGACCTCCTCGCCCACCTGCACTTCCCTCGGAAGCACCGCCGCAGACTGCACTCGACGAACCCGCTCGAGCGGCTGCACAAGGAGATCAAGCGACGCACCCGCGTGGTCGGGATCTTCCCGAGCACCCGTTCATCGCCGTTCGGAAGAGGTAGCCCTGGACGTCTACTCCGTGATCGAGCCGATCCCAGCGCTCGAGAAGCTTCAGGAAGGCTCCTTGCGTGACATACTCTGCCTCCTGCTCGTTCCCCGTGAGCAGGAGGAGAGCCCGGAACAGCCGAGCCCTTCGGCGGCGGAGAACTCCTCGAACGAGACGCCCGCGACATCCAGACGTCGCGGATCGGCTCGACCCGGATCGGGTGCGCCTCCATCGCACCATGTACGCATGAGCCGAACCTACCGAACATCCTCCTACCGTAGTGACGGAGCTCCTCCCACATCGCCGGCAGCGGCTGTCTCGGGTCCCGAGCCATCCAGATCGGCACCCCCTGTTCCTCCGTCTGAACGCCGAGCCCGTTGTCGAGGGCGCCGACCCGCTCCAGCTCGCCGAAGAACGGGCTCAGCGACCCCTCGGACAGACCGACGACGAGCACCGTCGCCGTTCCCTCGGGGGCGTGCGCCACCACCACCACGTGTTGTGACCGCTGTACGGGGTCGGGAGGTCCTCCCCCGAACGGCTCGATCGCACCGGCCTCGCCGTAGTTCCCAGTCAGCACCATCGCCGTGCCTCGCTCCTCCGCCGGGATCCGGACCCAGGCGTCCTCGAGGTGAGCGGCGACGTCCCGCCAGCTGATCTGCTCGCCGAGGTCGCAGTTCACCTCCTGGAGCGGCACGTCGGTGGGGATGGAGGCGGGCAGCACGGGCAGCACGATCGGGTCCCCGCGACCGTGAGCCCCGCGAGGATCACCGGCAGTGCCACCCGGCGCGCCCGCCTCGCGTTCCGCGCCCACCACCGCTCGAAAGGCACCGCCCCCGGCCCCGGTGAGCGGGAGGTAGAGCGCGGCCACGTAGTAGGGCTTGTCGCCGGCCACCACGCCGAGCGGCAGCGCGAGCACCAGATAGGCGACGCCGAGCGCGCGCCACGGCCGTGCCTCGAGCGCCCGCAGCACCCGCCAGAGCCCGGCGAACCGAGCGGCGTCGCGAGGAACCCGGCGATGGCGACCTGCAGCGGGAACCACAGGATCGTCTCGCCGACCCCAGAGGGCCCTCCCCTGGATCCCGAGGATCATGTCCACCTGCGGCCAACCCAGATCGGCCTGCCACCGCAGGCTCGGTGCCCAACAAGACGAGCGCGATCGCGACACCGGCGACGAACTGGGGGCCGGCGATGAGTCGTCGCTCCGGCACGACGAGCATCCCGATCAGGAGCCCCACGACGAGGAACCCGATCGTCCACTTGTTCATCAGGCCGATGCCGAGCAGCACGCCGATCGGCACCCACAGGCGCACGGCGAGGCGGCCATCGCCACCGCCGTCGCCGTCTGCCCGAGGCGTCAAGAGCACTAGGTTCGCGGCCGCAGCGCCCACCACCGGTCCTCCTGCGAACGGTGCCAGCGGCCGGTCCGAGAGCGGCGATCGCACGAACGAACGCTAGCCCAATGGAGGAGGTCCCCCGTTCCGAGGGTCCACCGCCCCTTCGGTCGGCCGCGCCTCTGGGGTTCAGTGGACCGATCCGTCGGGCTGTTGGCGGCATCCGCGGTGCTCGGCCTCCGGACGACGCCTCCCGGACGGGAGGGAGGGGGCGGATCGTGCGAAGACACTCACTGATATCCGTCGTCGGAGCGTTGGTCGTGACGCTTTCCACGGTCTCGTGCGACGAGGACGACCTGGTCGACGTGCGTGGCTCTGGCCACGTGATCACCGAGACGCGCGAGGTCTCCGGGTTCGACGAGGTGGTCCTGAGTGGGTTCGGCAAAGTGGTCGTGGACGTCACGGGCTCGGAGTCGCTCACGATCGAGGCCGAGGACAACGTCATGCCGCTCCTGACGTCGAGGGTGGTCTCGGGCCGGCTCGAGCTCGGAGCCGAGCAGAACCGCTTCCAGAGGCTCTCGCCGACGCGTGACGTCCTGTTCCGGATCACCGCAACCGAGCTGGTGGGCGTCGCCGTTCGCGGGAGCGGGGACGTCACGGTGTCGGGTCTCCGGACGGACTCGTTCTCCGTCTCGATCTCTGGGTCGGGCAACGTGGCGCCCGTCGGGACCTGCGACGTTCTCGGGGTCGAGATCAGCGGGAGCGGGGACTTCGACGGCCGGGACCTGACCGCGAGGGCCGGCTCGGTGTCGGTCGCGGGCAGCGGCAACGCGGTGGTCCACGCCACCGCCGAGCTCAATGTGTCGGTCTCGGGATCGGGGAACGTCGAGTACATCGGCAGCCCCTCGTTGGAGCAGTCGATCAGCGGCTCCGGAGAGGTGAAGCCGTACTGAGGCCGCCGCCAGGCTCGGTGCCGCCGGCCGTGGAATGCAGCGAACGGAGGGCTCACGATGGACGTCGTCTGGGGGATCGTCGTGCTGGTGTCGTCGCTGCTGGGCTGGGGCGGGCAGACGGTCTCGTGGTTCGCTCCGGCGACCGCCGTGCGACTGGCCCTCACGGAGGCCGAGGAAGACGTCGAGTCGGTCTACTGGGCCGACATCCGCGGCGAGGCCCTGTGGGACCTCCTCACCCTCTGGACGATGGTGGTGGCGGGACTGCTGCTCATCCTCGATGAGCCGGGCTGAGCGTACTTCGGTCTCGTCGGGGCGGCATGCCCGTCCACTTCGCCGGTCGCGGGATCTCCACGCGGGTCGCGATGCGGCGTAGCGGGTTCCGCGGGGCGCCCGACGAATCTGAAGCTCGGATGCGCCCTCCTCGCCGTCCGGGTGTCATTGGGGTCGTGACGATCGTCGCCGCGATCGTGGCGCTGCAACGGTCGTGACCTCATCGCAGAAAGGACGGATACGTGGACGTCACCATTCTGACCTGGATCGTGGCAGTAGCCGGGCTGGTGCTGATGGGGCTCCTCGCCGCGTTGCAGCTCGTCGCCGTCGTCAGCCCTCGGGGGAGGTGGACCGTCGAGAACGTCTACGGCGGCGACCCGGAGGGCACCGATCCCGAGGCGTTCTTCGCGTTCAACCAGGGCTTCGCGTGGGCGGATCCGTTCTTCTGGGCGCCCCTCCAGATCGCCGGGAGCATCGGGATGCTCCTTGGGCAGCGGTGGGGGTTCCTTCTCGCCCTCGCCGCCTCGGTGCCGTTCTGGTACACGGCGATCACGATCTTCGTCTGGGACCGCGCCATGGGGTTCCGGCGGAACACGTTCACCTACTGGGTGATCGGCTGGGGCATCTGGCCAGCGTTCGGTGTCCTGGAGGGCGTGTACTGCTTCCTCCGGCTCCTGGAGTAGCGGGGATAGGTCAGACATGTCATCTGGATCTTCGTCGGTGCGAGTCCGGATCGCCAGAAGGGCCACCGCCCTCGTCCGGGAGGTAGGCGCCTCCCGCCTCGCCGGTTCCTGATCGGGCGCGTCGTCTCGCCCGTGCAACGTTTGGGTGTACCAGCGTCGAGGGGCCGCATCTCCGTCACCGGCCGGGCTCTGGTCTTCCTGCTGACGACCACCAGGCGCAGGTCCGGCAAGGCTCGGACGGTACCTCTCTTCCACGTCCGCGACGGCGACCTGATCGTTGTATGCAACGTGAGGCCACCGTTCGAGCGAACGAGCCCATGGACGCTCGACCTCGGGCCGTCCCCATTGCATCGGTCCGGATCCGAGGCCAGAGGTTCGGGTGCCGGGCCCGTGACGCGACCGCCGACGAAGTTGCCCGGTACTGGCCATCGCTCTTCGCCATCTGGCCGGCCTACCGGCGGTTCTTCGACCAGGGCGGCAACGGTCGGTCTTCGTGCTCGAGTCGGTGGGAGCACGTGCTGCTAGCTCGCACGGATCACCGGGAAACGGCCAACGCGAACTTGATCGCGGCCAGCAGGAGGTTCCCCACGGTACCTCCGGGGCTCGAGAAGAACGCAACGACTAGCGCGAAGGTCCCACCGGCCAACAGGGCCGGCGTTACCGCGGGACCCCGCGTGAGGATGGCGATGGCGACGGCGATCTGGGATGCGATGAGCAGCACCGTGAACAGCCTGCCGTTGGGGATCACGACGTTACGGGTGAACGCCCTGGCAGGGCTCACCCACGCGCCGTCCGCCCAGGTCCCGAAGAAGCGCTCGGCGCGCCGGAACGTGTGGACGGCGTCGAAGACCGCGCCGCCCCCCATGCAGGGGACCGACGCCGATCTCGGCGATGATCCGCGCGATCCGGATCCTGACGGCTCCCTCCTCGGTCGGCCGCCTCAGATGTAGAGCTGGATGTCGGCATCCTCCAGGACGGAGATGAAGGTCAGGTACTCCACGATGGGGAGGTCGTCGTAGATGAGATCCTCGCGTCGCACCTTGAACGCCGGCATCGAACCCCCACACACGTAGAGGTGTGCCCCGAGGCTACGGAGCTGCCGGAGCTTGTCCTGGGCCGGGATGTGTCCGGCCCTGCTCATCCCGGCGGCGGCGAACCGGCTGAACGGCCGGGCCCACCCGCGGAGCCTGGGCCGGTATCCCTTGGTCAGCACCCGGACCGCCGGCCCCTGGAAGTACAGGTGGACGTCCATGCCCTCCAGCGCGGCGCCCAGGGCGAACCCTAGCGGCGAGAGCAGCTCGTCCAACCCGGCGGCCGAGATCACCATGGCAAGGCTGGTCTCCCTGACCTTCGGGTGCCGCTTCTCGATCAGGAACCGATGCCCATCCGGGGCGGTCTCCGAGGCGAGCAGCACGTGACCGGTCGCCTGGCACCACGCGCGGATGTCCGGCTCGAAGGGCGTGAACTCGTCGGTAAGGATCTCCAGCACCTCGCCCTCGGTCATCTGCTCGAGCTCCACCGCCGCGTCGTAGATCACGAACGTGGTGATGATCTTGCCCCTGCGGTCGAGCGACCTCGTGCGGCTCTCGGTCTGCATGGCGGTCCCTCCCGGATGATCACGACACCGCTCCCACCGAGCGTCCGGCGTCGGAGCGTGTCTCGAGTTGTGCTGCCACGTAAGTACGCCGGCCCATCCCGAGGTAGAGCCGTTCGACACGTCCGGACCTGGGCGGAGGGCACCCCTCCGGGGACCTCGGTCAGGGACCACAGTCAAGGCACACGCGTGGGCGGGTGGGGAATGCCTTCGTTCGCGGGGTGCTGGCTCGCCGCTCCATCACGTGCTGAGCGGCTCGCTGATGCTGGTCCGGGTGCGTGGACGTCGGACCGGCGCCCTTCCACGAGTTGCCGGTGATGTACGCGCGCGTCGACTGACCGTCTGGGTCATGTGCCGAGACGCGACTCGGAAGTCCTGGTGGCGCCAACCTCGTCGATGCCGCCCCCGTGTGGGTCCGGCTGAGGGTCGGGAGTTCCGGGAGGATCGTGCGGGTCACGGTGCTGATCACCGTCGCGGCGATAGGCATGCTGGTGGTGGGCTTCTCCCCTTGTGACGCCGGGTGCGTCGACTTGGGCACGGGTCGGAGGATGCGGATGTCGGGAGCGGCCGAGATCTCCGTCCGCGATCTCCGTCTCGAGGACCGTGACGCGGCGCTCGAGGTGCTGATCGACGCGTTCCTCGAGGTCGAGTTCCCTCCGGCCGACAGACGGCTGCTCTTCGGGACCGGCCGCGGGCTCGGAGCCGAGCGCGGGGTCGCCACGGGATGATGTTCGAGCCGCGGGCGAAGGTCAGCGTCGTCGTCGATGAGCGGGACCGGTGGGGCGTGGGAATCCTCACCTACGTCGACACCCCGGCCTGCGCATCCATGAGCGCGGGCCAGGCGCTGACGACGGCCAGGACCCTCGACCCCGTCTCCTCGTCTCGGTGAGGCCGCTCATCAGGGCATCGCGGAGTCCACCCGAAGCGAGCGCATCGGCACCTGCCCGTGCTCGGGGTGGATCCCGCTTCCAGGGTCGGGGCATCGGCGGCCTGCTCATCGCCGAGTTCACGCGGCGGTGCGACGAGGCCGGGCTGGAAGGCTACCTCGAGGTCGTCTCCTGGGCCGACCCGAAGAAGCCGATGACCCGGAGGCCGTACGAGCGGCACGGCTTCGTGGTCACCGACGAGGTGCCCATGACCGCCGAGTGGTCGATGCTCTCGAATGACGCGTCCGGTCGTCGGCGCCAACGCACCGAACGGAACCGAGACGGGCCGCTGAGAACGGTCGCCGGACGATGGCACTCGTTCACGTGCCGCGAACGGCCGCCGTGTAGGAGGACGATGGGCAGTACTGGAGCCCCATCGAGGTGTAGGGGCTCGAATCCTCGAACGTTCCGCTCCACGAGGTGACGCGCCACTCCCCACCCACCATCTTCGCCCGGGTGACCTCGAGCGTGACCACGAGGGTGTCGGAGACCGGCAGACCGAGACAGCTGCTCATGGAGGCCTTCGCAGTCCCCCTGTAGCGGGTCCCGTGCCGTTCGAGCTTCATCGTCCACGTCCCTTGCGGCAAGGGGGCGGGTCCGCTGACCCTCGTGGCGCACGCTCCGGTCTTGCAGCGCGCGTCGAAGGTCCAGGTCTCACGGAACCGATCGCCGACGCCGCGGTTCGTGTATCCGCTCTCGGCGGTCAGACGACCGACGACCTCGAAGCTCCCCTCGAGCCGCGCGGCCCCGAGCGGTGGCATCGGGACGCGGACCCGGACGTCGACCGATGCCGACTCCAAATCACCGATCATCGCGAGCACCGAGTAGACGTACGTCTCCCCTGGGGTCGCGTCCTTGTCCGTGAAGCGCAGCGGACCGCTCGCCGCTGGCACCGTGGCGAGCTCCGTCCCGGTCCGGAGCACCCGGAACGCCTCGGGCTGCGTGCCGGAAGGATCCGAACGCCACCGGAGCTCGACCTGCCCGAGAGCGGGTCGGGTCGCGCGGAGGTTCGTCACCGGGGGCGGCGGCGCCGGTACCTCGGCCACCACCTCGGGAGGAGCCGGCTCATCCGCCGCGCCCACCGGCGGGGCGCTTTGCTCGGGCCACAGGAGCACCACCGCCACCACGACCGCCACGAGCCCGATCGCGCCCACGACGAACCACCAAAGTCGGCGACCCCGTCGCTCCGGCGGCGGCGACGGTGGCGGGAGCGGCAACCATGCCGCCGGGATCTCCGGCGCGGTCGCCCGTGGGGGACGCGTCTCCCCGGTTGGCTCGTGACCGTCCGATCCAGCCCGCATGCTCCTCACCCTCTTGCGGCCAGGTTGATGCTAGGAACGGTGCGCGGCGGCACGGCAGAGACGCAGGGCCTGCCACCAAGGGGACCAGTCGGCGTCGAACCCCAGGGTTGTGGTACCTCTTGCGCCATGAACACCAACCCGGACGTCGACGCGTGGTTCGAGGGGCTCGACCACCCGC
>CAZXFA010000050.1:7045-9782 GCA_964640085.1 uncultured Actinomycetes bacterium | reverse complement strand
GTGGCTCGCGTTCCTGGGGACCTACCTCTTCTACCGGGCGTTCGTGATCGCGGTGCCCGAGGGGAACCGACGCTCGTACGGCCGCTGGTTGTTCTTCATGCCGTCGCTCCTGTTCTGGCCCTCCAGCATCGGTAAGGAATCCTGGATGATGTTCGCTCTGGGGATCGCTGCGTTCGGGGCCGCCAAGATGCTCCAGGGGCGGCTGTTGCCCTGGGTACTGGTGAGCGGCATCGGGCTCGGGCTGTCGGCGCTCGTCCGGGCTCCGATCGGCGTGGTCCTCGGTCTCGGCATCGTGGTCGCCGGTCTGCTCCGACGTTCCGATCGACGGCTCCGCCAGCTCGCTCCGCTCGCGAAGTTCGCCACGATCGTCTTCCTGAGCTTCGGCGCCATCGTGCTACTCGTCACCATGGAGCGGTACCTGGCGCGATCCCCCGTGGGGGAGGGAGGTCTCGACACGGTGGTATCGGAGTCCCTCCGGCTGACGGGCACGGGTGGATCGGAGTTCACGCCGGCATCGATCCGGTCGCCGTCCGGCGCTGCGGTCGTGGTCGGTACCGTCTTGTTCCGGCCCTTCCTCTTCGAGGCGCGCACGATGGAGGCAGTCGTCACCTCCATCGAGGGGTCGCTATTACTGCTCCTCTCGCTCGTCCGCATCCGCTCGTTCCTCGCGGCGCTCCGAAGCATCCGCCGGGTCCCGTACGTGGCGGTGGCGATCGTGTACGTCGCCGGTTCCATCGTGGCCCTGTCGCCGGTCGCGAACTTCGGGATCATCGCCCGGCAGCGAACCCTGCTCTACCCGATGTTCTTGGTCCTCGTGTGCTTCTTGCCATCCCGCCGCTCCGAGCAGCGCGTTGACGTCGATGATGCGACCGGGGATCCGACGATGGTCGGATCATGACCGCGGTCACGCACGCCACCACGCCGGGCCGGCCCGCGGCGGTCGGGGTCGCCCTGTTCGTATCCGCGGCCGCCTGGATGGCGGTCTCGGGCTTCGAGGCCGGCACGACCGCCGGAGCCAGCGCCGCGATGATCCTCGGCGCGGGACTGGTGGTCGCGATCGCCGTCCTCGCGACCCGACGCCACCCCACCCTCATCCCCATCGGCGTCGTGGGAGCAGCCTTCGGGCTCCTGCTCTTCGATGTCAAGGGGACGGTGGGAGCCGGACCGCTGAAAGGCCTCCTCGGGTACGCGAACGCGACCGCTGCCTTCTTCGCCCAGGCCGCGGTCGCGGCGCTCATGCTCGTCGCGGAAGGCCGCACGAAGATCCTGCGGATCGCGGGGTCGCTCGCGACGGTCGCGTTCATGTCTGTCGTGGTCCTCAGCCGTTCGTGGACCGCCGGCCTCCTGCTCCCTCTGATGGTCCTCCTGGCGTTCCTCGTCCGGCGGGCCCGGGGCGATCGTTCGGCGGTCGCGGTCGCCGGCGCCTCGTTCGTCATCGTCTTCGTCCTCACGGTCGGGCTCGGCGCGGTGGGCCCCGCTGGTCTGGACGGGCGTCTGGCTACGGCCGTCGGCGCCACGATCTCGGAGGATCGCGTCGCGTTGTGGCATGACGCGCTCTCGATCGTGGCCGATGAGCCGGTGTTCGGGGTCGGTCCGGGTCGGTTCGTCGCGGCGAGCCCGTTCGCGTCCTCGGACGAGGATCTCCGCTTCGCGCATCACGAGTTCCTCCAAGCGGGAGCCGAGTCCGGCTTGCCGGGCTCCTCGCTCGCCGTGGCCATCTTCCTGTGGGGGTTCGCGGCGCTCTGGCTCGGGCCGCCGAGCCGGACCGCGGTGCTCTCCGCGGTAGGGCTCGCGCTGCTCGGGATGCACGCGAGCGTCGACTACGTCCTACATTTTCCCGCCGTGACGCTCGCCGGCGCGGCGGTCCTCGGCGGGGGGCTCGGTGCCGCGCGGCGTGTGACTGTGCCGGGCGACGCGGCCGCTGGGGGGCCGGCATGACCGGGGGCAGGCTCTACGGGGTGCTGGTGACGTTCCGCCGGCCGGCGGCGCTCTCGATCACGCTCGAGCGCCTCTTCGAGCAAGATCGGCCCCTGGATCATCTCGTGGTCGTGGACAACGCCCCGTCAACCGAGTCGCGTGCCGCCGTCGCGAGCGCTTCCGCAGTCGCCGGGTCGGTCGAGCACCTCGAGATGAAGGAGAACGTCGGCTTCACCGGCGGCGTGGCGGCGGGGATGCGGTGGGCGCTGGACCGGGCGGACGATCGCGACTGGATCGTCGTGCTGGACGACGACGACCCCGTGCCGTACCCGACGGTGCTCTCGGAGCTCGAACGGTTCGGCGAGGCCATGCTCACTCGTGATCCCATGACCGCGGGGGTAGGCATCTCCGGCGGCCGTTTCGATTGGCGGCGGGGCCGAATCCGCCGAGTGCCCGACCGGGAGCTCCGTGGTCCGGTCGCCGTCGATCACGTGGCCGGGAACCAGGTTCCGTTCTATCGGGTGACCGCGGTCCGTTCCGCGGGGACGTTCCATGCACCGCTGTTCTTCGGGCTGTCCGAGATCGAGTTCGGGCTGCGCCTTACCCGCGCCGGCTACTCGTTCTACGCACACGGGGATCTCTGGCGCCAGCGCCGGGCGGAGAGCGGGCGGCTCGGACTCGATCATCGCCGCCCGGGTCGACGCCTGGCGCCGATGAACTGGCGACGCTACTACGTGCTGCGGAACTCGGTCTACATGCTGCGGCGGTTCGAGCATCCCGGCACCGCGCTTCGCGTGACGGCGGTCAACCTCGCCAAGCC
>CAZXFA010000050.1:5313-6945 GCA_964640085.1 uncultured Actinomycetes bacterium | reverse complement strand
CTCGAACGGCACGACCGAGCGGATCGAGCTGCGTGGTCCCGATGGTGGCCGCATCTTCTCGTGCCTCTACCTCCCGGCAGAGGCACCTCGCGGGGCGATCCTGATCTGTCCGCCACTTCACGCCGAGTTCACGAAGAACTACCGGCGTGAGGTCGTCCTCGCTCGACGGCTCGTGGCCGACGGGTTCGCGGTCGAGCGGTTCCACTACCGCGGGACGGGCAACAGCGATCGCGAGGGCAGCGACCTGACGTTCGGAACGATGCGCGAGGATGCAGTGGCGTGCTTGGAGCACGTGCTTGCGGAGTCCGGCGCCACCGACGGCTTCGTCCTCGGGACCCGTTGGGGGGCCCTGCCCGCCGCCTCGGCCGCTGCGACCGATCCGGACACGTCGCTGGTGCTCTGGGAGCCGTTGCTCGACGCCGCGCGTTTCTTCAAGGACGCCTTCCGAACACGGCTCGTGGCCGAGCGCAAGGCGGGGGTGGAGCGACCCGCGAGCGGCGAGGAGCTGTCCGGCCACCTGCTGGCCGGGGAGCCGATCGACGTGGTCGGGCATACCCTCGAGCCAGGACTGTACGGGTCCTCGATCGGACGAACGGTGGCGGACGAGCTCGGCCCCACGCCTCGGACCGTGCTCGTTCTGCAGATCGGGCCGTCCTCGAAGCTGCGTCCGGCCCTCTCGGCGCAGGTAGAGCGGTGGCGCGACACGGGGTTCCGCGTCGACGTCGAGACCATCGAGGGTGACGAGACGTGGTGGCTCATCGACGAGCGTCGACACGACGAGGGGGATCGGCCGATGACGCATCGGTTGGTCGCATCGACGGCCGCATGGATCGGTGCGGTGAGCACGGAGCGGAGGTCCACGTGAGCGACACGGTCCTGGACGGCGGGTACGAGGAGATCCCCCTGTTCTTCGAGAGCGAGGGGGACTCTGTGTTCGGGATCCTGACACGCCCCCGCGGCGTCGAGGCGCGCACGGCCGTGATCGTTCTCCCGGGCGGCGGAACCCCCTTGACGGTCAACCGCAACCGCGTGAGCGTGCGGTTGTGCCGAGACCTGGCGGCCCTCGGGTACGCGGCGTTCCGGATGGACTACCGCGGAACCGGCGAGAGCACCGGAAGCGTGGGTGGGTTCCACCTGGCACGACCCTTCGTTCCGGAGGTGTCGGCCGCCGTCGATCGGCTCAAGACCCTTGGGGTGGAACGGTTCACGCTGATCGGGTCGACGTGCTTCGGTTCACGCACCGCGCTGGCGGCCGGCGCGCAGCTCGACGAGGTCGAGGAGGTGGTCGCGCTCGCCACGCCCCTCCGAGACTTCGAGATGGGTCAGAGACACAGCATGAACGCCGCGATGCGACGGAGCCTCGGCCGGTACGCCCTCGAGGCTCTCCGTCCCAGCACGCTCCGTGGCCTGTTCGACCGACGCCGGCGACGCGTCTACGCACGTTACGCTCGCGCGAAGCTCCGCGTCATCCGTGCGCGCCTCTCGAGGTTCGTTCCCGGCTGGACCCCACAGCCGCTGCCGTCGGCCGGTGTCAGCCCGCACCTCTTGGACGCGATCGAACGTTTGGTCGACCGTCGGGTCCCGATCCTGCTCGTGTACGGGGCCGACGAAGACTACTACCGTGAGTTCCTC
>CAZXFA010000050.1:2639-5213 GCA_964640085.1 uncultured Actinomycetes bacterium | reverse complement strand
CGGCGGACCGGCGACCTCACGATCCTGTGTTACCACCGTGTGGGGGCGGGACGTCGCGAGATCGACATCCCCACGGCGCGGTTCGACGACCAGCTCGACGCGCTCGAGGCCGACGGTGAGGTCGTGTCCCTCGACGCAGCGACGGCCGATCCGATCGGTGGGGTGGTCCTGACGTTCGATGACGGCTTCCGGGACTTCCACGAGGTGGTGCTGCCACGGCTCGTCGAACGACGGCTGGCCGCCGTCCTGTACGTCGCGACGGGGTTCGTCGACGTCGGCGATCCGCGGTCGGACGTCGGGCCTGAGGAGGCGCTCACTTGGACGATGCTCCAGGAGGCGGTCTCGACGGGGCTCGTGACCGTCGGGTCCCACACCCATGCGCACGTCGACCTGGCCCGAGCGACCGAGCGCCAGGCTGAAGACGAGATGCGCCGCTCGGCGGAGCTGCTCGAGGAGCGGCTGGGGCGCGCCTGCGACCACTTCGCCTACCCATGGGGCAAGGCATCGCCGTCGGCGGAGCGAGTGGCGCGCCGGCGCTTCGTGACGGCGGCGCTGGACGCGTGGCGGACCAACCGCGCGGGGAGGATCGACCCACACCGGTTGGGGCGCGCGCCGGTGCTGCGCGGGGACACCGGTGCGTTCTTCCGAGCGAAGGCGCGGGGACAGCTCGATGCGGAGCGCCTCGCCTACCGAGCGCTCCGCCGAGGACCGTGGGCACCGTCGTGAGCGCGGGACCGACGTCGGATCGTCGTCCCGGTCGAGGTGTCGGCGGTGCGTACCGGGTGGCGCATGTGACGACCGTCGATCTCACGCTTCGCTTCCTGCTGCTCGAGCAGCTGCGGCGCCTTCGCGACGAGGGGTTCGAGGTCACCGGCATCAGCGCCCCCGGCGAGTGGGGGAAGAGCCTGCGTGACGAGGGCATCAGCTTCATCCCCTGGCGGAGCGCCACGCGCGCGTGGAACCCGCGCTCGGATGCCCGCGCGTTCGCGGAGCTCGTGTCGATCCTCCGGGACGGCCGATTCGACCTGGTCCACACGCACAATCCCAAGCCCGGGCTGATGGGCCGCGTCGCGGCCCGGGTCGCCGGCGTCCCGGTGGTCGTGAACACGGTCCACGGCTTCTACGCGACCCGGGACGACCCCGTGACGCGGCGGCTTCCGATCATGGCGATGGAGTGGATGGCGGCCCGGTTCAGCGACGCCGAGCTGTACCAGAGCGAGGAGGACATGGCCTGGGCCCGCCGGCTGGGCATCATCCGCCCCACGCGCCAGCACCTCCTCGGCAACGGCACCGATCTCACCGCGTTCGACCCGACCACGCTCGACCCCTCTCGCCTGGCCGCGCTGCGTAGGGAGCTGGGGATCGCGCCGGGTGCGCTCGTCGTGGGGATGGTGGGGCGGCTCGTCCGGGAGAAGGGGTACGGAGAGTTCTTCCAGGCGGCGCGGACGCTCCGTGCGAAGGACCCGGGCGTAGCCTTCATCGCGGTCGGACCTTCGGATCCCGACAAGGGGGACTCGATCACGGCGGCCGAACGCGAAGCGGCGTCGAGCGACGTGGTGTTCGCCGGTTTCCGCTCGGACGTGCGCGAGCTCCTCGGGCTCATGGACGTCTTCGTGCTGCCGTCGTGGCGCGAGGGCATGCCGAGGTCGGCGATCGAGGCTGCGGCGTCCGGTCGGGCGATGGTCCTGACCGACATCCGGGGCTGCCGGGAGGTGGCGCGCGGTGGTCTCGAGGCGCTCCTCGTGCCGCCCCGGGACGCGGGGCGTCTGACGGAGGCGATCGGTCGGCTCCTCGACGACACGGAGCTTCGGGCTCGCCTGGGTCAGGCGGCGCGGGCCAGGGCCGTCGATCGGTTCGACGAGCGACGGGTCGCTGCTCGGGTGGTCCGCGTCTACCGGAGGCTCCTGGCCCGTCCGAGCGCTCCACGCCGCCTCGACCTGGAAGGGCTCGAGGACGTGGTGATCAGGCCGGCGAGACGGGTGGACGTGCCGGCGATCGCCGCCCTCCATGCCCAGGTCATGACGAAGGCGTTCCTGCCCATGCTGGGCGAACCGTTCCTGCGGCGTCTGTTCCGGGCGCTCGTCGACGACCCCGATTCGCCGACCATCGTCGCGGAGCGCGATGGGGAGGTCATCGGGTACACATCCGGCAGCGTTTCCGTGCGCGCGTTCCGCCGCCGCTTCATGATCCGCCATGGGCTCGCCGCCGGCGTCGCCGCGATACCGCGGCTTGTCCGCCCCGACGTCCTCCGTCGCGCTCTGGAGGTCTTCCGGTACCCCGAGCGAACCGAGGGTCTCCCTGACGCGGAGCACACGCTGATCGGTGTGCGCCCACGGACGGCGCCCGGTCTCGGTCTGGCGCTGACCGAGGAGGCGCTCCGCGCGCTCGCCGATCGGGGGGTCGAGGAGATCAAGTGCTACGTGGCGGCCGACATCCGCACGATGCAGCGCGTGGTCCTGCGCGTTGGGTTCGAACCCAGGGGAGAGATCACGGTTCACGACGGCGTTCCCAGCCTGGTCTACGTCTACCGATGCCCTTCTTCATAGCGCTCTCGCTCGGGCTGATCTTCACGCC
>CAZXFA010000050.1:0-2539 GCA_964640085.1 uncultured Actinomycetes bacterium | reverse complement strand
GAGCCGCTCGGGGGGGCTGGGGCTCTCGCCGTCCTGGTCTCGGTTCCCCTGCTCACGAACGCCGTCAACCTGATGGACGGGCAGGACGGCCTCGCTGGAGGCCTCGCGCTGCTGGCGGCGCTCGGGATCTCGGGCGTCGCCGCCGCACACGACGCGGGCGACACACTCGGGCTCGCTCTCGTTGGCGGGCTCCTCGCCTTCCTCGTCTGGAACCGGCCCCCGGCGTCCGTGTTCCTGGGGAATGGAGGAGCGTACGCGGTCGGGTGCGTCCTGGCGGTGCTGGCCGCCAGCTCCGCTCGCTCGGCCGAAGGCCTCCTCGCCATCGGTCTCTGTCTCACGGTGTTCGGGATGGAGGTCGTGTCCACGGTGCTCCGCCGAGGCTGGCATCCGTCGATGCTGGCCGGGGACCGATCGCACGCCTACGATCTCCTCGCGGCACGGTTGGCGAGCCGGGAACGCTCCACCATCTGGATGTGGGCAGGTGGGGCCGCGACCGCGGTGGCCGGCGTGCTCGTCGCCCGCTCCCCGATGGCGGTTGGGATCGCCGTGGTCATCGCCGCCGTCATCGCCTGCGCGGTCGCGGTCCGGGCGCTCTGGAGGGGGCCGCAGAGCGAGCTACGCCGTTCGTGGTAGTCGAACGTACGACGCGGGCCGGTTGGGCGGTTGGGCGGAACGTCCTACCGTGAGTGATCGGTATGGCCGATGCCCGATCCGCTCGCGAACCGAACGTCCACCGACGAGGTGTCGATGCGCCCTGAGTTCGGCGCCGACGTCCCCGCCGCGTTGGGGGGTCTCCCCATCTTCCCTCAGGGGCTTCCGCTGGCCCGGCCGCGGTTCCCGGATCCTGCCGCGATCGCCCGGGACGCCGAGCGCGTCGCCTCGAGCGGGGTCCTGACCGACGGGCCGACGGTTCGGCGTCTCGAGGAGCGAGCGGCTGAGTACCTCGGCGTTCGGCATTGCATCGCCGTCAACTCGTGCACCGCCGGACTGATGCTCGTGCTGCGGGCGGCCGAACTGTCCGGCGACGTGATCGTCCCATCGTTCACGTTCGCCGCGACGGCCCATGCGGTCGCCTGGAACGGTCTGAGGCCGGTCTTCGCTGATGTCGACCCCGCGACCCTCACGCTCTCGGCAGATGCGGTGGCACGCGCCGTGGGCGTCCGTGTCTCGGCGATCCTCGCGACGCACCTGTACGGCGCCCCGTGCGACATCGGATCCCTGGACGCCGTGGCGGCGCGGAACGGTATCGCCCTGTTCTTCGACGCAGCGCACGCGTTCGGGTCCCGACACGGTGACGCGATGGTCGGTGGGTTCGGCGCTGCGGAGGTGTTCAGCCTCTCGCCAACCAAGACGCTCGTCGCCGGCGAGGGTGGGATCATCGCGACGAACGACGATCTGCTGGCCGAGCGCTGCCGGATCGGCCGCAACTACGGCAACCCAGGCAACTACGACTGCCGGTTCGTAGGCCTGAACGGTCGGATGTCGGAGCTACACGCCGTCCTCGCCCTCGCCTCGTTCGAGGACCTCGAGGACCGGATCGGGCGACGGAACGAGCTCGCTGACGCTTACCGGAAGATCCTGGCGACGATCCCCGGCATCGCGTTCCCGGCGATCCGCGACGGCGATCGTTCCACCTACAAGGACCTGACCATCCTCGTGGATGAGGCCGCGTTCGGGGTGTCTGCGGACGCCCTGTATGAGGCACTCGCGGCGGAGGGCGTGGAGACCCGACGGTACTACTCGCCCCCCGTCCACCGGATGCGCGCGTACCGCTCGGTCGCCAACGGTGTGGAGCTGCCGGTCACCGACGCCGCCGCCGCCGCTGCGCTCTCGCTGCCACTGTGGACGGACATGGGGGAGGAGCACGTGGGGCGGATGGGAGAGGCGCTCCACCGGATCCACCTCCATGCCGTCGATATCCCGGGATGACGGGAGGGGTGGGGGTGAGACGGACGATGGCGTCGACCACCCGTCCGATCCCGATGACCGCGGACCGAGCGGTCACCGAGCTGATCCAATGCCGCGGGCACCTGGAGGCGGCACGGGAGTCGCTCGAGCTTGCCCTGGAGATCTTCGACCGTCTGGAAGCGGAAGCTTCCGTCCGACCGCCCCGGCTCGAAGAGGTCCTCGGTCGTCTCGAGGAGGCCGAGGCTGCCCTCCGCGGCGCGATGCGCTGAACCGGCCGACCCGATCCACGCTCCTCGCGGCTCCGAGCCGGAGCATCGATTGACCCCTGGCACTCGCGTCGCTATCCTGTTAGCACTCAGCCGTACCGAGTGCTAAGCCCGTGAAGGAGGGAGGCATGGCCAAGAAGTTCCAGCTGAAGCCCCTGGAGGACCGGATCGTCGTCAAGCCCGGCGAGGAGGAGGAGACGACGGTCTCGGGCATCGTGATCCCCGACACGGCCAAGGAGAAGCCACAGGAGGGCACCGTGATGGCGGTAGGCCCGGGGCGCTTCGAGGACGGCGCGCGCGTCCCGCTGGACGTGGCCGTCGACGACAAGGTCATCTACTCCAAGTACGGCGGCACCGAGGTCAAG
>CAZXFA010000049.1:5119-10621 GCA_964640085.1 uncultured Actinomycetes bacterium | reverse complement strand
CACCTGAACGCCGAGGACGAGCCCGAGCACCCCGACTACCCGAAGGATCCGGCGTTCCGCGAGCGCTTCGGCCCTCGGGGCGTCATCCACTCGTTCGCCGACGGCCGTATCGAGGACACGGGTCCGCTCACGAAGAAGCGGATGGAGACGATCGACGACGATGTAACCGAACGTACGATCGAGTTCATCAGGAACGCCGACGCCGAGGGGAAGCCCTTCTTCGTCTGGTGGAACGCCACGCACATGCACCTCTGGACGCGGATCCCCGAGGAGGCCGAGGGGATCAGCGGTCAGGGCTTCTACAACGACGCGATGGTCCTCCACGACCGGCACGTCGGGAAGCTGCTCGATCTGCTCGACGAGCTGGGGATCGCCGACGACACGATCGTCGTCTACTCGACCGACAACGGCCCTCACTACAACACATGGCCGGACGGCGCGATCACGCCATGGCGGAGCGAGAAGAACTCGAACTGGGAGGGCGCGTACCGCGTGCCCTGCTTCGCTCGCTGGCCCGGGAAGTTCCCGGCCGGCACCATGCTGAACGGCATCGTCACCCACCAGGAGTGGCTCCCCACGCTGCTCGCCGCTGCCGGAGAGCCGGACATCGTCGAGAAGCTGAGGGCAGGCCACCAGGCTGGCGACAAGCACTTCAGGGTCCACATCGACGGCTTCGACTGTCTCCCATACTTCACCGACGAGACCGACGGGTCGCCGCGCGAGTGGTTCTTCTACACGAACGACGACGGTCTCGTCGTGGCCATCCGCTACGGGGACTGGAAGGCGGTGTTCTACGAACAGCGGGCGAAGACGATGCGGCTGTGGGCGGAGCCGTTCGTGCCGCTCCGGCTGCCGAAGATCTTCAACCTGCGACGCGACCCGTTCGAGCGAGCGGACGAGAACGCGAACGGGTACTGGAACTGGCTGGTCGAGCACGCCTTCGTCATCTACCCGATGCAGGCGCTCGCGGCCGAGCAGATCCGATCGTTCCTGGAGTTCCCGCCGCGCCAGAAGCCGGCCGCCTTCAACCTGGATGCGGTGCTCGAGAAGATGCAAGATGCTTCGGGTGGCGGTCTCCACTAGGGGAACGTCGGGCGCACGACCGCGGGCCGATCAGGGCTCATGGCTCGCCGTCTGGCTCGGCTTCGAGCGCCCCGGAGGGGACGTTGCTCCCATCCTGTCGGGGGGACCCGAGCGAGCTGAGGGCGCTGCCATGGGGTCGGTCCGGCGACCCAGGTCCCGGCGGTCCGCGGGCTCGGGCTTCTGGCTGATCTCGAGCCTGTTCGTCGCTGTGGCCGTGATCTTCGTGCTCCCTGGGCGAACGGTGGCCGGACGATGAGCGAAGCGAACGGGGTGACTCCGACGCACCCCGGTCTCGCGGACGACCGATCGGGCGGGCCCTCGCTGCTGCGGCGTGCGGCGGATCTGCAGGTGCGTTTCTTCTCCTCCGGATCGAATGCGTCTCGGGCCAGGCGCCCCACCGACGCGGTCCTCCTGCTCGGTTCGGCCCTGACGCTGGCGCTCGTGTCGCTGATCGCGCCGGGACCGACCCATCTCGGCAGGGTCCTCCAGGGGGCCCTCGCCGCCTTCCCCGGCCTCTTCGGGTGGTTCTGGGAGGCGGCCGTGGCATCCCTCGCCCTGTGGCCCTTGGTGTTGATCGGTGGGGCCATCGTCGGCCGCGGGCGTCTGTTCCTGCTCAGGGATCAGGCGCTGGCGGTCGTCGCCGCACTCGCCGGAGCAATCCTCCTCGCCCCGAACCTGGCGGATGCGATCCGGGCCCTGGTCGATCGCGATCCGGTGTTCATCTACCCGGCCGTGCGGCTGGGCTTCGCGACCGCCGTGATCGTCACCACCTCGCCGCATCTCGGCCGCCCGTTCCGGAGGGCGGGCCGGATCGTGCTCGTGCTGGGCGCGTTCGGATCGATCGCCCTGGGGTCGGCTCTCCCGGTGGGCGTGATCGCCGGGATGGCGCTCGGTTTCGCCGCCGCGGCGGCCGTTCACCTGGTGTTCGGCTCTCCCGGTGGGCGTCCCACGGTCCGGGAGGTGGCCGCCGCCCTGCGTGACCTGGGGGTCCAGGCCCAGGATCTGCGACCGGCGGAGCTGCAGTCCATCGGCGTGGCGCTGATCCAGGGGGAGACGCCCGAGCACACCCCGCTGCTGGTCAAGGTGTACGGCCGCGATGCGTGGGACGGGCAGCTCCTCGCTTCGGTGTGGAGCTACCTCTGGTACCGGGATCGTTCTCCGGACCTCCTCGTCGGCAGGCTCCAGCAGGTCGAGCACGAGGCGTTCCTCACCTTGCTCGCCGAGCGCAACGGCGTACCCGTCCGGCCCGTGCTCGCCGCCGGGATGGCCAACAAGGACGGGGTGTTGGTGCTCGAGTCGTCCGGCGTGCCGCTCGCATCGGCCGAGGCCGCGGACGTCACCGACGAGACGCTCCGGGCGATGTGGAGGGCGGTTCTGACGATGGGGGACGCGGGGATCGCCCACGGCGCTCTCGATGCTGACCACATCGTGGTGCTTCCCGACGGGGCCATCCGTCTGGTGGATCTCCGTGCTGCGGCGGTCGGCGCCCCGCGTGCGTTGATCGAGGCGGATCGGGCCCAGCTGCTCGTGACCATCACGCTCATCGCCGGTCCGGACCGCGCCGTGGACTTGGCCCTCGGACAGCTGGGAGCCGATGGGCTGAGCGAGCTCCTCGCGTACCTGCAGCCGGCGGCCCTCACCGCCCGGACCCGGCGCGAGGTACGGAAGGGACCGGATCGGGATCTGTCCTCGCTGCGGACGGTGACCTCCCGAGCCACGGGACGGGAGCCGCCGAAGCTGGAGCCGCTCCGCCGGGTCACCTGGGGCTCGCTCCTGCAGGCGGCCCTCCTCGTCTTCGGGGTGTGGTTCCTGGTCTCGAGCATCGCGGGGCTCGGCCTGGCGAGCATCGTCGAGGAGCTCCAGGAAGCGAGCGGGGCGTGGCTCGTCTGGGCGGTCCTCCTGGCCCAGCTCGCCATGGTGGGCCAGGGCCTGTCGACGGTGGGAGCCTCCCCGAGGCCGCTCCGCCTGGGCCCGGCCGTCCTGCTCCAGTACGCGATCGCGTTCATGGCGGTTGCCGTCCCCTCGTCCGCCGCCCGTGTCGGTCTGAACGTCCGGTTCTTCCAGCGGTCAGGGCTGCCCGCCGCCTCGGCGCTCGTCGTCGGGGTCGTCGACAGCTTCTCCGGCTTCCTCATCGAGGCCCTCATCGTGGTCATCTTCCTGGCGACCGGAGGGCTGTCCGAGCTCCATCTGCAACGGTCGGGGGGCCGGGGGGGGTTGATGATCCTGCTCCTCGTGCTGGCTGCTGCGGCGGTGATCGGCCTAGCCATCGCGATATCCGTTCCCCGGCTGCGGAGGATGCTCAGGGACCGCGTGGGCGAGGCCCGGGAGACGCTCTCCGTGCTGCGACAGCCCACGAAGCTCGCGCAGCTGTTCGGGGGGAACCTCGTCGCGCACGTCGCGCTCGCGATGGTGCTGAGCGCGTGCCTCCATGCGTTCGGCCAGCGGGCCCCGCTGGGCCAGCTCCTGGCGGTGAACACGCTCGTGACCTTGTTCGCGGGGATCATGCCCGTCCCCGGCGGACTCGGTGTTTACGAGGGTGCGCTCACAGGCGGGCTGGTGGCGATCGGGATCCCCGATGCGACGGCGCTCGCCGCGGCGCTCATGTACCGACTGGTCACCTTCTACCTCGCCCCGATCTGGGGGTGGTTCGGGATGAGCGCGCTCAAGCGGGAGGGATACCTGTGAGCCGCTCCGTGCGCAGCGTCACCATCCCCGAACGGAAGACCCTCCTGAGCGAAGCGGTCGCCGGGCTCCCGGGGGCGATCGGGAGCGTCCCGGACGGGATGGCTGCCTCCCTCCTGGCCGGCGTGAACCCGATCCACGGCCTCTACGCGAGCATGGCCGGGCCGATCGTGGGAGGGCTGTTCGCGAGCACCAGCCTGGTCGTCGTCACCACGACCAGTGCGGCGGCGCTCGCGGCCGGATCGACGCTCGCCAGCATCCCTCGTGCGGACCGACCCGACGCCCTGTTCCTGCTCACCATCCTGGCCGGCCTGTTCATGGTGGCGGCCGGGGTGTTCCGCCTCGGCCGGTACACGCGCTTCGTCGCCAACTCGGTGATGGTCGGGTTCCTGACCGGCATCGCCGTGAACATCGTGCTCGGGCAGATCCCCGACGCGACTGGCGGGGAGGGTGAGGGCAGCATCGCGTTGACCCGGGCGATCGACGTCCTGACCCACCCGGGCCGGATCGAACTGGCCACGCTGTTCGTGACGCTCTCGGCCATCGCGATCCTGGTGATCGCCGGTAGGACGGCCTTCCGGCCGGTGGCCGCCCTTGCGGCACTGGTGATCCCTTCGATCGTCGTGGCCGTGGTCGATGCCTCCAGCGTCACCACGGTGGCGGCCGAAGGGAGCATCCCGTCTGGCATCCCGCTCCCCGGGCTCCCGGCGATCCGCTTCCTCTCCCTGGATCTCGTGGTCGGCGCCCTCGCCGTGGCGGTGATCGTCCTGGTCCAGGGATCGGGGGTGAGCGAGTCGTCGCCGAACCCGGACGGCTCGCCCTCCGACGCGAACCGAGACTTCCTCGCCCAGGGGTTGGGCAACATCGTATCGGGCTTCTTCCAGGGCCAGCCGGTCGGGGGGTCGGTGGGACAGACGGCGCTCAACGCCTCGGCGGGGGCGCGGACCAGGTGGGCTTCGATCTTCTCTGGCGTGTGGATGCTCGTGATCCTGGTCGCGTTCTCTGGGGTGGTCGGCGCCGTCGCCATGGCGACCCTGGCCGCCGTGCTCATCTACGCGGCGGTCGGCGCCATCAAGGTCGCGAACGTGAAGCTGACCCTTCGGACCAGTGCGACCTCGCAGGTCGCCGGGATCACCACGTTCGTGTGCGCGCTGCTCCTGCCCGTGGCGGTGGCGGTGGGCATCGGTGTGGCGCTGTCCCTGTTGCTGCAGGTCAACAGGGAGGCGCTCGACCTCACGGTGGTCCGCCTGGTCCCCGAAGAGGACGGAAGCGTCTCGGAGCGGCCGGTTCCCGAGCGCCTGGAGAGCCATCGCGTGGTGATCCTCGACGTCTACGGCAGCCTCCTGTTCGCGGGCGCTCGAACCCTGGAAACCCGACTCCCCGACGCGGCCGGCGCGGTCACGCCGGCCGTCGTCTTGCGGCTACGCGGCAGGACGAGCCTGTCGTCCACGGCGATCGAGGTGCTGTCGCGCTACGCCGACAAGCTGTCGGTCGTGGGAGGCCGACTGTACCTGAGCGGCGTCGACCCCGAGATGGTCGCCAGGCTCCGCAAGACGGGCGGGGTGGAGGCGCTCGGTCCGATCGAGCTCGTCGAGGCCACGCACGTGCTCGGAGCCTCGAGCCGTGAGGCGTACGAGCGAGCCCTCGCGTGGATCTCCGAGCAGACGTCACCCACGGAGGGATCGGATACGTGATCCGCCGTCCGGGTCTTTCCGTGCTCGTCCTCTGGTTGGTCCT
>CAZXFA010000049.1:0-5019 GCA_964640085.1 uncultured Actinomycetes bacterium | reverse complement strand
GAGGAGCCGTCGGCCGAGCCGAGCCCCACCGAGGAGCCGAGCCGTGGGGGCGCCTCGGCGACACCTGACGGGAGCTCCGACCCCGCCGCGATCGCTTCGGCGGAGCGACCGCGCGTCTGGCAATGGGTCCTGCTTGGGGGCTTGGTGGCTGGAGCGCTCGCCGCGCTCGCGAGCGCCAGGAGGCGGAGCCCTGACACCGCTGCGGCGCGGGCGAACCGCGACGCGCTGCTCGCGCAGCTCCAGCGGCTCGCCATCCGCGCACGGACGAGCGCGCCCACCGATGAGGAGATCGCCTACGAGACCGCGGTGTTGAACGCGCTCGAACCGCTGGTCGTCGACGCCATCGCGCGGGAGCAAGATGCGCACGTTCGGGGGACGCTGAGGGAGATCCTGGCGGACCTTCGACAGCTCCAGGCAACCCTGCGGGCCGCCAGACGCGTCGCCATCGGCAGCCAGGACCGCGCTCGCGTGGCCGCGGTGGCCGGCACCCTCGGCGAGGGGCTGGCCCGCGTTCGTGCCTCCGCGTGAGGGGACCGGCGGCCGGTTTCACCCGTTCGGGGTGATGCCGGTTCCCGTCCGTTCCGTTGGGCTGTGGGGGCCGAACTGCGCTGCGAGGGGGTCACCCGTGTCGACACAGGTCCTGAACGACCAGACGTTCGCGCGACGGAACGTCGAGCTGGTCACGCGCGGCAGGGCGATCACGCGGACGATGACGGTCGGCGGAACGGCCGCCAAGGCGTTCGCGCTTCTCCTGCTCGTGGTGGCATCCGCCGTGGTGGGGTGGAGCTTCGCCGAGCGCGTCTTCGCCACCACGTCGGGGATGCTGTTCCTGCTCGGGTTCGTCCTCCTCGTGGCGCTCACCTTCGCCGCCGCATCCAACCCTCGGGTCGCTCCCCTCCTTGGGCTCGTCTTCGCCCTGCTCGCGGGTTCCTGGATGGGAGCCGTCTCCAGCGTGTACGAGACGTTCTACGACGGCGTGGTTGGACAGGCGGTGTTCGCCTCGCTCTGCGTGTTCGGGGCCTGTCTCCTGCTCTACGGGGCTCGGATCGTGAGGGTGACCAACCGGCTCGTCGGAACCGTGGTCGGGGCGACGTTCGGCATCGCCGTCCTGTACCTGGTGGCATGGGGGCTGAGCCTGTTCGGTGTCGACCTGCGCTTCCTCTCGAACCCGACGCCGCTCGGGATCGGGATCAGCGTTGCGATCTGCGTCGTGGCTGCGCTCAACCTGCTGATCGACTTCGCGGTGATCGACGGGGGTGCCTCCAGCGGCGCTCCGCGGGAGATGGAGTGGCTCGCCGCGTTCGGACTGGTCTCGACCCTTGTCTGGCTCTACCTGGAGCTCCTGCGGCTGATCGCGCTGCTGCGCCGCGGGCAGTAGGAGGAGATGTCGATGGACGGGAACGACGAGATGACCGGCGAGGAGGGTCCGTCGCGCGGCGAGCTCGAACGGATCCGTGCCGAGCGCGACCGGCTCCAGGCCCGGGTCGAGGCGCTCGAAACAAGGCCGGAGCGTCGGCACCGGCTCCGACGGGTGCTCGCCCCGCTCCTGGCTGCCCTGACGGTCATCGTCTTCACGGTGGCCGTGCCGGGTGCCTGGGCCCGGCGGACCGTGCTGAGCACCGACCGATACGTGGAGGCCATCGGGCCGCTGGCGGACGATCCCCGGGTCCAGGAGTACCTGGCTCGCACGGTCACGGACCAGGTCTTCATCGCGTTGGACGTTCAGCGGGTGATCGCGGATGCGCTCCCGGATCAGGCCGATGTGATCGCGGCGCCGCTCGCCAACGCGGCGCGAGGCTTCGTGCAGGATCAGGTGCTGAGGGTGCTGCAGACCGACGCCTTCCAGCGGTTCTGGACGGAAGCGAACCGCTTCGTCCACACGCAGGTGCTGGCGGTCCTCGATGGACGGGGCGAGACGATCAGCGTTCGGGAGGGGAAGGTGCTCCTGAACCTGCTCCCGCTCGTGAACCTGGCGCTGGAGCAGATCGGAACGCTCGCCTCGGGGCTGCTCCCGGGCGAGGCCCCGCTCCCCGAGATCCGGGTCGACGAGGTTCCCGAGGCGGCGGTGGCGAAGGTGGAGCTGGCGCTCGGCGTGGATCTCCCCGATGACTTCGGCGCGATCGTCGTCTTCGACTCCACCGAGCTGGAGGCCCTGCAGCGGGCGGTTCGCCTCTTCGACCGGCTCGTGGTCTTCCTCGTCGTGCTGTTCGTCATCCTGTTGGCGGCGACGTTGTGGGCGTCGGTCCGGAAGCGTCGGACCCTCCTCCAGGTCTCGGCCGGATCGGCCTTGGGCCTCGTCCTGGTGCGCCGGCTGGCGCTGGCCTCGATCGATCGGCTGGTCGACCGGGTGAGGCCGGAGAACAAGGCGGCAGCGACCGCCCTCACCGACGAGTTGATGGCCGGTCTGCTCCGGTACACGGGCGTCCTGCTCGTGATCTCGCTCGCGGTGATCGTCGTGGCGTTGGTCACCGGACCGTACCCGTGGGCTTCGCGTCTGCGCGGCTGGGCGGTCGACCTGGGCCGCGCGGTGGCGGCCGCACCGGGGGCGGCTCGCCGGGAGCCGGTGGCCGCCTGGATCCGAGCCCACCGAGACGCCCTGGTGTTCGGGGGAGCGGCCGTCGGCGTCGCCACCCTGTTCTTCTTCGACCTCTCCTTCCTCGGGTTCCTGGTCGTGGTGTCGCTGCTCGCGCTCTTCGAGGTCGCGGTGTTCCGGGTGGCGGCCTCCGCCGGGATCCCGGCCGCGGAGGAAGCGGGCGGTCCCTGAAGGAGGGCCGGACCACCTGCCCCTTCAGCGGCGGTCGGCGATGGGGATCCAGCGCTGGTCGCGAGGGCCCACGTACTCGGAGTCCGGCCGGATGATGCGGTTGTCGGCGTACTGCTCGCGCACGTGGGCCGTCCACCCCGCCATCCGCGCGATCGCGAAGATCGGCGTCATCAGGTCGGTCGGGATGCCGAGCATGTGGTAGACGCTGGCGGCATAGAAGTCGACGTTCGGGTACAGGCCCTTCTGCTCGTGCGCCGTGCGCTCGATCGCCTCGGAGATCTGGTACCAGCGCAGATCGCCGTGACGCTCTCCGGTCTCGCGGGACAGGCGCTTCAGGATGCGGGCCCGCGGGTCCATCGTCCGGTAGACGGCGTGGCCGAACCCCATCACCTTCTCCTTGCGGGCGAGGCGGTCCGCCACGTAGGCCTCGGCGTTGGCCGGCTCCCGTACCTCCTCGAGCATCTTCATCGCTTCTTCGTTGGCGCCCCCGTGGAGGGGTCCCTTGAGAGCAGCGATCGCCCCGGTGATCGCGGAGTGGATGTCCGCGAGCGTGGACGCGATGATCCGGGCGGTGAACGTGGAGGCGTTCATCGTGTGATCGGCGTAGAGGGTGAAGGTGGTGTCGAGTGTCTCGGCGTCCTCGGGCGAAGGCTCGAGCCCCGTGAGCATGGAGAGGAAGTTGGCCGTATGGGAGAGCTTGGGGTTGGCTGGGACGAAGTCCTGCCCGGTCCGCAGGCGATGGTACATCGTGAGGAACGTCGGTGTCCGGGCGATGAGCCGCAGGGCCTTGCGGCGGTTGGCCTCCGGCGAGTTGTCCCACCCGTCGGGGTCGTACGCCGACGCCGCGGACACGCTGGTCCGCAGCATCGACATCGGGGAGGTCTGCTGGGCGAGGGTCAGCATCAGGTCCGCGATGAATCGGGAGGGCTCGCGTTGCTCGACCAGGAACCCGTTGAGCTCGTCGAGCTCGGCCTGGGTGGGCAGGCGGAGCTCGTGCAGGAGGTAGACGACCTCCTCGTACGTCGCGCGCTCCGCCAGATCCTCGATCGGGTGGCCGACGTACCAGAGCCGGCCCGCCGCGCCGTCGATGTCCGACAGGCTGGTCTGCGCCGCGACGATTTCCCGCAGGCCCTTCTGGCTCACCGCGCTCCTCTCAGGGGCCCGTCGGGCTTCCGGATCCCCATCCCGTCCCTGCCAAGATATCTCGACCTCGTGATACTTTCGCACGCGGGACCGAAGGCTGCATCATCGCAGAAGGTCGGGCATGGTTCCCTACAAGATCACCCTGATCCCCGGCGACGGCGTCGGGCCCGAGGTGGTCGACGCCGCCCGCCGAGCGGTGGAGGCGACCGGCGTCCAGATCGAGTGGGACCTCCAGCCGGCGGGCGAGGAGCTGGCTCGGGACGAGGGAAGGCCGTTGCCCGATCGGGTCCTGCGTTCGATCCGGGCGAACAGGGTCGCGCTGAAGGGGCCGCTCTCGAGCCGGATCGATGGTTCGTGGGGGAGCCCGAACGTGGACCTACGCCTGGCGCTCGATCTCTACGCCGGGGTACGTCCCTGTCGCTCCTTCCCCGGGGTCCCCTCCCGCTACGCGGACGTGGACCTCGTGGTGGTCCGAGAGAACACCGAGGACAGCTACACGGGGATCGAGTTCGAGCAGGGCGCCCCGGCCACCGAAGAGATGATCGGCTTCGTCGAGGCGACCACCGGGCATCGGATCCGGGAGGACTCCGGGCTCTCGATCAAGGCGATCTCGGCGGGTGCGAGCGATCGGATCGCCCGGTTCGCGTTCGGCTACGCGGCCGAGCACGGCCGGCGCGCGGTGACCGCCGGCCACAAGGCGAACATCCTGAAGTGGTCGGACGGGTTGTTCCTGGAGGCGGTCCGAGCGGTGGCGGCGGAGCACCCGACGATCACCTTTGGCGAGCGGATCATCGACAACCTCGCGATGCAGCTCGTTCGACGTCCTCAGGATCACGACGTCCTGGTGCTGCCCAACCTGTACGGCGATATCGTCTCGGATCTGTGCGCGGGGTTGATCGGCGGCCCGGGTCTGGCCCCAGGTGTCAACCTCGGCGACGAGCTCGCGGTGTTCGAGACTCAGCAGGGGAGCGCGCCTCACTATCGAGGGTCGGACCGCGCGAACCCGATGGCGATGATGCTCTGCGGGGCGATGATGCTCCGGCACCTGGGCGAGCGGGAGGCGGGCGATCGGCTCGAGGCCGCGGTCGCCACGGTGATCGCCGACGGGCGAA
>CAZXFA010000048.1:0-13517 GCA_964640085.1 uncultured Actinomycetes bacterium | reverse complement strand
AGTTCTGGCAGAACACGCAGCGCAGGTTGCAGCCGGCGAAGAAGATCGTCCCGCTGCCGTTCCGGCCGCGCAGGCAGTCCTCCTCACCGAGGTGCGCGAAGTACGATGCCACGACCGCGCGCCGCCCGACCCCGCACAGCGAGCGCTCGTCCCGCCGTCGATCGACCTTGCATTCGCGCGGGCACACACGGCACCGGTCGCGAAGCAACCCGTGTGCCCTTCGTGCGCGTTCGTGCAGCGTCCCCGAACGATGGAGCCAGCGGTACGCCGGCTCGCACCCGGGGCTCGATCCTGCTCCTGCGCCGCCTCGCGGAATCGGTCGGGACGTCGGGCCTCCTCGGGGCTCGTCGTCGGACGGGGCCAGGTGCGCCAGATGTAGGCGATCCCGAGCACGATCATAGAGGCGAGGCCGATGAGACGGGTGATGAAGGTACCCAGGTCCCTCGGCCCGGCGTGGTGCTCAGGGGTGTTCGGCCAGCCGGCACCGATCATGCCGTTCACCTCCCTTTCTGGTGGTTCCCGGTGCCGGGAGCGAGGTAGACGGCCGTCCGGACGGCGATACGAACGACGGGCGTCCGACCCGCCACGCGAGGCCGTTCAGCCAGGGTCCAACCATCCCGGACGCGCCTTTGCCGGACCGGTGCACTGCCTTCACCGGGCCTTATCCGACGCCCCTCTAGGGTCGGGATCGTACCGTTCGAGATCGGAGGGAGCCATGAGGAAGGCCATCGCGGTCGCGCTCACGGTGGTCGCGGCGCTCGCGCTCGCGGTCCCGGCGGCGTCCGCCAAGGACGGCGACGTGATCCGGCGCGGCGGCTGCACCGGGTCGAGTGACTGGAAGCTGAAGCTGAGCCCGGAGGACGGGCGGATCGAGGTGGAGTTCGAGGTCGACCAGAACCAGGTCGGTGACCGCTGGCGGGTGCGGATCCGCCACGAGGGTCAGGTGGCGCTGCGCACCCGCGCCCGGACCCGCGGCGCGAGCGGGTCGTTCGAGATCCGAACGGTGGTCGACGATCTGAACGGTCCGGACCGGATCCGCGCGCGGGCGCGGAACGTGTCGACCGGCGAGGTCTGTGCCGGCACGGCTACCTTCTGAGCCCCGGCCGCCCAGGTTGAGGAGCCTGCCGAGCTTCGTCGGCGGGCTCCTCTACCATCCGTAGGGATGGAGGCGGCGTTCTTCGACCTGGACAAGACGATCATCTCCCGGTCGTCCTCGCTCGCGCTCTCGCGGCCGATGTACCGGGCCGGGATGGTCAGCCGAGGGCAGCTCCTACGGGGCGCGTACGCGCAGCTCGTGTACCTGCTCGTGGGCGCGGACGAGAAGAAGATGCAGCGGCTGAAAGACGGCATGCTCGCCCTGACCAAGGGCTGGGAGCGAGCCGAGGTCGAGCGCTTGGTCCAGGATGTGATCATCGACGTGATCGACCCGTTCGTGTTCCAGGAGGCGCTGGACCTGATCGCGCTGCATCGGCTGGAGCGCCGGCGGATCTACGTGGTGAGCAGCTCCCCCGAGGAGGTCGTGCGCCCGCTCGCCCGCCACTTCCAGGCCTCGGGCGTCATCGCCACGCGGGCGAGGATCGAGGACGGCAAGTACACGGGTGAGCTCGAGTTCTACTGCTACGGGGAGGCCAAGGCGGAGGCGATCCGCACGCTCGCCGAGCGGGTGGGGATGGATCTCGAGGGTTCCTATGCGTACTCGGACTCGATCACCGACCTGCCGATGCTCGAGGCGGTCGGGCACCCGGTGGCCGTGAACCCCGACCGCGAGCTCCGCAAGGAGGCGGAGACGCGTGGATGGGACATCCGGGACTTCCGCCGCCCGGTCCGCCTCCGGACGCGGATCGCCCGGTCGGCGTCCCAGCCGCGGACCCAGGTGGCCGCTGGCGTGGCCGCGGGCCTGGCGGCGGCTGTGGTGCTGGCGTGGGTCGTGGTGCGCTCGCGGCTCGCGTCCCGCGAGGACGACCGCGCCCGGGCCTGAGCGCGTCGAGGCGGTCGCGCGCGCCGCACTGACGAGTACTAGCATGAGGGTGTCGCCTTCGGGTGACCGCGAAGGGAGCAGAAACCCACGCGCGTCCTGCCGCGGGAGGCATGCCCGGGGCTCGGCGGTGCGAGCCGCAGGTCCCCGAGCGGGTGCGGAAAGCGCATGTTCGCTGCTCCCTTCGCGCACGTTCGAGGCCCATCGGTGAGGCCATCCGGGCGCTCGAAGGTCGACGGGACCCCTAGCCCGAGCGTGCGGAGGGGTGCTCGAGGCGCTCCGCAAGCCGCTCGGCGCGCTCGGCGGCCTCTCCGGGTCGGCCGGCGCCGAGGGCACCGGTCACGGCAAGGAGCTCGGTCTCGATCAATCGGGATCCGAGCCGGCTGCTCCCCCGCGAGAGGTGACCGTCCAGGCGCGCGATGGCTCGCTCGAGGCGGCGGATCGGGTCCCGCTCACGCTCGCGTCGCCACACCTGGAGGTCGATCACCCGTCCCACGAGGCGATCGTAGACCCGAGGTCCGACATGCCCCGGGAACGTCGGCCTAGTGTTTCGCGTACCGGTCCGCGCCCAGGAGGTGGAGCGAGACGTAGGGCTCGTCCCCGATCACCCATGAGTCGTGCCCCGGCGGGACGTGGAATAGGTCCCCGGGTCCGAGCTCGTACTCGGTTCCGTCGCGCATCTTCAGCCCCGTCCGCCCCGAGAGCACGAGGCCCACGTGCTCCACCTGGCAGAGGGGCTGGCCGGTCGCCGCCCCGACGTGCTCCGACCAGACCCAGCCGGGCTCGTAGCTCGCGCGCCCCACGGTCACCCCGCCGAGCGTGACCAGCTCGAACGTCCCGCGTTCGAACGTCCGGCGCTCGTCGCCCGTGTCGAACCTGCGGATCTGCACGTCTGCCATCGATATCTCCTCCCCCGCGCGGCCGCTGGCTCGCCCCCGCCCGACCGATGCTCCCATCCCCGGACCGGGTCCCCTCTACGCGATCGCGGATGGGCCACCCTGGCGATTGTCCCCCGAACCGTCGCCGCGTAGTCTCCCGCCACGGCTGCGAGCCGTGACTCCTCTCCCTCGCTTCCCCCGACGGTCGTTGCGGGCTTCCCCCCGTTGTTCGGAGTCTGGATGGAGGATGTAGCGAGGGTGGTGCTCGCGCTCGAGCGCCCGGAGGTGGCCGAGGAGGTCATGCACTTCCTCGACCGTTCGGGACGCTCGCGCGTGGTCGGCACGGCGGCGGATTCGCGGCAGCTGGCCGAGGCGGTGCGGCAGCTGGAGCCGGACGCGATCGTCGCGACCCCCGCGCTGCTGCCGTCGAGGTCGGAGCTGAACGGCAGCGCGCTCCTGGCGCTCGACACGACCCAGTCGGTCTCGAGCCTCCGGCGCGCGCTCCGCGCGGGGGCGGCGGGCTTCTACCTCTGGCCCGCCGAGCGCGAGGATCTGGCGAACGCGGCCGCCCGTCCGCGCTCGATGCTCGAGCACGTTGCGTATCCAAGCGCGCCGAAGCCATCCTCGAGAAGTCCCGGACGGAGGGCCTCGCTCGACGGGCGAAGTTCTACAAGGAACAGCGGGCCCGCGACGACGCCGAGGCGTTCCGCAGCGTCACCGAGATCTACTACCCACCGAGGAGCTGACCATGCCGCCGGAGAAGAAGACGCCGAAGAAGAAGACCACCATCGACGAAAAGCTTGAGGCGATCCGCGAGCAGCTAGAGGAGCGTGAGAAGTTCGCCGACATCACCGCGCCGAACCTCACGGGCCGACCGGAGCTGAGGATCGGGGCGGAGGAGATCCAGAAGCATGGACGACGGGGGCAGGCGCCATGACGCAGAGCAACGTCGAACAGGGTGGCGTGGGGAAAGACGCGTACGTCACGGCGTTGTACGAACGGCAGCGCACACAGTCGCCGAACCACCGGCACGGCCAGGTCGTCCATTCCCACCCGGAGACGGTTGGGTCGGAGCATGAACACACGGGCCTACCCGGTCTGGCCGAGTGGGACGTGAAGCCCCACGGGTTCCTCTACTCACCGCTCATCCCGGCCGGTGAGGAAGCCTCACCGAAGAAGAAGTGGAACGCCCGGCGATGACCACGACCAGCCACAGGATGTGTGAGGAGCACCCCGACTGTTCCTTGAAGTCGGTGGATGGCGGCCCGTGGGAGCACTTCACCAAGTCGAAGAAATACAGGAGCGTCGGCGCACCGATGGGTGTGGTTTCCGATACCAAGATCGAGGAAGCACTAGACCGGGTGCAGGACAAAGCCGAGTCCGTTGTGAGCAAGGTCGCCCACGATGCTCTCGGCGGCATACCTCAGGTCATCGCTCAGGTAGCCCACGGCGTCATCGCCGAGGGGCTACGCAACAAGGAGCTGAAGTACGCCAAAGAACACGGGCTCAAGGTCTGGCGGGAGGCCCATGCCAGCGTTGAGCGCGAGATCGTAGCCCTAGAACGCCGCTTGCGCGAGTCCATCACTGCCGAACGGGCGACGCTGGAGGCGAGCGTCGAGCACGCCCTGGCCGTGCTCGCAGAGGCCAAGCGGAACACCGAGCAGACCGCGGCGGATTTCGTCAACGCGGTGCTCAAGGTGCAGGGCGAGATGGGCAAGCGGGTGGACGAGTTGCGGCGCGAACTGGACAAGGAACGTACCGAGAGGGTCGCAGCCACGCTCAAGGAGCAGCGCCAGGTGCGGAACCTCGCGGGACGGATCGAGGCGGTGCGCGATGGCTAAGCGCACCCTGGACTTCGACGCCCTCCGGCGGGTACCGCTACGCGGGCTCCTGGTCGGTCGGCGGGCAGGGGTAGTCCTTGCTCCCGCACTTGAGGTCGAACGTGATTAGGAACTGGAGCGGGTCGCCGACCTCGAGCGGGCTGCCATCCTTCTTGCCGACCGTTCCGGTAATGCTGCCCTGAGAGGGCGACGACCCGTAGACCAGGCACACGCCATCGAAGCCGTTCAGGCCCGTTCCCAGGGTGCCGCAGTCGAAGGTGAGGTCGGCGACCGTGGGAAGCGGGATACGGAGGAAGACTTCGCCGATTGCGGCGCCTGCTGTCGAAGACGCGGGTAGGCCCGGTGCCGTGTCGGCGGCCAGCCCAAAGTCTCCACCGGCGTCCGCCTGAGCGAGGACGACCTGCCCCCCGATCTCAATCGTCGCAAGGCCGCTGAAGTCGAAGCCCTTGAGGAACACCGGGCTCTCAGGAGGGCCGATGGGAATCTGTACCTCCTCGACGAGTTGCCCCTCGAAGAACACCACGCCGGACACGCTGTCCCCCGCCGATGCAGGCCCCGCCGTGAGAGCGAGCCCGGCGATGAGCGGCACGAGGGTCGCCGCGATCCAGAGTCGCTTCCGCATGATCCCCTCCCTCTCACGCGGATGATCGTGCAGCGTAGGACGCTCACCCACGTTGCACAAGATGCAACCTGGCCGCGCGCCACCTTCGAGGGGAAGGGCCTGTTCCTCCTCCCGAGGAACCCTCAGCACTGGTAGACGACGAACGTGTCAGTCACTTGCTGACCCGTTGATGGGTCCATGACCACGTAGTCGGCAAGCACCTCGCAGTTGAACACCTCGTTGCGCAGGACACGCACCTGGCTCTTGAGGGTACTCACCTGATTCTCCAACCGACTGATCTGGCGGCGAAGGTGAGCGAGCGTGTGCGTGGCTTCAGCCGGTGTCAAGCTGCTGGCCACAACCCCGCCCGTCAGTACCCCAGCGAGCGCGAATGCCGCGAGCTTTCGTCGCATGAGCCTCCCCCTCTTGGTTCTTCCCCGTGGGTTCAGGCCCTTCCGCTCGGAGCGATTGTGCTCCGGTCGAGCACACGATGCAAAGTCAGATCAGAGGTGCCGAGTCCAGGCCCCCCCAAACGCCCGTTTGGAGCGGCGCGAGGCTGTTCTGGACGTCGAACTGGCCCCTGAGAGGCGTTCCAAGCGACTTTCGGGAGTGGGGTGGAGGAAGAAAGGGCCCGTCAGATCAGGGGCGCTCATACTGCGGACCATGACGGCCCGGAAGCTCCTCCGCCTCGTGGACATCGCCGAGATGCTCGGAGTTAGCAAGCAGCGCGCCGATCAACTGCGGCACCACCCGGACTTCCCGGCTTCAGTGGGTCGGTGGGAGCGGGGTGATCTGTGGGCTGCCTCCGACGTACGGCGGTGGGCGCGGTCGTACAAGGGCGGGGCGGCTCGGTGGGGGTCGCGATAGTAGGCATCGCGGAAGACTCGCCCCAGCAGCTCGGCGAACGTCCCGCGATCAGCTCGTCGAGAATGGCCGTGTTCCATGAACCCTTGCAGATTCAGAGTCAATGGGCCCTAGCGAGAACGGCCTTTAGGCCCTACTCCGCCTCATTGGGTTGCTCCTAGGTTCAACCCTCGTTACCTCGAAGGAGGCGCTGATGCGCACCCGCAGGAAGGTGGTCGTCGGACTGATTACGGCCGTGCTGTTCCTCGGCGGTACCGGGATCGCGGAGGCCTGGGACCTTATACACGAGAGGCACGGATATGACCGGGTGACGCTGCGGGCGTGGACTCGCGGCTATGGGAAGGTCGCGTACGTGGCGGACCACGCTGGGACACGAATCAACGTGAGGATCACCGTCTCATGCGCCAACGGCGATTACTTCAGCGATTCCTGGACGGACGGCGGGCGCCGCTTCCGGTTCGTCCTCCGCGGGCTCCGCAACAGCCGTCGCTGCGACCATGTCTTCAAGGTGGATGCTCGCAAGCCTTGGGTGCCGCTAGATCTCTACTTCTTCGGTGACTAGCGACGGAGAGGCTGAATGCTTCATGTTGGCCTAGCGAGACTCTCTAACGGGCAACGCCACCCGCTAACTGGACGCCTTCCGCTCGGCCGCGACCAGCGTTTCCCCAGGTAAGCACGGCGTTCCCTCTCTCGTACCTTCCAAGCAGCGGGTCGGAGGTTCGGTTGCCCGAACCCGGTCCTCCTGTTCGGCCCTTGACTTAGTCGGTGGTCTCGCGCAACGACATCGAGGGCGCCCTGCGGACCCAGTTGGGCGTCTCGGCGATCGTCGCGGGCATCGTGCTCCAGGGGCTCGCGCTCCTGTGGATCCGCCGGTTGCTGGTGGTCGAGCCGAGGTGAACGGCGCGGGTCCAGTGGGAGCGCTCCTCGCGGCCATCGCCGCGGTCCTGGCCGTCGCGGCCGTGTCGACCCGAGCGGACCCGCGCACCCTCGGGCGCCTCGGTCGGCGGTCGGCATGGCCCGGGCTCGGCGCCGCGCTCCGTCGGATCGCGCTTCGGCTCGGCCGAGCCGTCATGCGGCGAACGGGGATCTGGCGGACGCCGCCCCCGCCGGACGGATGGACCCGGGAGGAGCTCCTCGGCGTCAAGGTGCTCGCCGCCGCGGCCCCCCTCGTCCTCCTGATCGCGCTGCCGGCACCCGTGCCCCTGCTCGCCCCACCGCTCGCCATGCTCGCGTTCCGCGTGCCCGACCTGCTGGTCGCGCGCCGCCTTCGCCGAACCGCCATCGAGACCGCAAGAGAGGTCCCGGTGTTCCTCGACCTGCTGGCGGTGGCGACGTCCGCGGGGCTCCCGCCGCAGCTCGCGGTCCGTGAGTCCTCGATCGCCGTCCGTGGACCGCTGGGTCGGGCGCTCCGGGACGCGGCACGCACCGTCGAGCTCGGGGGGCGGTGGCGCGACGAGCTGGCGGCCGTGGCCCGGCGGCTGGCGTCGCCGGAGCTCGACCGGATCGTCAGGGTCCTCGCCAGGAGCGAGCGCTTGGGCTCCGCCCTGACGGCCGAGGTGACCCGCCTCGCCTCCGACGTCCGCGAGTCCCGGCGAGCGAGAGCAACCGAACGGGCGCGGACCGCGCCCGTCAAGATGCTCTTCCCCCTCGTGTTCCTCATCCTCCCCGCGTTCCTCCTCCTCACGGTGGTCCCCGTCCTGGTGACCACCGTGCGGTCGATGGCTTGAGAGGAGGTGGCTCTCCGGTGCTCTCCTGGTACGTCCGAGCGCGGGTGCGTCTGTCCGAGCACGTTGGGCAGACGACCGCCGAGTACGCGCTGGTGATCCTGGCGGCCGCGGCGATCGCGGTCGTGCTGATCGCCTGGGCACGTTCGTCCGGCCGGCTCCCGCGTTCTTCGACAGCATCATCGATCAGGTCGCGGGCAGTGCGGGTCCGTAGCGACCTCCGCCGGGGTCCGGAGAGGGGCGCGGCAACCGTCGAGTTCGCGTTGGTCCTACCGGTCGTGTTCCTGGTCCGGATGGCGGTCGTGCAGGTGGTGGCGATCGGTCGGGATCGGCTCCTGCTCGCGCAGGCGGCCCGGGCGGGGGCCCGCGAGGCCTCGGTCCAGGAGTCGACGGACGCGGTGCTCGAGGCCGCGCGGGCCGCCGCGCCCGAGCTCGACCCGGCCCGTCTTCGGGTCGAGGTCTCCCGCGCGGGGGAGCGTGGCCTCCCGGTCACCGTGTCGATCGAGTACGGGGTGTCGGTGGCCGGCGCCCTCGCCGGCTGGTTGCTGCCCACCTCCGTGACGCTCCGGGCCTCGGTCACCGCCCGGCAGGAGTTCGGGTGAGCGGGCAGCGCGGATCGGCCTCGGTGGTCGTCGCGGGTGTGCTCGCGTCGCTCCTCGTGCTGGCGATGGGCGCGGCCGACGTCGTGAGGGTCCTGGCCGCGAGGTCGGCAGCGCAGACGGCCGCCGACGCCGCGGCCCTCGCGGCCGTGCAGGAGCAGGCCCTGCCGGGAGGGCTCGAGCCGGCGGGCCTCGCCGCCGAGTACGCCGCGCGCAACGGCGCGACGCTCGTCGCCTGCGAGTGCGAGCCGGGGGCCTTCGAGTCCACGGTGAGCGTGCGGGTCCCCGTGGGCCCGCTCCTCCTGTTCCCGGACGACCGCGCAGCCTCTGCCCAGGCACGGGCCGTGGTCGATCTGCCCGCGTGAGGGGGGTACCGACGTTCGTGCGCCGTCGGACGGAAGGACGATGCACTTCCGGCAACCGATATGGCCTTCCGACCGATTGACCCAGTCCCCCCGGCGGGCTTCACTGGACGCTCGCAGGCGCGGAAGGAGGGCTCCATGCGTCGCGCGGGTGCGCTCGCGAGCCTCGCGCTCGTCCTCACGCTGGTCGTCCCGGCCACCTCTCAGGCGGCTCCGGAGCAGCATGCTCCCCGCCGCCCCGTGGCCACGTCCCGGGCGGAGCCGGCCCTGGCCGATCTGGACCGGGACGGACTGTCCGACGCGTTCGAGGCGCGGCTGCGGGGTCTGCGACCCGGGCGACGGGTGTCGGTGGTGGTCACGTTCGACGGTCCGGGTGGCGTCCGGTCTTCGACGGCGGCCGTCGGCGCCTTCGAGGTCACGCGGCGGTTCGACCTGATCCGCGGGTTCGCGGCCCGGATGACGGCGGCGCAGGCCGAGGCGCTCGCCTCGGAGCCCGGTGTGTTCCGCGTGGAGGAGGACGTCGAGGTCCGGGCGTTCATGGACTCTGCCGACGCGGACTTCGGGACCGAGTCGGCCCGCAGCGCCTTCGCCGTGACCGGGGCCGGGATCGAGGTCTGCGTGGTGGACACCGGCGTCGACCTGGGCCACGAGCAGCTCGACGGCAAGGGACCGGTGGCCTTCTTCGACGCCGTGGGCGGCATGACCGTGGCCTATGACGACAATGGACATGGGACGCACGTGGCCGCGACCGCCGTCGGGGACTCGACGGGCGGGCCGAACGCTGCCACCTACGGAGGCGTCGCGCCCGGGGCGTCGCTCTCGGCCGCCAAGGTGCTGAACGCGCTGGGCTCGGGCTCGCTCAGCCAGGTGGTCGACGGGATCGACTGGTGCGCCGCGCGCTCGAGCGTGCGGCTGATCTCGATGAGCCTCGGGACGTCGACGCCCTCGGACGGATCGGACTCGGTGAGCCAGGCCGTGGACGCGGCGGTCGCCGCGGGCAAGGTGGTCGTCGTGGCGGCCGGGAATTCGGGGGACGACCCCATCACGGTCGGCTCGCCCGGGGCCGCGGCCGGTGCGATCACCGTCGGCGCGGTGGCCGAGTGGTCGGCGCCCCGGGGCGCCGCGAACCATTCCGACGGGATCTTCCTCGCACCGTTCTCCAGCCGCGGGCCGACCGTCGATGGCCGGGTCAAGCCCGATATCGCCTCGCCCGGCGTGTCGATCACGTCGGCGCAGTTCGGGACCGCCGCCGGGTACGTCACCTACAGCGGCACCTCGATGGCCACGCCGTTCGTTTCGGGCGCGGTGGCGCTCGCCCTCCAGGCCGCCCCGGGTTGGGGTCCGACCCAGGTGCGGGCCGCGCTGGAAGGGACGGCCGCCGATCGGGGGCTGGCCGGCAAGGACAACGAGTACGGGGCCGGCCTGCTCGACGGGTACGCGTTCGTGGCGGCGGCCACCGGGGGCGCGGGCGGGACCGCGTTCCCCGCGTACGCGCGTGTGACCGGCACCGTCGCCGACCACGGACTTTGGAGCTACCGGTTCGAGGTTACGGACCTCTCCGTCCCGATCGCCGCCACGATGCTGACCGACGGCGCCCCGGTCTGCGTGTTCGGCTTCTACGGGTTCTGCTTCGACTACGACTGGGGTCCGGACCTCGAGCTCCGGCTCCTGGACCCCGATGGCACCCAGCTCGATCTCAGCACCTGTCCCCTCGGGGACGAGTGCGGCAACGGCCGACAGGAGACCGTGCACGCGATGCCCACGGTGGCCGGCACGTACACGCTCGAGGTGTTCCCTACCGAAGACGCGCCTCACAGCGGCCGGGGCGGTTCGTTCGCCGTCGACCTGTCCACCGGACCGGTCGGCGGGGCAGCCCCGCCACCCCCTCCGCCTCCGCCGCCACCACCGCCACCGCCTCCCTCCGAGGTCCACGTGGGGGACCTCGACGGCTCGAGCGCGCCCTCCGGCTCGCGGTGGCAGGCGACGGTTGCGATCGCGGTCCACGACGCCGCGGAGGGTGCGATGAGCGGTGTGACGGTCTCGGGATCGTGGGGTGGCCGGAGGACGGGCTCCTGCGTGACGGCATCGGACGGGACGTGCTCGGTCAGCCGGCGGTTCGGCAGCAAGAAGGCGAGCGTGACGTTCACGGTCACGGAGCTGTCACTCTCCGGGTACGCGTACGGTGCGGCTGCCAACCACGACCCTGACGGTGATAGCAACGGGACCGCGATCACCGTCAGCCGGCCCTGATAACTCCCCACCGTCCGTCGTGGGGCGGGTGTACGATGCCTCGACCATGGCGAGACGGGCGGAGTGGCCGAGGGCGCGGGGTCGGCGAGCGGTGCTCGCCACCGTCGACTACACGCTCGCCAAGCGCGCCCTGCTGCGCGAGTGGCGCTCGGGGCTGACCTCCTGGGCCGACATCTGCGACGCCCACCCCGAGTTGATGCGGGCGGCCAAGCACGTCGGTGAGAGCTCCCGACGGGACTGCCCGGTGTGCCGTCGAGCCAAGCTCAAGCTCGTGACCTACGTCTACGGGCAGGGGCTCAAGCAGGACAACGGGCGCGTCTGGCCGCTCGACGTCGGGCTGTCGATGGCGGCCGACCGCCCCGGATCCTGGTGCTACGTGGTCGAGGTCTGCACGCGGTGCCAGTGGAACCACCTGCACGAGGCGTTCGTCGCCCGCGCCGTCTGAGCGGGGTCACCTGGCTAGACTTGACGGCGACGTGGCGGTCGACACCTCGCCCGCACGAGCCCGCAAGGGCCGCAAGCACGCCCCCCGGAAACAGCGGAAGCGGAAGACCAAGGGCATCCGCGCCTGGCTGCGCCGCTGGTGGTGGGCGTTCGTCGTCGTCCCCGCCGTCGTGCTGCTCGGGCTGATCGCCGTCCTCGCCTACGTCTACTCTCGCCTCGATCTCCCGCAGGCGCCCCCGCCGCTCCAGACGACGTACGTCTACGACCGGGACGGCGAGCTGCTGACGACGTTGCACGCCACGGTCGATCGCACCGTGATCCCGCTCTCGGAGATGCCCCGAACGCTCCGGAACGCGGTGATCGCGGTCGAGGACGCGGATTTCCGCCGGCATCCGGGGATCGACCCCGTCGGGATCCTTCGGGCTGCCTGGACGGACTTCGTCGCCCGCGAGCTGGTGCAGGGCGGCTCGACGATCACCCAGCAGCTCGTGAAGAACGTCTACGCGGGGCACTACGAGGAGGATCCGGAGACGGGGGAGACCACCTACGTCGTGCCCTCGCGCACGTTCGGGCAGAAGGTGCGCGAGGCATTGCTCGCGATCAAGGTGGAACGCGAGTTCACCAAGGACGAGATCCTCGCGAACTATCTGAACACGGCCTACTTCGGGCGTGGCGCGTACGGCGTCCAGGCCGCCGCCCAGACCTACTGGCAGAAGGGCGCGAGCGAGCTCACGATCCTGGAGGCGGCCACGCTCGCCGGGTTGATCCGGAGCCCGTCCGCCTACGATCCGGTCGAGGACGAGGAGGCGGCGATGGCCCGTCGGAACTTCGTCCTGGAGCGGATGGTGGCACAGGGGTACCTCGACCCGGCGCGCGCCGAGGTGCTGAAGGTCAAGCCCGTTCGCGTGAACCCCGTCGAGCTCGGCATCAACTTCCCGCCCAGGCTCGGGTACTTCCTCGACCACACCCGTCGGACCCTGATCGGGATCTACGGCGAGGCGGCCGTGTTCGGTGGGGGCCTGCGCGTCACGACGACCCTCGACCTGGATCTCCAGCGTGCCGCCGAGCGGGCGGTGGCGTCCCAGCTCGACACGCCGGGTGACCCGGAAGCCGCGCTGGTCGCGATCGATCCGCAGACCGGCGGGATCCTCGCGATGTACGGGGGGAGGAACTTCGACCGGTCGAAGGTGAACCTCGCGACCGGAGCCGGCGGCACCGGTCGGCAGGCCGGCTCGGCCTTCAAGCCGTTCACGCTGGTCGCGGCGATCGAGGCCGGGTACTCGCTGAACTCGCGCTGGTCCGGGCCGTCCACGATCAGGATCGACGATCCGGCCTGCTACACGAACGGCGAGCCCTGGCAACTGTCGAACGCGAGCGACTCGGAGAGCGGGACCTTCACGTTGCTGTCGGCCACGACTCACTCGGTGAACACCGTGTACGCGCAGGTGGCCTCGGCCGTCACCCCCCGGGCGATCGTCGACGTCGCCCATCGGATGGGGATCCGCTCGGAGCTCGAGTCGGTCTGCTCGATCACGCTCGGGACCCAATCGGTCACGCCGCTCGAGATGACGAACGCGTACGCGACGCTCGCGGCACGCGGTGTTCGACGCTGGGCCAGTCCGCTCCAGGAGGTCGCGGACGCGAACGGCGAGATCCTGCGTCAGATCGGTGGGCGCGGTCGTCAGCTGGTCGCGACCAACGACGCCGATCTGGCCACCCACGCGCTCCAGACCGTGATCTCGGGCGGGACGGGCACGCGTGCGAACATCGGACGCCCGGCCGCCGGCAAGACCGGCACCGCGCAGAACTACTGGGACGCATGGTTCTGCGGGTACACACCCCAGATCGCGACGTGCGTCTGGGTCGGCTACCCGCAGGGCCAGATCCCGCTCACCGACGTCGAGGGCTACTCGGCCGTCTTCGGCGGCACGATCCCGGCGCTGATCTGGCACGACTTCATGGTCGAGGCCACGGCGGAC
>CAZXFA010000047.1:0-14222 GCA_964640085.1 uncultured Actinomycetes bacterium | reverse complement strand
CTCGTATGAGCGCGAGGACGGTCGAGCGCCGGGCGCGGGTCCTGCCCGGCCTCGCGATGCTGGTGGTGTCGGTCGCCGTGATCATGCTCGGGATCGCCATCACGGTGTGGCCGCTCGTGTCGGCCGCCCGTGAGGGGCGGGCGACGGGCGGCACCGCGATCTGGGTGGTCGTCGGCCTGCTCGTCACGGCGTTGGGTGCGGGGCTGACGCTGGGGCTGTTCATCGTGCAGCCGAACCAGGCGGCGGTGCTGATCCTGTTCGGCCGGTACATCGGGACGGTGGGCACCGACGGGTGGTACTGGGCGAACCCGTTCACGTTCGGCGCGCGACGCAAGATCTCGTTGCGCGTCCGGAACTTCGACACGCAGACGGCCAAGGTGAACGACCGGCGTGGCAACCCGGTCGAGATCGCAGCGGTCGTGGTGTGGAAGGTGGTCGACACGGCGCGGGCGGTGTTCGACGTGGACGACTTCGAGGGGTTCGTCGCCGTGCAGAGCGAGACGGCGGTCCGGCATCTCGCCACGCAGTACCCCTACGACAGCTACGAGGAGCACGAGGCGATCTCGCTCTCCGGGGACGTGGACGCCGTCTCGCGCTCGCTCCAGGGCGAGCTCCAGGAGCGTCTGGCGGTGGCCGGCGTGGACGTCGTCGAGACGCGCCTGTCTCACCTGTCGTACGCGCCCGAGATCGCCGGCGCGATGCTGCGGCGCCAGCAGGCCACGGCGATCGTCGCCGCCCGCCAGAAGATGGTGGAGGGCGCGGTGGGCATGGTCGACATGGCCCTCCAGAAGCTGGCCGAGGAGCAGGTGATCGAGCTCGACGAGGAGCGCAAGGCCGCGATGATCTCCAACCTGCTGGTCGTGCTGACGGGGGAGCAGGCCGCCTCGCCCGTCCTGAACCTCGGCTCGCTGTACCAGTAGGGGCCGCCGCGTGGCCGTCCGGAAGACCTTCCCGCTCCGGATCCGCCCCGAGCTGTACGCGGCGCTCGAGCGGTGGGCTTCGGACGAGCTCCGGAGCGTGAACGCGCAGATCGAGTACCTGCTGATCGAGGCGCTGCGGAAGGCGAGACGTCTGCCGAGATCCTGGACGGGCGAGCGGTAGCGCCGCTCGGAAGGGCGGCGCGACGACAACCGCCTCACCAACCTCCCGCATCCTCTGTCTCAACCGTCATGCGCAGACGGAGACATGTCGGGCAGGAGCATCGGGAGAGCACGGTCGTATGATTGGTGCCTGCCCGGGTGGCGGAACTGGCAGTCGCGGCAGGCCTAAACCCTGCTGCTCTCCGGAGCGTGTGGGTTCGACTCCCACCCCGGGCACCGAGGCGGATCAGCCCCAGCGTTTGGGGTTCCAGACCTCCACCGGGAGCTCGCGCCGCAGATCGAGGATGCCGGCGAAGCGTCCGGTCCCTCCGGTGATGGCGACCACACCCGATCCGAACGTGGGCTCTTGGAACGGGAGGAGACCGCTCGCCGAGATCGTGTCGTGCTCGTCCTCCTCGAACTGGAAGATGATGTGGCACAGGACCCGCCTGCCTCCGGGTGTGCGGGTGGCGAGGTACTTGACGACGCCGATCTGATCGCCGCGTTCGCCGTCCCGGTAGGCGTAGAGTTTGTCCTCCCGCAGCTCGGGGGCCCCGGGTTCGAGGGGTCGACGGCGTCCCACCTCCTCCCCCTCCTCCTCGCTTTCCAGCGGGAAGGGATCATCCCTCTCCGACCGGGCCATCGCGCCTCCCTCCTCGTCGCGGGCTGCCGCCCCGGAGCGTATGCGTCAGACGCGATGCGGAGCAAGACGAAGCTCGCGCTCACCTACACTTGCGCCATGCCGGTCTGCCCGGCGTGCGGCCAGAGCAACCCCGCCCGCGCGCGCTTCTGCATGTCCTGCGCGTCCGCGCTCACGCTCGAGGAACCGGCCCCCCGAGGGGCCAGGAAGATCGTGACCGTGGTCTTCTGCGACGTGGCGGACTCCACACCGCTCGCGAACCGGCTGGATCCCGAGTCCTACCGCGAGGTGATGACCCGCTTCTTCCGTGAGATGCGCGTCTCTCTCGAACGCCACGGGGGCTCGGTCGAGAAGTTCATCGGCGACGCGGTGATGGCCGTGTTCGGTGTTCCCGTCCTGCATGAGGACGACGCGCTCCGGGCGGTTCGGGCCGCAGCCGATATGCGGACGGCGCTCGAACCTCTGAACGCCGAGCTCGAGCGGCGGTGGGGGGTCCGGATCCGCACGCGGATCGGCGTCAACACCGGTGAGGTGGTGGTCGGAGACGTCGCGACGGGCCAGGCGCTCGTCGTTGGGGACGCCGTGAACGTGGCGGCCCGTCTGGAGCAGGTCGCCGAGCCGGGCGAGATCCTCATCGGCCCAGAGACCCACCCGTTGGTTCGCGATCACGTCTCGACGGCGGAGTTGGAGCCGCTCCTGCTCAAGGGCAAGTCGAGCCGGGTCGCCGCGTACCGCCTCCTCGAGGTGGAGCCGGCGACCGCCGACACGCGTCCCGACCCTCCGTTCGTGGACCGGGAGGGCGAGATCGCCGATCTGCGGGCAGCCTTCGAGCGCTGCGTCGCCGAACGCACGCCGGAGCTCCGGACGATCCTCGGCTCGGCTGGGGTGGGGAAATCTCGGCTTTCCCGCGAGTTCATCGCGGGGCTGGGGGATCGGGCGCTCGTGCTCACGGCCAGGTGCCTTCCCTACGGGGACGGCATCACGTTCTGGCCGGTCGCCGAGCTCGTGAAGCGAGCCTGCGGCATCACCGATGACGACAGCAGGGCGCACGCCCGCGCGAAGCTCGAGGGGGCGGTCCGCGGCTCCGAGGAAGCCCCTCTGATCGTCGAGCGCATCTCACCGGTCGTCGGTGCCGCCGAGTCGTCGGTCGGGCTCCAGGAGACCTTCTGGGCTGTTCGACGGTTCCTCGAGTGGCTCGGTCGCGACCGGCCGCTCGTCCTGATACTCGACGACCTCCAGTGGGCCGAGCCCGCCTACCTCGACCTGGTGGAGTACCTCGTGGGATGGAGCCGCGGGCTCGCGCTCCTCGTCCTCTGCCTCGCGCGACCAGACCTCATGGACCTGCGTCCGACCTGGGGAGCCTCGTCGGTCTCGCCGCCGCTTGCCCCCCTCGGCGACGAGGACAGCCAGCGGCTGCTGGAGGGCCTACTCGGCGGGGCTCAGTTCGCGGGCGACGTCGCACGGCGGATCGCCGAATCGGGCGGTGGCAACCCGCTGTTCCTCGAGGAGATGCTCCGGATGCTGGAGGACGACGGGCTGTTGCGTCGTCAAGACGACCGCTGGGTCGTCGCCGGCGACCTCTCGGGCGTCTCCGTCCCCGCGTCGATCCACGCGTTGCTCGGTGCGCGCCTGGATCGACTCTCGCCCGACGAGCTCGAGGTGATCAGGTGCGCGGCGGTGATCGGGAAGGTCTTTTGGTGGGGAGCGATAGCCGAGCTCGCTCCGGAGAGGCTCCGCCCACACGTGGGGGGGCGCCTCCAATCCCTCGTGCGTCGTGACCTGATCCGTCCGGAGCCATCCACGTTCGCGGGCGAGGACGCGTTCCGGTTCCATCACCTGTTGATCCAAGAGGCCGCGTACCGCGGCACCCCGAAGGGCGCTCGAGCGGCTCGGCACGAGGCTTTCGCCGGTTGGGTCGAACGGGTCGCCGGCGATCGGATGCTCGAGTTCGAAGAGGTGGTCGGCTACCACCTGGAGAAGGCCTCTCGCTACCGGACCGAGCTCGGCGACCCGGCCGAGGACGTCGCGGAGCTCTGCCGGCGGGCCGGGCGGCGGCTGGCCGCGGCCGGCGCTCGTGCGCTCGAGCGGCGCGACATGTGGGCGGCGGCAGATCTGCTCGGGCGGGCGACCGACCTGCTCCCGGTTGAGGCCGTGGAGCGGCGCGCTGCGCTGCTCGCGCTCGGTGAGACCCTGGCCGAGATCGGGGACCTCCACGGTGCCGAGACGCGTCTCGACGAGGCCGAACGTCTGGCAGCGGCGTCCGGCGATGGTGCGATGGTGGCCAACGCTGCCATCCAAAGGCTGTTCTTGCTGGAGTCGACCGATCCCAAACGCCTGACCGAGGACGCCGAGCTCGGGGCGCGGCGGCTGATCCGGCGGCTCGAGGAGTTGGAGGACGACGAGGGCCTGGCGCGAGCGTGGCGACTGGTGGGGCAGCTGCGCTGGACGCGTTCGCGCTATGCGGCGGCCGGCGAGGCGTTCTCGCGCGCGGTCGAGCACGCACGCCGGGCTGGGTCCGGCCGGGAGGAGCTCGACTCCCTCGGCCGCTTCGCGGGAGCGGGTGCCTTCGGACCGACGCACCTGTCCGAGGTCGAGCGCCGGTGCGAGGAGCTACTCGCCGCGGCCCACGGTCGCGGGGGCCATGAGGCACCCGCGCTGCGCGGGCTGGCGATCGTCCGCGGGATGCAGGGTCGGTTCGACGAGGCCAGGGGGCTTGCCGGTCGCGCGCGGTCGATCCTCGATGACCTGGGGTTGCGCCTTCGGGCTGCCTGGGTGTCCGAGACGCTGGGGACGATCGAGATGCTGGCCGGCGACCCCGCTGCCGCCGAGCGCGAGCTCCGGGCCGGGTTCGACGTCGTTTCCGAGCTGGGCGAGCATGGCTTCCAGGCCACGGCGGCCGCGCTGCTCGCCCACGCGCTCGTCGCGCAGGGTCGCTTCGAGGAGGCCGAGCGCTACGCGCGTCTGGCCGGATCATCGGCCGCGGAGGACGACCTGGCCAGCCAGGTGCTGTGGCGGAGCGCTCTCGCCCGGGTGCTCGCGGCCTCCGGATCCCTCGGCGAGGCCGGAGCCCTGGCCCGGGGAGCCCTGGCGCTCGCCGAACAGACCGACGACGTGAACATGCACGCCGACACGTTCGTGGATCTCGCGGAGGTGCTCCGGATCGCGGGCGAGCCGGAGGAGGCCGTCGCCGCTCTCGAGCGAGCGATCGAGCTGTACGGGATCAAGGGGAACGACGTCGGCGCCCGGAGGGCCGGCGACGCGAGGGAGGCGGTCGCGAGGTCGCGCTGACCGTCACGGCCTACGATACGAGCCATGGCGCGCGGACGGGCGGTGGGGATCAAGGACGTGGCGCGGGAGGCCGGCGTCTCGATCACCGCCGTCTCGCACGCGCTGTCGGGCAAGGGGCGGCTGCCGGAGGAGACCCGGGCGCGCGTCCGGCAGGTGGCCGCGGCGCTCGGCTACACGCCGAACGCGGCCGCCCGCAGCCTGGCGGGAGGCATGACCGGGCTGCTGTCCACCTACGTCTCGCTCCCCGGCGACGCACCCCTCGCGTTCACCGAGATCGACTACTACGTCGAGCTGATCGACGCGGCCGTGGCCGCGGCCGTCGAGCGCGGCTACGCGCTCGTGGTCGCGCCCACCACCGCCGGCGAGGAGACGTGGGCGCGGCTCCCGCTCGACGGTGTGATCGTGATCGACCCGGCCGAGGGCGACCCGAGCCTGGCGGCCGTCCGCGACCGCGGCGTGAGCCTGGTGCTGATCGGACGGGACCTGCATGGCCGCCCCGACGACGTCGTGGTGGAGAACGATCGGGAGGCGGGAACGCGCTCGGTGCTCGATCACCTCGTCGAGCGCGGGGCGCGGCACGTTGGGCTCGCCTCGTACGCCACCTACGAGTCCTTCACGGAGGACGCCCAGGCCGCGTACCGGGGTTGGTATCACGAGCGGGTCCAGGAGCCCCTACGTCGCGATGGCCGAGCCCGGGTCGGACCGCCGGCCACGACGGCTTGCGAGAGGCGGCCGAGGCGGTCCTGTGCGCGGCAGACCGCCCCGACGCGGTCTTCTGCCTCTACGAGCGGCTGGGGATCGAGCTGCTCCGGGCGGCGGCGGAGCACGACGTCGCCGTCCCCGACGACATGTGGGTGGCCGCCATCGCCGAGGTGGGTCTGGCCGAGGCCGTCGAGCCCTCGCTCACCACGCTCGAGATCAACCCCGCCGAGCTGGGGGCGACGGCGGCCGACCTGCTGATGGACCTGGTCGAGGGCGTGCCGGTCGCCTCGGTGCGCGACGTGCCGACGCGGCTCGTCCCCCGCGGCTCGACCGCACGGGTCTGAGGAGGCTCAGAGCCGGCCGTCGCGGGATCGGCGGCCCAGGTCCTCGATCAGATCGGCGGCCGTGGTCTTGCCGTCGCGCCGGCGGATCTCCTCGCCCTCGGCGCTCATCCGCTCGCGCAGCGCGGTGTCGGAGAGCAGGCGCTCGATCGCCCCGTGCATCTCGTCATCCTCGAACGCGTACGTGTCCAGCCGCACCCCGTAGCCGAGCTCGTGCACCCGCTGGGCGTTGTCGTACTGGTCCCAGAACAACGGCAGCACGATCATCGGTTTGCCGAAGTGGAGGCCCTCGGTCGTCGTGTTGTTCCCGCCGTGCGTGATCACCAGATCGACGAACGGGATGATGCTGGTCTGCGGCACCCGCCCCTCGCCCCACATGTTGCCGGGCAGGTCGAACTCGTCCGCTCGCGGCCCCTTCGAGACGAGGTAGCGGTGCGGCGTGCGGCCGAGCACCCCGACCAGCCGCTTCATCAGCTCGACGTCGGCCGAGCCGAGCGAGCCCAGGGAGAGGTAGATGAGGGCGCCCTCGCCGTCGCGCAGCTCCCCCGGGACCTCGAACGGCTCCTCGGTCCCCCGGACGCTGGAGTCCAGCCGGTGCCACGTCGGCGCCAGGGGACGCGAACGCGCGTAGTCCGCGATCTGGGGGAACAGGTAGAGGTTCAGGTACCGGGACTGGTGGATGAACTCCAGGTCCGGCAGGGGCGGGGCGCCCCGCTCGATGACCCACCCGTTGTACTCGTCCCACAGCGTCCGGTGGGTGCGCTCGTACTCGGCGCGGAACTCCTCCCACCCGGTGCGATCGTCGATCGGGTACCCGCTGAACACCGGGGGGAGGGCCGGATCCTTGGCCTCCAGCGGGTTGCAGCTCATGATCCGCACCCACGGGGAACCGTGCGTGAGGAGCGCGGGGAAGCAGTTCACGTTGTCCTCGACGATCACGTCGGGACGCGCGCGATCGAGGATCTCCGTCAGGTGGTCGTCGCAGTACCGAGCGCCGTCGATCAGCGATTGCCACACGGGCTCGATGAACGTCTCGAGCTGCTCGATGGTCGGCTTGCGGAACTCGGGGGCCGTCTCGGTGATGAAGTCGGTCCAGAACTGACCGGCGTCCTGCTCCTCCTCCGGCGGCGGAGCCAGGTCGACCAGATCCTCGTCGAACCCGAGCGGATCGAGCCGGCCCTTCCACGAGGCTTCGGCGGCGAACACCACCCGGTGCCCCCGCTGCTCCAGGATCTTCCCGATCCCGATGCAGTTGTTCGTCGGGCCGTAGGCGCTCTCCGGCATGAAGACGATCGTCAGCCGTTCCTCGCTCATCCCTCGCCCCCTGTGAACCCTTCCTCTGCAACGCTCCCGGTGGCCGTGCAAAAGCGCTTGCGCACCTCTCTGATGAGCCTATACGCGGGCCCGGGATCCTGGCCGGCGCGCTCGTGGCGTTCACGCTCTCGGTCGACGAGTTCGTGATCGCGTTCTTCAACTCGGGACCGAGCTCGATCACGTTCCCGATCCGGATCTACTCGATGATCCGCTTCGGGGTGACCCCGGAGATCAACACGATCGCCGCGTTCGTGCTGAGGTTCAGCCTGCTCCTGATCGTGCTCGCCCTGCGCGTGGGCCGCACGCGCGCCGCGGAGGATCGGGTGCAGCTCGGCCCGATCGTCTGATCGTTCACAGATCGAGCGCCACGACGATGGCGCGCTCGACCCGTTCCATCTGCCGCGGGGTCAGCGCCCCGACCCGACGGAGCAGCGCGTTCTTCGGCAGCGGCCAGATGTCGTCGGCGATCGCGTAGCGGCGCGCGTCGGAGACCTCGCCGGCGTCGAAGAAGGCGATGGATGGGAGGTCGGGCTTCGGCGCCGTCGTCATGCGGACCCCGAGCACGTCTCGCAGCTTCCGGTTCCGGGCGTCGTTGGAGACGACCTCATCCCCTCCCCAGGGCGCGGCGTGTGCGGGCGAGGGCCTCGGCGGAGCCGGCCGTGAGCGCGGCGTCGTCGGCGAACGGCGTGACGAACCGGAACCCGCGTTCGACCATCGTGATCGAGCGCTCGGGCGAGGGCGTGTGGACGCCGGCGACGATCCCGTGGCGTCGCGCGGAGGCCAGCACCGCGTCGAGAGCGCCGAGCATCTCCGGATCGGTCTCGTCCGCGAAGGTCGAGAGCCCGAGGGCGAGGCTCAGGTCGGCCGGCCCCACGTACAGGCCGTCGAGCCCCCGTGTGGCGGCGATGTCCTCGACCTGCCGGAGCCCCTCCGCGGTCTCGATCATCGCGAACACGAACGTGCCCTCGCTCGCCGCCGCCACCTGGTCCGGACCCGCCCCGAACGCCGCGCGGATTGGTCCGTAGCTCCGATCCCCGTTGGGGGGGTACCGGCAGGCCCGGACGAACGCGGCGGCTTCCTCCGCGGTCGAGACCATCGGGCAGATCGTCCCCCGCGCACCGAGGTCCAGGGCACGCATCGTCGCGGCCGGGTCGTTCCACGACAGGCGGACGAACGGCACCGAACCCGAAGCCTCGATCGCGGCGGCGATCGACGGGAGCCCGTCTATCGTGGCCGCCCCGTGCTGGAGGTCGACCGTGACGGTGTCGAACCCGGCCCGCGCGATGAGCGCCGCCGGGGCGAGCCCGTCCAGGGAGCACCAGGCGTTGACCACGGTCCCATCGCTCGCCCAGATCTCCCGGAGCCGGCCGCCCACGGCGGCGATCGTAGCCCGGCGGAGCCGTGCCGGCCTCCGTCCCTAGCCCGGCGGAGCCGTGCCGGCCTCCGCCCGTACCCTGTCCGCGTGGAGCGCGAGACCGCCGTCGAGGGCCCCGGGCCGCCGATCCGCCGGCGGGCGCTGTCCCGGACATTCTCCTCGCTGCGGGTCCGGAACTTCCGGCTGTTCATCGGCGGGCAGGTCCTGTCGGGGATCGGCACGTGGATGCAGTGGGTCGCGGCGCCGTGGCTGGTGCTCGAGCTCACCGGCAGCGGCGTGGCGCTGGGGATCGACACCGCGCTCGCCTCGCTCCCGATCCTGCTGGTGGGCGCGTGGGGCGGGGTCCTGGCCGATCGGTTCGACAACCGTCGGCTCCTGCTCGCCACGCAGGTCGCCTACGCGTTGCTCGCCACGCTGCTGTTCGCGCTCGACGCGACCGACGTGGTGCGCGTCTGGATGGTGTACGCGATCTCCTTCGCGACCGGGATCGTCACGGCCGTCGACATGCCCACCCGTCAGAGCTTCTACCTGGAGATGGTGGGTCCCGCCGACCTCACCAACGCGATGAGCCTGAACACGGCCACCTTCACCGGGACCCGGATCGTGGGGCCGGTGATCGCGGGCGCGATGATCTCGACCGTCGGGACCGCTCCGGTGTTCCTGGCCAACGCGCTCACGTACCTGGCGGTGGTCGCCGCGCTCCTGGCGATGGCGGTGGACCGGCTCCATCCTCGCGAGCGCGTCGAGCGTGGACGAGGTCAGGTGCGCGAAGGGGTGGGGTACGTCTGGCGCACGCCTGGCCTCCGCCGCCCGATGCTGCTGATGGCCGTGGTGTTCCTGTTCTCGTTCAACTTCGCGGTGCTGCTGCCGCTGCTCGCGGTGCGGAGCTTCGGTGGAGACGCCGGCACCTTCGGCGGGTTGCTCGCCCTGATGGGCGTGGGCTCGCTCGCGGGCGCCCTCGTGATGGCCGGTCGCTCCGCGGGCGCGAACGCCGGGGCGTTGTCGGTGTTCGGACTGGCGCTGGGCGGCCTCTCGCTGCTGCTCGCCCTGGCCCCGACGCTCCCCCTCGCGTGGGCGCTGATGCCGTTCGTCGGCGCGGCCGGCATCTCCTTCGCGATCACCGGGAACGCCACCCTCCAGCTCACCTCGGCAGGCGCGCTCCGGGGACGCGTGATGGCCCTCTACACCGTGATCTTCATCGGCAGCACGCCGATCGGCGGCCCGATCGCCGGGTGGGTGGGCGAGCACATCGGCCCCCGCGTCGGGCTCGCCGGCGGGGGAGCGATCGCGGTCCTCGCGGCGCTCGCCACGCTGGCCGCCCTTACCGACCAGCGGCGCCGTCAGCAGACGAGCATGAGGAACGGGTAGGGGTCGGCGGCCGGGCCGTTGTCCGGATGCCACTCGAAGTGGTCGTGAGGCCCGAAGGCGTTGCCCGTCGCACCGACGTAGCCGATCACGTCGCCCTTCTCCACCGGCCCGAGCTGCCCGTAGCGCGACAGGTGCGCGTTGTACACGTACCCGTGCTCGCCGTAGACGTTGACCGCCATGCCCCCGAGCTTGTTCCTGGACGTGACCGCGGTCCCGTCGAAGGGTGCCACGATCGGCGTCCCCTCGGGGGCGGAGATGTCGTTGCCCTGGTGGACGTGATCCCCGCCCCGCTCCTCCGAGCGCTGGACCCAGATCCCGAAGCTGTCCGAGATCGCGCGCGGGCCCTGCACCGGGCACACGGCGAACGGGCGCATCTGGGAGAGCTCGTCGATCACCTCTTCCTTGTGGTCCCTGAGCTTGGCGAACAGCTCCCGCGAGAGCTTCAGCTTGCGGTGGAGGGCGGCCCGGTCTCGATCGAGCCGCCGGAGCACCTGCTCCAGCTCGTGCTGGAGCCATCGGACCTCGAACCGCTCCCGCGTCAGGCGCTGCCGGCTCTCGCTCACCCGGACCGCCAGCAGCGCGTCCCGCCGGTTCATCTCGGAGACGAGCGAGGCGCGGGCCGCGGCGTCGGCGGCCGAGGTCGCGGTGATCACGTACATGATCGGCGCCCCCGGTCCCAGGATGTACATCGAACGGCTCCGGCGATCGAGCATCCTCTCCAGCCGGCGGGTCCGCCGGAGCGTGACCTTCACCCGGGCCGAGAGCTTGCTCATGTCATCGGCCATGTCGTGGACCCGAGCCTCGTTGCGCGCGATCCGGGTAGCCAGGCGGTTCAGCTCGCGCTGGACCACCCGCATCCGGCGGGCCCGCTCCCGGATCCGGGCCCTGGTCTCGCGGAGCTCCTGACGGGTCTGCCGGATCTCTGCCTTCGAGACCGCCGGGGTCTCCTCCGGAACCGCGGTTGCCGGGTCTTCCGCGGCTGCCGGGTCGAGGGGACCGGCCAGCGCGACCGAGGTCGCGAGGAGGGCGGCCAGGAAGAGCCGGAGCCGGCCCGAGGGGAGCACGCCCCCACGACCCGGGTCCCCCTCTCCCACCCGCCCGGGTCGCGCGCGACCCGGCGAGGGTTCTTCCGTCTCCAGCTCCACTGGGCTCCCCCAGGCACGTCATCTCGGCGCGACGCCGCCGAGGGCCGGCGCTGCTGGCCGACCCCGGCGGATGCGACCCCACCTGGGTCATCGGCGGAAAGGTCGGCCACCTGAAGGGGCGTTCCGAACGCCCGACCGGGGCCTCCGGGCCGAGATCGCCTCAGCCGGGCGGCTACCGGTAGGTCGGCGGGTCCCGGAGGACCTCCTCGAGCCGAGGGTTCGCCCGGTCGCGCTGGGACAGGATCGGCGACGACGAGGGCCAGCTCACGCCGAGGGCGGGGTCGTCCCAGGCCAGGCCCCACTCGTCGTCTCCCGAGAAGTAGGCGTCGACCAGGTACAGAAGGTGGAGCTCGGTCTCCGCGTAGAAACCGTGGGCCACGCCGGGTGGGATCCACAGGCCGAGCCGCTCCTCCCCCGGGTCGATCCTGCGCTGGACGGCGGCGAGCCGGGTCGGCGAGCCCTCCCGCAGGTCGAAGAGGGCGACGAACGCCGTTCCGGACGCCACGAACCAGTAGTCGGCTTGCTCGCGGTGCCAGTGCAGGCCCCGCAGGACCCCCCGGCGCGAGACCGAGAGGTTGGCCTGGACCGCCTCGCGCGCCTGAAGGGGGAGCCAGGCCCGACGGTAGGTCTCCACGAGGCTGCCGCGATCGTCCCCCTGGGGGACCAGGCGGAACAGGCGGACCCCGGCGATGCCGGTCTGCTCGGGCTCAGGGGCTCGCATCGGTGCCCGGATACTAGACCCCGCCGTGCCGGCGTCCGCTGCCATGGGCCCGGACGACCCAGGCCGGATGGGCCACAGCGCGGCGCGGGGACGGATGCTAGAGTTGGCGAGCCGTGGACGGCGAGGGCCCCGATCGACTGAGCCTCTGAACGGTACGTAACCCTTCCCCGTCTACCGCGTTACATCACAGGAGAGCCCCTTGGCCATCAGAGACGTCGAACTGCGGATCGGGCAGCGCGACTACGCCGCGCTCGACGACCGCATGCTCGTCCTGGACTTCCAGGCCGGGGACCCCGAGGCCTTCGTCGAGATCCACCGCCGCTACGGCGGCCTGGCGCGACGCGTCTGCGGGCGTTTCCTCCGCAACCCCCAGGACGTCGAGGAGGCCTTCCAGGAGACGATGGTCCGTGTCTTCCAGGGCCTGCACCGGTTCAACGGCCGTTACGCGCTCCAGCCCTGGGTCGCCCGCATCGCGACCAACGTCTCGCTCGACCACGTGCGCGCCGCGGCCCGCCGGCCGCCGGTGGAGGAAGGGTCGATCCACGACGACGAGTGGCCCGACATGGCCGACGGTCCGGAGGAGGCTTACGAGCGGCTCGTGCAGCGTGACCTGGTCCTCTCGGTGCTCGAAGACATGCCCCAGAACCACCGGGCGGCGCTGGTCCTGCGCGAGCTGGACGGCCGCTCCCACCGGGAGATCGCCACGGCGCTGGGGATCACGCCCTCGCAGGCCAAGGCCCTGATCCACCGGGCGAAGGGGAGTTTCCGCCGCGGCTGGCTTCGGGCAGCGGCCGAGCGCGGCGGGTTCGCCGGCATCGCCTTCCTGCCGCTGCTGTGGCTGCTCAAGGCGGGCGACCTCGCGCGGCGGCTCGTCGACCGCGCCGGGCAGGCCACCACGCAGGCGGTGCAGGTCGCCACGCCCGAGGTCGTGACCGCGGCCGCGAGTTCGCCCGCGGCCACCACCACCGCCACCGGCTTGGCCGAGCGTCTGGTCGCGGCGGGGGTGACGCTGGTGCTCGCCGGCGGGGTCACCGTGGCCGCCGTCAAGTCCGAACCGGATCGGGCGGCACCGGTGGACCGGGCCACGCCCATCGAGACGCAGAGCGCCTCCCCCTCGCCCGCGGCGGTGGTCCCGGTCCCGCCCGCCGCGGCGTCCGACGAGCCCGCCCGCAGCGCCGACCGCTCCCGGGACCCGGCGCCCGCCCGCGAGCGCGAGGGTCGCGAGGAGGGCGAGGGCAGGGACCAGGAGCCACAGGCGGCCGCCGAGACCTCGGAGCCGGCCGAGGCTCCGAGCCCGGCGTCCGCGCCCGGCGACCCGGCGCCCACCGAGCCGCCCACCGCCCCGGTGATCCCACCGGCGCCGGCCTGGACGTTCTCGTTCGTGACCGCCGGGCTCTCGGTCGAGAGCTGCGGCTGCGACACGACGCCCCGGCTGGTCACCTCTTCCTCGAAGGGCACACCCTCAGAGGGCGTCAGCTTCGCCCAGGAGGTCGAGGGCGCCGTGTTCGACGCCGGGGACGACCCCACGTGGCCCTTCTGGCTGTCGTTCTCCGGCTCGGCCGGCCCGAACGGAGGCAGGTTGCGGGCCGAGCTGATGCTCGCCTCCGCGGGCGGCCTGTTCTGGTACGAGGCGAATGGGAACATCGTCGAGACGACCGAGAACGCGGACGGCTCGGTGGTCTACGACTTCGTGGGCGCCTTCTCCCTGCGGCCGGACCAGCAGCCTGTCGCCGGGATCCCTCGGATGGGGAGGATCTCCGTGTCCCTCGGGGTGTGGGCGGACGGGGTCGTGTACCTGGGGAGCGTGGCGCTGGACGGATCCTGAGGCCCCGGATCCGGGATCATCCAACGGTCCGGGGTTGCCTGAGGGACACAACCTTCACCGGCAGACGTTCGTTGACCGGGGGGCCACCCCAGTGGCGGAGCAGGCGCCACGCAGGGTGGGGAAATCCCAAGGTTCCCAGGTGGGAAACCTCTAGGGTCCCGGGATCCGATTTGCGGACGTGGGCTATGCGGGCTAGGCTCGTCGGCCAAGCGGGGGGTACCCAACACCGGGGAGCGAGCCGATCCCATATGGGGAAATCCCTCGGGCCCCGGGTTCGGATCGAGGACGTAACCTTCGTCGGCTACGTTCGTTGAACCAAGTGGAGGACGCCCGGATGGGGGATGGGCGTTGCCCTCCAGCGGAACGGGCACGGAAGGAGGTAGGGGGGGACCCCGGGCAGGAAGGCGCCGGGGATCGGGGAGCC
>CAZXFA010000046.1:0-15186 GCA_964640085.1 uncultured Actinomycetes bacterium | reverse complement strand
CCTCGACCACTCGTGGATGGCAGTGCCCGACGACCGGGACGTTGTTGTACGCGTCGAGGTATGGGCGTCCCTCGGCGTCGAACATGAACGCCCCCTCGCCGCGAACGAGGTGGACCGGGGTCGAGTACGTCAGGGGCGAGAGCGTGCCGAGCACGCGGCGGCGCCGTTCGAAGAGCTGGTCGTCCGGGATCGGCGCGGGGAGCGAGGATGCGAGCGGTGTGACCCGGCGCGAACGCGAGGGCGGGCGCGCAATCACCTCGGCGGCCGCCTCGCGGAACCGGCGTGCGGCCTCGTCGCGCCCCTCGCCGTCGAGCAGCGCGAGGAGCTGGAGGGCGCCCCGGTTCCAGCCGGTGATGTAGTGCGCGTTCTCCGGGTGCTCCTCGACGCGCCAGGCCGAGATCACCACCGCCGCCGAGGAGCGCGTGGCGAGGATGTCCGGCAGCAGCTCGACCTCGTCCTCCTCGAGAGGCGTGACCTCCCCGAACCCGCGGATCACGGCCGCGGCCGCCTCGTACGGGTCCGCCCGCCCGACGAGGAGCGAGTCGAGCGCCGAGGTCAGGTCGCACACGAGCGCCGTGTGGCTCATGTCGCCGAAGTCGATCACCCCGGTGACCGAGCCCCGCTCGTCGAGCAGCACGTTGTCGAGCGTCATGTCCCCGTGGATCACCTGGGCTCGGAGGTGATCGAAGACCGGGGCGACGCGCTCCTCGAACCCGTCGAGCACGAGCTCGACGACGGCCCGCGCGTCTGCGTTCTCGATGTGGGGGAGCAGTGGACGCAGCCGCGCCGCGTGCCGCACGTCCCACAGGAGGACCTGGTGCGCCGCGGGATGGAAGAACCCTCGCAGCGCCCGCCCGACCCTCGCCACGCACGCGCCGTAGCCGTGCAAGGCTCCCAGGGAGAGCTCACGTGCCTCGAACATCCGGCCGGGCATGAAGTCGATCAGCCGGACGAGGTAGGCGCCCTCTCCGCCGTCCTCCACCCTCGGGTGGTAGTCGCCGTCGCTCGAGGGATGCGGCCTCGGCAGCGGGAGCGAGGGGTCCGTCCGGGCGATGTGCCGCAGCGCCTCTGTTTGCATGTCCACCACGGCAGGGTCCTCGACCGAGTTCGAGATCTTGAGCACGTACCCGAGGCCCTCGGGGAGTTCGATCCGGAAGTTCTGGTCGCGCTCGCTCTCGAGCGGCGAGGCGGCCCCCTCGATCCCGAACACGCGCCTGGCGATCCCCTCGGCGTCCGCGGTGGAGAAGCGCGGCGGTGGCGCCGCCAGGACGTCCCGTTCGTGGGTTGCAGACCCGCTCATGCGGTGCAGGCTACAGGCTGCAAGCCAGTTTCGATCCGTCACGTGGCTGCAGCGACGGCTCGGGTACCAACTCCAAAGCCATGAGCGGGCTCGGCGGTCTCGACGCGATCACGATCGATCGCGCGGACCCCCTGCGGCGCGCGCGGTTCTGGGCCGCCGTGTTCGGCACGGACGTAGGGGAATCCGACGACGAAGGACCGCACTACGTCGACCTCCTGCCCGCCCCGGGCGTCCCGACCCTGCGGTTCCAGCTGGTCCCGGAGCCGAAGGTGACGAAGAACCGGCTTCACCTGGACGTGTCGGTCGAGGACTTGGACGAGGCCTCCGCGCGCGCCGAGGCCCTCGGTTGCCGTCGGATCTCCGAACAGGCGCTCACGGAGTACGGCCACGCGTGGCTCGTGATGGCCGACACCGAGGGCAGCGAGTTCTGCCTCGTGACCCGTCACGGGGCGTAGATCTTAGCCGCGGGTCACCGGCCGGTGTCGACCTCCGCGATCGACTCCTCGAGGATGTCGCACGCGCGCTCGAACATCGCCTCGGGCATCGAGAGGGCGGGCTGCCAGCGCACGACGTGCATGCCGCGGTCGTAGATCCCCACGATCCCGCGTTCCAGGCACCTGAGGTGCACCGCCCGCGCCTCCTCGACCGCCTTCTCCTTCGTGTCTCGATCGCGGACGAACTCGACCCCGATGTACAGCCCCTTCACTCGGGCCTCCCCCACGATCGGGAACCGGTCGGCCAGCGGGACGAGTCGATCGAGCGCGATCGCCTCCAGCTTGCGGCCGTGCTCCAGCAGGTCGCCGCGCTCCAGCACCTCGATCCCCTTGAGCGCCGCCGCGCAGGAGGGGGGGAACCACGGATACGTCCCGCCCGCGTACACCTCGGTCTCGCCCATCACGTCCTCTGACCCCAGGCAGGCGGCGATCGGTAGGACCCCGCCCGACAGCGCCTTAGCGAGCACCATCAGGTCGGGGTGCAGGTCCCACAACTCGGAGGCGAACATCGGGCCGCACCGACCGAACAGCGTCTGCGCCTCGTCGGCGCACCACAGCCACCCGTGCTCTTCGCAGAGTTCCATCAGAGCCGGCCAGAACGGGTCCGGCGGGATGAAGACCCCCGCCTCGCCGGCCACCGGCTCGATCATCACTCCGCCGATGCGGTCGGGCGCTACCAGGTAGGGGAGGATCTGCTCGCGCACGTAGTCCACGACGCAGACCCCGTCGCAGTCCTGCGACCGCGCGTGGAACGGACACCGGTACGGGTGCGGGTAGGGCACGTGCACGTAGCCATTGTTCAGCTCCCGCATGAAGCTCGAGTACCTGCTCGCCTGGGACCCCACCGCCTGCGCCCCGTAGGACTCGCCGTGGTACTGCCCGAGGAAGGTGAGGATGAACGGCCGCTCCATCTTCGCGCGCATGAACTTCATCGCGCTCTCGACGGCCTCGGTCCCGCTGATCTCGAAGCTCACCCGCGCGAGCGGGTCGGGCGCGATCTGGACGAGCTTCTCGGCCAGCTCCACGACGAGAGGCGCCGAGATGTAATCGGGGATCTCCTGGCCGTAGTCGCGGAGGGCATCGATCGCCGCGGCCAGCACCTCGGGCTGGGTGGCGCCGACGTTGGTGGCTCCCCACCCGGTCAGCATGTCGATCAGCAGGTTGCCGTCGACGTCCTCGATCACCGAGCCGTGCTTGCGCCTGATTCCGATCGGCATCGTGTCGAGCGCGCCGGACCAGGCCACGCGCTGCTGCCGCACCAGCAACTCGTGCGATCGCGGGCCCGGCGGCCGCACGGCGATGCGCGGCACCGCTCCCTCCGCCTCCGCCCTCGCGAGGTCCTCGTGACGCCCGTCGTCGGCCATGCTCACGCTATCCTCGCCGCCGCTTGCGGTCTCTGACGATCTCGCGCACCGCGTGGTGGCTGGGCAGGCCGGTCACCCCGCCGCCCGCGTGCGTGGCGCGACGCCTGGGAGAGCCCACGGATCGGGGTCCGGTAGCCCGCGTAGCCGGGTCCGGGCTGGTCGACGGCGCATCGTCCAGGAGGTGTGACCACGTGCCTGGTCCAACGATGTTCACCGCTCCAGGAACGCGGTGATCTGCGCCGCGTGCTCGCGGAAGTGGTCAACCTCCTCGAGGTATCGATCGCACACCCAGGCGCTCACGGTCTCGTCGCACTCCGCGACCACACGGCGAGCACGGTCGCGACCTTGTTCGCCGTGGGCAAGCACCGCATCCCATGTCATGGCTCGGCCCGCCGGCATCGCCGCGTCATTCTCCGCATCGTAGTAGGCGCCTTCTTCCGATTCCTCAGGGTACGGGCCGCCGGGTCGCACCTCCTCCAGCACCCGTGCCGCCCTCGCGACCCAGTACGCCACGTGCCACACCACATCGTGGGAGGACCATCCGGGGACGACGCCTTCCACCTCCCGCCGCCCTTCGGGCACCGCCGCGGCCGCTCGCATCAGGTCCGCCCACACCTCGTGGTCGAGTGCGAGCACCGCATCCTTGTCCATCGACTACCTCCTTCGCCGCTTGCGGTCTCTGACGATCTCGCGCACCGCGTGGTGGCCGGGCAGGCCGGTCACCCCGCCCCCCGCGTGCGTGGCGCTGGAGGCCTGGTAGAGCCCGCGGACCGGGGTCCGGTAGTCCGCGTAACCGGGCGCCGGCCGCATGTGGAACAGCTGGTTGGGGGCGAGCTCCCCGTGGAAGATGTTGCCCCCGATCAGGCCCCACTCGTGCTCCATCTGCCACGGACCGATCACCTGCCGCCCGACGATCGCCTCCTTGAGACCGGGGATGAAGTCCTCGTGGATGTCGATCAGTCGGTTGGCGTAGCCCTCCAACTCCTCCTGGTGGCGCTCGGCCGCCCACTCGTGGGGCACCCATTGGGTGAACATCGACATCACATGCATGCCCTCGGGCACGAGCGTCCGGTCGAACACGCTCGGCACGCAGGTCTCCGAGAACGGCGACGTCGCGGCTCGCCCGTCCCTCGCCTCCTCGAAGGCACGCTCCAGGTAGCGGATCGAAGGAGCGATCATGATCGAGGCGCCGCGGATCTGCGGGTCGTCGCCGGGGTCGTCGCGGAACTCCGGGAGTCGCGACAGCGCCAGGTTGACCTTCACCGTGCCGCTGCGGGTCTTCCAGCTCTCGATGTCGCGCACGAACGCGTCCGGGAGCTCGTGTCGGTCGAGGTGCTCCAGGAACGCGATCCGAGGGTGACAGGCCGTCACGAGGAGCGGGGCGTGGACCTCCTCGCCTCCCTCGATCACGGCGCCCACCGCGCGTCCATTGCGGACCAGGACCCGCTCGACCGGCGCCTTCACGCGGATCTCGGCCCCGAAAGACTCCGCCGAGCGCTGGAGGGCCAGGCTGACGGCCCCCATCCCTCCCTCCGGGTAGCCCCACGCCGAGATCTGTCCGTCGCCCAGGTCGCCGACCGAGTGATGCATCAAGACGTAGGCCGTCCCGGGCTCCTCGGGACCGGCCCAGGTCCCGATGATCCCGTCCGTCGAGAGCGCGCCCATGACCTCCTCGGACTCGAACCAGTCAGACAGCAGATCGGCGGCCGACATCGTGAACAGCTTCGTGACGTCGGCTGCCTGGCGAACGCTCATGCCCCGCCGGTGGCGCAGCACGAACCGGACCTGGTCGATCACATCGCCCGGCGTCATCGAGCCCACCTTCGGTGGCGTCTCCATGAGCACCGGCCCCAGGAGCGCCGCGCTGCGCTCGATCCACGCCCCCCACTCGCCGAACGCGTCAGCGTCGCGCTTGGAGAACCGGGCCAGGCGCTTGCGCAGCTCGTCCTCCTCGTCCACCAGGCGGATCACGCCCCCGCCCGGCTGCGGCGCGTAGGTCGGGCCCATCGGGAAGACCTTGTAGCCGAATGACTCGAGCCGGAGATCGCGGACAATCGTGGGCGGCATCAGGCTCATCACGTAGGAGAGCGTGGTCACCCGCACGTTGGAGTGGTCGGGGAACGGCGTGCTGGTGTCGGCGGCCCCGCCGGTCTTGTGCCGGGCCTCCAGGACGACCACCCGGGCGCCCATCTTGGCGAGATAGGCGGTGGCCACCAGGCCGTTGTGCCCGCCCCCGATCACGATCGCGTCGTAGCTGTTCGCAGCCATGGCGCTTCCCCTCCGGTCTCGGGCCCTGAGCAACTCCGGGACCTCGGGACCGACGATAGCGAGGCGCCCGGGGGGATCCGAGAGGCTCCGAGCACCGTCCAGGTTCGATATCCGAGGCATCAACGCCGGCCTGTGGGATGATCCGAAGCATGCCGCCGCCCATCGACGAGCTCGACCTGCGGATCCTCGACCTGCTGCAGGCCGACGGCCGGTTGCCGTTCGTCAAGGTCGCCGAGCAGCTCGGCGTCTCGGACACGACGGTCCGGACCCGGGTCGATCGCCTGGTGCGGCGGTTCGGCGTGAAGTTCGTGGTGGACGTCGACCCCAACGACCTCGGCCTGGTCTACGTGTACCTGGCGGTGGGGGTGCAGGGGGCGGCCCTGGCACGCGCCGTCGAGCGGATGACCGCGCTGCCCTCGGTGATCTTCCTGGCCCGCACGGTCGGCACCCACGACCTGATGGCCGAGGCGATCTGCCGCGACCACGAGGACCTGATGGGGTTCCTCGACGAGGTGCGGGCGATCCCCGGGGTGGTGCGGATGGACACCCTCACCGTCCTGCGCGTCGAGAAGGAGGACTGGCGGTTCGTGGGCCTGGCTGCCGGCCGCGGATGAGCCCGGCTGCGATCAGGAGACCCTGACCGGGCTGCGGGGATCGGACCTCGGCCGGAGCTTGCGGGGGTCGTCGATCGGGACGGGACGCACCGTCGCCGCATGCCCACCGACCTCGACCGCCTCGCCATCTCGCGCGTGAGCGGCCTCGAGCACGGCCAGCGCGATCGTGCCGAAGCGCGGCGTCCGCACAGGGCTCCGCACATCGCCCACGGGTCGGCCTTCCACCATGACCGGGGTCCCTGCCTCCGGCACGTCGTCGCCCTCGATCGCGAGGGTGGTGAGCCGCCGCGGAGGGGCCGCCGCCCGTCGGGCGGCCGCCTCTCTCCCGACGAAGTCGTGGCCCTCGAGGTCGATGTACGCGTCGAGTGAGACCTCGTACGGATCGGTCTCGCCCGGGACGTAGTCCTCGTGCTGGATCAGCAGCCCCGCCTCGACGCGCAGTAGCTCCACCGCATCGAGCCCGAACGGCGTGGCTCCGGCCTCCAGGATCGTGTCCCAGAGCCCCTCGGCGCCGTCCGGGTCGAGCAGGAAGAACTCGTAGCCGAGCTCCCCCGTGAACCCCGTCCTGGACAGCAGGCCGCGAACGCCAGCGAGCATGACGGGTTCAGGGAAGAGGCGGAACCACGCGAGCTCCGCGATGTCCACATCGGCCAGGCGGGCCAGGAGCTCGTAGGACCCGGGTCCCTGGACCGCGAGGTTCGGGATGCGTGCGGTGACGTTCTCGATCCCGACGTCGAGACCGGCGGCGTGGCGCTCGAGGTGCTCGACGAACGGCTCGCGTTCGTCGTTGCCGAACAGGTATGCCTCCTCCGAGCCGGTGACGAAGGTGGTCCCTTCGTCCAGCATCAGCCCGCGTTCGTCGAGGACGGCCCCGTATCGAACCGTGCCGGGAACGAGGTCGCTGGTCGCTCGGGTCGTCAGGCGGTCGAGCGCGGCGAGCGCATCCGGACCTGCGAAGCGGAACTTCACGAGGGCCGAGACGTCCCAGAGGCCGACGCTCCGGCGAACGGCCCAGTACTCCTCGGTGGGGTTCCCGAACGCGGCTGTCCAGAGCCACCCCATGTCCTCGTAGAACGTCGCCCCCAGAGCCTTCTGGCGGTCGTGGAACGGCCCGACCTGTACGTGATCCGGAACGATCTCGATCGGTTCCAACCGTCGTCCTCCCGGCTCGCCCCCGCACCCTACCGGGGCAGACGTCCCGGCGGGGATCCTTGCACGGGGCGAAGTGGTCCGAGATCCGACGCGTGTCGCTCGCGGGAGCCGGGAGGCCGCCCCGCTCGGAGCGGACCCGGTGTCCTGGGGGGCTCAACTGCTTCGGGAAACGCTGCCCCGCAATTGACGCGTCCCGAATTCGGACCGGCCCATCCGGATGGACCCACCCGCGTATACGCGAAGGTTCAAGGTGTGCCCCCGGCAGGAATCGAACCTGCGGCACGCGGTTTAGGAACCCTCCCCGAGCACCTCGATGGTGTACGCCCGGGTGGCACGCCCCGGATGCACACCCGACCGATGGCTCAAGTGAGACGAAGCCCTGGTCAAGCTTGCTTCTCGGAACTGAGCAGGTCGCGGATCCGAGACACCGTGGGCACCTGGCCGGCGAGCACGACCTGTCCGTTCACCACCAGGGCCGGGCTGGCGAAGATCCCTCGCGACACCATCTCCGCCATGTCCTCGACCTTCCGGACGTCGACGTCCAGCCCCAGGGTGTCGATGGCCTCCTTCGTGTGCTCGAAGAGCGTCTGGCAGCGGACGCATCCGGGGCCGAGGACGAGGATCTGAGTCGTCATCTCGTTCTCCTTCGTTCTAGAGCAGGGCGTTGAACAGATAGCCGACGATCAAGATGCCGACCGCGACCACGCCGATGAAGGTCGCGATCAGTCTCGGCTTCAGGATCCGTCGGAGCAGGATCGTCTCGGGCAGCGAGAGGGCGACGACGGCCATCATGAAGGCGAGGAGCGTGCCCATCCCGAGTCCCTTCGCGTAGAGGGCTTCCACGAGCGGCAGCACCCCGGCCGCGTTCGAGTACAGAGGGATCCCCAGCAGGACGGCGAACGGGACCGCCAGGAGATCGTCCGGACCCGCATAGCGCTCGAAGAGGCTCTCCGGAACCCAGCCGTGGATCACCGCGCCGATCCCGATGCCCGCCAGCAGGTACGGCAGGATCCTGCGGACGATCGCACCAACCTCCTCCCGCCCGCGGTCGACCCGCTCGCGCCACGTCGGACGCCGCTCTGCCCCGTCGGCGGCCCCGGCCTCGGTCTCGAACACGAAGGGCTCGATCCACCGCTCGGCGTGCAAGCGCCCGAGGACCAGTCCCGCGCCGGTGGCGATCGCGAGCCCGGCCCCCGCGTAGAGAAGCGCGATCTTCCAGCCGAACATCCCGTACAGCAGAACCAACGCCACCTCGTTCACGAGGGGACTCGCGATCAGGAAGGACAGGGTCACGCCGATCGGCACGCCCGCGGCGACGAACCCGATGAAGGCGGGGACGGCGCTGCACGAGCAGAAGGGCGTCGCAACACCGAGGCCCGCGGCGGCGACGTTCGCAAGTCCTTGTCGCCGCCCTCCGAGGAGCGCCCGCGTTCGTTCGACGCTGAGGAACGACCGGAGCACGGTGATCGCGAAGATGATCCCGGTGAGCAGGAGCAGGATCTTGGTGGTATCGAAGGCGAAGAAGCGGACCGCCTCCCCGATTCGCGTGTCCGGGGAGAGGCCGGCGACGTCGAACAGCAGCCACTCCCAGAACGGCCCATCCGCGCGGTAGGCCGCGAGCCACACCAGCACCGCCGCGGACACCTGAAGGAGAAGGCGAGTGTCACGCCCTCCACGCCGCGCGGTCGGAGCCGTGACGCTCATGGCCTCGCTTCCGGCGTGAGCGCCTCGAGCTCCCGGTGCGCCAGATCGAGCGCGTCGGGAAGTGCCCGGTACTCCACCCTGCGACCTCGACGTGTCCCCGAGACCAGACCGGCCTCGCGCAAGATCCGCAGGTGGTAGGAGAGCAGGTTCGAGGCCAGGCCGAGATCCTCCCGCAACTCGCAGACGCAGCGAGAGCTGTCCCGGAGCTGGTCGAGGATCGCGAGCCTCGCCGGGTCCGCCAGGGCCCCGAATCGGACGGCGGCCTCTGCGGATCGTTCAAGGATCGTTGATCGGTTCACGGTGCCAGTCTGCGCCGGCCCGGGTGCTCCGGCCGTCGACGTTGGTCCCCGGCCGGTTGGGACCATCGGGTCCCAACCGCTGGAGGATCTCGTTCAGGGAGTGGCTGGGTGGGTCCTACCAGCGGTCCTCGCACCGCTGTTCAGGACGGCAGGCTGTCCGGTACGGCTTGACGGGCGGTTCAAGGCGCTCGCGAAGGTCCCGCTGCGACTGAGTGCCGGCTCACTGAGGCGCGAATCAAGGAGGGGCGCGCTGAACCTGCCACGGTGGGTGCGTGAATCGCCGGCTGCAACGCAGCCGTGTAGGACACGTGCTCCCAAGCGGGATTCAGATGGTGTTCGTGAGGTGGTGACCACGGCCACGGCCGCGATCCTGATCGTGCTCCCGTGGGCTCTCCGCGGGCTGCATCCGACCAGGGAAGATCTCACCTGGGCAATCCTCCTGGCGTTCGCCGCCGGGTTCCTCAGCATCAGTGCGACGGTGATGTCGGCCTTCGACGTCGCGAAGCTAGAAGATGTGTTTTCACCAGGGGACGAGGCGAACAACCGGTCCAGCGATGCTGCTTCACCTGACTAGCGGCGCACCATAGGCCGGTTTCCCGAGGCGCTCTAACCTTTGCGGGTTCACCTGATCCTGTTCGCCGATCGGGTCGACCGATCCATCGGCTCAGCAGGCGATCTCGCCCGGCCACAGGCTCTGGATCCTGCGCACGCAGGCGCTGACGCGCGTCCATGGCCGTACGTGAGGTCGAGCGCTCGCTCGTTGCTGAAGGCGCAGTCGTCCTCGATCAGGCGGAATCGCAGGCCGTGCCGGCCCACCTCGACGCGATAGGTCCCCGGCCTCTGCGGGCAGTTGGCGTCGTTGAACAGCACCAAGCGGTCGCCGACCAGGACGAAGCTGCCCAGGGTCCGGAACCCCGAGAGGTGGTGGTGGACGTAGTACGCCCCGCGCGACAGGACCAGCGTGCTGACCCCTGGGTCGAGTCGGAAGGGCGGGCACCGCAGGCATCGGTAGGGAAGCGCGATCCGCGCACCCCCCAGCTCGCGAAGCGTGAGGGTTCGCACATACGTTCCGTCGAGCTCGGTTACCTCGGGCGGAGGTGTGGGGGACATGAACGGGTAGGGCAGGAGCGTCGGATCGTTCAGTGTCCGCTCAGGTACCGTGGCCGGCGCTCCACCGATCCTCACGAACTCGATCGGCGGCCGGGAAGGCTCGGCGTCAGGCGTGGGTGACCCTGTCGCCGGCCGGCGCTCGGGATCGGATCCCGGCACGGCGGTGACGACGACGCCGGCAGCGACAGCAGCCGCGACACCGACCGCGATGCCTCCGCGCCAACCCAAGCGCACCCTGTCGCGTGACCGTCATGAGCCCGTGGCATAGACGTGCGCGACAAACGACGGGTCGGCGAGCAGATCGAGCCCGGTGGGCGGCCCAAGGCACCCGGGCGTCTCGAGCTGCTCCAGCGGTTCGTCAACACCTGGAACCCCGAGCTCCCGGCCGCCTGGGACCGCCTGGAAAACGGCGGCGAAGGCTCGGCGCTGGCTGGTCGCCGAGCGGCTCGTGCCACCGGACACCCACGTCGACGAGGACGCTGCCGCCCGCCTGCGGGCGCTGCGCGAGGCGATCCGCTCCTCAGGTTCCCCTCAGCGACAGTTCCCCATGAAGAACTCGACGTGGAGTTCGCCGTTCGAGAAGTGAATCTGCTCGACCGAGTTGAACACCAGCTCGGAGCCGTCGGACCCGGAACCCTTGACGCGGAAGGTCACCCAGAAGCCCTCACCGTTCGAACCGATGTTCCCACCGAACCACACCGTGAATCGACCCGTGTAGGACGGCAGACCGCCATCATCGGGCACGAACGAGAACATCCCGGTCTGGGTCCCGGTCACATGAAACCCGCCGTTGGGATCCTCCGTGACGTGGAACACCCCGTTGTAGGTGACGGTGAGCTCTCCCGGATCGCCGGTGCACGGGTTCACGTCCGAGAAGGTCTCCGTGAATCCCTGCACCGTCTCGGTGAAGGCGTTCGCTTGGGCGGCTGCCGCCGGAGCAGAGAGGGCGACGACCAATCCCGCCAGGCACGCGAGCAGCGCGACTCTTCGGCCCATCTTGCCTCGCCTCCCTCGACTCGGCTATGTAGACGACCCAACCATGTGGTGCTCCGGGCGTCAATACGCCGAGTTGCATCCCATGGTCCTCGAAGACCGCGCCTCGCCTGAGCATGTCCTCGAAGGCCTCACCCTGGCCCTCGCTTCGCGGCATCGCAAGGTGGGGGGCGGTGGCGCTTTCGGTGGCAGGGCGACGAGCGGTCACCTACAGCTGGCCAGGCGATGCTTGCTGACGAGGCCGGCCCGCTCGAGGATGGCAACGTGCTTCTGTCGCGAAGCTCATCTGACGTTCGGGGGCCCCAACTCGGCGCGCGGCAGGCTCCGGTTCGCGTGCATCAGACAAACAACGGACCGCACGCAGCACAAGACCGGGCTTGGCGGGCGGCGGAGTCCGTCTTGTATGCGATGAGCGAGATGGTGCGGAACACGCTCGAACACAGCTTGTCCCGCGGTGCGGTGGTGTGCGCACAACGCCACCAAGGAAGTAAGAAACGGGATGAGTACGTGAGCCTTGGCATCGCTGACACAGGAGTTGGGGTACGAAGAGCTCGATCGGGCAGCCCGTGCTTCAGGGATGACGTCTGGGAATGGTCGCCGCATGGGGCCGGTTGTGCCCATCGTTCGACGGTCGTCGTCCGTGTGGAGGAGGGCACCATGAAGGCGTTTGGGCTACCAGAGGAGGGATCGAGGGCCACGTTCTTGGAGATCCCGGTGCCGGAGCCGGGTCCGGGCGAGGTCCGGGTCCGCGTTCGTGCGTCGTCGGTGAACGGGTGGGACGTGTTCGTCGCCTCGGGTACGGCCAGGGGCACGATGGAGCATCGCTATCCGGTGGTGACCGGCAAGGACTACGCCGGGGTGGTGGAGGCGGTCGGCGAGGGTGTCACGCGCTTCACCCTCGGCGACGAGGTGGCGGGGATCGCCCCGCCCGAGCAGGTGCTCTCGATCGGCTCGTTCGCCGAGTCCCTGGTGGTCCCCGCCGAGGGCTTCATCGAGCCCAAGCCGGCGAGCCTCAGCTTCGAGCAGGCCGGTTCGGTTGGGCTCGCGGCGCTCACAGCGCTCGTGGCGGTCGACGCGGTCGAGGTGAGGGAGGGCTCGGTCGTGTTGGTGGCCGGCGCGACTGGTGGTGTGGGCACCTACACGGTTCAGCTCGCGGCGACGCGAGGGGCGACGGTGCTCGCGACCGCGTTGCTCCAGGACGAGGCGTGGATCCGTGGCCTGGGCGCGACCGAGGTGATCGACTACACGGGCGACGTTCTCTCAGCGGTGCGCGCCGCGCACCCGGACGGTGTCGACGCGTTGATAGACGCCGTGAATCGCGGGGACGTGCACGCTGCTCTCGCCAAGCTCGTCAAGGACGGCGGCAAGGTCGCGACCACAACCGGCGCGGCCGATGGGGAGGCGCTCGCCAAACGCGGGATCAGCGCGTCGAACGTGTTCTGGGGCGCCGACCCGAGCCCCTTCGGCGGATTGCTGCAGATGGCCGCCGAGGGGGAACTCCAGGTGCCCATCACCAAGACGTACACGTTCGACCAGCTCCCTGAGGCTCTCGGCCTGGTCGGCTCCCGCTCCTCGCGAGGAAAGTTCGCCATCGCGATCACCTGACCGGCTCCGCGGCTCCACCCCCGCGGTCGGCGCATGCCGACGCGACCTGCTGGGATCCCGGGCCTCCTCAGAGATGACATCGAAGAAGCCGCAGTCAGGAGCAACTAGTCAGCCGTCCTCCTCGTCCACCCCCCATCGAGCCGGTCGTCCAGATTCTGGAGCGCGCGGCGTCCCACTGGGCGGCGGCGATGAACAGCAGCCTGAAGGGCACACAAACCTCTGAATCGGTTCGAGGTCGTGGGCTACGGCCTGACGAAGAGCGGCCCGTTCACGGCCGAGGGCGCCGATGTCGTCTGAAGGGGCTCGTGAAGCTCGGCACGCTGAAGGCCTCTCCCGAGGGCACTTTCGTCCTCCCGTCGAACAACAGTGCAAGCCGCATCCGGGCGGGACGTGCTTCGGCGATTCTGGTGGCCCCGCGTTCGACGACGCCGACTCGAACCTGGTCGTCGCGGTGACGTCGTTCGGGTTCAGCTCGACCTGCCCGGGTGTGGCGGCGCCTACCGGCTCGACCAGCCAGACGACCTCGCGTTCCTCGCGACCTTCGGCATCACCCCCTGAGCGCGCCACCCAGCGCGCATACGACGTGGGGGCGCCTGGGGACCGGAGGCAAGGCCGGCTTGGTCTCCACGCGCGCCGTTGCCCGAAGGGAACAGGATCGTCTGCCCGCGTGGCGCGTGCACCGGTCCCACAACAACCGATGGCCCGGGAGCCTCGCCGCTCCTGCGCCACCGGCACCGCGGCATCTCACGTGCCGACGTTGTGGGGAACACGAACGCCTGTGGGGTCGAAAGGTCTGGTCGAGAGAGTCGTTACCAGCACGGCTCGGATCTTCTAGCTCATCGTCCCGGATCGGGGACTCTGCGGCAAGCTCGACAAGGTCCCGGCTTCACCGTCGGTCGGCGACGAGCACCACGGGGCCATCGGGTGGTCCCAGAACGAGCGGGTGCTGGACCCCCGGGTCTTAGCGCCCTTCTCCACCGGAACACAGACCAGCGAGCCGTACTCGGTCCAGCTGCCCTCACGGTCCCTGACGTCGCCACAGCCGAGCAGCTCCTTCGTCTGCTACTGGGCAGGTGATGGGGGGCCAGCTTCTCCCGCCCGGTACTCCTCGGGCGAGCGCACGTCCACGAAGGTCGTTCCCCACCGATCCGGCCGAGGACTTCGTGGCGTGCCTGCTGGATGTGGATCCTTCGTTGGCTCCTTCTTGCGGGGGAGTGGGCCTGCCACCTGCTTCTCGGATCGACCGGGCTCAGACACCGCTGCGCCAACACGCAGACACCAAGAGTCGGTCAACGCCCCGAGCAGATGACGTAGGCTTGTCGGCAGCGTGAACGCGCGCATCCGGGGGAAGGTGGACCAGTGAGGCGTCGGCGGCATGCCCGAGGACCGAATGGCCCGGAGTCCGATCGGGACCGTTCAGGGGGGCCGGAGGTGCCGGGGTCACCCTCCGAAGCCCCTTCGGCGGTTGGAGCCGGCGGCACGGGACGATCGCCACCCGTCACCCCCACCAAGAACCGGGACGAGACCACGGTCACGAAGGAGCGGAGGGACCGTGCAGATGACCGGGCCGATCTCTCGGTGGTCGGTCGCGGCACACGGATCGAGGGCACGGTGACGGCCTCTGGGTCCCTGAGGGTCGACGGACAGGTCAGGGGCAAGGTCACCGCCCAGAAGGAGTTGTCGCTGTCCCCCGAGGGTCGCGTGGAGGCCAACATCCAGGCCACCAGCGTCGTCCTGGCCGGCCAGGTGAGAGGTGACATCACCGCCAAGGGCGACGTATCCCTCCCGGCAGAGAGCAGGCTGGACGGCAACATCCGCGCCGGCAACGTGCACGTCGGTGGCGTGGTCATGGGTGACATCGCGGGTCGGGGGAGGGTGGAGCTCGGTCCGCGCGCTCGGGTGGAGGGTGATATCGCATCACAGAGCCTGGTGATCGCCGAGGGGGCCGTGTTCACCGGGACCTCCGTGATGGGCGAGGAGGCCCAACGGGGCGGCAGGACGAACAGGCCAGCGGAGGCGACCGCGACCGCCGAGGGTGTCCCGGCTGCGTCGGGCCCGCCTCAGGGGTCATAGGGGCGCCGGCACCCGCATCACCTCGCCTGCGGTGCAGCCGAGGGCGGCGGCGACGCAGACAGCTCGAACGGGGCTAAGGCAGGATCTCGACGAATCCGGCTGTTCCATGCACCCGGATGCGCTGCCCGTCACGGATCAGCCGGGTGGCATGCTCTACCCCCACCACGGCCGGCAGGCCGTACTCCCGTGCGATCACCGCGCCATGGGTCA
>CAZXFA010000045.1:0-15642 GCA_964640085.1 uncultured Actinomycetes bacterium | reverse complement strand
ATCCGCGAGGGCGGCCGCACGGTGGGCGCCGGGCGTGTGACCAAGATCGTCAAGTGACGGGCGGGAGCCCACGGACGGATAGGGAGCCATGGCCAAGGGAGACAACCGCCCGACGATCACGCTCGCGTGCACCGAGTGCAAGCGGCGGAACTACGTTACGGTGAAGAACCGGCTGAACGACCGGGACCGGATCGAGTTGCGGAAGTACTGCCGGTGGGAGCGGCGGCACACGCTCCACCGCGAGACGCGCTAGCCGGGCTCAGACCTCCGCGCTCGTGAGGTCAACCAGGGGCACCTTGCCGTGTCGGATCGCGAGCATCAGGGCCTCGGTCTTCGAGTGCACGCCCAGCTTCGTGAGCACGTTCTGCGTGTGGGTGCGCAGGGTGTGGGGGCTCATCCGGAGGGTCCCGACGATGTCCACCGCGGACCGCCCCTCGGCCATCAGCGTGAGCACCTGGATCTCCCGCGGCGTGAGCCGGTTCAACCGGTGCCGGACGTCGTCGCTGTTGCTCCGCCGGTGCCGGAACCGCCGTAGCGCCGCCTCGACCTCCTGGTCGTCGTGCAGCGGCTCGCCCCGGTGCACACGACGCACCGAGCTCGCCACCTGACCGACCCCCTCCGTCTTGGGGACGAAGCCGATCGCGCCCGCCTGGACCGCGCGGGCGAGCAGGTGCTCGTCGTCCGGGATGGCGTGGATCAGCACGCGGGCGTTGGGATCGGCCTCGCGGATCCGTCGGGTGGCTTCGATGCCGCTCATCCCGGGCATCCCGACGTCCATGATCACCACGTCGGGCTGATGCTCGCTCACCGCCTCGAGCGCCTGCTCCCCGTCGGTCGCAACGTGCACGATGCGCAGGTCCTTCTCGCGCCCCAGGGCGACCTGGAGCGCCTCGCCGAAGGTGCGCTCGTCGTCGACGATGAGCACCCTGATGGGACGGGAGCGGGTGGCGCCTCTGGCCCTCCCGTTCTCGGTCCCGGATCCGTTCGGGTCACCGGCCATAGGCCCGCCGATCGTAGGGCGCCCGAGGTGCCGAGTCACGGAAGCTCGAGCACTTGTCGGGGCGCATCTGCGAGGGTAGGTTCGCAGCCCGTTCGGGGTCTGTGAATCGGCCGAACGGGAGACCGCCGTGCGCGGGACGTATGTGTCGGCCGAACGACCGGAGGGCCGTTATGGCGCTGAACGCTGCGCTGCAAGGCAAGACGTACGACGAGGTCTCGTTCACGCTCGAACCCGAGCGCGTGCGCGCGTTCGCCGATGCAGTGGGACACAACGCCGAGGGCGTGCCTCCGACATTCGTCACCGCGGCCGAGCACGAGGTCGGGATCGCCGCGGTGCTCGCCGATCGCGACCTGGGCCTGGACTACGCGCGCGTCGTCCACGGTGAGCAGGAGTACGAGTGGCACCGACCGATGCGCGTCGGCCAGACGTTGCGGGTCGTGACCTCGATCGGATCGATCCGTTCGAAGGGATCGATGGACTTCCTCACCCTCGTCACCGAGCTCCGTCACGAGGAGGGGGAGCTCGTGGCCGTGGCCCGGAGCACGATGATCGTGCGGGGGGTGTCGTGACCGTCCGTTTCGAGGATCTGGCGGTAGGCGATCCGATCCCCACCAGCTCCCGCGTCGTCACCCGAGAGGACGTGAAGGCCTACGCGGAGGCCTCCGGTGATCGGAACCCGCTGCACCAGGAGGACGAGGTGGCTCGCGCCGCTGGCTTCCCCGGGATCATCGCCCACGGGATGTTCACGACGGGGCACCTCGTCTCGTGTCTCGTCGACTGGCTCGGGGATCCGACCCGGCTGCATCGGGTCCGCGTCCAGTTCCGGGCCCCGGTGTTCATGGGGGAGGCGATCGTCGCGGGTGGCAGGGTGCGAGCGCTCGATCCCTCGACGCGCACGGCCCTGCTGGACGTGTGGGTCACGGTCGAGCGCGACGGCGCGACCGAGTGGCCGATCCGCCGGAGCGAGGCCGAGGTGTCGCTCTAGTCGATCTGGACCCGTGGCGGGGAACCCTGGCCCTGGCCCGGACGACCGAGGCTCGCGAGGGCGTGCATCGCGTCGCCCATCCGGTCGATCACGATCTGGATGTCGTTGTCGTAGCGGCGGCCGATCTTCTCGGCCATCCGGTCCAGGCGCTGGGCGAGCACCTCGTTCGAGCGCTCGATCGACTCGGCGAGCGAGGCGAACCGCCGCTCCACGATGTCCACCACCTCGGCCGGCAGGCTCGCCTGGAGCTCCTTCATCGACCGCAGCGCCTGCTTGGAGGTCTCCTGGTCGGCGACGATCTGGTGGGCCAAGGTCTCGTTGTCCGTACGGATCAGCTTGGCGAGCGAGGCCAACCGGGCGTCGAGCGCGTTGCCCATCGCCTGCTCGGTCGCCCCCTGGAACCTCGCCATGTCGCTGGTGGTCCGCTCGAGCGACTCGACCGCCGTCTGCATCCGCGCCTCGATCACCACCCCCCGGGCCACGGCCACCTGGAGGGCCTGGGCGCTCTGCTCGGCGATCGAGCGGCCCATCTGATCGAGGTGCTCCCGCGCCGCCTCGGTGGTGCGTCGGGTCACCTCGTCGACCATGTCCCGCGTCGCGCCGTTCAGCGCCTCGCTGACGCGCGCCAGGCGTTCATCGATGATCCGCGCGGTCGCCTCGTCCCGCTCGGCCGCGGTGCGTACCAGCTCGCGGCGCAGCGCCTCAGAGTCCGAGCGCACGAGCTGGGCCAGGCCCATCGCGCGGTCGTGGACGATGCGTTGGATCCGCAGGTCGAACCCGGCGATCTGCTCACCCACCGCCCCGAGTCGGTCGCGCAGGCCGGCGATCTGCTCGACGGCGGACGAGGTGCGCCCGTCCATCTCGGCGACCCGGCGATCCACGGTCCCCACGCGCCCGTCCACGACGCCCATCCGCTCGTCGAGCGAGCTGAGGCCCTCGCTCAGCATCGAGGAGGTGGTCTCGCGCATCGCCCCGAGCTCCTGCTCGAGGTCGCGGACCTCCACACCCGCGCGCTCCTGGAGGTGCTCGACGTAGGCCGCCATCTCGGACAGGCGCGACTCCAGACGTCCGGTCTGAGCCTTGATGACCTCCTCCAGGCGGGGAGCGACGTTCTCATCGCCGAGCGCGTCGATCTTGGCCTGCGTGCTGCCGGCGAGATGCCCCATCGCTTCGACGCCCTGCCGGACGTAGGCTTCCATCGCCTTGGCGATCCTGGTGGCCTCCTGGGAGATGAGCTCGCCGTGCTCGCGGACCCGGGTGCGCACCGACTCGACGATCGCGCGGTCGCGTTCGGCGAGCGTGTCGAAGGCCACGGCGATCTGTCGGGTGACCTCCGCGAGCTGCCCACGGAGCTGTACGACGTCGATCGCCGGGTGCGCGTCGAGCGATCCGAGCCGGTCGATGCTCTCCTCGATCTGATGCTCCGCCGCCCGGACAGAGGTGGCCAACATGTTCAGCGAGTCCTCCAGCCGCGAGGTCCGGACGGCGATCTCCTGGAACCGCTCGTCCGTGTGCGCGATCAGCGACCGCAGTGCTTGGTCCCGGGAGAGGGACTCGACGATCGTGGATCGGAGGTCACCCCTGTCGCCGCCGGCCGCGCGCCAGACCTCGCTCGCGATCTCGTGCATGAGCGAGTTCGCCTCGTGCTGGATCGAGCGCAGTCCTTCCTCGAGCTGCTCCCCAAGCGTGTCCTGGTACGCGGCCATGATGGCCTCCACCCGCTCGAGCGCGGAGCTCGACGCGGGAGGGACGGGTTCGGGCTTGCCGGAGAACAGGGTGCGTCTCTTGGGCCGCCGGTGTGCGCCGGGCGGGGAGGCGGGATCTGGCTGGTGCATATGGGCGCTCGCCATCCGGGGCCGGCGCGACGCGTCTCGGCCAAGTGTAGGTGAGGGTGGGTGCAACATCACGTACTTCCAGGCGCGAACCGTGCGTCCGCGGGACGAGCTTTGCCGAGGTACCCGGGGCCTCCTATACTGGGCTTCCGGTGTCCCCGGCTGTCGGCTGGACCGCTGCACGGAGGGGCGTAGCTCAATCTGGTAGAGCACCGGTCTCCAAAACCGGCGGTTGGGGGTTCGAGTCCCTCCGCCCCTGCAAGGGAGCACGATGAACAGGCAGATGAAGCGAGCGCAGCGTCGCCAGGGCTCGACCGTCGAGCGTGCCCAGACGGCGGCGGCCGCCCGTCGGAGCCAGCTCGCCCAGAAGCGCGAGCGCACCGGCGTCCGGCAGTTCCTGAAGGAGGTCCGTCAGGAGCTGAAGAAGGTCGTCTGGCCGACCCGCCAGGAGCTCGTGACCTACACCGTCGTGGTGCTCGTCACGGTGATCGTGCTCACATCGTTCGTGTTCGGGCTCGACGTCGTGTTCTCCAAGCTGGTCCTGGACGTCTTCACGAGCTGAGGACACCCGCCGCATGAACGAGCTCCCCGCCGACCGCGTGGACGGATACGTCCCGGATGAGGCCCCCGCCGAGGGGTCGGCCGCGTCCGAGGTTCCGGGCGAGGTTCCGTCCGAGGTTCCGGGCGAGGTTCCAGGCGAGGACGAGGCGACGATCCCCTTCGACCCGAGCCAGGCGGAGGCTGTCGACGAGAGTTCCCTCCAAGAGGAGGAGGGGCAGACGCCCGAGCAGGTCGCCGAGGACGTGGCGGCCGACGAGATCCCCGGCGAGGAGATCGAGGAGGCCGATGCGACGTCGAAGCTCCAGGCGGAGGTCGAGGCGGCGGAGGTCGAGGCGGCGGAGGTCGAGGCTGCGGAGCCCGAGGCTGCGGAGCCCGAGGCTGCGGAGCCCGTGGCCGTGCCCGAGGCCGAGCCCGAGCCGACGCCGGCGCTCGAGGACGCCGTCCCTGCCGAGGTGGAGGAGGAACCGGCCGGACCCGATCCCTTCCGCGGGCCCGGCGACTGGTACGTCGTCCACACGTACGCGGGCTACGAGAACAAGGTCAAGACCAACCTCGAGTCGCGGATCCACACGATGCAGATGGAGGAGAAGATCTTCGACGTCCACATCCCGATGGAAGACGTCATGGAGATCAAGGGCGGCAAGAAGCAGGTCGTCCAGCGCAAGGTCTTCCCCGGCTACCTGCTGGTGAAGATGGTCTACGACAACGACTCCTGGTACGTCGTGCGGAACACTCCCGGCGTCACGGGGTTCGTCGCCGCCGGCACCGGCAGCAAGCCCACGCCGCTGTCCCGGCGCGAGGTGGAGAAGATCCTGGCCGTCAAGAAGGAGGAGGTGAAGCCCACGTTCCGCCTCGGGTTCGAGGAGGGCGACGTGGTGCGGATCATCTCCGGTCCCTTCGCCGACTTCAACGGCACGATCAGTGAGATCAACCTGGACCAGAGCAAGCTCAAGGTCCTGGTGAACATCTTCGACCGGGAGACGCCGGTCGAGCTCTCCTTCGACCAGGTGGCGAAGGTCTAGCGGTCGGCTGGCCTAGCTCGGCTGCCCCGGCTGGACCGGTCCGATCCGGTACGGGCGCATCATCTCGTTGTCCTCGTGCTCCACGATGTGGCAGTGCCAGACGAACTGTCCCGGCGTGTGGAACGTCGCCTTCACGCGCGTGACCTGACCCGGATACGCGGTCACGGTGTCCTTGAAGCCCGTCTCCCACGACTCGGGCGGCAGCGGCACGGACCCGGGGACGACCTGCACCTCCTGTGTCCCCTCGTCCACGAAGATGTCCTGGCGGTTCACGACCTCGAAGGCCAGCTCGTGGATGTGGATCGGGTGGGCGTCGGCCGTGGCGTTGTAGAGCTCCCAAACCTCGGTGTCCCCCACGGCGGGGTTCTCGGTGACCGGGTCCGCCCACAGCCGCTTGGTCCACACGCCGGGGGCGAGGTTCGGATCGCCGCCCACGGTGCCGAGCAGCGTCTCGGCCGGCGCGTCAGCGAAGAACGCCGAGAGCTCCTCCAACAGGGCGAGCGGCCTGGTGAGGGTCTCGGTCGGGAGCGGCGTGATCGCGGGGAGCTGGAGGAACTGCGGCGGCGTAGTCGGGTCCGGCGCCAGCGCCGGAACCACGCGGAACTCCATCACCTGCCCGGTGGACTCGGGATCGGCGACGGGGAAGTCCACGCCGGGGACCCCTCCGCCGAAGGGTTCGTCCGGCCCGACGTTGCCGAGGACGTAGTTCCCCACCGGGACGTTGGTGAAGTCGACGATGAGGTCGGCCCGTTCCGCGAGGCCCATCAGGAGCCGGTTGCCGTTGGTGGCCGTCAGGTTCACGGGCGCGGTCAGGAATCCACCCTCGTTCCCGATCGCCCACACCTCGACGCCCGGGATCTGGTCGAAGTCCAGGATCAGGAACCGCGACTGGCAGCCGTTCAGGAAGCGCAGGCGGTAGCGCCGCTGCTCGACGGTCTGGAACGGCCACGTGTTGCCGTTGACCATCATCATGTTCCCGAAGAACTCGGGGTTCCAGATCGGCGAAACGTCGGTGTCCGGGATGAAGGGACCGGCGATCTCGTCGAAGAACGCCCGCGTGTCTGGGTAGAAGAGCGAGCCGTCGACGTTGAATGAACGGTCCTGGATCGCGATCGGGATCTCGTAGTAGGTCTTGTTGGGGGGGAACTTGTCGTTCTCCCTCGGGGCCGGGCCGGGAAGGACGGCCGTGGTGCCGAAGCGGCTGTCGAGGATCGCCTTGTCTCCCTCGGGGCCGCCGCGGACGAGGAAGAAGCCGGCCGGGCCGGCGTACACGTTGAGACGGGTCATCCCGAGGGTGTGATCGTGGTACCAGAGCGTCGACTCGCGCTGGTCGTTCGGGTACTGGAAGATCGCGAACCCGGAGCCCCACTGGGCGCCGAACTTGGTCTCAGCCTTGCCCGCGAAGAAGTCGTACCAGGTGCCCTCGGTGGCGTGGCCCGCCGGGATGTTCCCTGCGGCCGGCAGATACCAGGCCTCCGCGTAGCCGTCGCTCTCGTCGCCGACGCCGACGGCGCCGTGCACGTGCGTCACGATCGGCACCGGGCCCGTGTAAGGGCCGGGAGTGGCCATGCCCGTCAAGTCGGGTCGGGAGTCGCGGCCCGCGTCCCCGCCGGGCGGGTTCGCCCAGTGCAGCGTCTGGTCGACCGGGAGCAGGTGCGGGAGGTAGCCACCGCTCGCGTCCACCAGGTCGTTGATCCACTTGACCCGGACGGGCCGGTTCCACATCGTCTCGATCGTCAGGGAAGGGGCGTTGTGGAGCAGGAGTCCCCGCTTGCTCGCCGAGCTGACGGCGCCGTACCCCCAGACCGTCGTCGCAGGCAGACCCTCCGGGAGGATCTGCTGCGGGAACTGCTTCACCGAGATCTCGTAGTAGTCGATCGGCTTGCCGCCCTGCTGCCGGATGGTCCCAGCCCGAGGCATCACGGGCGGGATCAGCATCGGCGTCTGGTACTTGGGCACCAAGAGCGGGTCGAGCGTTCCGCCCGGGATCTGCGCCACCGCCCGTTCCACCCAGCCGAACCGCGTGACCACGTACCACCCGATCGTGGACGCGCCGGTGAGCCGGAAGAAATCCCGTCGCGTGAGCATGGCTTCACCTCCTAGCGGGCACCGATCTCGCTCCCGGCGTTGAGCCTATTTCGCCGTTGCCCTCGGAGCTCTCCTCACCAACCGTAGGCCGGATGGCCGACATCGTGCAAGCTCGCGATGCCTGTTCCCGCGGTCGACCCGGGCGCAGGTTGGCGCTGTGCGACAGGACGACTACCATCGATGGGCTCCCGTTCTGGGAGCGCTCTCACGATGCGGGAGGCCGAAGGCCGTTCGGACCGCAGGAGGTGAACAGCGCAGATGGCGAAGAAGAAGGTCCTCGCCGTCGTCAAGCTCCAGATCCGCGCCGCCCAGGCGACGCCCGCCCCGCCCGTGGGCACGGCGCTCGGCCAGCACGGCGTGAACATCATGGAGTTCTGTCGGCAGTACAACGAGCGGACCCAGCCGTTCGCCGGCCAGGTGATCCCGGCCGAGCTCACGATCTACGAGGACCGTTCGTTCGCGTTCATCACCAGGCAGCCGCCGGCCGCGGAGCTCATCAAGCAAGCCACCGGCCTGGAGAAGGGCTCGGGCGAGCCGAACCGCACCAAGGTCGGCACGCTCACCCGTGATCAGCTCCGGACGATCGCGGAGCGCAAGATGGACGACCTGAACGCCAACGACGTCGAGGCCGCGATGGAGATCGTGGCCGGGACGGCGCGCAGCATGGGCGTGGAGGTGGTCGCATGAGCGCGCGCGGCAAGCGCTACGGCCAGGCGGCCGGTGCGCTCGATCCCGAGCGGGAGTATCTCCCGGTCGAGGCGATCCGGGCGCTGAAGGGCTTCCCCGATGCGAAGTTCGACGAGACGGTCGAGATCGCCTTCCGCCTCGGCATCGACCCCCGGAAGGCGGACCAGATGGTGCGTGGAACCGTGAACCTGCCGCACGGCTCGGGCAAGTCGGTCCGGGTCGCGGTGTTCGCGGTGGGCGAGAAGGCCACCGAGGCCCGGGAGGCCGGGGCGGATGTGGTGGGCGGCGAGGAGCTGGTCGAGCAGGTCCTGGCGGGGAACTTCGGCTTCGACGCGACGGTGGCGACGCCGGACCTGATGGCCGCGGTCGGCAAGGCGGGCCGCGTGCTCGGTCCTCGGGGGCTGATGCCCAACCCGAAGACGGGCACGGTCACCGCGGACATCGCGAAGGCGGTCCAGGACATCAAGGGCGGTAAGGTCGAGTACCGGACCGACCGCACCGGGAATGTCCACATGATCGTGGGGAAGAAGTCGTTCGGCGAGCAGCAGCTCCTCGACAACTACCTGGCCGTCGTGGACGAGATCGTCCGGGCACGCCCCTCGGCGGCCAAGGGCAAGTACGTGAAGAGCGTAACGATCAGCACCACGATGGGTCCGGGGATCGCGATCGATCCCAACCGGATGCGCGACGTCGAGACCCAGCCGGAGGCGCAGCCGGCCGCGGTGTAGCGTCACCGGCGTGCGCCGGCCGGCGGGGACGTTCGAGCACCATCGCGTGGGCCCGTGGGCGCTCGTCGTCCTGGTGGTCCTGTTCAACCTGTGGTCCCTGCGCGCCGAAGCGAGCCCGGCCGACAATCTGAACGACGGAGCGGTGCACCGCTCGATGATCGGGTGGGCCGCCGATCGTTGGTCCGAGGGGCACCTGCCGTTGGACGGGTGGTACCCGTACCTGGGGCTCGGGGCCTCGCGGTTCCACCACTACCAGAGCTTGCCGCACGTCCTGACCGGGCTCGTCGCCGTGCCGATCGGGTCCGAGCGCGCCTACACGTGGTCGCTGTACCTGCTCCTGGCACTGTGGCCGGTCTCGGTCTTCGTCGGGGGTCGGCTGCTCGGGTTGGGGCGGTGGCGCTCGGCGGTCGCCGCCCTGGCCTCGCCGCTGATCTCGAGCGCGCCCACGCTCGGCTACGAGTGGGGGAGCTACGCGTGGCGCGGCTACGGGACCTGGGCCCAGCTCTGGGGCATGTGGCTCCTGCCGCTCGCCTGGGGGTTCGGGTACCGAGCGGTCGCGCGGGGGCGACAGGTGCCGTGGGCCGCGCTGGCCGCGGCGATGAGCGTCGCCGTGCACCTGCTGACCGGGTACCTGGCACTGCTCTCGCTCGGCGTGCTCGCTCTGCTCCGTCCGAGGCGGCTGCCGGTCCGGGCCCTGCGCGCCGCCATCGTGGGGGCAGGGGCGCTCCTGATCGCGGCGTGGGTGGTGGTGCCGCTGCTCGCGGACCGCGTGTTCACGATCCAGGATGAGTTCTCTCGCGGGCGTGTCTTCTACGACTCGTTCGGCGCCCGGCAGATCCTGTCGTGGGCGGTCTCCGGCGAGCTGCTCGACAAGCACCGGTTCCCGGTGCTCACGCTGTTGGCAGCCGTCGGGTTGCTCGTGGCGCTGGCCCGCTCGCGGCGAGACGAGCGCGCCCGCGCCGTCCTCGCGCTCGGCCTGCTGTCGCTGCTCCTGTTCTTCGGACGCCCGACGCTCGGCACGGCGCTCCGGCTGCTCCCGGGCTCGGGGGACCTGTTCCTGCGCCGGTACGTCTCGGGTGTGCACCTGGCGGCGCTGTATCTGATCGGGTTCGGGGCGGTCTGGCTCGGCGCCCGCGCGCCGCGGACGCTTCGGTGGGCGTTCCGACGCCACGGACCGCCCACGCATCGCACGGTGCTGCTGGCCGCCGCGCTGACCGCGCTGCTCGTGCTGATGCTCGCCCCCGCCTGGACCGAGCGGGCGAGGTGGGCCGCGACCGGCGCACGGTGGATCCATGAGCAACAGGAGGTCGATGCCACCGAGGGCGCCGACGTGGCCGCGCTGGTCGCGATAGCGCGCTCACGCGGGCCGGGCCGCGTCTACGGCGGCTTGCGGTCGAACTGGGGGTCCCGGTACCGGATCGGGCAGGTGCCGATGTACGCGGTGCTGCTGAACCTCGACGTCCCGGCGGTCGGGTTCACCCGCCCGACGTGGTCCCTGTCCTCGCCGGCCGAGTTCCGGTTCCGCGACAGCTCGCTCGCGCACCACGACCTGTTCGACGTCCGGTACCTGATCCTTCCCGAGGACCGGCAGCCGTCGGTGCCCGCATCCCTGCTGGCCGAGCGCGGAGGCCACACCCTCTGGGAGGTTGAGGTAGACGGCGCGGTGGAGCTCGTCGACGTGACCGACCCGATCGTGGCCGATCGCACGAACCTCGGGGAGCGGACGGAGGACTGGCTCCGGTCGGACCTGGTGGGCGATGGCCTGCACCCGGCCATCGCGTTCGCCGGTCTGTCGCCGGCCGAGCCGACCGTGCCCGGGTTCGACCCGCCGCGGGGCGAGGTGCGCTCGTCCTCGATCGAGCTCGGAGATGGGGCGGCGCGAGCCACGGTCGAGGCGGAGCGCGAGGTCGCGGTCCTCCTGAAGACCTCGTTCGACAACCGGTGGCGGGTAACGGTCGACGGCCGCGAGGTCGGGCGGCAGATGCTCGCTCCGAGCTTCGTCGGCCGCGTGGTCCCGGCCGGCCGGCACGAGGTCCGGTTCGAGTACGCGCCGTATCCGCGGTACGACCTGCTGCTCGCGGTTGGGGCGGCGACGTTCCTCGGCCTGCTGCTCTGGTCGCGCCGACGCGCCGCCTGACGGGATCCATGGGTCAAGCCCCCTACCCCACCGCCACGAGGGCGTTCGACCTCGAGACGGTCCCCTCCGGCGGCGCAGGTCCTGCGAGGTACCGCGTGCCGTCGGGTCGGTACCAGCGGACGGTGCTGTCCGGGTCCCGGATGAGGCTCCACCGAGCTCGTGCACGAGCTTGTGATGGAAGGAGCACACAAGGACGAGGTTGCCGAGCTCGGTTCGCCCGCCCGGATCCACCGCTCGACGTGGTGGGCCTGCGTGACGCCGCGCGATCCGCAGCCCGGGAAGCGGCACTCGACGTCCCGGTAGCGGAGCTGCCGCATCGTGAACGGTGAGGGGTCTCTGGAGGTCCGGCCGACCGCGACCGGCCTCGACGGCCTCGGGTCCTCCTCGCCCAGCACAGCCGGGAGCTTCGCGACCTCGCGCTCGATCGCGCGGGATCGACCTCTTCGACCTCCTGCCGGCGGCGCCGGAGCTGGAGGTCGCCCCGCCAGCGGATCGCCCCGGAGGAGACCTCCTGGGCCCAGCGCAAGAGCCGGGGCTCCGTCTCGGGCGTGGCGAACCGACAGAGCTCGATGACCTTGTCGATCCCTACCTCGCCGCGCTCGAAGGCGGCCGAGATCCGCGGCAGCCCTTCCAGGGCGTGCGCCGCCGCCACCCGGCGGTCGGCCTCGGCGGTCCACCGCAGTATCCGCCGCAGCGCTCGGCATGTCAGGGCGTGGTCGGTGTCCATTCCTTCGAGCACTTCGTGTCCGTGAGGACGTGCATGCCGAGTGGTATCGACATCCGTTCGGGTCTGGCGGTGATCGAAGTCGCACATAGAGCAAGTTCTTCGGGATGCCGCCCGGTGTCGGCGCTCCCAGTCGCGCGGCCGTTGTCGGGACCCGGCGCCCCGGCTAACCTGGAGGTCCGCCGCAGACCGCAGGGGCGCTGCATGATCCGGCCACGCCGGTACCTGCGCAGGCGATTGGGAGCACGTCGCGCACGTTCGCGAACGCCTCCGCGTGTCTGCGGAGGCGTTTCCCGTTCCAGGAGGCGCGATGCCGAACGCAGAGAAGCTTGAGAAGGTCGCGGCGCTCAAGGGGCGCATCGAGGGCTCGGACGCCCTCTTGCTCGCCGATTACCGGGGCCTCACCGTGCAGGACGCCACCGAGCTCCGCCGATCCCTCTCGGACCAGGCGCGGTTCGCGGTGGTCAAGAACACCCTGATGCAGCGCGCCGTCGGCGAGGCCGGGATCGAGGAGCTCGGATCGCTCTTCGTCGGGCCGACGGCGGTCGCGTTCGTCCAGGGGGACGTGGTGCAGGCGGCCAAGCGGGTCGTCGATGCCGCCAAGCGCTTCCCGGCCCTGGTCCTCAAGGGCGGGTACCTGGACGGCCGGGTCCTGTCGGCCGCCGAGGCTCAGGCCCTGGCGACGCTCGAGTCCCGCGACGTGATGCTGTCGAAGATCGCCGGGATGATGAAGTCGGAGATGACCCGGGCGGCCTCGATGTTCCAAGCGCTCCAGAATCGGTTCCTGGGGCTGCTCGAGGCCTACCGGGAGAAGGTCCCCGGCGAGGCCTCAGCCGAACCCGAGGCCGCAGCCGAAGCTCCGGCGGAGGCGACCCCCGAACCCGAACCCGAGACGTCGGAGGCCGCGGTCTCCGCGCAGAGCGAGGAGGAGTAGACCGATGGCGAAGATGAGCACCGAGGACCTGCTGGAGCAGTTCAAGGACATGACGCTGCTCGAGCTCTCGGACTTCATCAAGAGGTTCGAGGAGGCCTTCGACGTCCAGGCCGCGGCCGCTGCCCCGGTGATGGTGGCGGCCGGCGCGCCCGGCGCCGCCGCAGGCGGCGAGGAGGCCGAGGAACAGACCGAGTTCGACGTGATCCTGGCGAGCGCGGGCGACAAGAAGATCCAGGTGATCAAGGAGGTCCGCGCGCTCACCAGTTTGGGGCTGAAGGAGGCCAAGGATCTCGTGGACTCGGCGCCCAAGCCGGTCCTCGAGCGCGTCAACAAGGAGACCGCCGACAAGGCCAAGGAACAGATCGAGGCCGCCGGCGGGACCGCCGAGGTCAAGTAGCCCTCGAACGCGTTCGGCTCATCCGAACGGCCGAGGGCGAACATCGGGTCACGGCGGTGTCGGGCCGACCGGCTAGACACCGCTGTTGCTTTGCCGACATACCCTTCGGAAGGGTAGATTCCTCGACGTCGAACGATTTGGGGGGCGAACATGGAGACCACGGAGCGGACGTTCGGGCAGCGTCTGCGCGCCGCTCGCCTCCGGGGCGGGATGTCGCAGTCCGACCTCGAAGAGATCTCGGGGATCCCGAAGGCGAGGCTCTCGCGGTACGAGAACGGCCACGTGGCGCCGTCGATCCAGACGCTCGCGCGGCTGGCCAAGGCGCTTGGGGTCTCGGAGGCGTCGCTGCTCGGTGACGACCGCGCGCTGATGGAGGAATTCCTCAACGTCATGACGGCGCGCGGCGTCCGCATCCGCTCCAGCGAGCAGGCCGTGGCGCTGGGCAACGCGGTGGCGGACATCGCGCGGGCGCTCGGGATGGTGGACGAGAGCGCCGCCGAGTCCGGTCCCGGAACCGGCTCGGACGCGGGTACCTCCGCGGCGCAGACGCTCGCCGGCCTGCCTGGCTGACCCCTCCTGAACGGGCCCGATCGGCGGTTGACCTGGGACTTCCGCCGGAGTAATGTTCCGGGCGGTTCGGGGACCCCGCCCCGGGCTTGACGGTGCGCGCCCGCGCACTTAGACTATTCGTTTGCCGTGCCGCGTCCAGCCTGCCCTGATCCCAGGCGTCCGATTCACCCTAGGGGGGATAGTTCTTGCCTGACTCGCTCGCGCCTGTCCGAGACCGTGTCAGTTTCGCCAAGCTCCACGAGGTCCTTCCGCTCCCGGACCTGGTGGGCATCCAGCGGGAGTCCTTCGACTGGCTCCTGGCCGAGGGCCTGAAGGAGGTCCTCGAGGAAGTCTCTCCGATCGAGGACTTCACGGAGCAGTTCCAGCTCCATTTCGGCAAGCACACCTTCAAAGAACAGAAGTTCTCCGAGGAAGAGTGCAAGGACAAGGACCAGACCTACAGCGCCCCGCTGTTCGTCGAGGCCATGTTCGTCAACAAGGCCACCGGCGAGATCAAGGAGCAGGAGGTCTTCATGGGCGACTTCCCCATGATGACCGAGCGGGGCACCTTCATCATCAACGGCACCGAGCGGGTTGTCGTCAGCCAGCTCGTGCGCTCGCCCGGCGTCTACTTCAGCCGTGAGTTGGACAAGACCAGCGACAAGGACATCTACATCGCCAAGATCATCCCCAGCCGGGGGGCCTGGCTCGAGTTCGACGTGGACAAGAAGGACACCGTCGGCGTGCGGATCGACCGCAAGCGCCGGCAGAACGTCACGGTCCTGCTCAAGGCCCTGGGCTGGAGCTCGGACGAGATCGTCGCGCTGTTCGACGACGCCGGATCCATACAGAACACCCTGGAGAAGGACCACTTCGAAACGCCCGAGGAGGCCCTGGAGGACATCTACCGCAAGCTCCGTCCGGGCGAGCCGCCCACGGCCGACTCGGCGCGCACGCTGCTCGAGAACCTGTTCTTCAACCACAAGCGGTACGACCTGGCGCGCGTCGGTCGCTACAAGGTGGGCAAGAAGCTCGAGGCGGCCGAGGGCGTCTTGCTCAAGCAGCTCAGGCAGCGGGCCAAGGACCTGGGCGAGCTGGACAACCCGGACAAGAAGGCCTGGGACCAGCCGCGGCTCCGGGTCTGGGGCGAGCTCCAGAAGGACGAGCAGGGGGACGGTGGACCCAAGTACAAGGGCATCCTCACCTACGAGGACATCCTCAAGACCGTCCGGTACCTGGTCAAGCTGCATGCGGGCGAGGACGGGTACGAGCAGGACGACATCGACCACTTCGGCAACCGTCGCCTTCGCAGCGTGGGCGAGCTGATCCAGAACCAGATCCGGATCGGCCTGTCGCGGATGGAGCGGGTGGTCCGCGAGCGGATGACCACGCAGGACGTCGAGGCGATCACGCCGCAGACGCTGATCAACATCCGGCCGGTCGTGGCCTCGATCAAGGAGTTCTTCGGGACCAGCCAGCTCTCACAGTTCATGGACCAGACCAACCCGCTGGCGGGGCTCACGCACAAGCGGCGCCTGTCCGCGCTCGGGCCGGGCGGCCTCTCGCGCGAGCGCGCCGGGTTCGAGGTCCGGGACGTGCACGCCAGCCACTACGGCCGCATGTGTCCGATCGAGACGCCGGAGGGCCCGAACATCGGCCTGATCGGCAGCCTGTCCACCTACGGGCGGATCAACGAGTACGGGTTCATCGAGACCCCGTACCGGCGCGTGGCCAAGGGCAAGGCGACCGACAAGATCGACTACCTGTCCGCCGACGAGGAGGATCGGTTCGTCATCGCGCAGGCCAACGCCCCCCTGAACCCGGACGGCACGTTCCAGAACGCCGACGTCCTGGTCCGGCGCAAGGGCGGCGAGGTCGACCAGGTCCCGCCCGAAGAGATCGACTACATGGACGTCTCGCCCAAGCAGATCATCTCGGTGGCCGCGGCGCTGATCCCGTTCCTCGAGCACGACGACGCCAACCGCGCCCTGATGGGCG
>CAZXFA010000044.1:0-16801 GCA_964640085.1 uncultured Actinomycetes bacterium | reverse complement strand
TGCCGATGTTCACGTGGGGCTTGGTCCGCTCGAACTTCTGCTTGCCCATCAGTCGCGCTCCTGTTCTCCTGCGTTCGGGGCGTAGCGGGGGCGGGACTCGAACCCGCGACACAGCGATTATGAGCCGCTTGCTCTGCCTCTGAGCTACCCCGCCCAGGCGACCGAACAGTCTACCTGCACCGACTCTCCCCCGGCACCCGCGTGCAGACCGTTGATAGCATCGCCGAGATGGACCTGTCGCCGCTGGTCGTGGAGAACGACTCGAAGATCGTCCTCGTGGTGCTCGATGGGCTCGGAGGGATGGCCGACGCCGAGCACGGCACCGAGCTCGAGGAGGCGCGGACCCCGAACCTGGACCGTCTGGCGGCCGAGGGTGTGACCGGGCTCCTCGAGCCGGTTGGGCCCGGCATCACGCCCGGCTCCGGACCGGGGCACCTGGCGCTGTTCGGGTACGACCCGCTGGAGTTCGAGCTCGGCCGAGGTACGCTCAGCGCCGCCGGCCTGGGGTTCGACCTGCGACCGGGCGACGTGGCCGCCCGCGGCAACCTGTGCACGATCGACGCCGACGGCAACGTGGCCGACCGCCGTGCGGGCCGGATCCCCGACGAGCGGGCCCGTCCAGTGGTCGAGCGCCTCCAGGAGGAGGTTTCGGTGGACGGCGCGGAGGTGTTCTTCCGGCACGAGCGCCAGCACCGGCTCCTCGTGGCATGGCGCGGGCCGGGACTGGACCCGCGCGTGGGCGACACCGACCCGCAGCACACCGGAGTGCCGCCGCTCGAGCCAGAGCCACTCCACCCGGCCGCCGGGCGTATGGCGGAGGTGGCCGCCACCACGGTCGCCGAGGCGCGTCGCGTGCTGGCGGACGAGCCGGCGGCCAACGGGCTGCTGCTCCGCGGCTTCGACTCCCAGCGGGAGCTCCCGTCGTTCGCCGACCGCTACGGCCCGCAACCGGCCGCGATCGCCGTCTACCCGATGTATCGGGGCGTCGCCTCCCTGCTCGGCTTCGACGTGCTCGGGCCGCCCGAGGACCTGGGGGCGAGCCTGGACCTCTTGGCCAAGCACTGGGACGAGGCCGACTTCTTCTTCCTGCATCACAAGGACCCGGACGCCGCCGGCGAGGACGGGAACCGCGAGGCGAAGATCGCCGCGATCGAGCGCCTGGACGCCGAGGTCCCCCGGATCCTCGAGCTGCAGCCGACCGTGATCGCCGTGACCGGCGACCACGCCACGCCCTGGCAGATGGCGGCGCACTCCTGGCACCCGGTGCCCGTGCTGGTGCGGAGCGAGCGGTGCGGACGAGACGAGGTGGAGCGGTTCGGCGAGCGCTGGTGCCGCGTCGGCGGGCTGGGGTTCCGACCCACCCGGCAGCTGATGGCGGTCCTGCTCGCCAACGCCGGGCGCCTGGCGAAGTTCGGCGCCTGAACCGCGGGGTGTGGAGCCGGAGAGGGGACTCGAACCCCTGACCCCCTCCTTACCATGGAGGTGCTCTGCCGACTGAGCTACTCCGGCGCGCGGTCATGATACCCAGGGGCGGTGAGACCATGACCGGTGTGCCTCGGCTGCTCGTATCGGTGCTCCTGGCCGTCGTGGTCGTCGCATGCGACGGTGAGACCGAGGAAGGACAGAGGGCCACGCTCATCCTGACCCCCGGCGAGCGGACGGTCACGCTCGAGGTCGAGATCGCCGACGAGCCGACCGAGCGCGCCCGCGGGCTGATGGGCCGGACCGAGCTCCCCGAGGATCGGGGGATGGCGTTCCTGTTCGAAGAGGAGACCGACGGCGCCTTCTGGATGAAGGACACGCTGATCCCGCTGTCGATCGCGTTCTGGGACGCGGGCGGCCGGATCGTGGCGATCGTCGACATGCAGCCGTGCCAGGTCGACCCGTGCCCCCGGTACTCGCCGGGCGTAGCCTACGTGGGAGCGGTGGAGGTGAACGTCGGGTGGTTCGAGCGCATGGGGGTGGGGATCGGTGACCGCGTCGAGTTCCGGGGCTGAGGGCTGCCTCCTCTGCCGCGCGGAGCGCGTCACGACCTGGCACTTCGAGGACGAGGAGTGCTGGGTCGCAGACTGTATGGTCTGCGCCACGCCGATGATCGTCTGGCGTGCCCACGGGCTCCCGGATCACGACCGTGAGCGCCGGCTCCTGTGCCTCCTGGAGGCGGTGGCGGTCGCGCGGTACCCAGAGGGCTTCTGGATCGACGGCGAGCGCCGACGGATCCCGGACCACTGGCACGCCCACGCCCGCCCGGAAGGTGGCTTCTTCGACCCGTCGAGCGCGCTCTTCAGCCGGTACGGCTGAGCGTCGCGGCTCCGACGAGCGTAGCTACTCGCGACCCCGTCGCTCCGTCCTACGCCCCACCACGAACCAGACGGCGTGGACGGGAACGTCCCCCCGGTTGAACAGGCGGTGGGGGGTGGTCGAGTCGAAGGCGATCGAGTCGCCGGGGTGCAGATCGTACTCACGGAACCCGATCTGGATGCTCAGGGTACCGCTCATGATGTAGCCGTACTCCCGGCCGTGGTGGCGCATCAGCGACCGGTCCGCCGTGGACGCCCCACCGACCTCGTAGATGGCATGGAGGAAGTCGATACCGTCCTCGTGCCCGGCGGCCAGTTCCTCCCACCGGACGCCCGAGTCCAGATCGATCGCGGCCCGCTCTCCCGGATGCACCACCGGGGTACGATCCCCGGAGCCATCCGGTTCCTCCCCGCCCGTGTCGGGGAGGTCCCCACCCCGGATGACCCGATCCAGCGAGACGCCGAGCTCGGTGACGATCGAGTAGAGCGTGCCGACCGAGGGCCTGGACTGCCCGCTCTCCAGCTGCGAGATCAGGCTGGCGGAGAGTCCGAGCCGCCGGGCCAGCTCGCGCTGGCTGATCCCCGCTCGGACGCGCTCCTCTCGGAGACGGCGACCGATCGCGTCGAGCGGCGTCGGGTCGGCCCCGGGGCTCTCGACCTCGCGCTTCACATCGGCGTCCAGACGCCACCCACCGGAAGCTGCGCTCCGCTCATGACCGACCCTCGACGCTCCTCGCTCGGGAAGCACAGCGACAGTACTAGATGGCACGGTCGTGTGCAGCATCGCTGGATGACGATCGGGTGGTCCTACGGCCGCCTGGGCGCACACGCTCGACCCTGCCTGGAAAAGCGGGGACGAGATGTGTAGTGTCACTGAGCGGTGAGGGGCTCTCGTTCAACAGTGCCAGTGAGCGGGGCGGGCCGGGCACGATGACGGCCGTCGTCGTAGCCTTCACCATCGACCCCTCGGACGGGGCCGAGCCGGTCGGACCCGGGAGCGAGGCATGACGAGGACCCTGCTGCGCGATGGATGCGTCCTCACCCTCAGCACCAAGACCCCCAACTTCGTACGCGCCGACCTGCTGATCGAGGACGACAGGATCGATGAGGTGGGACCGGGGCTCCGTGCCCGGGACGCCGAGCTCGTGGACGCCACGGACACGATCGTGATGCCCGGGTTCGTCGACACCCACCGACACGCGTGGCGATCGCTGTTCCGCAACTTGGGCGAACCGGGTCCCGGCTGGCGGGGCCCGGCGCCCACGAGCGCCCCGTCCGACCGCTACCGACCCGACGACGTCTACGCCGCCACCTTGATCGGCCTGCTGGGCGCGGCGGAGGCCGGGATCACGACCGTCGTCGACTGGGCGGACCTGCCCCTGGATTCCGCATCGATCGAGGCGGCGCTCCAGGCCCACGTGGACACCGGCCTGCGCACGGTGTTCGTCCACGCCCCGCGGACCCGAGCGGAGGGGGACGGCGAGCAGCCGAGCACCAGCCTCCGGATCCTCGACCGCCTCGGCGAGCTCGCGGGACCGTCCACCACGCTCGCCTGCGGGTGGGACGGGCCGGCCGCCGCCGACGTCGCCCGCATCGACGGCCTCTGGCGGCTCGCCCGGGAGCAGCACATGCCGTTCCACCTGCACGCCGGCCCGCACTCGTCGGGACGTGGCGTGATCTCGGCGATGGCCGCGCGAGGGCTCCTGGGCGCGGACGTGAGGCTTATCCACTGCTTCGACCTGGACGACGCGGAACTCGATGCGATCGCGACCGCCGGAGCCTCGGTCTCGCTGGCGCCCTCGAGCGAGATGGCGAGCGGCCTCGGGTCGCCGCCGATCCAACAGCTGATCGACCGCGACATCCGCCCGGGACTGGGAACCGACGACGAACTGACGGCGCCGGGCGACATGTTCGCCCAGATGCGGGCCGCGATCTCGTGGCAGCACGCCGTGGTCTTCGATCGCAGGCTGGCCGGGAAGGCCGGTCTGCCCCGGCTGATGAGCACCCGGGACGTGATCCGGTACGCGACCGTCGAAGGGGCCCGGGTGGCCGGCACGGCCGGCGTGAGCGGCTCCCTGGAACCGGGCATGCAGGCGGACCTCATCGTGCTGCGGACCGACCGCCCCAACGTGTTCCCCATCAACGACCCGATCGGGGCGGTCGTCTGGGGCATGGACACGTCGAACGTCGAACACGTGTTCGTCGCCGGGCGAGCCCTGATGCGCGACGGCGTCCTCCAGGCAGACGTCCAGGGGGCCCGCCGTCTGGCGACGGAAGCCCGCGAACGGATCGCGGCGGCCGCCGGCCCCGTGGTCGGCGCGGTCCCCGGGGGCGGGCGGTGAGCGGGCGTCGGCGATCGACGTCGGCCGTCACCTCCTTCGTGGTGGCCTCCCGCTACATGCCCGCCTACATCGCGATCGCGCTCCTCGTCCTGGTCGCCTCGATCTGGGCACCCAGGACGCTGGCGGCGCCCGGCCTCCGGGCGATCGCGCCGTTCGGCACGTTCCTGGCCATCGCCGCGCTCGGTCAGATGCTCGTGATCATGACCGGGGGCATCGATCTGAGCGTCCCGGGGAGCCTCACCCTGGCGGCGATGGTCACCGTGGGGGTCGGGGAGGCGTCCGACGAGCACCTGCTGGCCGCGATCGTCACCGCGCTCGCGCTGACGGCGCTCGTCGGGCTGGTGAACGGGATCCTGATCGGGGGCCTCGGCCTCAACTCCCTGATCGTCACGCTCGCGGTCGGTCAGATCGTGACCGGGTACGCGTTCCGCTACTACAAGAGCGTCGCGATCCAGACGCCGGTCCCTCCCGGGCTCTCGGAGTGGGCAGGCGGGCGCTTCCTCGGCGTCACGCGGATCTTCTGGGTGGGAGTGGCCATCACATTGGTGATGATCGTGATCTTCCGGTTCACGACGACCGGACGAAGGTTCCAGGTCGTCGGCGCCAACCCCACCGCCTCGTGGATCGCCGGGCTCCGGGTGAACCTGAACCAGGTGCTGGCCTACGTGGTCGCGGCGGTCCTCTACGGGGTCGCGGGGATCCTGCTGGCCGCGCTCCTGCGCACGCCGAACACGACCATCGGCGCACCGTACCTGCTCGGCCCGATCGCCGCCGTGGTGATCGGCGGGGCGTCGCTCACCGGCGGGCTCGCCAGCCCGCTGTCGACGTGGGTCGCCGCGTTCTTCCTGGCGGGCCTCAGCCAGATGATGCGCGTCATGGGGCTGCCGACCGCGCTCCAGTTCGTGGTCTTCGGACTGGTCATCGTAGGGGGGATGTTGGTGTCGGGCGACCGGATCATCCGGGGGGTGGAACACGTTCTCCGGGACCGGAGACGCTCGAAGGTCGCGCCGGCGCCGCCCCTCGGTGGCTCGGACGGCGCGACGGGATGAGAAAGGAGGCCTGGATCGGCGAATCGAACGTATCGAGGATGAACGCCATCGAGGTTACGGGGAGGAGAAACATGCGACGGATCAGGTTCCTCGGCGTCGTCGTGCTGTTCGCGTTGGTGGCGGCGGCGTGCGGCGGCGACGGCGACGACGAAGCGCCGCCCGCGGGCGAGACCGGCGGCGGTGCGACGGCGGCCACCGGGACCACGGGCGAGGGCTCGCTGGCCGAGTTCGGAGAGAGCACCGATGCCGACCCGGCGTTGATCGAGAAGGCGCTGGGGCCGGTCGGCGAGGTGCCCGACATCGTCCTGGCCTCGATCGCCCGCGCCCACCAGGATCTCGACCAGGCGACCATCGACAAGGCGTTGGAGTGCTGGTCCCAGCCGGAGTGCGAAACGGGCAGCGGCGGGGACCTGGTCATGGGTTACGCCGACGGCGGTGGCCACCTCAACGTGTGGCGCGGGGTCACGCACATGGAGGCGATCCTGCAGGCGCTCACGTACGAGGAGATCGGCACGATCGTCTCGACCGAGGCCTTGTGGGATCCGGACCCGGCCGTGCCGGCGGGTGACATCCGGTTCCTGATCCAGCGCGGCGCCGACTTCATCATCGGCTACCCCGACGCTGGCGTCGCGATCGCGGACGCGATCCTCGAGGCAACCGCGGCCGGCATCCCGTACATCCCGTTCTCGGCGGGGTGGGTCGGTCTCCCCGGTCAGGAGGGGGCGCTCATCCCCGGCGAGGACTATCTCACCGTGGTGGGCGAGGACCTGTGCGCGCTGGGTGAGAGCTTCGCGGACGTGCTCAACAACGGTATCGACTCCGGGACGATCGGGGTGATGGGCGGGACGCCGGGCAACGCGCTGTCGCTCGGGTGGCAGCAGTGCCTCACACCCGCGCTCAACGACTCGATCGAGCTCGTGGGCCCTCCGGCCGACACGTTCTGGCTGAACGACGTGGCGCTCGAGGTCGTCCTGGGGTGGCTGTCGACCGACCCGGACATCAAGGGGTACGCCTACGAGTACTCGGACGGCCTCTACACGGCACTGCAGGCCTACGACCAGCTCGGCATCGAGCTGGACGAGCTCACCGTGGCGCTGCGGACCGACGAACAGACGCTCTTCTGCGACTGGGTCGATCGGAACAACCCGAACTATCACATCTACTACTCGGCCGGCGGCAACTTCCAATCACGGACCGCCGTCACCGCGGCGATGATGAACATCAAGGGAGCGGAGATCCCGTCCGAGGTCGTCGTGCCGCACGTGATGCGGGAGGTCACCGCGGCGGACTGCAACGCGGACCGGGTGACGCCGACGGTGTCGGGCACCTCGCTGGTCCCGGACGATGTGCTCGCGTTGATGTTCGCCGAAGGATGAGCACGGACGATCCCACCGGGGGGTCGACGACCGGGGGTCCGGTCCTCGACCTGCACGGCGTGTCCCGCCAGTTCGGGGCGGTGCGAGCGCTGACGGACGTCAGCTTCGACTGCCGGGCCGGCGAGATCCACGCCATCGTGGGCGAGAACGGGTCCGGGAAGTCGACCCTCCTCGGGATCGCCAGCGGGTTCGTGGAGCCCGACGTCGGCACGATCCTCATCGGCGGAAGGCGCCTGCGTCGGGACTCCCCCGCGGAGGCCCGGAGGTTGGGTCTGGCGATGGCCTATCAGGACACGTCCCTGGTCCTGGCCCAGCCGGTCAAGAACAACCTCTACCTCGCGGCACCACCGGACGAGCGACCTCCGTTCTGGCGGAGGAAGAAGTGGGCCAGGCGGGTGCTGGCCGGGTTCGACCTCGACATCGAGCTGTTCCCCGACGCCCCGGCGGGCGCCCTCACGTTGGCCGAACGTCAGCTGTTCGAGGTGGCCAAGGCGCTCGTCACCGACCCGATCGTCCTGCTCCTGGACGAGCCCACGACGGCCCTGGGTCCCCACGAGGTGGAGGCGCTCCACCGGACCCTGGTCGCCTGCCGGGATCGGGGCGTCGGCGTGGTGTACGTCAGCCACCGTCTGCCGGAGGTCCTCGAGGTCGCGGACCGGATCACGGTCCTCCGCGACGGGCGGAGCCAGGGAACGTTCGACGCGAGGGCCGTGACCGAGCACGAGCTCGTGGACCTGATCGTGGGCCGAGCGTTCGAGGCGGCCTTCCCACCACCCGCTCCGCAGGACGGTGACCGGCGTGAGGTGCTCGTGGTCGATGGCCTGCAGGGCCAATCGTTCGGTCCCGTGAGCTTCACGCTCGCGAGCGGCGAGATCGTCGGCGTGGCGGGGGCCGAGGGGAACGGCCAGCCCCAACTCTTCGACTGCCTGGCCGGACGCCAGCCGCCGCGGGCGGGCCGGGTGGTCTGCGAGGGCAAGGGGCTCACGCTGATCTCCACGCACGAGGCCGTTCGGTCCGGGATCATGCTCCTGCCCGGTGACCGGAGGCTCGAGGCCCTGATGCCGGTGCTCGGCGTGAGGGTCAACGCGACGATCCAGTCCTTGCGGCGGTTCGGGGTCTTCGGGTTCCTGCGCCGGCGCGGGGAACGCAGAGCGGTCGAGGACCTGATCGCCCGGCTCGAGATCCGCACCCCATCGGTCGAGCAGCCCGTGGGATTCCTCTCGGGCGGGAACCAACAGAAGGTCGCCGTCTCCCGGACCTTCCTCCGAGAACCCGCGGTGATCCTGGCGTACGAACCGACGCAGGGGGTCGACGTCGGATCGCGGTTCGACATCTACGCGGCGCTGCGCTCCCGGGCGGATGCCGGAACGGCCCTGCTCCTGAAGTCGAGTGACCCGCTCGAGCTGTCCGGGCTCTGCGATCGCGTGCTGGTGATGTCCCGCGGGCAGATCGTCGAGGAGATCCCCGGGGACGAGCTCGACGAGCTGCGCATCGTCGAGGCGATCGTCCGGGGACCGGGGATGTCGCGCGCCGGACGTTCCCCGCTGGGCGCGGCCGTGCCGAAGGCACCGTCGGGCCGGGGCGACGCATGAGCGACCGCATCGACGCGGCACGACGCGCGGTCCGCAAGGTCCTGCGCGATGCCCGGGACAGGAACAAGTGGCGCAAGATCGTGCGGTTCCGGCTCTGGATGCCGGTCGTCCTCCAGGTGATCCTGATCGTCGCCTTCACCGCGTACACCACGTCGAGGTTCCCCGGCTTCGTCAACGCGGCCAACGTCACGAGCGTCCTGGTCCTCGCGGCGCCCATCGCGCTGGTCGCGATGGGCCAGACGCACGCGCTCCTGGCCGGCTACCTCGACCTGTCCGTGGGTGCGATGGTCACGTTCGGCGTCGTGGTGGCCTCGTTCCTGATCCCCGCGGACGCCGCGACCACCCAAGTCCTCCTCGGCGTCGGGGCCATCTTCCTGTCGGGTCTGGCGCTCGGGCTGGTCAACGCCGTCCTGGTCATCGGGGTCAAGATCCCCTCGATCATCGCCACCCTGGCCACCCTCAGCATCCTCAGCGGCATCTCGCTCTCCCTGCGCGAGACACCCGGCGGCGTCATCAGCCGCGACTTCACCTCTTGGCTGGGTACAAGGATGGGTCCGGTCCCGGTCGCCTTCCTGCTCATCGTGGGCGCGGCCGTCGCGCTCGAGCTCTGGCTGCACGCCAGCGGCTCCGGCCTGGCGCTGCGCTCCGTCGGGTTCGACGAGCGGTCCGCGAAGCGGAACGGCGTCCGGGCCAAGTGGGTCCAGGTGCGGGCGCTGGTCCTGTCGGCGTTGTTCGCCACGGTCGCCTCGTTCATGGTGATGTCGCGCTCCGGCATCGGGAACGCGCAGATCGGCGATGCCTACGCGCTGCAGAGCGTCACCGCGGCGGTCCTCGGCGGCGCGGCGCTGTCCGGCGGACGGGCCACGTTCCTCGGCACGCTCGTGGCCTCGGTGCTCCTGGCCCTGATCATCGCCGCGCTCCCCTTCCTCGGGTTGACCCCGGAGCAGGGCCTGATGATCGTGGGGGTCCTCGTCATCCTGGGGATCACGCTGTTCCAGCTCGGCGACATCAAGGAGCTCGTCAAGCGGAACTACAAGCGGGCCCGGCGTCTGGTCATCGGCAGCCGCCCTCCGAAACCCCCAGAGATCCCCGACCTGTACCCGCGGGGCAGGGATGTCCGCGTCCCGCCGACGCGACGGACGCTGATCCGGGACGGCACCGTCCTCAGCCTCGATCCGAAGATCGGGGACCTCCCGACCGGCGACGTCCTGATCCAGGGGGACCGGATCGTCGAAGTGGGACCCGCGCTGACGGCGGCGGAGGCCGAGGTGATCGACGCCTCGGGCATGATCGTGATGCCGGGCTTCGTCGACTCGCATCGACACATCTGGGAGGGCCTCCTGCGCAACATCGGCACCGACGTGCCGCTGGAGGGCCGCTCCAGCTACATCTCGTTCGTCCTGCACAAGCTGGCGCCCGCGTACCGACCGGAGGACGCCTACATCGGGAACATGATCTCGGCGCTCGGGGCGATCGACGCCGGGATCACCACCCTGCTGGATTGGTCGCACATCCAGGGCTCGCCCGCGCACACGGACGCGGTGATCCAGGCCCTGAAGGACTCCGGTCTCCGGGCGGTCTTCGCCTACGGGTTCCCGTGGTGGGGCAAGTGGGAAGAGCGTCAACCCAGCTGGTTCGTGCGGTCGGCCACGGAGCACTTCGCGACGAAGGACCAGATGCTCACGCTCGCGCTGGCCGCCCCGGGTCCCGAGTTCACCGACTTCGAGGTCTCGCGCGACCATTGGAAGCTCGCTCGGGAGACGGACGCCCGGATCACGACGCACGTCGGCGTCGGCAGCTACGGCATGGACGCCAAGGTCCAGGAGATGGGCGAGGCGGGACTGCTCGGACCCGACACGACCTACATCCACTGCACCACGCTGAACGACACCGAGATCCAGATGATCGTCGACACGGGCGGCACGGTCTCGCTGGCGTCGCCGGTCGAGATGATGATGGGCCACGGGATGCCCCCGGTCCAGAAGTTCCTCGACCGCGGGCTCTCCCCGAGCCTGAGCGTGGACGTCGAGACCAACGTGCCGGGCGACATGTTCAACCAGATGCGCTCGGTCCTGGCCCTACAGCGATCGCTGGCCTCCGCCGAGGGCAAGCCGCCGCTCTCGGCCCAGGAGGTGCTGGCCTGCGCCACGATCGAGGGGGCGAAGGCGAACGGACTCGACGCCAAGACGGGATCCCTGACGCCGGGGAAGCAGGCGGACGTCATCCTGCTGCGCACGGACCGGATCAACGTCACGCCGCTCAACGACCCGGCGACGGCCGTCGTCACGGGTATGGACACCGGGAACGTGGACACGGTCCTGATCGCCGGTCGGGTGATGAAACGCCGCGGCGAACTGCTCCATGTGGACTGGCCGGCGGTGAAACGGATGGCCGCGGAGTCCCGGGACCACGTCATCGCCAAGTCGGGCTTCAAGCTCCCGAAGATCTGACGGGAACCAGCCGATCGGTTGGTGGGAGGGGGAGGATTCGAACCTCCGTAGGCTACGCCGGCGATTTTACAGACCGCTCCCTTTGGCCGCTCGGGCACCCTCCCGGAAGCACCTAGCAGGATAGCAAGGCCTGGATCGCCGGTAGGATACGGCCATGGCCAAGGACCAGTTCTCGTTCGACATCGTGTCGCAGGTCTCGATGCCCGAGGTCGCGAACGCCGTCGACCAGACCCGGCGCGAGGTCGCTCAACGGTTCGATTTCAAGAACACGGGGACCTCGATCAGCCAGGACGACACCCTGATCGAGCTCCGCTCCTCCACCGAGGACCGGCTCAAGGCCGCGGTCGAGGTGCTGAAGGAGAAGGCCGTCCGACGCGAGATCCCCCTCAAGGCCCTCCGTTTCGGACCGATCCAGCCCGCCGCCAAGGGCACGTCCAAGCAGGCGGTCAACGTGAACACCGGCATCTCCGAGGACAAGGCCCGCGAGCTCGTGAAGTTCATCAAGGGCCTCAAGCTCAAGGTGCAGACCCAGGTCCAGGGGGACCAGATCCGGGTGAGCGGCAAGACCAAGGACGAGCTCCAGACCGTGATCCGGGCGGTCAAGGAGCAGGACTTCGACCTCGCGCTCCAGTTCGTGAACCTCCGGCCCTGAGGGCCGTTCCGTCCGCCCATCCGCGGCGCATCGCGCCACACCGTCCGATTGCCTGCCCCTCGCTCCCGCCGGTAGATTGCCCGCACGGAGGTGGTAGGGGTGGACCGAGAGAGCCTGACGGCACGAGCGAACGAGATCGCGAAGAAGGAGGGCGAGCGGCTGCTCGAGCGCACGACGGGCTCCAAGGCCCTGTTCGAGCGGGCCGTGCGGAGCATGCCGAACGGCGTGGCGTCCAACTTCCAGGCCGGCGACCCGTACCCCGTGTACCTGGCGCGGGGCATGGGCTCGAGGGTCTGGGACGTGGACGGGGCCGAGTACGTGGACTTCCACGGCGGGTTCGGGGTGAACGTGGTGGGACACGCCCATCCGAAGATCGTTGAGGCGATCCGGGCGGTGGCCGACCAGGGGATCCACTTCGCCGTGACCACCGAGAAGACCGTGGCGCTGGCCGAAGCGATCTGCGAGCGGTTCCAGCTCGAGCAGATGCGGTTCGTGAACTCGGGGACCGAAGCCACGATGGACGCCCTCCGGGTGGCCCGAGCCGCGACCGGCCGGGACAAGGTCGTGAAGATGGAGGGCTCGTACCACGGACACCACGATTCGCTCCTGTTCTCCGTCGTCCCGGAGGCCGACGTGCTGGACATGCGGTTCACCACCGGGGCCGAGGGACAGGCCTGGTACACGACCCGCCCGACCTCCAAGGGCGTGCCCGAGGCGCTGTGGGAGACCGTGATCGTCGTCCCGTTCAACGACCCCGGGGCGGTCGAGCAGGCGTTCGCCGACAACCCGGGCGAGATCGCCGCGGTGATCCTCGAGCCGGTGATGATGAACATCGGCCTTGTTCCACCCAAGCCCGGGTATCTCCAAGCGTTGCGCGACGCGTGCGAGAGGCACGGGGCGATCCTGATCTACGACGAGGTCAAGTGCGGCGGCACGATCGCCTACGGTGGGACCGCGGAGCGATACGGCGTGAAGCCCCACCTGGCGGCGTTCGCCAAGGCGGTCGGGGGCGGGGCCACCACGGGCGCGTTCGGTGGCGAGGCCCAGATCATGGAGTTCGTGACCAAGGGCGCGGCCCAGCAGGGCACGTTCAACGGCAATCCCCTGTCGGTGGCCGCCGGTCTGACCGCCCTGACCGAGGTGCTCACGCGGGACGCCTACGACCACCTCGGCAAGCTCGGAACGATGCTGGCGGAGGGCTGCCAGCGGGCGATCGACGAGGCCGACGTCCCCGCCCACGCGGTGGACCTGGGGGCCAAGGGATGCGTCTCCTACCGGAAGGAGCCCCTGTCCAACTACCGGGACTTCCTGGAGACTATCCCCGAGCTCTTCTACGCGTCGTTCACCTGGATGTCCAACCGGGGGATCTTCATGACCCCCGGCGACGAGGAGCAGTGGACGATCTCGGTGCAGCACACCGAGGAGGACATCCAGCGCTACATCGACGCGTTCGGCGAGTTCTGCGCCGAGCTCTCGCGGTAGGGACCGAGCGGTCCTCGACCGGATGCACGACTACGATGACGAGACCGAGGCCCTGACCCGGTCCGTGGTTGCGTATGCTCGCGGCCGGATCGCCAACCCCCAGCCGCTGGACCATCCGCTTCCTCCCGAGGAGCTCGACCGGCTCGCCGGCCGGACGATCTCGGCCGAGGGGGTCGGCGGGCGTGAAGCGCTCCGGATCTGGTCCGAGGTCCTGGCTCCGGCCACGATCTCGAGCGACCACCCGGCCTTCTTGGCGTTCGTGCCGGGGGCGCCCTCGAAGGCCAGCGTGCTCTTCGACCTCGCGATCAGTGCCTCGTCCACCTACGCGGGGAGCTGGCTCGAGGGGGCCGGCGCCGTCTGGGCCGAGAACCAGGTGCTCCGCTGGATCGCCGACCTGATCGGCCTGCCCGATGGCGCCGGCGGGGTGTTCGTCTCGGGAGGGACGGCGGGGAACCTGTCTGCGTTGGTGGCCGCCCGCCATGCGGCCGCCCAGGCGCGCGGCACCCCGCCGGCGCGCTGGACGATCGCCTGCGCCGATACCGCCCATTCCTCGGTGGTGGCGGCGGCCCGGGTGATGGACGTCGACGTGCTCGCCGTCCCCCACGACGAGTGCGGACGCCTCACCGGCGAGCGGCTGGCGCGAGCCCTCGAGCCCGGGGGCCCCGAGGGCCTGTTCGCCGTGGTGACGAGCGCGGGCTCCACGAACGCCGGGGTGGTCGACGACCTGACCGGCGTGGCCGAGGTCTGCACGGCCCACGACCTGTGGATGCACGTCGACGGCGCGTACGGGGGCGCGGGCCTGCTCGCGCCATCCGTCCGGGACCGATTCGCGGGTGTCGAGCATGCCGACTCCTTCATCGTGGACCCACACAAGTGGCTGTTCGCGCCGTTCGACTCGTGCGCGCTCGTGTACCGCGATCCGCAGCTCGCGCGCACAGCCCACCGCCAGGACGCCTCGTACCTGGACTCGCTGAACACCACCGGGGACTGGAACCCCAGCGACTTCGCCCACCACCTCACCCGAAGGGGCCGCGGGCTCCCCCTGTGGTTCGCGGTCGCCACCTACGGGACCGACGCCTTCCGGGACGCCGTGGAGGCGGTGCTCGCGATCACGCGCGCCGCCGCCGAGGAGATCGCTCGGCGGGATCACCTGGAGCTCGTCCTGGAGCCGGAGCTCTCGGTGGTCCTGTTCCGGCGGCTCGGCTGGGGCCCGGGGGACTACGAGGCTTGGTGGCGGCGCCTGCTGGCCGACCAGGTCGGGTTCGTCCAGCCCACCGCGTGGGAGGGCGAGAAGGTGGCCCGCCTGTGCTTCGTCAACCCCCGGACCACGATCGAACACGTCCGGGCGATCCTCGACTCGACGGCGTGAGCGCGATCTCGGCGGCCCTGATCGACCTGTACGACACGCTCGCCTGGACCGAGTGGCCCAGGATGCGCACGGAGGTCGAACGCCGGGTCGGCGTGGGCCGGGACGCGCTGCTGGATGCCTACGTACGGACCCGCCACGCGCGGAGCCTGGGGACGTTCGGCACCATCGAGGGGGACCTCCGCGCCGTGCTCGACGCCGCGGGGGTGGATGCCGACCCGACGACGATCCGGGGGCTGGCCGAGCGCACCGAGACCTTCCTGGCCACCGGGGTGCACCTCTGGGACGACGCGCTCCCGGTGCTGCGCGAGCTGCGCGATCGGGGGATCCGGACCGCGATCGTGAGCAACTGCGACCACGGCACGCGGGCGGTGGTCGAGCGTCTCGGCCTTGAGGAGGAGACCGATGCGGTGATCCTGTCCTTCGAGATCGGTTCGGCCAAGCCGGAGCCGGCCATCTACCTGGCGGCACTTGAGGCCCTCGACGCCCGCCCACACCAGGCGGCGTTCGTCGACGATCAGGTCCAGTACTGCGACGGCGCGGCGGAGCTCGGGTTGCGCGCCGTGCTGCTCGCCCGGGACCCGGCCGCCGACGTCGGGTCGGGCGCGCACCGGGTGATCCGGTCGCTCCGGGAGCTCTCCGAGCTCGTTTGAGCGCTCAGCCGAGCTGGCGCCGGATCTCGTCCAGCCGGGCGACGCGGGCCTCGGTCGGCGGATGGCTCGAGAACAGGTTCGCCAGGCTCGCCGCGGCCTGCCGCCCCCGGAAGGGGTTCACGATGAACAGGTGCGCCTCGGCCGGGCTCACGCTGGCCGGCACCGGCACCTGCTTGGCGGCCGCCTCGAGCTTCCGGAGCGCGCTCGCCAGCGCCTCCGGGTCCCGCGACAGGATCGCCCCGGACTCGTCGGCCTGGTACTCGCGGGACCGGCTCACGGCCATCTGGATGACCGCGGCGGCCAGCGGGGCCAGGAGCCAGGCGAAGATCAACCCGAACGCGCCGAACGGGTTGTCCCGGCTGTCGCCCCGACCGAACCACAGCGCGAACCGGGCCAGGAACGTGATGCTCATGCCGATCGCGGCCGCGACCGAGCTGATCAGGATGTCGCGGTTGGCCACGTGAGAGAGCTCGTGGGCGAGCACCCCGCGGAGCTCGCGCTCGTCCAGGATCCGCAGGATGCCCCGGGTGACGGAGACGGCGGCGTGCTCCGGGTTCCGCCCGGTCGCGAAGGCGTTCGGCTGATCCATCTCCGAGACGTGGATCCGTGGCATCGGCATCCGGTTCGTCTCGGCCAGCTCGCGCACGATCCGGTACAGGTCCGGGTACTCCTGCTCGGTCACGGGCTTGGAGCGCGTGGTGGCGATCGCGATCTTGTCGCTGAACCAGTACATCGAGAAGTTGAAGACCAGCGCGATCGCGAGGGCGACCACCATCCCCCCCCGGCCGCCGAGCATCCCGCCGATCAGCACGAACAGGCCCCCGAGGGCCGCGATGAGCACCCACGTCTTCACACGGTTCAGACCGATCATGGTCGTTCTCTCCTCCTGCGAGCGTTCGCCGACCCGGGGCGGCCGATCCCCGGCCTCCACGGCGCTGCTCCCCTCCTAGGGTCCCACAAGGGTCGACAACGGGGGGAACCGCGCCACGAGCTCGGGCCAGACCCCCACCGCGACGATCGCGACCATGGCGAGGACCGTCGCCGCCACGACCAGCGCCGGCGACCGGAGGGGTCGGTCCAGCTCCGGCTCCACGAACAGCATCTGCCGCGGCACGGCGAGGTAGTACCACAGGCTCACCACGGAGTTGAGGATCATCACGATCGCGAGGGCGACGCCGATCCCGCCGGCCTCGATCGCCACCTTGAAGACCACGAACTTGGCCCAGAAGCCACCGGTCGGGGGGATCCCTGCCAGCGAGACCATGAAGACGGTCATCGCGACCGCCAGCACCGGCGCGCGTCGCCCCAGACCGGCGAAGTCCGTGATCAACAGCCCGCGCGACTCTCGGGTCATGGCGATCACCACCGCGAAGGCGCCGAGCGTCATGATCGCGTAGATCAGGATATAGGTGACCGCGGCGGCGAACGCGTCCTGGTTCACCCCCACGTCGGCCGAGACCAGCGCGAATGGCAGGAGCATGTACCCGGCCTGGGCGATGCTCGAGTACGCGAGCAGCCGCACCACCTGCCGCTGCTGGA
>CAZXFA010000043.1:0-17780 GCA_964640085.1 uncultured Actinomycetes bacterium | reverse complement strand
GGACGCGCTCGGCCTCGAAGAACTCCTCGAACAGGCTGATGACCTCGGTCCGCATTTTCGCCTCACCGGGGTGGAAGCTCCTGGCCGGGTTCCCTATCGCGGTCATCTCCAAGGGTCAACGAGCTCGGGCGAACGTGTAGGCCCCGCGCGGGCTCGGGGATCGGCGACCCACTGATCGGCAGACGAGCCATACCACTCCGTCGGCCGATGGTGCACGCGAGGTCCAGGGCACCTGCCGATGTCGTACACGGGTGCTACGGTGACGGGTAGGATGGATGCCGCGATCTGGACCGCGATCGGTCTGCTTGCGGCGACCTCGCTGGGGTCGCTGTTCTACCTCGGCTCTCGGATCGACACCCTCGGCTCTCGGATCGACACCCTCGGCTCTCGGATCGACACCCTCGGCTCTCGGATCGACACCGTCGGCTCTCGGATCGACGCGCGGATCGACGCTCTGGACGCCAAGATGGACACGGGCTACGCTCGGATGGACGCCCGCCTCGATGCGATCGCGGCCAGGCTCGACGCGCATGTCGAGCAGCACGCCGGCTGAAGCCACGTTGCGCCTCTGTCGACGGCCCGCGGCCCGCCCCGCGCTCGTCTCGGCTAGCGTCCCGGGCCGTCGTGGGTGAGCAGGAGGGGTGAGCATGCCATCGGCTGCTGAGGCGATCGCCTGGATCGAGGCCTACCGGCGGGCGTGGGAGAAGGCCGACAGCGCGGCGGCAGGCGCGTTGTTCTCCGAGGACGCGCTCTACCGCTCGAACATCTTCGAGGCGCCACACGTCGGACGGAAAGGCGTCGAGGACTACTGGACGAACGTCACCGCGGTCCAGTCCCGGGTGAAGGTTCGGATAGGCTCACCCGTCATCGAGGGGTCGCGCGTGGTGGTCGAGTTCTGGACGACCATGCTGGTCGGCGGGGGCGAGCTCACGCTGCCCGGCTGCCTCCTGCTCCGGTTCGACGACGACGGCCTATGCGCCGACCTCCGCGAGTACTGGCAGACGCTGCCCGAGCTCCGAGACCCCCCGCCGGGTTGGGGCGACTAGCACGATCGTCCTCGTGAGGACCGAGCGGCGGCTCAGGCTCGGGAGTGGGTCTGCGTTCCGCGCCGCCCAGGGACGGGGCCACTCCGGGGCGGCTATGAGGGGGGCGCGGGGAGCGTGCGCTGCAAGGGATGCGGGACCATGGTCGAGGCCATCGCCCCACGCACGACACGACCGGCGATCTTAGAAGAGGGTTCGACGTCAGCGAGATCACGATCGGGGTACGGCCCGCCGGATGATCCCCCGCGTCCGAAGATCTCGGTGAACAGGACGGCCGCTCGCTGCCCCGGGTCCAGCCCCGGAGAAGGCGGACGACCTCGTCGCGCGTCTCGACGGCGACCAGTTCGTCGGTCGCCGGCGGCGCGAGGGAGAGCTCGCGTCGGAGTGCCAGCGATGCCCATCGCCACCGGCTGCGGAAGACGTTCATCGAGTCCTGCGCGACCTCCTCGGCCTCGTGGCGGTCACCCGTCACCAGGCAGAGCGCCGTGAACAGGCGTCGGAAGGTGCCCTCGCAGAACTCCTCGAAGCCGGCGCGAGACTCGCCCACGGCGGCCTCCTCGGGCCGATCCCGCGGGCACGGAACGCACGTGCGCGTCCATCGTGCTCCTTGAACGCGGGAGGGGCAGTCGCGCTGCGAGCACGCCCCCGGGATTCGGCCTAGAGTGCTGCCTTCACCAGCGCGGGAGGAGGGCCGTGCCGGAGCAGCGACGTGCCGCGGGTTGGCCGGCCTCGCTCGCCGCCGGCCTGATCATCGGCGCCGTCGAGTCCCTCCTCGTGGTCTCGTTCGCCGCCGTCGTGTTCGCGGGCCGGGTCGTCGATCATGTCGCCGACGGGATCGGGCTCTACCTCGCGGCGGCCACGCTGACACTCGCGTTCCTCTCGTGGCGCGCAGGTTCCCGGGGCGTCGTCGGCGGTGTGCAGGAGGTGACGGCGGCCGTGCTCGCGGTGGTGGCGGCCACGACCGCCCTGGCCGCCTTCGGGGGCCCAGAGCGAGCCTTCCTCACCGTCGTCGGCATGACCCTGGTGGTGACGGTCCTGTGCGGGGTGGTGTTCTTCGCGCTCGGGAGGTTCCGGGCGGGCAACCTGGTCCGGTTCGTGCCCTACCCGGTGGTGGGCGGGTTCCTGGCCGGCACCGGGTGGCTGTTGCTCAAGGGCGGGATCTACGTCGCATCGGGCGTGCAGCCGGCGCTGCGCACGGTGGGCAACCTGGTCCGCGAGTACGAGCTCCTGCGCTGGGGGCCTGCCTTCATCTTCGGGGTGGCGATGCTGCTCGCGGTCCGAGCGCTCCGGCGGCCGATGGTGATCCCGGCGGCGCTGGGGATCGGGCTCGTGGTCTTCGTGGTGGGGATGCTGCTGACGGGCTCCTCGACCGACGACGCGCGGATGGGCGGGTGGCTCCTCGGGCCGTTCGAGTCGGCCAGGCTCTGGGAGCCGTGGACGCTCCGAGCGCTCACCGGGGCGGACTGGTCGGCGGTGCTCGAGCAGGCCGCGGGGATCTCGACCGCGGTGTTCGTGGCCGCGATCGCGATCCTGTTCAACATCAGCGGGACCGAGCTCGTCCTGCACCGGGACCTGGACACGAACCGGGAGCTGCGCGACGCGGGCCTGCTGAACGTGCTCTCCGGGGCCCTCGGCGGGATCCCCAGCTACCACGCGCTCAGCCTGACCTCGCTCGCCCAGCGGATGAACGTGGACGCCCGGACCGCCGGGCTGGTGGCCGCGCTGGTGCCGCTGGCCGCGGTGGTGTTCGGCGCCGCGGTGATCGAGCTGATCCCCCGGATGATCGTGGGCGGGGTGCTGGTGTTCCTGGGCACCGCCTTCATCGTGGAGTGGGTCTGGGACAAGCGCCGCACCCTGCCCACCGTGGAGTACGTGGTGGTGCTGGTGATCCTGGCCGGGATCGTGGTCCGGGGGTTCCTGCCCGGGGTGGTGCTCGGCCTGGTGCTGGCGGTGGTGCTGTTCGCCGTCAGCTACGGCCGGATCGAGCTGGTGCGCGAGGTCGCGTTCGGGCAGACCTACCGCAGCAACGTCGACCGGCCACCCGCCGAGCGCGCGGCGCTTCGCACGATGGGCGAGCGGGTCCAGATCCTGCGGGTGCACGGGTTCGTGTTCTTCGGGTCGGCCAACAGCCTGCTGGAGCGGATCGGCCGGCGGGTGGAGGCGGGGGTCCTGCGGTTCCTGCTGGTGGACCTGCGGCGGGTGAGCGGGGTGGACGCCTCGGCGGTGGTGGCGTTCGTCAAGGTGGTCCACCTGGCGCAGGCGGGGGGCTTCGAGCTGGTGTTCGCCGGGGCCTCCGAGCCGGTGCGCGCCCAGCTCGCCCGGGGCGGGGTCACCGAGCTCGAAGGCGTGGTGGCCTTCGAGCCGGACCTCGACCGCGCGCTGCAGCGGGCCGAGGACGCGCTGCTCGCCGAGGCCGAGCTCGGGCGCCGGGACGGTCCGGGCGATGCGCTGGGTGCGATGCCGACACCGCTGCGGGCCCGGCTGGAGCGGGTGGAGCTGCCCCCCGGCACGGTGCTGATCCGCCAGGACGATCCCCCCGAGGATCTGTTCGTGCTGGAGTCGGGTCGGCTGCGGGTGGAGATGGCCACCCCCGAGGGCCGCCGGATGCGGCTCCGGACCGTGCTGCCCGGGGTGGTGGTGGGGGAGGTCGCGCTCTACACCGGGGAGGTGCGGACCGCCGACGTGGTGGCCGAGTCCCCCGCCGTGGTGCTGCGGCTGTCCCAGCAGGAGATCGAGCGGATCGGAGCCACCGACCCGGAGCTGGCGGCCACGCTGCACCGGTGGCTGGCCACCACCCTGGCCGAGCGGCTGGGCGACACGCTGCGGGCCGTCGATTCCCTGATGGACTAGGAGGGGAGGCACCGTTGTCCGAGTCGCGACGACCGGCCGGGATCCTGGCCTCGGTCTCGGCGGGGGTGATCATCGGCGCCGTCGAGGCGGTCCTCGCGGTCGCGTTCGCCGCCTTCGTGTTCGGCGGTCTGCTCGCCGCCCGCCTCCCGGACGGCATCGGCCTGTACCTCGTGGCCGCCGTCCTGGCGCTCGCGATCCTCGCGTGGCGGGCGGGGCCCCGCGGCGTGGTGGGAAGCGTGCAGGACGCGGCGGCGGCCGTGCTCGCGGTGGTGGCGGCGACCGCGGCGGCGAAGGCCGTGGCGATCGCCCAGGTCGCTGAGGCGGCGGCCGTGGGGACCGTCGAGCGTCCCGACATCTTCCTCACCGTGATCGCGGCGACCCTGGTGGTGACGGTCCTGTGCGGGGTGGTGTTCTTCGCGCTCGGGAGGTTCCGGGCGGGCAACCTGGTCCGGTTCGTGCCCTACCCGGTGGTGGGCGGGTTCCTGGCCGGCACCGGGTGGCTGTTGCTCAAGGGCGGGATCTACGTCGCATCGGGCGTGCAGCCGGCGCTGCGCACGGTGGGCAACCTGGTCCGCGAGTACGAGCTCCTGCGCTGGGGGCCTGCCTTCATCTTCGGGGTGGCGATGCTGCTCGCGGTCCGAGCGCTCCGGCGGCCGATGGTGATCCCGGCGGCGCTGGGGATCGGGCTCGTGGTCTTCGTGGTGGGGATGCTGCTGACGGGCTCCTCGACCGACGACGCGCGGATGGGCGGGTGGCTCCTCGGGCCGTTCGAGTCGGCCAGGCTCTGGGAGCCGTGGACGCTCCGAGCGCTCACCGGGGCGGACTGGTCGGCGGTGCTCGAGCAGGCCGCGGGGATCTCGACCGCGGTGTTCGTGGCCGCGATCGCGATCCTGTTCAACATCAGCGGGACCGAGCTCGTCCTGCACCGGGACCTGGACACGAACCGGGAGCTGCGCGACGCGGGCCTGCTGAACGTGCTCTCCGGGGCCCTCGGCGGGATCCCCAGCTACCACGCGCTCAGCCTGACCTCGCTCGCCCAGCGGATGAACGTGGACGCCCGGACCGCCGGGCTGGTGGCCGCGCTGGTGCCGCTGGCCGCGGTGGTGTTCGGCGCCGCGGTGATCGAGCTGATCCCCCGGATGATCGTGGGCGGGGTGCTGGTGTTCCTGGGCACCGCCTTCATCGTGGAGTGGGTCTGGGACAAGCGCCGCACCCTGCCCACCGTGGAGTACGTGGTGGTGCTGGTGATCCTGGCCGGGATCGTGGTCCGGGGGTTCCTGCCCGGGGTGGTGCTCGGCCTGGTGCTGGCGGTGGTGCTGTTCGCCGTCAGCTACGGCCGGATCGAGCTGGTGCGCGAGGTCGCGTTCGGGCAGACCTACCGCAGCAACGTCGACCGGCCACCCGCCGAGCGCGCGGCGCTTCGCACGATGGGCGAGCGGGTCCAGATCCTGCGGGTGCACGGGTTCGTGTTCTTCGGGTCGGCCAACAGCCTGCTGGAGCGGATCGGCCGGCGGGTGGAGGCGGGGGTCCTGCGGTTCCTGCTGGTGGACCTGCGGCGGGTGAGCGGGGTGGACGCCTCGGCGGTGGTGGCGTTCGTCAAGGTGGTCCACCTGGCGCAGGCGGGGGGCTTCGAGCTGGTGTTCGCCGGGGCCTCCGAGCCGGTGCGCGCCCAGCTCGCCCGGGGCGGGGTCACCGAGCTCGAAGGCGTGGTGGCCTTCGAGCCGGACCTCGACCGCGCGCTGCAGCGGGCCGAGGACGCGCTGCTCGCCGAGGCCGAGCTCGGGCGCCGGGACGGTCCGGGCGATGCGCTGGGTGCGATGCCGACACCGCTGCGGGCCCGGCTGGAGCGGGTGGAGCTGCCCCCCGGCACGGTGCTGATCCGCCAGGACGATCCCCCCGAGGATCTGTTCGTGCTGGAGTCGGGTCGGCTGCGGGTGGAGATGGCCACCCCCGAGGGCCGCCGGATGCGGCTCCGGACCGTGCTGCCCGGGGTGGTGGTGGGGGAGGTCGCGCTCTACACCGGGGAGGTGCGGACCGCCGACGTGGTGGCCGAGTCCCCCGCCGTGGTGCTGCGGCTGTCCCAGCAGGAGATCGAGCGGATCGGAGCCACCGACCCGGAGCTGGCGGCCACGCTGCACCGGTGGCTGGCCACCACCCTGGCCGAGCGGCTGGGCGACACGCTGCGGGCCGTCGATTCCCTGATGGACTAGGGTCGGGGCGGAGGTCGATCACCGAACAACGTCGGCGTCGCGTCGGCTCACGTTCCTGCCGGACCCTCGGGGCGGTTCAGCCCTTCGAGCCCTCCCCTCGCTCCCGGTACCAGCGGACGGTCTCGCCGATCGCCTCGGGGAGCGGCGTGACTGGGAACGGACCGAAGGCGCGCTCGAACACCGAGGCGTCGATCACGAAGGGATCCTTCCACTGGTACAGCACGTCGTCGAGCTCGCGGACGATCGGGACGAACAGGCCGATGAGCTTGAGCACCCCGGCCGGGGGCGCGGCCGGCGTGAGCGGCCGGCCGAGCATCTCGGCCACCATCCGGATGAACTCCCTCCCGGTGACCGGGCCGTCCGCCGGCAGGTGCCAGACGCGTCCGTCCGCTCCGGAACGATCGCCGAGCAGTGCGATCGCGCGCCCCATGTCGGGGGTGTAGTGGGCCGTGTGCGGGACGTCGAGGTTCCCGAGCCACGGCACGCGCTTGCCCCCGATCGCCGCGTCGAACAGGCGCCCGCCGATCGTACTGTCGGTGGCCCGCGGTCCGAAATAGTCGGAGGCCCGCGAGATCGCCACGCGCACCCGCCCGGCGCGATGCGCCGCGAGGAGCTCCTCGGCCATCGCCTTCCTGAGGACGCCCTTCCTGCTGGCGGGCTCCTGAGGGCTCTCCTCGGTCAGCGGTCCCTCGACAGGCCCGTACATGTAGAGGTTGTCCGCGACCACCAGCTTGGCTCCGGCCTCCGCCGTCGCCTCCACGATCGCGCGGTTCATCGGGGGGAATCCCTGGCGCCATCGCGTGTACGCGGGCTGGGCGCAGTGGTAGGCGACCGTCGAGCCCTCGAGCACCCTCCGCAGGTCCTCGGCCCGGGTGACGTCGCCCGCCGCGCGTTCGGCCGCCCAGGGAACGTCGGCGTCCCCGGCCCGGTTCACCGCACGCACCCGGTGGCCACGCTCGAGCAGCGCGCGCACCACCGCGTTCCCGGTCCCCCCGCTCCCACCGAGCACCACCTGGATCCCGCCCATCGTCCGCTCCCTCCCGTCCTCGTCATCTTGCCCGCTCCGCCCCGTCCGCGCGGGCACGCGAGCTGCTGGGCTCTCTCGCGTAGGGTCCGCGGTGTGACCGACGACGACCGGACCGGGCCGGGCGGCGTGGACCGCACCTCGTGGCTCCTCCAGCTGCGCCGTGAGAACGAGGAGCAGGAGGCCACGCTCGCCGACGGGTTCGACGCTCGCTGGGGGGAGATCGAGCCGACGCACCGCGCCTGGGTGGAGCGGTTCCTCTCGGTGCTCCCGCCGGAGGGCCGCGTGCTCGACGCGGCGTGCGGCACCGGCAAGTACGTAGGGATGGTGCTCCATACGGAGAGGTCGGTGCTCGGGGCGGACCACACCGAGGCGTACCTCGCGAAGCTGCACGAGAAGTTCCCGGCCGCCTCGACCGCGAAGCACGACCTCCAGGACCTCCCGTACGAATCCGAGTTCGACGGCGTGATGTGCGTGGACGCGATGGAGTTCGTCCCGCCGGAGGACTGGCCCATCGTCCTCGAGCGGTTCCGCCGGGCGCTCCGTCCCGGCGGGTGGTTGTACCTGTCGGTCGAGCTCGTCGCCGAGGACGAGGTGCGGGCCGCGAACGGGGAGGCACGTCGCGAGGGGCTCCCGGTCGTCGACGGCGAGGTGATCTGGCACGACCCCGATCCGTACTACCACTTCTATCCCGGCATCCCGCGGGCCCGTTCATGGATGGCCGAGGCCGGCTTCGCGATCGAGGACGAGGCCGAGGGCCCGTGGGACGGGGGGTACGCCTACCACCATCTGCTGGCCCGCGTCTCTTGAACCGTCAGGGCCAGATGTCGCCGACCGTGAACCCCTCGGGGAACGGATCCGTCTCGTCCCGCACGTACTCGGCGAAGCCGGTGATCCACGCTTCGCCGCCGAGCGTCGGCACCACCGCCGGGCGGTCGCCCACGGTCGTCTCCTCGACCAGCCGCCCGAGGAACCGCGTCCCGAGGAGACCTTCGTGCACGAAGTCCTCGCCGAGGCCGAGCTCGCCGCGGGCGTGCAGGACGGCCATCGCCGCGCACGTGCCCGTCCCGCACGGCGAGCGGTCGATCGCGCCGGTCCAGGTCTCGGGACGATCCCAGTCGAGCTCGCCGGTCGAGACCACGACCGCGTTCCGCCGGTGTGCGCTCGGATCCCGGGCAGGACCCCAAAGCTGCGAGATCGAGATGCCCTCGATAGCGGGGTTCTCCGGGTGCGCCACCGGTAGCTGCTCCCGGGCGGCGGTCTTAATCATCTCCCCGATCCGGACGATCTCGCGGCCCTCGTCGGGCTCCAGGCGCAGGCCGAATCGCTCGGTCTCGGCGATCACGTAGAACATCCCGCCCCACGCGACGTCCACCGTGACCCGGCCGATCGTCGGCACCTCGATCCCGGCGCCGAGGTGCACCGCGAACGCCGGCACGTTGCGGAAGGTCACCATCGTGACCTTCCCGTCGCGGACGTCGGCGATCACGCCGACGAGACCCGCGGGGGTGTCGAGGGTGAGCTCGGTCACCGGCTCGCGCGCCTCGACGATCCCCGTCTCGAGCAGGACCGTGACCACGCAGATCATGTTGGTGCCCGACATCGGCGGGTACTCGGTCTGCTCCATGATCACGAAGCCGGCGTCGGCCTCCGGGCGGGTCGGAGGGAGCAGCACGTTGCAGTTCGCGGCCGGATAGCCGCGAGGCTCGCGCAACATCAGCTTGCGGAGACCGTCGTCGTGCTCCCGCAGGAACACCATCTTGTCGAACATCGTCTGGCCCGGGACGTCCGGGACGCCCTCGACGATCACCCGTCCCGGTTCGCCGCACGCGTGCGCGTCGACCGCCCGGATCCTGCGCGTGAACCCCATCGTCTCGTTCAGCCGGTCCGGCTGGTCGCGCCGGGCACGGAGTCCATCAGCCGCTTCGTGTAGGGATGCTTGGGCTGGGACAGGATCTCGTCGGCTGGCCCCGACTCGACGATCTCGCCCTCGAGCAGGACGTAGATGCGGTCGGCGACCTGACGCACGACGGCCAGGTCGTGCGTGATGAACAGGTAGCTCAGACCCAGCTCGTCCTGGAGGGTCCGGAACAGGTTCAGGATCTGCGCCTGCACCGACACGTCGAGGGCCGAGACGGGCTCATCGCAGACCAGGAGCTTGGGCTTGACGGCCAGGGCCCGGGCGATCGCGACGCGCTGGCGTTCCCCGCCGGACAGCGCGGCCGGCTTCCGCGGCGCGTAGGCCTCCGGGAGACCGACCCGGTCCAGCAGCTCGGTCACGGACGCGTGGGCTGCCCGGCCCCCGGTGATCCCCGCTCGTTGGAGCGCCTCGGACAGCGTCCGGCCGACGGTGTGGCGAGGGTTGAGCGTCGAGTATGGATCCTGGAAGATCATCTGCACGGTGCCGCGGAGCCGCGCGCGCTCGTCCTTCGTCACCTTCGCGAGATCAGAAGCATCCACCCCGTCGACCTCGATCCGCCCCGCGGTGGGCGTCTCCAGTCCGACCAGGCACCGTCCGAGCGTGGTCTTCCCCGATCCGGACTCGCCGACCAGTCCCACGCATTCGCGTGGGCCGATCGTGAGGGAGACTCCCTTCAGGGCGTCGACGTGCCGTCGACGACCGAGCTCGAACCGCTTGACGACGCCCTCGATCGAGGTCAGCAGCTCCCTCTCGCTCGGAGCCGTCTCGGCGGCGAGGCGGAGGGCCCTGTCGCGAAGCGCGATCATCTCCGACCGGATCTCCTGGAGACGGATGCAGGCGCTGAGGCGACCGGGCTCGGACTCGACCAGGTCGGGGCGGGTCGCGCGGCACACGTCCTCCGCCCACCGGCACCGAGGCACGAACGCGCAGCGATCGGCGACCTCGTCCGGCGCCGGCACCGCGCCAGGGATGGGGTTCAGCTCGCCCAGCTTCTGGTCGGCCGACGGCTCCGACAGGATCAGGCCCAGGGTGTAGGGGTGGAGGGGCTCGCGCTCGAGCCGGGCCGCGTCACCGACCTCCAGCAGGCACCCCGCGTACAGGACGTAGATCCGATCGCAGGTCGTGAAGGCGACGCGCAGGTCGTGTGTGATCAGGATCAGGCCCATCCCGCGGGACCGTTGGACCGATCGCAGCAACTCGAGGATCTCGGCCTGCGTGGTGACGTCGAGCGCGGTGGACGGCTCGTCCGCGATCAACAGTTCCGGGTCCTTGGCGAGAGCCGCGGCCAGGGCAACCCGCTGTCGCATCCCTCCCGAGAGCTGGAAGGGGTACCGGCGAGCTACCAGGGGATCGTCGATCCCGACCTCGGCGAGGCGCCGGACCGTCTCCTCTTGGAGCCGGTCGCGAGGGAGCCGGTGGGCCTCACCGTCGTTCAGCATCTCGCCGATGTGCTCGCCGCAGCGCAGGAGCGGGTTCAGCATCGTGAACGGGTCCTGGAACATCAGGCCGAGGTCCCGCCCTCGGAGCCGGTGCATCTCGCGCTCGGAAAGGTCCGTCAGCTCGCGGCCTCGGTACCGGACGCTCCCGTCGGCGGAGACCCCCTCGGGCAGGAGCCTGACGATCGCCCGCGCCGTCAGCGACTTGCCCGAACCGGACTCGCCGACGATCCCCACCGTCTCCCCCGGACCGACCTCCAGGTCCGTGCCGGTCGTGATGGTGCGGCGGGCCTGCCCAGAGCCACTCCAGATCCGAAGCCCCCGGAGCTCGAGCAGGGACGCTCCCCTCGCTGCGGCGTGCTCGCTCACCGGACGGAGATCCGCTGGTAGATCCAGTCGCCGATGATGTTGATGCTCCCCGCGATGACGACGATCGCGGCCGCGGGCAGCAGCGCCGCCAACGGGTTGGTGAACAGGATCGTCCGGTTCTCGAAGAGCATCCGCCCCCAGTCGGCGGTCCCCGGTGACACACCCAGGCCGAGGAACGACAGTCCGGCGAGGCTGACGAGGGCGAAGGCGAAGTCGAGCACCACGTAGGCGGCCACGATCGGCAGGATGTTCGGCAGGATGTGGAGGAACATGATCCTCCTCTTCAAGATCCCCAGGGTCCGAGCCGCCTCGATGTAGGGGAGGGGGCGTTGCTCGAGCACCGCGCTCCGCACGATCCGCGTGTCCGGTGCGGTGAACAGGACCACGAGGACCACCACGGCGGTCCAGAAGCCCCCGCCGGCCACGCCGACGATCACGATCGCGATCAGCGGGCCGGGCAGGGCGAACATGAAGTCCACCCAGCGCATCACGGCCGAGTCGATGATGCCGCCAAGGTAGCCGGAGAGCAGGCCCAGGACGGTCGCGACCGCGAAGGCTCCGACGGCCACAACGGTCGGGCCCACCAACGCCGTGCGGGCGCCGACGATGGTCCGCGAGAGCACGTCGCGACCGAGCAGATCGGTTCCCGCCAGATGCTCGCCGCCAGGCGGGACGGTACCGACCAGCAGTTGTTGCTGGTTCGCCGGGTAGGGGGCGATCTGTGGGCCGAGCAGGGCGCACACCACCGCGAGCACGACGAACACCATCGCCACCCATACGCTGACAGGGATACGGCCGCCCCGCGCTCCGCCGATCCCGACGCTCGCGGGGACGGGGGCGGCCGGGGCGGTCTCCTCGAGCTTCACGCCTCCACCTTCCCGAACCGGATCCGGGGGTCGATCAGCGTGTAGAGGACGTCGATCAGGATGTGCAGGAGGACCACGAACACCGCGAGGATCAGGACGATCCCCTGGATCACGGGGATGTCGCGCTGCGTCACCGCGCTCACGAGGAGGGACCCGAGGCCCGGCAGCCCGAACGTGACCTCGACCAGGACGGCGCCGGTGAGCAGGCCGACGACGATCAGGCCGGCGGCGGTCACGACCGGGATCAGAGCGTTCCGGAGCACGTACGACATCGTGATCCGCCGACGGTCGAGCCCGCGAGCGCGGGCGAACGCCACGTAGTCCTTCTGGAGCTCCTCGATCATCGACGCTCGGGTGATCTTGATGATCAGGCCCATCACCGAGACGCCGAGCGCGACCGCGGGGAGCGTGAGGTGCCAGGCCCGATCGAGGAACCCCTCCCCCTGCCCGAAGGTCGGGAACCATCCCAAGATCACCCCGAACACGTAGAGCAGGAAGATGCCCGTGGCGAACGCGGGCGCGCTCACGCCCAGAACGCCGAGGGTGACCACGCCCCGATCGACCTCCGAGCCCTGCTTGAGGGCAGCCAGGACGCCGAGCGGGATCCCGAGGCCGAGGGCCACCAGGCTCCCGTACAGGCCCAGGTAGATCGTGAGGGGCAGTCGCTGCCAGATCATCGTGGTCACCAGCTGGTTCCCCTGGATGGACCGCCCGAGATCCCCGGTGATCACTGCCCTCAGCCAGATCAGGTACTGGACCAGGAACGGATCGTCCAGGTGGTACTTCTCGCGGATCGAGGCGAGCACCTCTGGCGTGGCCTGTCGCGAGCCGACCAGGGCCCTGGCCGGATCGCCAGGAGCCAGGTTCACCAGGGCGAACACCCCGAGCGAGATCAGCAGGATCAGCGGGACGGCGACGAGCAGCCGTCGCAGGACGTACGAACCGATGCCCGCACCCTTCACCCTCGGTCCTCGAGGTACCGCCCGAACCAGTCGACCGTCCGGCGCATGGCGTCCGCCGCATGCTCCCGTTCGCGGAAGCCGTGCCCCTCGCGAGGGTAGACCACCAGCTCGGTCGGCGTGCCGTTCAGGACCAGGGCCTGGTAGAGCTCCTCGGCCTGTCCGAGCGGCGTGCACTGGTCCTCCGACCCGTGGAGGATCAGGGTCGGGGTCTTCGCGTTCCCGGCGTGCGTGATCGGGGAGCGGTCCATGAACAGCGCGAGCTTCTCCGGATCGCGGTGGTCGCCCCCGAAGATGAACTCCGAGAAGGCGTGGTTGCAGGTCAGGTGACAGCTCAGCATGTCGACGATGCCCGAGACCATCACGCCGGCGGCGAAGCGATCGGTGGTGCAGACCGCCCATCCGGTCAGGTACCCGCCGTAGCTTGCACCGGTGACGCCGATCCGGTCAGGAACCGACAGTCCTCGGTTCACGCAGTGCTCCACGCCGAGGAGGATGTCCTCGAACTCGGCGCCGCCCGGATCCCCCACGTTCAGCTGCGTGAACGCCTGCCCCCGCCCCGTGCTGCCGCGGTAGTTGGGCAGGAACACGGCGAATCCCGCCGCCGCGAGCGGGAGTGCGTACCCGGGGTCGAACGCGTGCTTCCACGCCCAGGTCGGCCCACCGTGGATCATCACCACGGTGGGGAACGGCGGCTCGCCGCCCGGCTCCATGAAGAGGCCGCGGATCGTGAGACCCCCGGCCCCGACCCACTCCAGCTCCCGCACCTCCGGGTACCAGCGGAGCGCGTCCCCCACCTCGGCGTTGAACGACGTCGCGATCCGCCACGGCGACCCCGGAACGGGCGGTCTCGACGCGACCTCGGGCGGCTGACGGAGCGCCTCGCGGATCCCAGCGAACCCGTCTCCCCCCGGGACGGGCTCGACGCGCGCGTGGAAGCTGTTCGGGCCCACGATCGCCTCGTCCGAGGTTTCCCACCGGATGTCCCCGTCCGTACCCACCACCCCGAAACGCGATCCGAACCCGTCCCAGCCCGCGAACCAGAGGCTCTCCCCGTCCAGCCAGCCGATCGAGGAGACGTCGCTGAGGGCCGGTTCGAAGGGCAGGCGCTCGCCGCTCGACAGGTCGAAGAGGCGGAGGTCGCCCGCCACCAGACCGCGATCGCTGGACCATCCCTCCAGGAGCGCCACCCGGGTGCCGCCCGGGTCGACGACCGGTCCCTGGACCTGCCGGTCTGGGATCCAGAGGTCGCGATGGGTCCGCGCCTCGAGGTCCAGGAGCGCAAGGCGGGCCCGGTACCAGCCGCTCTCCGAGGGGTCGTCCGAGATCAGGCCAACGGCCGTCGATCCGGCGACCGGGTCGAACTCCCACACGCTCACGTTCGGCGGCCCGACCTCCTCCGTCGCTCCGGTCTCGGCGTCCACCCGGAGCAGGCGTCGCCACCCCTGATCGGGTCGGAACACGTCGGGATCGGGGGCGCCGCTCCACCGGAGGCGGATGGCGCCGTCGGTCGCTGCACCGAAGCCGCCCTCGTCGACCGCGAGGACCAGGAGCGATCGGCCGTCGGCGCTCCACCCGATCTCCTGCACCGACCCTTCGACCTCGCCCAGCTGGGCCGCCTCGCCGTCCGAGCCGAGCACGAACAGGGACATCCGGCCGGCGATGGGGCGTTCGGAGGCGAACGCAAGCCGATCATCGACCGGGGACCAGCGCGGCAAGGCGTCCGTGCGCGGCCCGAACGTCAGCTGCTGGGCGGGACCGTCCCCGAGGGGGACGCGCCAGATCCGGCTCTCGAAGGTGCCACCCGCCTCCAGATGGGCCGGGAACACCGCCACCGCCAGCGTGCCCCCGTCCCGATGGAACGAGAGGTCCACCGGGTACCGGATGCGGTCCAGGAGCTCGAGGATCTGCTCCAGGCGTTCCCTGTCCGGCACCGCAGGCACCCTCCCCGGCCCCGTCGCGACGAGTGCCCGGCGGCCGGGGAGCGGAGCACTCGGTCCTCGGCGGTCTAGGCCGGGCCGAACCCCCGGGTCGCCCACGGGATGTTGTACCAGAAGGCGTTGTAGCCATCGAGGCGGAGATCCGAGCTGATCGCCATCGCCGAGTTCGGCCAGTGGATCGGCACGCTGGCCACGTCCTCGTTCGCTTGCGCGATCGCGTCCTCCAGGGCCCCCGCCCTGGCCGCCGTGTCGGTCGATTCCAACGCCGTCTCGATCGCCGCGTCCACCTCTGCGTTGCGGTAGTTCGAGCCGTTCAGCCCGTTCGTCACGGCGTTTCCGCCGTAGTAGAAGAGGTACGGGTAGTTGGCGGGGTCGGCGTAGTCGGGGAAGTAGGCCATGAACTGGGCCCCCAGGTCCTCGTGCGCGAAGTAGACGTCCAGCCACTCACCCGGGTCGACCTGTCGCACTTCCATCGTGATCCCGATCTGGCCCAGCGTCTCGGAGGTCGCGAGGAACGAGTTGATCGCGACCGGGTCGTTGTTCGGGACCGGGATCGAGAAGCTGAAGCCGTCCGGCACGGAGGACTGCGCGAGTTCGGCACGGGCGGCGTCGAGGTCGAACGCATACGTGGGGATGGTGTCGTAGAAGGCGTTCACCTCCGACTCCTCCATGACCCCAGCCCACATGCCGGGCGGGTTCACCGCCCGGGCCGGCGACCCCTCGCCGTGCAGTACCGCCTGGACGATGCCGTCGCGGTCCACCGCGTACGCGATCGCCTTGCGGACGTGGATGTCGTCGAAGGGGGGGGTCTCGTAGTCCAGGATCAGCTGGTACACGCCCAGCGAAGGTGCCGTGATCACGTCCACGCCATCCAGGCCCTGCCACTGGTCGACCTCGGACACCGGCACGTCGAACGTTCCATCGATGTCCCCGTTCTGCATCGCCAGCAGGCGCGTCTGTGAGTCGGGGATCTCACGGATCACGATCCGCTGGGCCGCCCCCGGCTCGCCCCAGTAGTCGTCGTAGCGCTCGAGCGTCACGTGGTCGTCGGGGACAAACTCGACCAGCTCGTAGGGCCCGGTCCCGAGGGGGAGCACGTCGGGGGTGCCGAAGTCCTCTCCGGCCGATTCCAGCTGCGCCTCGTTCATGATGAACCCGGACATGTGCGCCATCGAGTACGCGAACTGCGCGTCGGGCTTGCTGAGACGCACCGTCACCTCGTTCTCGGCAGTGGCCTCGATGCTGTCGACCGAGGCGAAGAACGCCGCGAGCTGCGACGCGTTGTCCGGGTTCATGTTCCACTCGATGCTGAAGACCACGTCGTCCGCGGTCAGCGCGCTCCCGTCGTGGAACGTCACGCCCTCCCGCAGTGTGAAGACGTAGGTCATCGGGTCGACGACCTCCCAGTCCGAGGCTACCGCCGGCTGGAGGCTCAGATCGTCGCCGAACGCCAGAGCGCCTTCCTCGACGAGCGCCATCACCGCGCCCGAGTAGGTGGTCCAATCGTGGGGAACGAGCAGGACGTCCGGGAGGCCTGGCAGGGCCCAGGTCACTTCCTCGAGTTCGCCCTGCGCGGGTCCGCCGCCGTCTTCACCATCGCCGTCGCCGCACGCGGCTGCCACGAGGGCCAGCGACAGTAGCGACGCGGCGAGCACGATACGGAAGCGCTTGGTCGTTCCCATGGTCCCCCCCGAGCGTCGGATCGGCTGCGGTGCCGGTGCTCGATATTCATCTGATTGTCATACGATGTCAAGGCAGCCACCGGATGGGCGGTCAGGATGACGGGTCGGCCCGCGCCGCGACGTCCCGTCGCCACGTACTCGATCGTTGCCCGGGACGACGACGGGGCGCTGGGCGTCGCGGTGCAGTCCCACTGGTTCAGCGTCGGCGCCGTCGTCCCCTGGGTCGAGGCCGGTGTCGGCGCCGTTGCGGTGCAGTCCATCAGCGATCCGACGAGCGGGCGCAGGATCCTGGACCGGTTGCGCTCGGGAACGACGGCGACGGTGGCGCTCGGGTCTCTCCTGGAGGGCGACCCCGACGCCGCATACCGGCAGATCGCCGTGGTCGATGCGGGTGGAGGCGTCGCCACGCACACCGGTGAGCTCTGCATCCCGGAGATGGGTCACCGCGTGGGAGGGGCGTTCTCGGCGCAGGCGAACCTGATGGATCGCGCCACCGTCTGGTCGGCGATGGCCGAGGCCTTCGAGCGGGCGACGGGCGACCTGGCCGAGCGGCTCCTGGCCGCGCTCGAGGCCGCCGAGGCGGAGGGGGGCGACATCCGCGGTCGCCAATCGGCGGCGATCGTCATCGTCCCGGGGGTCGAGGGCGGCGCCGCGTTCGACCTGCGGGTCGAGGACGCCAGCGATCCGCTCGGCGAGCTGGGGCGGTTGGTCTCACTCCAGCGGATGTACGTCGAGCTGAACCGTGGGGACGCGATGATGGCGCGCGGGGACCACGAGGCGGCGCTCGCCGCGTATCGGGCAGCCGCCGACATGTCGCCGGATGAGGCGACGGACGGCGAGGCCGCGTTCTGGGCGGGGGTCGCGTTCGCCACGACCGGACGCGTGGACCAGGCGCTCGCCTTCCTCACGCGGGCCGCCGCCTTCGGGGACCGGTGGAGGCGGCTGCTGCCCCGACTCGTGCGCTCGCGGATGCTCCCGGAAGACGACGAGCTGCTGCGCAGGCTGCAGGAGGCGATGCGCGGGTAGCGAGGCCGGCGGAGGGGCGCCTCAGCGGCGGCGACGGGGTCGATCCAGGGAGATGTCCGCCGTCCAGGACAGGTGCCTGGACATCGCCTTCCTCGCCTCGTCGGGCGACCGTCGATCGATCGCGTCGTAGATCGAGCGGTGCTCCTTGATGGATCGACGGATCCCGGACGGACGGGTCGTGAGGCTCACGGTTCGGGCGGTGAGCAGCGCCGGCTCGATGCTCCGCAGCAGGCTCCGGAGAGGGCGGTTGCCGGTGGCCGCGAGGATCGCGTCGTGGAAGGCGACGTCGATCCGAGCGAAGGCCTCTGCGTCCTCGCCGACCTCGTCCATCGCGGTGAGGTGGTCCTGCATCTCGGCCACGTCCTCTGGGCCCGCCCGGTCGGCGGCCAGGGCCGCCGCCTCCACCTCGATGATGCGGCGGAGCTCGAGCAGGTGGACGAGGAACTCGTCGACC
>CAZXFA010000042.1:0-18307 GCA_964640085.1 uncultured Actinomycetes bacterium | reverse complement strand
CGGAGAAAGCGGCCAACCCGAACCAGCGCAGTGCCGGGAAAGTGGTCATGGCGACCGTCAAAGGCGACGTGCACGACATCGGGAAAAACATCGTCGGGGTCGTCCTCGGCTGCAACAACTACGAGGTGATCGATCTCGGCGTCATGGTGCCGCCGGACGTCCTGCTCGACACCGCGGTCCAGGAGGGCTGCGACATGGTGGGTTGCTCCGGCCTGATCACCCCCTCCCTGGCTGAGATGGAGGGGGTGGCCCAGGAGATGGAGCGGAGGGGACTGGATCTCCCCCTCCTGATCGGGGGGGCGACCACGTCCCGGCAGCACACCGCGGTCAAGATCGCCCCCGGGTACTCGTCACCGGTCGTGCACGTCGCGGATGCGTCGCGGGTTGTCGGGGTGGTCTCCGACCTGCTCGACGGGGAGCGTCGGGAGAAGCTCGACCGACGGAACCGCGAGGAACAGCACCGTCTGCGTGAGCTCCACGCCGAACGCCAAGCGCAGCCGCTGCTCCCCTACCGCATCGCGCTCGAACGCCGGACACCCGTCGCCTGGCGCGGCGGGGACCTGCCCGCTCCGCCGTTCGCCGGGACCCGGGTCGCCGAGCCGGACCTGGAGACGCTGCGCGGCTACATCGACTGGACGTTCTTCTTCACCGCCTGGGAGCTGAAGGGTCGCTACCCCCAGGTGCTGGACCATCCGGGGCACGGGGCGGCCGCCCGGGAGCTGTTCGCGCATGCGAACGCCCTCTTGGATCGGATCGCCGCTGAGGACACGATCCGCGCGCGAGCGGTCTACGGCTACTGGCCGGCCCGCGCCGAAGGGGACGACATCGTGGTGGAGGATGGTACGCGGTTCCCGATGCTCCGCCAGCAGGCCGACCACGGCGACGATCGCCCGAACCGATCCCTGGCCGACTACGTCGCCCCGTCCGAGACCCGGCTGCTCGATCACCTCGGGGCCTTCGCCTGCACGGCCGGCCTGGGAGCGGACGAGCTCGTCTCGGGGTTCGAGGCCGCCCACGACGACTACGAGGCCATCATGGTGAAGGCGCTCGCAGATCGCCTGGCCGAGGCATGCGCCGAATGGCTCCACGAGCATGTCCGACGCGAGTGGTACGAGATCGGACCCCGGATGAGCTCGCAGGAGCTGATCGAGGAACGGTACCGAGGGATCAGGCCGGCGTTCGGGTATCCGGCGTGTCCGGACCACTCGCGAAAGCGCACCCTGTTCGAGCTGCTCGGGGCAGGGGCCATCGGCATGGATCTGACCGAGACGTGTGCCATGACCCCCGCCGCGAGCGTCTCCGGCCTGTACTTCGCGCACCCGGCGGCCCGGTACTTCAACGTGGGGCGGCTCGGGAAGGACCAGGTCGAGGACTACGCCGCGCGCTGCGGGATGGACCGGCGCGAGGCCGAGGCCTGGCTGCGCCCGAACCTCGCGTACGACCCCACGTGAGTCTCGGCCACCCTGCTCGCGTAGGCCGCCGATGACCCGCTTCTGGCACTCGTTCGCCGACATGGCGGCGCTGGCGAGCGGCGGGGAGCTGGTGATCGATCGTGGCGAGGGCGTCCACGTCTGGGATGAGCAGGGCCGCCGCTACCTCGACGCCACCGCGGGACTCTGGTACTGCAACGTGGGGTACGGCCGAGGCGAGATCGCCGATGCTGTGGCCCGGCAGATCCGGCGGCTGTCGGCGTACTCGACGTTCGGGGACCTCTCCAACCGACCCGCGATCGAGCTAGCCGAACGCGTGTCGGCGCTCGCGCCGGTCCCCGGGAGCACGGTGTTCATGACGAGCGGCGGCTCGGACTCGATCGACACCGCGACCAAGATGGCCCGCCGGTTCTGGCAGCTCCGCGGCCAGCCGGATCGGACGCTCTTCATCACCCGGGAGCGCGCCTACCACGGGATGCACATCGCCGGGACCAGCCTCGCCGGGATCGAGGCCAACGCCGTCGGCTACGGCACCCTCGTGGGCGACGTGGTCAGGGTGGCTTGGGACTCCCCGCGCGAGCTCCGGGACGCGATCGCGTTCGCGACGCCTGAGCGCGTCGCCGCCTTCTTCTGCGAACCGGTGATCGGCGCCGGGGGCGTGTTCGCCCCGCCGCCGGGCTACCTCGACGAGGTCCGCGAGATCTGTCGCGCCACCGGGGTCCTGTTCGTGGCCGACGAGGTCATCACGGGCTTCGGCCGGGTCGGGGACTGGTTCGCGAGCTCGCGATGGGACCTGTCGCCGGACCTGATCACCTGCGCGAAGGGGATCACGAGCGGCTACCTGCCGATGGGCGCCGTATTGGCTGCTCCATGGGTGGCCGAGCCCTTCTGGCAGCCGGGGGCCGGGATGTGGCGTCACGGTTACACGTACGCCGGGCACGCGACGGTGGCGGCCGCCGCGCTCGCCAACCTCGACCTGATGGAACGGGAGGGCCTCCCCACGCGAGCCCGCGGGTTGGAGGCCCGGCTCGCCGAGACCCTCGCCCCGCTCGCCGAGCTCTCGATGATCCAGGAGGTCCGAGCCGGGACGGGGGTGCTCGCCGCCGTCCAACTCTCCCCCGACGCGATCGCGGCCGACCCCTCGCTCCCCACGAAAGCCGTCGAGGCCTGTCGCCGTCACGGTGTCATGACCCGGGCCCTTGCCACCGGCGCCCTCCAGATCTCCCCCGCCCTCGTGATCGACGCCGTCGGGCTGGACGAACTGCGTTCGGGGCTCACCGATGCGTTGGGAACGTTGAACTGAGGACGGCCGGCCGACGCCGGTGTCCCGGGACGCCCCATCGGGACGCCCCCATCAGGGCTACCGCATGGCCGACAGGACGCGGCGCCGCCAGAGCTCGTGCCGCGCGCGGGCCACGAGCGACGGTGCCGCCATCGCCAGCGCGATCACGGCCATGCAGAGCCAGTCGATCGGCGCGTGGTGCAGGTGCGGTACGTAGACGGCGATCGCGGCGAGCATCCGCCACCACCTCCGGCCCCAGCGTGGCACCTGCACGGGACCGGGCGCGCGGTCGGAGGCCGATGTCTCCGCGGGACCGGCGAGCGCCGGTTGCAGGTGCAAGAGGGAGGCCGCCGGGCCCGGCGGGTTGTCCGCTAGTGGAAGGAGTGGCCGCAGGCGCAGGAGCCCTGGGCCACCGGGTTGTCGATCGTGAAGCCCGAGGCCTCGAGCGTGTCGACGAAGTCGATCGTCGCCTCCGTCAGGTAGGGCATGCTCATCCCGTCCACGACGATCCTCACGCCGAACTGCTCCTCCGCGACGTCCTTCTCGCTGGTCTGGTCATCCAGGTACATCGCGTACCGCAGCCCCGAGCACCCGCCCGGCTGCACCGCCACACGCAGCGCGATGTCGCTCCTCCCCTCCTCCACCAGGAGCTCCTTCACCTTCCCGGCAGCGCTCTCGCTGAGCTGGATCATCGGTCCTCCGTACGCCATGCGGGTCGTCCAACCATCCTACCCGACGAGCCCCCGAACCCGACCCGGAAGGTCAGGTTTCCTTGAGGTCCACCACCTCCGCTCGGGCGGTCCGGCGGAGCTCCGTCGGCGTGGTGCGGAAGACGGAGTCCGGGGTCCCGGCTGCCGCCCAGATCTCCTCGTAGGCCAGCAGGTCGCGGTCCATGAAGACCCGGACCGGCCCGAGGTGCCCGAACGGCGGGGTCCCGCCCACGGCGAAGCCGGTGGCGGCCCTGGCCTCCTCCGGGTCGGCGCGCCGCGCCTCCCCGGAGCCAGCCAGGGCCGCCAACCGAGCCACGTCCACGCGGTTGGCACCAGAGGTGAGCGCCAGGACGGGACGGCCGTCAGCCACGAAGACCAGCGATTTCACGATCTGCCCGACCTCGCAGCCGATCGCGCGCGCGGCGTCCTGCGCCGTCTTGGTCCCCTGGGGGAACGTCCGGACCTCGACCGGATGACCCGAGACGCGCGCGGCCTCCAGGAACCGCTCCCTCGCCGAGCTCACAGCGGGGACGACGATAGCCGGTCGGCGCCCGCCGCGACCTCCGAGGCCAGTTCCTCCACGAGGCGACGGGGATCCGCCATCGCCCGCTCGAGCCCGAAGCGCTGGGCCAGGGAAACCACCAGGACGCCATCGGGCACGAGCTCCGCGCGCCCGCACAGCACCACCGCCGGGACACCTGCCTCGCGGGCGGCGGCCAGGACCCCACCCACCACCTTCCCCCGCCCGGACTGACGATCGAACGCTCCCTCGCCCGTCAGGACCGCCGTGGCCTCCCGCAGCCGCCGACGCAGGTCCAGGACCTCCATCACGACCCGCACGCCCGGACGGAGGCGGGCGCCCAGGAAGGCGGCCATGCCCGCTCCGGCGCCTCCCGCCGCCCCGCCGCCCGGGAGGGAGCGCACGTCGATGCCCAGGTCGCGATGCACGACCGCCGCCAGGTGGCCGAGCGCCCGCTCCAGCACCAGCACCTGCGGGGGCGAGGCGCCCTTCTGCGGCCCGAAGACGTGGGCGGCTCCCTCCGGCCCCATGAGTGGGCTGTCCACGTCGCACGCCACCACGATGCGAGCGCCACGGACCGCCGCGTGCATACCGCCCAGGTCGACCCGGGTCAGGTCCAGCAGCCCGATGCCGCCGGGGCCGATGTCGCGACCCGTCGCATCCAGGAGCCCCACGCCCAGCGCCTGAGCGATCCCCGCGCCGCCGTCCACGGTCGCGCTCCCACCGATGCACAGGAGCACCTCGCGGGCTCCCTCTCGGCACCCGGCGAGGATCAGCTCTCCGGTCCCCCACGTGGAGGCCCGGAGCGGATCCCGGCGGGCGGGCGTGACGAGCTCGAGCCCGGACGCCCGCGCCAGCTCGATCACCGCGGTGCGACCCTTCGGCCCGTCGATCAGCCCGAACACGGCCTCGACCGGATCGCCCAGAGGACCCCGCACCCGCGCGACCCGTCGGCTGCCCCCCATCGTCGCGAGCACCGCGTCCAGGGTGCCCTCTCCCCCATCGGCCATCGGAGCCTGGTCGATCTCGTCCTCCGGTCGGGTCCGGCGCCAGCCCGCCGCGATCGCGGCCGCGGCCTGCCCGGCCGTTAGGGTCCCGCGGAACTTGTCGGGGGCCACGAGCAGGCGCATCAGGCCGGGTACCATACCGCCGCCACGATCCCGGTCGGGAGGAGCGACGTGAACATCGACCGCAGGACGATGCTCGGCATCGCGAACGCGGAGCGAGCGCGCCTGGGCCGCACGATCCAGTACGTCCCGGCCGAGGACTGGGAGGACGACAGCGTGTGTGCCGGCTGGCGGAACCGCGACATCGTCGCCCACCTGGCGGCGCAGGACACCGCCGCCGCCCAGCTCGTGGGCGGCGAGCCAGCCGACGAGTTCGAGCGCTTCCGTGAGGCCAACGGCGACGAGCTGTGGGTGAACGGCTTCAACGAGTCGGCCGTCCGGAGCAGGGACGAGCTCTCCACGAGGCGGGTCATCGGGGACTGGGGGCGGGCGGCCGACCTGTTCCTCGACCGTGTCGGTGAGCTGGACGACGAGACGTGGCGCGAGCGCAAGGTCCCCTGGGTCGCCGGGGAGATCGGGGTCCGGTTCCTGGTCCAGTCCCGCGTGATCGAGTGGTGGTTCCATGGCGAGGACCTGCGCGAAGGTGCGGGGCTCGAGCAGAACCCGCAGCACTGGCCCGTGTACCTGGCCAACGACATGGGGATCCGGATGCTCCCGTACGCGCTCGGTCAGGCAGGTTTGTCGTTCCCGGGAGCGAGCCTGCGCGTGGAGCTCGAGGGCGTCGGCGGGGGAAGCTGGCACTGGGGCCTCGCCCCCCGAGAGTCCCCACCGGAGGACGCCGAGCCCACGGCCTTCGTCGAGGGGCGGGCAACTGCCTTCGCGCTCGTGGCTGGCCGCCGCTACCCGGCGAAGGTCTTCCTGGACGAGGGCACCCTGGTGGTCGGCGGAGACGAGGCGGTCGCGCTCGCCGTGCTGGAGCACGTCCGCGCGTTCGTCGAGTAGCCGACGCCCGAACCGCGGGGCCTTCCCGCCCGTACACCCTGGGGACTACCGTGCTGTCCGTGCGTTCCCGCGACCGAGGCTCCGACGCCGCGCTGATGCGTGCCTTCGCCGCGCGCGATCCCGCGGCGGCGGAGGAGCTGTACCGGCGGTTCGCCTCCCGCATCTACGGGCTCGGCGTCGTGATGCTCGGCGCCGACGCGGCGGCGCAGGATCTCGTCCAGGACGCGTTCGTCAAGCTGTGGCGCAGCGCCGGGCGCTACGATCCGGCGCGCGGTCGCCTGGAGACCTGGGTCCTCCTCGTGGCGCGGAGCCTGGCGATCGACGCCCTCCGCCGCCGCGTGCTGGACGCGCGGACCGCGGATCGGACCGCGATCCGGGGCGAGGCCTCCTCCGAGCCCGGACCGGAGGACCACGCCACCACGGCGGACCTGTCCGAGCGCGCTCGCCGCGCGATGGAGGGGCTCTCGGACGGACAACGGGCGGCGCTCGAGCTTGCCTACTTCGGCGGCAAGACCAGCGCGGAGGTCGCCGAGCTCGAGGGCATCCCCATCGGCACCGCGAAGACCAGGATCCGCACCGCGCTCTTGAAGCTGCGCGAAGCCCTGGAGGACCGGACGACGTGACGTGCGATCGGGTCCGCGAGCAGCTCGCCGAGCACCTGCTTGGGACGCTCGACGAGCACACCGACGCTGCGGTGCGGCGACACCTCCGCGGGTGTGCCGCGTGCCGGGCGGACGCCGCCGCGCTGGCCGAGGGCGTCAGCACGTTCGCGCGGGCGGCGCACGACGTCGAGCCTCCCGAACACCTCCGGGGCCGTGTGCTCGCGGTGCTCGCGGAGGAGTGGTCGGAGGGCGCCCCGGCCGTTCCGGCCCCCAGGTGGACACCGTGGGTGGGGCGGGTGGCGGCCGCGGTCGCGCTGGTGGCCGCGCTGGCGTGGGGCGTGTTCGCGACCGTCCGCGCGGAGCGATACGAGGCCTCGGCCCACCGGTACGAGAGCTTCCTCGGGGTGCTCGGTGGGGAGCACGTCCGGGTCGGGGAGCTGCGGGCCACCGGGGCCAGGGAGCTGCAGGGCAGCGCCGTGATCTACGACTCGAAGGTGGGGCAGTCGTGGGTACTCGTCCTGGCCCGCGCGCCGGGATGGGAGGGTGCCGCGAACGTCACGCTGCTCGCCGAGGACGACACCCGGATCGACCTGCATCCGCTCGAGTTCGGTCCGGGCGGGGAGGCCTCCACGTGGCTCGTCACGTCCTCGGATCTGACGGACTTCGAACGGGTCAACCTGTGGGACGGGTCCGGGATGCTCGCGACGACCGAGGTGCGGGAGATCTGACCGGCTCAGCGCCGGACCGCGAGCCGCTTGATGGTCCGTGGGGCGGCCCCGAACCGGTACTTGTAGGCGTAGTCGCCCTTCAGCATGTCGAACCCGGAGCAGCCGGCCTCGATCGCGATGCGGATGTCCTCCGCAACGAGCACCATCCCGGGGGAGACGCCCTGGTACGCGCGATCGAACGCGGAGTTGTAGAGGTAGTAGGTCCCCTCGAACCGGAACCCGATCGTGCCCGATGCCTTGACCCCCTGCACCTCGATGAACGTGAGGTTGAAGATGCCGCGGGGCAGGAACGCCTCGCCGAGACGGCGGAAGAAGATCTCCATCCCCGGGCGCATGAACACCCCCTTCGGGCCCTCGCTCTGCCGGTGGAGATCCACGAACCGATCGAGGTACTCGACCAGCGTCTCCCGGGTCGCGAGGCAGATCCGCCAGGGCCCGACCTCGGTCTCGAGCCTGCGCGCCTTGCGCTTGATCTCGTGCCGGAGCTTCGAGGACAGGCCCCCCAAGTACTCCTCGTACGAGCCCGGGAGCTCCAGGAAGGGTGCGATCGGGTTCGGCTCATCGTCTGCGACATCCACCGAGAAGCCTTGAGCCGCAGCGCCTTCGGCCAGGAGCTGCAGCCATGGACGGTCCTCTGGGAGCCCCCGCAGATCCGCCGCCGACCACCCGTCGCGTCGGGCGAGCGCCGCGAACAGCTCCTTGGCGATCGTCGCACGAACTTCGGGGAGGCCGACGGGGCCCAGGTAGTCCGTGACGTCGGTTCCGCCGAGGAACCGCAGCGTGCCGTCCACCCGCTCGAACGCGACCGCGCCCACCTGCGCGCCCGCTTCCTCCGCGAAGGCCACCAGCAGGTGCTCGGGGCGACGGGCGAACTCCTCCCAGTAGAGCTTCAGGAACCCCGGGGTGTGGAAGAAGGTCCCGGCCGGGTCCGCGGTGACCAGGTTCGACCAGTCACGCCGGACCAGGTCCCGGGGATCCTCGGAGAAGACGATGTCCATGAGCTCGAGCGACGGGCGCGTCCTCCGGCGACCCTACCAGGACCCTCCGCCGCCGCCGCCTCCGCCACCGCCCGAGAAGCCACCGCCGGCGAACCCGCTGCTCCCCGAGCCCGCCGGCGTGGCCGAGATGGTTCCGCTGGTGGTGACGGCGAACGAGTCCACCCGGTCGACGAACTCGTGGAGCACGAACGGCCGGCTCGAGATGTACCAACGGGTGTCCTCGGCCTGCTCGAGCCCCTGGAACGCCTGGGCCCACTTGTCGGTGCACCCGAACACCACGGCGAACGGCAGGTACCGGGTGAAGACGTTCTCCTCCTCCGCCCACCGGGCGAGGTGGGTCTCCGCCGTCTCGATCACCCGGCGGAACCCGATCACGCGGCGCGTCATCGCGGTGCCGCGAGGGGTCCGACGCGGCATCCGTTTGGCGCCGACCAGGAGGAGGATGCCCCCCAGCACGAACGGGACACCCAGCAGCCCGAACGTCGTCCACCAGGCGAGGGCGACCGTGGCTCCGATCCCGAGCACCGCTGCCCCGATCCCGATACCCGCCCACGTCTGACGGACACGATCGGGTCGGCGCAGGAACCACCTGCGCGAGACGATGTCCTCGTACAGCGCGTCCTTCACCTTCTGGAGCCGCTCGGCGAACTTCTTCTTCAGCCCCGAGAGCTTCACCTCGTTCTTCCGCTGGAACAGCCCCTCCAGGAGCGCGCGCTCGTAGCTCAGCAGGTCGTCCGCCGTCTCGTCGGTCCGCCTGAGGAGCCAGTCCGGCTTGCCGAGGAACCACCTCTTCTCGATCTCCTCGATCACGAGATAGCCGCGGACAGCCAGGTCCACGATCGTGGCGGTGACGTCCAGCGTGTTGGCCTGCTCGTCGATCAGCGTCCCGACCTGACCGGGCCGGATCCCGTCGGGGGGCGCGAACTCGACCGGCGCCTCCCCGCCCTCGAACAGGGGCACGGCCTGGCTCTCGCCCTCGCCGCCACCGGGACCCATGACCTGGTCGATCGCCGAGCCCCGGTAGCGGAGGTCCCGGCCACGGGTCCACGCGAGCCAGCCGAACCCGATCACCACCAGCGCGAGGAGCCCGAGCGAGCCGCCCACGGTGGCAACCGTCCGGGAGAAAGCGCGGTCCAGGCTCCACCGCTCCTCCAGGATCGGCCCGGGGCTCGCGACGGCGCCCTGCGGGAGCGCCACCACCACCGACAAGGCGTTGTAGGCGGCCAGGTTCTCCTGGACGAAGACCGCGGCACCGTCGCGGATCCGCCCCCGCGAGCACGGCAGGGTCGAGCCGAAGGGCCCGGTGAAGCAGGCGATCCGTTCGATCGGTCCCGGCCCCTCCACCCGCACCCGGACGACGCCGATCGCCTGCTGCCAATCGGTCCCGACCGCGTTCCAGTACAGCTCGTCGTGCGTGTCGAACCGGTTCAGCGCGCCGCTAACCCGGTAGACGATCGTGTAGGTGTGGCGGCCGGTGATCTCCACGTCTGGATCCCCGATCCGGATCACGAAGCTCCCACCCTCCTGCTTGGTCTCGATGTCAGCCGCCGTGCCCGCCGAGGCCCGGACATCGACCAGGTCGATGGGGTACCGGCGGTCGTACGTGTCGTCGTAGTGGAGGCGGTTCGGGATGTAGCGGAAGATCCCATGGCGTGGCGTGGAGCCGAAGTCCTGCTCGATCGTCTCGGTGACCAGGATCGTCCCGGCGGGCTCGATCTCTATGTCGACGTCGAACCGCGGGGTCGACTCGGATCCCTGCGCCCGGAGCGGCGCCGGGGCGAACGCGAGCCCCATCACCAGCAACGTCCCGGTCAGCGCGAGGAGGCGCGTCACGGCCCTCACGGTATCCCACGCCGGCGGCTCGGGGCGGTAGCCTGCGGATCGTGGGCGAGACGCGGGCCCTCTACGACGAGCTGGCCGACTGGTGGCCGCTCGTCTCCTCGCCCGAGGAGTACGCGGCCGAGGCCGCCGAGTACCTCCGCCTTCTCCGCATCGCCGTCGACGGACCGCTCGAGGAGGTCCTGGAGCTCGGCAGCGGCGGAGGGAACAACGCTTCTCACCTGAACCGCGAAGTGCGGATGACGCTCGTGGACCGATCCCGCGCGATGCTGGACGTGAGTCGTGCCCTCAACCCCGCGTGCGAGCACGTCGAGGGGGACATGCGCTCGGTCCGGCTCGGGCGGACGTTCGACGCCGTCTTCGTCCACGACGCGATCGACTACATCACGACCGAGGAGGACCTCGCCGCCGTCTGCGCCACGGCGTTCGCGCACGCCCGCCCTGGCGGGTGCGCGCTGCTCGTCCCCGACTTCGTGAGGGAACGGTACCGAGACGGTACCGATCACGGCGGACACGACGGTGCCGAGCGGGCGCTCCGCTACCTCGAGTGGTGGTACGACCCCAGCCCGCTCGACACCACGTACGTCGTCGAGTTCGCGTTCCTCCTGCGTCTGCCGGGCGGCGCGGTCGACCTCCGGCACGACCGGCATGTCTGCGGGCTCTTCGCTCGGGCGACCTGGCTCCGGCTGCTCGGGGCGGCCGGGTTCACTTCCGAGGCGGTTGCCCTCACGGCCGACGCGGAGGAGCCGGTCGGCCGTGAGGCGTTCGTCGCGCGCCGCCTCGAGTAGCGTTCAGCGATCGAGCACGAACAGCGTGTGGTGGTACGTGCCGAGCGTCGGCCAGATCGGCCGGTACCGCTCCCGATGCGCGATCCGGAGGCCGTGGTCTTCGAAGAGCCGGGTCCAGGCCTCGGTGCTCCGGAACATGCACGGCGTGGGCACCCCGTGGCGCAGGTTCAGGACACGATCCCACGCGGCGTTCACCGCCCGCTCGAAGCGGGATCCCGGCGTGTCCTCCGTGACGACGATCCGGCGCCGCGCGATCCGTTCCGCCTCTCGCAGCAGCACTTCCTGATCCTCGAACCGCTCCATGTGGTGGAACACGAACATCATCAGGACCACGTCGTGGGACGCGTCGGCGACCGGGACCCGGAAGGGGTCGGTCTGGCGGATGAAGGGCATCGAGCGGTCACGGTTCCGGTACGGAACGAGGTCCGTGAGCGTCGGACGGATCCCGGCTCGATCTCGGAGGTACCGAGCCATCAACCCCGTTCCCGCCCCGAGGTCGAGCAGCGTCGCGCCCGGCTCGAGCCAGGGGATGATGCGCCGGCCTTCCTCGTTCTCCCGGAGCCACATGGAGGTGCCCGACGCTATCGCCGGCGTCGGGAGGTCAGCGGTGGGGCGAGGCGCCGTCCGCCGCGCCGTCGCCGGCCAGGGCTTCCTCGAGCACGTCCCACGCGAGCGCGGCGCACTTCACGCGGACCGGATACCTCACGACGCCCTTCAGGGCCGCCAGCTCGCCGAACGCCTCCTCTTCCGGCTCGAGGTCGCCGGTCAACATCCCCCGGACCTGCCCGGTGATCGCGCCGATGTCCTCCAAGGTCCTCCCCGACACGGCCTCGGTCATCATCGATGCGGAGGCTTGGCTGATCGAGCACCCCTGGCCGACGAAGGAGACGTCGAGCACCTTGCCGTCCTCCTCGTGGACGAACACCGTGATCTCGTCGCCGCACAGCGGGTTGTTCTTCGAGCAGCTGCGCTCGGCGTCGGGCATCTCCCGCTTGTTCCGCGGGTTCTTGTAGTGGTCGAGGATCACTTCCTTGTAGATCTCGTCGAGCGCCACGGCCCCTCCTTCAGAGACCGAAAACGTGCCCGGCCTTCGCGATGGCCTCCACGAGCACGTCGACCTCGTCCGTCGTGTTGTACACGTAGAAGCTCGCGCGCGCGGTGGCCGGCACGCCGTAGCGTCGCATCACGAGCTGGTTGCAGTGGTGCCCCGCACGGATGGCGACGCCGTCCTCGTTGAGGATCGTGGCCAGGTCGTGCGGATGGACGTCGCGGTACCAGAACGACACGACGCCACCGCGCACCGCGACATCGGTGGGACCGAAGATCCTGGCCCCAGCTTCCTCGATCCGCTCGAGCGCGTACGCGGTGATCTCCTCCTCGTGCGCCCGGACGTTGTCCATGCCCAGACCCTCGAGGTAGTCGATCGCGGCACCGAAGGCGACCTCCTGGGCGACGTTCATCGTGCCCGCCTCGAACTTCCAAGGCACCTCGTTGAAAGTGGAGCGATCGTGGAAGACCTCGCTGATCATCTCACCGCCGCCGAGGAACGGATCCATCGCCTCGAGCAGCTCCCGCTTCGCGTAGAGGCCACCGGAGGCCGTGGGTCCGAGCATCTTGTGCCCGCTGAACGCCAGGAAGTCACAGTCGAGCGCGGCGACGTCCGCCCCGCGGTGCGGGACGAGCTGCGCCCCGTCCACGAGCACCAGCGCCCCGACCGCGTGGGCCGCCGCGATCAGCCGCGGGAGCGGGGTGATCGTCCCGAGCGAGTTCGACATCCCCGTCACGGCTAGGAGCTTGGTGCGTTCGGTGAGCAGGTCCTCGAGGTTCGACAGGTCGAGCAGGCCGTCGTCGGTCAGACCGATGTAGCGGAGCTCGGCGCCGGTGTCCCTCGCCGCGAACTGCCACGGCACGATGTCCGAGTGGTGCTCCATCTCCGTCAGGAGGATCTCGTCGCCCTGGCGCAGGAACTTGCGCCCCCAGCCGTGAGCGACGAGGTTGATCGACTCGGTTGTCCCGCGCGTGAACACGATCGTCCCCGCGTCGTCCGAGCCCAGGAACCGGGCGGCCTTGGCGCGGACACCCTCGTACATGTCGGTGGCCTCCTCGCCTAGGAAGTAGATCGCCCGGTGCGCGTTCGCGTTGTGCCGCTCGTAGAAGACGCGCTCGGCATCGATCACCTGGCGCGGGCGCTGGGAGGTGTTCGTGCTATCGAGGTAGACGAGCGGCTTGCCGCCGATGCTCCGGGAGAGGATCGGGAAGTCCGCCCGGACGCGCGCCACATCGAGCCCGGCCGACCGCTCCTGCGTCACCGACATCGCACGGCTCCCCCTTCCCTCACGACTCCCTCACGGCGCCGCGACGGCCTCCTCCATCCCGAACTCGCGGCGGATCCCCTCGTAGCCCTTCTCCTCGAGCTCGTGGGCGAGCTCCTTGCCGCCCGACTTGACGATACGACCATCGATCATCACGTGTACGAAGTCCGGCGTCACGTAGTTCAGGATCCGCTGGTAGTGGGTGATCAGCAGGATGCCGAGGCTCGGGCCGATCAGCTGAGCCACTCCCTTCGCCACCGCCTTCAGCGAATCGATGTCCAGACCCGAGTCGGTCTCGTCGAGCACCGCGATCTGGGGTTCGAGCACCGCCAGCTGGAGAACCTCGTTCTTCTTCTTCTCGCCGCCCGAGAACCCCTGGTTTACGTAGCGCTGGACCATCGCATCCTCGACACCCAGGAGGTTCATCTTCTCCTTCATGTGCTTGCGGAAGGCCAGGGCGCTGATCTCCTCGCCCTTCACGTTCTTGTACGCCGTCCGCAGGAAGTTCACCACCGAGACGCCGGGGATCTCGACCGGGTACTGCATCGCGAGGAACAGGCCTCGCTGCGCCCGCTGGTCGGCCGTCAGGCCGGCGATGTCCTCCCCCTTGAACAGCACCTCGCCGGACGTGAGCTGGTAGCCGGGCCGGCCCATCAGCACGTTCGCGAGCGTGGACTTGCCCGACCCGTTCGGCCCCATCAGGGCGTGCGTCTCCCCCTGTCGCACCGTCAGATCGATCCCCTTCAGGATCTCCTTGCCCTCGACCGTCGCCCGCAGGCCTCGGATCTCGAGCGTCGCCGAACCCTTCTCAATCATCGGTCACCTCGATCAGGACGTCGTCGTTCTCCACCTTCACCGGGAAGACCTCGACCGGCTGCGTGGCCGGCAGGCTCCGCGGCTTGCCGCTGTTCAGGTCGAAGGTCGACCCGTGCTTGGGACACTCGACGGTCTCGTCGTCCACGTCGACCTCGCCCTCGTCCAGGAAGTGATGCGCGTGGGAGCAGATCGCGTCCACCACCCGGAACCCCTCCTCCCCCAGGTTCACCACCGCGAACGGCCGAGCGTCCAGCTCGAACCGCCGGGCCTCACCCGCCGGCACGTCGTGCACCGAGCAGATCCGCACGAGGGTCATCGGTCGCCCCCCGTTGAGCCGGTCGCCTCGCGCTCGAGCTCGGCTTCGATCGCGGCCTCGATGCCTTCGCGGACCTCTGGAAGATCGATCCGGTCCAAGACCTCGGCGAAGAAGCCCCGGACGATCAGCCGCTCGGCCTCGGCCTCGGAGATCCCGCGGCTCATCAGGTAGAAGAGCTCGTCCTCCCCGACCGGACCGACGCTGGCGGCGTGGCCGCACCTCGTCGGGTCGTTCGTGAGAATCTCCAGGTTCGGAACGGAGTGTGCCCGCGCCGTCTCGGACAGCAGGATGTTCCGGTTGGTCTGGTACGCGTCGCACCGGTGGGCGCCCTGCTCGATGATGACGGTGCCCGTGTTGATCGCGTTCGAGCGGTCGCGCATCGCTCCCTTGTACAGGAGGTCGCTCGAGCTCCGCGAGCCGACGTGGTCCTGGATGGAGCGGTGGTCGATGTGCTGGTCGCCGTCGCCGAAGTAGACCCCGAGGAGCTCGCTGGAAGCGCCGTCCTCGGCGAGCTCCGCCTCCACTTCTGCCCGGGCGAGCGAAGCTCCGAACGCCACGCCCACGCTCTTCAGCTGGGCGTCCCGGCCGATCCGAGCCCGCTGGACGGAGAGGTGGGTCACGCCAGGTCCGAAGTCCTGCAGGGCCACGTACCGCACCCGAGCGTTGGGCCCCACCACGAGCTCGGCGACAGCGACGGAGAGCGCGTGGGAGAGCTCGGGCGAGACGTACCGATCGATGAAGGTCACCTCGGCGCCCGCCTCGGCCACGATCAGCGTGTGAGGGAAGATCGAGCTCCGGTCGGCATCGAGCCACGTGAGCGTCTGCAAGGGCAGCTCGATCCGGACGTCCTGGGGGACGTGCAGGAACGTCCCGCCTGTCCGGAACGCACCGTGCAGCGCCGTGAACTTGGAGCGGCCGGTCGGAACCAGGGAGTGCAGGTTCGGCTCGACCAGGCCCGGCCGCTCCGCGATCGCCCGATCGAGGTCGCCGAACCAGACGCCCCGATCGGCCAGGTCGGTCGCGGCCCGGGTCGAGATCACCTCGGAGTTCCGCTGCACCTGGAGCCCGGCACGCTCCCCCGTGGCGCCGGCGGCGGCCAGGACCCCGTGCTTGGTCATCGCTTCCGGGCCACCCCCGTCGGCGAAGGGGGCCAGGTCGAGGTCGAGCTCCTCGAGGTCCGTGTAGCGCCACTCCTCGGTCTCCTGGGAGGGGATCGGCAGGGCGCGGTACTCCTGGAAGGCCCGCTCCCGGAGTGCCTGGACGAACGGCGCGGTGCTGGGGAGCGCCGCGAGGGCGCGCTCGTCGAAGCCCGTGGTCGTAGTGGTCGAGGCGCTCATGTTCGAAATCCTATCAGCGGAGTCGGATTCCAAGCCCGTCGCTGCCCCGGCTCCCACCGCGGCGCGATGTATCGCTCGCGTTCCCACCCCTCCTCGATCGCTCGGGTGTCGTCGTTCGGCCGGACGCCGGGCCATCCCAGGTCGGGGTCCGCGCAGACGCGAACGCCTGAGCCGACCCTGTCTCCGGCCCCGCTAAGATGACGCGGTCCGCGGGCCGCCGGAGCGTCATGGGGGACGAGCTGATCCAGCAGGACCTCGAGCCGAGGACCGGCGCGTCCCTCCTCGGTCTCCCGCCCGGCGATCAGGGTGTCCTCTCCAGCCAGTTCCTCAGGAAGGCCGTCGACCTCTCCATCGTCGACGCCGGAGAGTTCAAGATCCCTCCGACGAGCATCCAGCCGGCGAGCCTGGACCTGCGTCTCGGGGAGGTCGCCTTCCGGGTCCGGTCCAGCTTCCTCCCCGATACGCGGCCGGTCGCGGTCAAGCTCAAGGAGTTCCTCGTCGACGAGCTCGACCTGCGCCGCGACGGAGCGGTGCTCGAAACCAACCGCCCCTACGTGGTCCCGCTGCTCGAGCACCTCGACCTCCCACCGGACGTGCAGGGTCGGTCGAACCCGAAGAGCTCGACCGGCCGGCTCGACGTCTTCACGCGCGTCATCACGGACCAGAGCTTCCGGTTCGACGAGATCAAGCCGGGCTACCGGGGGAAGCTGTACCTGGAGATCGTTCCCCTCTCGTTCACGGTCCGCGTCAAGCAGGGGCTAGCCCTCAACCAGCTCCGTCTGTCGATCGGTCGGACCCGGCTGCCCGACGAGGAGATCCGGGCGCTCCACGCCGAGCAGCCCTTGCTCTTCCGAGGCGGTCGTCCGGTTCCGGCGAGCGGGCTGGCGGTCTCCGACGGGCTCTTCCTCAGCCTCGATCTGCGAGGCGAAGAGGACCGGCGCGTCGGGTACCGGGCCAGGGACTTCACGCCGCCGATCGAGATGGCGCGCGTCAGCCGGTATGCGTGGGGGGAGTACTGGGACCCGGTCTTCCGCGAGGAGGGAGACCGGATCGTCCTGGCCCCGGAGCACTTCTATCTCCTGCTGTCCGAGGAGGCCGTCCGGATCCCGCCCGAGTACGCCGCGGAGATGACCGCCTACGACCCGACGAGCGGTGAGCTCCGCACGCACTACGCTGGGTTCTTCGACCCCGGGTTCGGCTACGACCCCGAGGACCGTTTCCTGGGCTCACGCGCCGCGCTCGAGGTCCGGGCGCACGACGTCCCATTCGCGATCGAGCATCGCCAGCGCGTCTGCCGGCTGTCGTTCGAGCGGATGATCGAGCCGCCCGATGTGCTGTACGGCGACTCGATCGGGTCGTCGTACCAGGGTCAGGCGGACACGCTCAGCAAGCACTTCAAACAGCCCAGCGGGCGCGGGCTCGAGGCTCCTCGGCCTCCGGAGCGGCCACCGGATCCGATGCTGTTCGATGAGTGAGGACGCGCGTCGGGCACGAGAGACCTCATGGCCGATCGCTGCCCGCGGGAGTCGCGGGGAAGCGTGAGACGGAACCGAAGCCCTACGGGCGGTGGGTGGAGCCCTAGCCGGGTACCCTGCCGACCCATGCGGCTGCGCGACATCACGATGGAGGACCTGCCGCTCTACCGGGCCCTCCTTACGGATCCGGCGACGATGGCCGAGCTCGGCGGACCCCTGCCCGACGACGTCCTGGAGGACAAGCTCCGCGGCATCGTCGAGCAGGTCGAGCGCGGCGAGGCCTGGTACTCGGTCATCGTGCCCGAGGGCAGCGACCAAGGGGCCGGCACGGTCTGCATCTGGGAGCACCCGGACGACGACACCGGCGAGCCGATCAGCGAGATCGGCTGGATGGTCCGCCCCTCGCACCAGAGGCGGGGGCTCGCCACCGCCGCCACCCTCGCGATCCTCGACCGGGCCCGGTCCGAGCGCCGGTGGGGCGTGATCCACGCATTCCCCGGGGTGACCAACGGCGCGTCGAACGCGATCTGCCGGAAGGCGCGATTCCGGCTCCTCGGGGAGCGCTCGATCGACTACGTGGGTCGCAGCCTGCGCTGCAACCACTGGGTGCTGGACGGGCCCAGCGGCTAGCCGATCGCGCCTTCCATCTGGAGCTCGATCAGCCGGTTCAGCTCGACCGCGTACTCCATCGGGAGCTCGCGGGTGATGGGCTCGATGAAGCCGTTCACGATCATCGCGCTGGCCTCGGCCTCGGAGAGCCCCCGGCTCATCAGGTAGAAGAGCTGGTCCTCGCCGATCCGGGCGACGGTCGCCTCGTGGCCGAGCTGCGCGGTCTGCTCCTCGACCTCGACGTACGGGTACGTGTCCGACCGCGAGATCTCGTCCAGGATCAGCGCGTCGCAGCGGACCATCGACTTCGCGTGGTCGGCACCCTCCTCGACTCGCACGAGACCGCGGTACCCGGTACGACCGCCGTCCTTGGAGACCGACTTCGAGGTGATCACGCTGGTCGTGTGCGGCGCCGCGTGGATCGCCTTCCCGCCCGCGTCCGTGTGCTGCCCCTTCCCGGCGAACGCGACCGAGAGCACCTCGCCGCGTGCGCCCTCCCCCAGCAGGTAGATCGACGGGTACTTCATCGTGACCTT
>CAZXFA010000041.1:0-18581 GCA_964640085.1 uncultured Actinomycetes bacterium | reverse complement strand
GTCGCGAGGTGCTGCGCCAGCTCGCTGACCACCACTTCGCCGCCAACCCCGAGGTACCTGCTGCGGGAGGTGGACCGATCGCTGCCCGTGTACGGCACCGCGTTCACGCTCGCGCTGCTGGAGGGCAAGCTCGAGGAGCACCGGGTGGGGGACCGCGTCGAGCTCCGTCAGGTCACGCCCGGCGAGGCGGCGATCGCCGGCCCGTTCTCCATGCGGTTCCTGCGGGTGACGCACTCCATACCGGACGGGATGGCGGTCGTGATCGACACCCCCTTCGGATCGATCCTGCACACCGGCGACTTCAAGATCGACCAGACGCCGCTCGACGGGCGACCCACCGACCTGCACGCGCTCGCGGAGGAGGCCGGACGGGGCGTGCACCTCCTCCTGTCGGATTCGACCAACGCGGAGGAGGCCGGCTACACGGCGAGCGAACGCAGCGTCGGACCGGTCCTGGCCGACATCATCGCGCGAGCGCCGCAGCTGGTGGTGGTGGCCTGCTTCTCCAGCCACATCCACCGGATCCAGCAGGTTGTGAACGCCGCCCGGGCCGACGAGCGGGTCGTGAGCTTCCTCGGGCGGTCGATGCACCAGAGCGTGGAGGCCGCCCGACGGCTCGGCATCCTCCACGTCCCGGAGCGGGACGTGGTCCCGATCGAGGAGGCCCAGCGTCTGGATCCCTCGCGGGCGGTCGTGGTCTGCACCGGGTCCCAGGGCGAGCCCTTCTCGGCCCTGTCGCTGATGGCGGCGCGCGAGCACAAGTGGGTCGAGCTCCGCGAGGGGGACACGGTCGTCCTCTCGAGCAGCCTGATCCCGGGGAACGAGCCGGCGATCCACCGGGTGATTGACGGTCTCTACCGGACCGGGGCCGACGTGTTCCACGTCCCGGCAGCCCCGGTGCACGCGAGCGGTCACGCCGCCGCCGAGGAGCTCCGTCTGATGCTCTCGCTGGTGCGCCCGCGGTGGTTCGTGCCGATCCACGGCGAGCGGCGACACCTGGCCCACCACGCGAAGATCGCCACCGAGATCGGGATCCCGCCCGACCACGTCCTCATCTGCGAGGACGGGGACGTCGTCGAGGTGGGGGAGAAGGTGCAGATCGTCGAGCGCGTGCCGGCGGGGATGACGTTCGTGGACGGGCTGGGGGTCGGCGACGTCGGTGAGCTGGTCCTCCGGGACCGGCGGAAGCTCTCCGGCGAGGGCGTGGTGGTCGTGGTGGTGGCGATCGATGCCCACCACGGGGAGGTGGTGGCCGGCCCTGACATCGTGAGCCGGGGCTTCGTGTTCGACGAGACCTCGGGCGACATCCTTGAAGCGGCGCGCGAACGCGTCATGCTCTCCCTGCAGGAGTTCGCATCGGCCGAGGTGGTCGACCGCGGGGTGCTCGAACAGAGCATCCGGCGGAGGCTGAACCGGTACTTCTACGACGTCACTCAGCGCAAGCCGGTGATCCTGCCCGTGATCGTGGAGGTGTAGGTGGCGAGCAAGACGAAGGGCCGCGGCCGGTCCGCGACCCGAGGCAGCGCGTCGGTCCGCCAGCACCTGGCCCCGTGGGCCGGGGACGCCCTCGGCATCGGGCTGGTGGTGCTGGCGTTGCTGTCGGTGCTCGGCCTGTGGTTCGAGGCCGCCGGCCCGGTGGGCCGAGGGTTGGACTGGCTCGTGCGGGCATCGATCGGGGTCGCCGCGGTCACGTTCCCCGTGCTCACCCTCTACTGGGGGATCCTGCTCCTGCGTGGCACCGCCGAGGGCGATCGCGCACGCATGTTCATCGGGTTCGCCATCGTGCTCCTCGGTGTGCTGGCGCTGCTGTCGCTCGCGCGCGGGAATCCCAAGCCGTTCGCCGGCTACGCGAAGGTGAGCCAGGCGGCCGGCGTGATCGGAGCCCTGGCCGCCTGGCCGCTGGGCAGGATGGTCAGCAAGATCGGCGTCGCGATCGTGTGGAGCGGGGCCGTGCTCCTCGGCCTGCTGATCTTCACCGGGACCCCGCTGTCGGCCCTCGGGCGGCGGATCCGTGACGCGCTCACGCGGGAGCCGGCCGAGGACGAGGACGAGGAGGTCGTGGAGCTGCGTGAGGAGCCGACCCGCCGACGCCGGCGGCCCGCCGACAAGCAGGAGGTACCCGTGGTCGAGCTCCTGGAGGAGGAGCTCCCGTCCGAGCCGGAGCTCGAGGCGGAGCCGGAACCGATCGAGATCCCCGAGTTGGTCCGGGCCCCGAGCGGTCGCTACCGCCTGCCGCCGCTCGAGCTGCTCCGCACCTCGCCGCCCTCGGCCGGCGCCGAGCGGGACGAGGAGCACACGATCGGTGCGCTGGAGCGGACCTTCCACACCTTCGGGGTCGGGGCCCGGGTCCCGGCAGCGCACCGCGGCCCGACCGTGACGCTGTACGAGGTCGAGGTGGAGGCGGGGACCAAGGTGAACAAGGTGCTGAGCCTGGCCGACGACATCGCGTACGCGCTCGCGACGCCCGACGTGCGGATCATCGCGCCGATCCCCGGGAGGTCGGCGATCGGGGTCGAGGTGCCGAACAAGGTCCGCGACTTCGTCATGCTGGGCGACGTCCTGCGGTCGGAGGCGGCGCGCCGGGATCGACATGCGCTGTCCGTGGCCCTCGGCAAGGACGTGCACGGCCGCGCTCAGCTCGTGAACCTCACGACCATGCCCCACGTCCTGATCGCGGGGGCTACCGGCGCGGGTAAGTCCAGCCTCATCAACTCGTTCGTGACCTCGATCCTGATGCGCACCACGCCCGACGAGGTCAAGCTCGTGCTGGTGGACCCGAAACGGGTGGAGCTCACGCACTTCGCGGACCTGCCCCACCTGCTCGTGCCGGTGATCGTGCATCCCAAGCGGGCCGCGGAAGCGCTCGCCTGGGTCGTGCGCGAGATGGAGCAGCGGTACGAGCTCCTGGCGATGGTGGGGGCGCGCGACATCGACGGCTACCGTCAGGGGCTGACCGAGGGCACGCTGCGGGTCCCACCGGGTCAGGAGGATCGGGTCATCGAGTTCCCCTACCTGTTGGTCGTGATCGACGAGCTGGCCGACCTGATGATGGTGGCGCCGCGGGACGTGGAGGACGCGATCTGCCGGATCGCGCAGATGGCTCGGGCGGTGGGGATACACCTGGTGGTGGCCACGCAGCGACCGAGCGTCGACGTGGTCACGGGCCTGATCAAGGCGAACATCCCCAGCCGGATCGCGCTGATGACGTCCAGCCAGGCGGACTCGCGAGTGATCCTGGACATGAACGGGGCCGAGAAGCTGGTCGGGCACGGCGACATGCTGTTCGCGCCCTCGAGCGCGTCCAAGCCCACCCGCCTCCAGGCGGCCTGGGTCACCGAGAAGGAGATCCAGCAGGTGACCGACTGGGTCCGATCGCAGCGGGAGGCCGACTACGCGATGAGCGTCGAGGGCCTGGGAAGGGCTCCGATCGAGGGTGAGGACGAGGGCGGCCTCGGCGGGGATGACGACCTGCTCGAGCAGGCCGCTGAGCTGGTGATCCGCTCGCAGCTCGGGTCCACCTCGATGCTGCAGCGCAAGCTGAAGGTCGGGTTCGCCCGGGCCGGCCGCCTGATGGACCTGCTGGAGGATCGGGGGATCGTCGGGCCGTCGCAGGGCTCGAAGGCCCGCGACGTGCTGATCACGGGGGACGAGTGGGAGGAGTCCCGCTCGACCCGCGCGGGGTGAGCGGGACCCCGTCGCCGGCCCGCGTTCCCTCGGTGAACCCGTAGTCGGCGAGGCAGCGCATCGCGCTGAAGAGCATCCGGTCGAGCACGATATGGCCGGTGGCCCGGTCCATCTCGTACTCGTTGCGCGACCCCTCCGGGAACTCGACGACGACGGTCACCGCGGCCTCGTCCCCGCTCGGAGCCGATCCCCGCTCCACGGCGCGGGCGTACCAGGGCGGGTCCGCTAGGATGCCTGCGGTTCGGAGGGGGGATGGTGCAGGAGCGTTCGACGGTCGGGGTCGGGACGGCACTCCGGAAGGTGCGGGCCTCCCGGGGTCTCTCGCTCGAGGAGGCCGCCCGCGACACACGGATCCGTCGCGAGTTCCTCGAGGCCTTGGAACGGGAGGAGTTCGAGCGGCTCCTCGGGGACGTGCACGTCCGCGGGTGCCTGCGCACCTATGCGTCGTACCTCCGCCTGGAGCCGGAGAAGGTGGTCTCCGCGTACGCGGCCACCCGGCCGGAGACCGCCCCTCCGCCTCCAACCCGTCCGGCGCCCGACCGGCCGCTCGGGTCCGGACGGCGGCGGCGCGACGACCACCGGCTGGTCGTGCTCGTGGCGGTCACCCTCCTGGTGCTCGCCGGAGCGTTCGGGGTCCTGTCGGCCAGGCGGCCGGCGCCGCAGGTGGCCGAGCTCCCGTCGGAGGCACCGCCGGCCGCCGCCGAGGTCCGCGGGATCACCGTCGCGGTGCTCGCCAGGCGGGCGGTCGAGGTCACGATCGTCGCCGACGAGGGCGGGTCGAGGTCCTTCGCCCTGGAGGCCGGCGAGGGGCGCTCGTTCGAGGCCGATCGCTCCCTCACGATCGAGCTGGCCGAGGGGGCGAGCGCCCGCGTCACGGTGAACGGGAGCGATCTCGGCTACCCGGGGCGGGCCGGGCGCACCTGGCAGGAGACCTTCAGCTACCGCTCGGCCTCACCCTCCCCGAGCGCCGGGTAGGGCGAACCCGATGCGGGCCGAGATCGTCGGCGTAGGAACCGAGATCCTCCTCGGCCAGATCGCGAACACCAACGCGCGATGGATCTCCGAGCGCCTTGCCGCGATCGGGATCGACGTCCTGTACCACCAGGCGGTGGGGGACAATCTGGAGCGGATCGTCGAGGCCCTGCGCCGGGCTTCTTCGCGGGCCGACGCCGTGATCGTCACCGGAGGCCTCGGCCCGACCCAGGACGACCTCACGCGACCGGCCCTCGCTCGGGCGGCCGGCGCGGTGCTCGAGCGGCACCCCGAGATCGAGCACGTGTTGCGAGAGCGCTTCCGAGCCCGCGGACGCGACATGCCGGCGTCGAACCTGGCGCAGGCCGACGTCCCCCAGGGGGGGCGGTACATCCCGCCGGAACGAGGTACGGCGCCGGGTCTCGTGGTTCGCGTCGACGGGACGACCGTATACGCGCTGCCCGGTGTGCCGTCGGAGATGCGGGAGATGATGGAAGGCACGGTCCTGCCGGAGTTGGCTGAGCTCGCCGGGCCGGCGTCGCTCGTGTCGCGCACGCTCCGCTGCTACGGCCTGGCCGAGTCCAGGGTCGCCGAGCTGCTGGAGGATCTGTACCTGGGCTCGGCCAACCCGACGGTGGCGTACCTCGCCGGCGGCGGAGAGGTGCGCGTCAGGCTCACCGCCAAGGCCGGGACCGGAGAGGAGGCCGCCGCCCTCCTGGAGCCGTTCGAGCGCACGGTGCGCGAGCGCTTGGGCGATCACGTGTACGGGATGGGGGAGGAGTCGCTGGAGGTGGTGGTGGGGCGGCTGCTGGTCGAACGCGGGCTGACGATCGCGTGCGCCGAGTCGCTGACCGGCGGCGGGCTCGGCGAGCGGATCACGGCGGTCCCTGGAGCCTCCGCCTACTTCCTCGGATCGGTCGTGACCTACGCCGCCGAGGCGAAGCGCTCCATCCTCGACGTGTCGTCCTCCACGCTGGAGACCGACGGTCCCGTGAGCCGGGCGTGCGCCGCCGAGATGGCCGCGGGCGCCCGGCGCGTGCTCGGCTCGGACGTGGCCGTCGCCCTCACGGGCGCGGCCGGCCCCGAGCCCCACGCGGGCGCGGAGCCCGGACGGGTCTGGGTGGCCCTCGATGCGGATGGGCTCGCCCACCAGCACGGGTTCCGGTGGCCCTTCGACCGCGAGCTGATCCGACGGTTCGCCGAGCAGGCGGCGCTGGACCTGGTCAGGCGGCACCTCCTCGGCCTGCGGCTGCCGCACTGATGGCCCGCGACCGCGCATCGAGGCCGGGAGCGAAGCCCCTGCGGGTCTTCGTCGCCTTCGACGTGCCGCAGGAGGCGCTCGACGCGGTCGAGCGAGCGGAGACGCCGCTCCGGGAGCTCCATCCCCGGGCCAGGTGGGTGCCGCGCCAGAACCGACACGTGACGCTCAAGTTCCTCGGGGCGACCTGGCCCCGGCTCGCCGGGTGGGTCCACGAGACCGTCCGGGAGGTCGCCGCCCGTTCGGAGCCGGCGAGGACCCGGGTGACGGGCCTCGGGGCGTTCCCGAACGCTCGTCGCGCCCGCGTGCTGTGGGTCGGGCTCGACGATCCGGAGGGCCGGCTCGCGCGGCTGGCCGCGTCGCTCGACGAGGCCCTCGCCCGCGAGTTCGCGCCGGAGAAGCGGGGCTTCACGGCGCACCTCACGATCGCGCGGTTCGAGCCTCCGGTGTCGCTCGAGGGGCTGGAGACCGCTCCCGTCGAGAGCCACCCCTTCGCCGTCGATCGGATCGTGCTGTACCGCAGCCATCTCCGGCGGCCGGGCCCGGTCTACGAGCCGCTCGAGGTCCTCCGTCTTGGCGGCCCAGCCCCGGATCCTTGACCTCGAACACCTGTTCGAGTAGCGTCCGGGGTTGCAGGTCGAGCCCGACAGGGCTGTAATCACAGGGGTGTGATCCGTGTCAGACCCTCGCGCTAGTGTGCCCCTCGCTCGAGGGGAGGGGCTCCGCGGCTCAGCGAGCCGGTGGGCGAGGGAACGGGAGGAGGCTTCGCGCATGGATCGGGACAAGATGCTCGACGTCGCGCTCACGCAGATCGAGAAGCAATACGGCAAGGGCGCGGTGATGAAGCTCGGCGAACACCCGATGGGGGCCGGCATCTCGGTGATCCCTACTGGGTCGCTCGCCCTGGACATCGCGCTCGGCGTGGGCGGGATCCCGCGGGGGCGGGTCGTCGAGGTCTTCGGCCCCGAGGGCTCGGGCAAGACCACCGTCTGTTTGCACATCATCGCCGAGGCGCAGCGGCACGGCGGCATCGCTGCGTTCGTCGACGCCGAGCACGCGCTCGACCCGACGTACGCCCAGCGCTTGGGGGTGAACATCGACGAGCTCCTCGTCTCCCAGCCGGACTCGGGTGAGCAGGCGCTCGAGATCTGCGATCTGCTCGTGCGGTCGGGCGCGCTCGACGTCGTGGTGATCGACTCGGTGGCGGCGCTCGTGCCGCGGGCCGAGATCGAGGGCGAGATGGGCGACTCGCACGTCGGCCTCCAGGCGCGGCTCATGTCGCAGGCGATGCGCAAGCTCTCCGGATCGCTCTCCCGGTTCGAGACCACGGCGGTCTTCATCAACCAGCTCCGCGAGAAGATCGGTGTGATGTTCGGCAACCCCGAGACCACACCCGGCGGCCGCGCGCTGAAGTTCTACTCGTCGGTCCGGCTGGACGTCCGTAAGGTCGAGAACCTCAAGGACGGGACGGAGGTCGTCGGCTCGCGCACCCGGGTGAAGGTGGTGAAGAACAAGGTCGCGCCGCCGTTCCGCCAGTGCGAGTTCGACATCATGTACGGGCTCGGGATCTCCAAGGAGGGCAGCCTCCTGGACGTCGGCGTCGATCTCGAGATCGTGAAGAAGAGCGGCGCGTGGTTCACCTACGAGGGCGACCAGCTCGGCCAGGGCCGGGAGAACGCTCGACAGTTCCTCGTCGAGCACCCGGAGATCGCGCAGGAGATCGAGCGGCGGGTCCGGGAGGCGGTCGGCCTGACGGTGTTCGGCGCCGCGGGCGAGGAGACCCCGATCGAGGTCCTGGCAGAGGCCGGCGACGAGCCCGCGCCCGGCAAGGGTTCCCGGTCGAAAGAGCGCGAGCCGAGCGGGGCCGTCGCGGGCTGAGGCGCCCGGTGGCCGCGTCCCGTCGCTCCACGCGCGTACCGAAGCAGCCGCTCGATCTGCACGAGCGGGCGTTGCGGCTCCTGTCCGTGCGCCCACGATCGCGGCGCGAGCTCCGGATGAAGCTCGTCCGGGCCGGGTTCGAGACGGACGAGGTCGAGGACGAGCTCGAACGTCTGGAGGCGGTGGGGCTAATCGACGACGACGCCTTCGCCCGGCAGGTGGCCGAGCACGAGGTCTCCGTCCGTCGGAGCGGCCGCCGGGCCGTGGCCGACCGGCTGTTCGCGCTCGGCGTCGAACGCGCCACGGTCGATCGGGCGCTCGAGGAGCTCGGCGACCTGGACGAGGACGCGGGGGCCCTCGAGCTGGCTCGGGCTCGGGCTCGACGTCTCGGGTCCCTCGACCCCGAGGTCGGATACCGACGTCTCGTGTCGTTCCTCCAGCGGAGGGGCTACGCGTGGGGGACCGCCCATCGGGCGGCGGCCGAGGCGCTCGGGCCGAACCGGGGCTGAGGGAGACCCGGGGCTGGGGGAGACCCGTGGGTGGACCTTGCCTCGGGTCCCGACAGGCCGTACCCTCAGGTCCATAGGGTTCATCGGGACGTCAACTGTTCGACGAGTGCCTGACACACATTGAGGAAGCAGACGTCGCAGGGAGCAGACCGGATCCGGAGGCGCCAGGAGCCGCTGGCTCGACGTCGCCTCTAGGTCAGCCGTTTCCCGGACGCACGGCCGAACAGGGCCCGATGGGCCTCTGTTCGGCCTTTGCTTTTCCACGGAGGCGAGAGCGAGATGGAAGCGTTGCTGGTGGGGGTCGTCGCCCTGGGACTGGGCGGGGCGGTCGGGTTCCTGGTCCGCAAGGCGTTGGCTCAGTCGCGGGCCCAGAGCGCCGAGGCTCGAGCGCAGAAGGTGGTGCTCGACGCGGAGCTCGAGGCCGAGCGCCTGACGCGACAGGCGCTGCTGGAGGCCAAGGAGGAGATCGTCGCCGTCCGGCGCGAGGCCGAGGAGGATCTCCGCTCGCGGCGCGAGGAGCTCAAGCGACAGGAGGAGCGGCTCTCCCAGAAGGAGGCGGCGCTCGATCGGAAGACCGACGAGATCGACCACCGCCTCGAGGAGCTCGACGACCGCGATCGGAAGCTCCAGATGGTCCGTCAGCAGCTCGAGCAGGCGGCCGAGCAGCACCGACGGCGGCTGGAGGAGATCGGGCAGATGACAGCGCAGGAGGCCCGCGACGCGCTCCGGGGCCAGGTGGTCGAGGAAGCCAAGCGCGATGCCATGGCGACCGTCCGCGAGATCGAACAGCGCGCGCGTGAGGAGGGTGAGGAGCGAGCCCGCAAGATCGTGACGATCGCGATCCAGCGCGTCGCCTCGGAGCAGACCAGCGAGTCCACGGTCTCGGTGTTCTCGCTCCCCAGCGAGGACATGAAGGGCCGGATCATCGGCCGCGAGGGTCGCAACATCCGAGCGTTCGAGGCTACAACCGGCGTGAACCTGATCATCGACGACACGCCGGAGGCGGTCGTGCTCTCCAGCTTCGATCCCGTCCGACGGGAGACCGCGCGGCTCACCCTGGAGAAGCTCGTGCAGGACGGGCGCATCCATCCGGCGCGGATCGAGGAGATGTACGAGCGCTCCCAGAAGGAGATCGAGGAGGCGATCCGGCGCGCCGGCGAGGAGGCCGTGCTCGACGTGGGGATCACCGACATGCACCCGGAGATGGTCCGCCTGCTGGGCCGGCTCCAGTTCCGCACCTCGTACGGGCAGAACGTCCTCAGGCACTTGGTCGAGTCGGCGCACATCGCGGCCGCGATCGCCGCCGAGCTGGGGATCGATCCCGCGATCCCCAAGCGGGGGGCGGTGCTGCACGACATCGGCAAGGCGGTGACCCACGAGGTCGAGGGCTCCCACGCGATCATCGGCGCGGAGATCGCTCGGCGGATGAAGGAGTCCCCGGAAGTGGTGCACTGCATCGAGTCCCATCACGGGGAGGTGGAGCAGCGAACCGTCGAGGCGGTCATCGCGCAGATCGCCGACGGTATCTCGGGCGGACGCCCCGGCGCACGACGGGAGAGCCTGGAGACCTACGTCAAGCGACTGCAGCGCCTGGAGGAGATCTGCACCGGTTATCCGGGCGTCGAGAAGGTGTACGCGATGCAGGCCGGGCGCGAGGTCCGGGTGATGGTGAGGCCGCAGGAGGTGGACGACCTGTCCGCCCAGGTGATGGCCCGCGACATCGCCAAGCAGGTGGAGGAGGAGCTCCAGTACCCAGGCCAGATCAAGATCACGGTGGTACGCGAGACGCGCTCGGTGGAGTACGCGAAGTGAGGACCGAGGCCCCACGGTACCTGCTGCGTACGTTCGGGTGCCAGATGAACGAGCACGACTCCGAACGGATCGCGGGGGTCCTCACCGCCGACGGCTACGTGCCCACTGAGGAGGCCGGCGAGGCCCAGGTGGTCGTGTTCAACACGTGCGCGATCCGGGAGAACGCCGACAACCGCCTGTACGGGAACCTCGGACACCTGCGACCGCTGAAGGAGCAGAACCCGGGGATGCGGATCGTGGTCGCCGGATGCCTCGCGCAGAAGGACGGTCCGCGGATCCAGGAGCGCGCGCCCTGGGTGGACGTCGTGATCGGGACGCACGCCCTTCCGGAGCTCCTCGAGCTGCTCCGCCGGTCCGAGGTCGAAGGCCCGCAGATGGACGTCCGGGAGTACACGGAGGTGTTCCCGAGCGCGCTGCCCGCCCGGCGAGAGGTCGACCACCACGCGTGGGTGTCGGTCTCGGTCGGATGCGACAACGCGTGCACCTTCTGCATCGTGCCTCTGGTCCGTGGGCCCCAGCGCTCGCGACCGATGGGGGAGATCTTGGCCGAGGTCCAGGGCCTGGCGCGTCGCGGTGTCGTCGAGGTCACGCTCCTCGGCCAGAACGTGAACACGTACGGGCGCGACCTGACCGTCCCCGGGTCCTCGCGACGTTCGCGGTTCGCCGACCTCCTGCGCGCTGTGAACGGGGTCGAGGGGCTCCGCCGGGTCCGGTTCACGAGCCCCCACCCCCACGACTTCACGCCAGACGTTATCGACGCGATGGCGCAGAGCGAGAAGGTGTGTGAGCACATCCACTTCCCCCTCCAGTCCGGCTCGGACCGCGTGCTCCGGGCGATGCGCCGGAGCTACCGGCGCGATCGGTACCTCGAGTGGCTCGATGCGATCCGCACGGCGATCCCGGGGATTGCCGTGAGCACCGACGTGATCGTGGGGTTCCCGGGCGAAACCGAGGAGGACTTCGCCGACACCCTCGAGGTCGTCGAGCGCGCGCGCTTCGACCAGGCCTACACGTTCCAGTACTCCCCGCGACCGGGGACCCGAGCCTCCCAGATGCCCGACCTCGTCCCCAAGACGGTGGTCCAGGAGCGTTTCGATCGGCTCGTCCGCCTCCAGGAAGCGATCGGGCTCGAGCGGATGCGAGAGCAGATCGGGTCGGTGCCCGAGGTCCTGGTGGAGGGCGTCGGGCGGAAGGGTCGGGCCCAGGGCCGCACGCGGACCAACCGGGTCGTCCACCTGGGGGGCGAACACCTCTCGGGCGAGTTCCTGCCGGTCAGGATCGTCGCGGCGCACCCGCACCACCTGGACGGGGAGCTCGTGCGGGAGCCCGCGCCGGTCGGCTGATGCCCCGGCGATGACCGCCGACCCGTTGCTGGCGCTGGTGGGCCCGACCGCCACCGGCAAGACGGAGGCCGCGGTCGCCCTGGCCCTCCGCCTGGAGGCCGAGATCGTCAGCGTGGACTCGATGCTGGTCTACCGGGGGATGGATGTCGGGACGGCCAAGCCGACCCCCGAGCAGCGGGCCCGGGTGCCCCATCACGTGATCGACGTGGCCGACCCCTCGGAGCCGTTCAGCGTTGGGCGGTACCAGGCCCTGGCGCTCGCGGCGATCGGGGAGATCCGCGCCCGCGGCCACCGCGTGTTGCTGGTGGGCGGGTCCGGTCTGTACTTCCGAGCCGTGGTCGACCGGCTCGAGCTCCCGGGTACCGATCCCCGGATCCGGCGCGATCTCGAGAGCGAGGCCGAGGCGGTCGGTGCGCTCCGGCTCTACGAACGGCTCGCGGCGACCGATCCCACTGCCGCGGCCAAGATCGAACCGTCGAACATCCGCCGGACGGTCCGCGCGCTGGAGGTGGCGGCGGTCACCGGTGAGCCGTTCTCGGCGTTCGCACGGTGCTGGGGGCGGTACGACCCGGCGGTGGTTCGAGCCGCGGGCGTGACGGCGCCACGGGACGTCCTCGATCGACGGATCCGCGCGCGCCTCCGATCGATGCTCGAGCGCGGGATGCTCGACGAGGTTCGGACGCTCGTGGAGCGGGGGTTCGGCGCGTGGCTCACCGCCACGCAGGCCATCGGGTACGCTGAACTGGCGCGCCATCTCCGGGGGGGCGTGTCGCTCGACGAGGCGATCGTCGTCACCGTGCGGCGCACACGGGCGCTGGCCCGTCGGCAGCTCGCCTGGTTCCGTCGGGACCCCCGGGTCCGGTGGATCGAGACAGGGGAGGGGGGCGCGATCGACGCGGCGGATCGGATCGTGGAGCACCTGTCGTGACCGAGCTGCGGATCTGGAAGTACCAGGGGACGGGCAACGACTTCGTGCTGATGGAGGATCTGGGGGATGCCCGGCCGCTCACCGGCGAGCTCGTGGCGGCGCTCTGCGATCGGCACATGGGGGTCGGGGCCGACGGGGTGATCCGCGTGACGCGCGGCGTGGAGCCGGGGACCGACTTCTTCATGGACTACCGGAACTCGGATGGGTCGCTGGCCGAGATGTGCGGCAACGGGATCCGGTGCCTCGGCAAGCTCGTGTTCGAGCACGGGCACACGGAACGGGTCGAGCTCGAGGTCGGCACGCGCGCCGGGACCAAGCACCTGTCGCTCCAGGTCGAGGACGGCCTCGTCCGGAGCGTGACGGTCGGGATGGGGCCGTCCGCCTTCGCCCGATCGCGGATCCCGATGGAGGGGCAGGGCGACCAGCCGTTCCTGACCGCGCCCTTCGAGCTCGACGGCCGGACGTGGAAGGCGACGGCCGTGTCGATGGGCAACCCCCACCTGGTCCTGTTCGTGGAGGACGATCCGGCGAATATCGACGTCCGATCGATCGGGCCGCGGATCGAGCACGACCCGCGGTTCCCGGAGAAGACCAACGTGGAGTTCGTCGCAGTCGAGGGGGACGGGCTGAAGGTCCGCGTCTGGGAGCGTGGCTCGGGTGAGACGATGGCCTGCGGGACGGGAGCCTGCGCGGCGCTGGTGGCGGCGAACGAGGCCGGCCTGGTCCCGGCCCGCGCCGAGGTCCGGTTCCCGGGCGGTACGCTCGTGGTCGAGCGGACCGAACGCGAAGTGCTGCTCACCGGTCCCGCGGAGCGGGTGTTCGAGGCCACGATCGACGAGGCCTGGCTGCGAGAGAGAGGAGCCTGAATGAGGGTCGCCAAGCGGATCGAGTCCCTGCCCCCGTACCTGTTCGCCAAGCTCGACGAGAAGCTGGAGGCCAAGCGTGCGGAGGGAGTGGACGTCATCTCGCTCGGCGTCGGCGACCCCGACCTGCCCACGCCGCCGCACATCGTGGAGGCGATGGTCGAGGCGCTCCGGGACCCGGAGACCCACCGGTACCCGTCGTACTACGGGACCCTGGAGTTCCGCACCGCGGTGGCGGATTGGTATCGGCGGCGGTTCGGCGTGGAGCTCGATTCGCGGACCGAGGTCATCACGCTGATCGGTTCGAAGGAGGGCCTGGCCCACCTGGCGTTCGCCCTGGTGGACCAAGGTGACGAGGTGCTGGTCTCCGACCCCGGGTACCCCGTCTACGGCACCAGCACGCTGCTCGCCGGCGGGACCCCGCTGCCCCTCCCGCTGGTGGCCGAGCACGGGTTCCTGCCCGACCTGGATGCCGTCCCGGTGAGCGAGCGGACCAAGCTGGCCTGGCTGAACTTCCCCGGCAACCCGACCGGGGCGGTGGCGGGCGAGGACACGTTCGAACGGGCCGTGGCGTGGGCGGCCGAACACGGGGTCCTGCTGGCCCACGACGCCGCGTACTCGGAGATCACGTTCGACGGCTACCTCGCACCATCGATCCTCCAGACGCCGGGGGCCAGGGAGGTCGCGATCGAGTTCAACTCGCTGTCGAAGTTCAACAACATGACCGGCTGGCGGGTCGGGTTCTGCGTGGGCAACGCCGAGGCGATCAATGCGCTCGGCGTGGTGAAGACGAACATCGACTCCGGGGTGTTCACCGCGATCCAGCGGGCCGGCGTCGCGGCGCTCGAGGGACCACAGGACCACGTGGAGGAGCTCCGGCGGACCTACGGGCGCCGACGCGACCGCCTGATCTCGACGCTCAACGGTCTGGGGTGGGACCTGGGGCCGCCGCGGGGCTCGATCTACGTCTGGATCCCGGTGCCTGACGGCGACACGTCGGTCTCGTTCGCGGATCGGCTGCTCGATGAGGCCGGCGTGTTCGTGGCGCCCGGCAACGGGTACGGCGAGCACGGCGAAGGGTACGTGCGGGCCTCGCTCACCGTTCCCGACGATCGGCTCGAGGAGGCCCTCGAGCGGATCGGCCGTACGCTAGGGCGATGAGCGACCGCTCGCGGCCCCGGCGCAGGACGCACCAGGCCAGCATGCTCGAGTCCCCGCTGTCGGCCACCTGGCGGCCGCGGATCCGCGAGAAGGCCGTGCTGGTCGGCGTGGGGCGCGGCCTGGAGGAGTCGGATCTGGACGAGCTGGCGGCGCTGGCGGATTCCGCCGGAGCCGAGCCGGTCGCCCGCGTCCTCCAGACGCGCCAGGAGCCGAGCCCGGCCACGTTCGTCGGACGAGGCAAGCTGGAGGAGATCCATCGAGCCGTGCACCGATCCGGCGCCGACCTACTGATCCTGGATGACGAGCTCACCCCGGGCCAGCTACGGAACCTCGAGGAGAAGCTGAAGGTCAAGGTGATCGACCGGACTGCGCTGATCCTGGACATCTTCGCGCTCCACGCCCGCAGCCGGGAGGGCAAGGCGCAGGTCGAGCTGGCCCAGCTCAACTACCTGCTGCCGCGGCTGCGCGGGTGGGGCGAGGCCATGAGCCGGATGGCCGGCGGCATCGGTGCCCGGCGAGGTCCGGGCGAGACCAAGCTCGAGGTGGACCGGCAGCACATCAAGCGCCGGATCGCCAGGCTCCGCAAGGACCTCAAGGACCTGGCGCGCACGCGGGAGGTCAAGCGCTCGGCGCGCGAGCGGTCCGGGATCCCGAACATGGCGATCGCCGGCTACACCAACGCCGGGAAGTCCACGCTGATGAACGCGTTGACGCGGGCCGACGTGCTGGTGGCCGACCAGCTGTTCGCCACCCTGGACCCCACCGTACGACGGATCCGGCTCCCAGGGGGTCGCGGGGCCACGCTCTCGGACACCGTTGGGTTCGTGAGCAAGCTGCCGCACGACCTGGTGGAGGCGTTCCGCTCCACCCTGGAGGAGGTCGCCCGAGCCACCCTGATCCTGCACGTGGCCGACGGGTCCTCGCCGGAGCTGGAACAGCAGATCGAGGCCGTCCGGACGGTCCTGCATGAGATCGGGGCCTCGGGCATCCCCGAGGTGCTCGCCCTCAACAAGGTCGACCTGCTCTCCGAGCACGAGCGGGCGCGCGTGAGCGCCCGCGTGGGCGACGGGTCCGTCGCGGTCTCGGCACTGACGGGCGAAGGGCTCGACGACCTGCTCGAGAGGCTCGACGCCGCGGTGCCTAGGTTCCCGGTTGAGATCGAGCTGCTGCTGCCGTACGGGCGCGAGGACCTGCTCGCGATGCTCCACCGGGACGCCGAGGTGCTTTCGCAGGAGGCTCGGGAACGCGGGACGTTCGTGCGCGCCCGGGTGAACGAGCGGGAGCTCGCGGCGGTGCGGGGGTTCCTGGTGCGGCCGGAGCCGGCGGCCGGGATCGCCTAGGGGGGACCACCACCGGGGACTCGCGGAAGCGGGCGGGCGACCGGGGGCTCGGGCTACCTGGAGAGCGGCGCGCCGATCTCCCACAGCCGGTCGTCGGCCCACGCGCCGGTGATCACCTCGTCCGGGTTCTGGCCGCCCTCCTGGGCGAACCGCAAGGCGAGCAGCTGCAGCCGGACGGTGAGCGGGATCTGAGCCAGCACCGCCGGAAGATCCGCCGGTTCGACGAGGGACGTGACGCGGACGCCCTCCGCCCCGGCTGCCCGCGCCACGGCGTCGACCAGACCGTCGGTGTCGGGCGGCGACAGGGCGACCAGGTGGTCCGATGCCCCGAGGGGCACCGCCGATCCGTGGAGCAGGTACTCGACCTCGTACCCCTCGGCCGGGAGCCGCGCGGCCTCCCGGAGCTTCAGGGCGCCCTCGCGCGCCGTGATCGCGGCCGGTCCCTCACCGGCGATCACGAGGAGGCGGTCCGGTCGGGGGATCCGGGTCGTGGCGGGGTCGTCGATCGCCACCTGCACCGCCTCACGGATCCGGGCCAGCACCTCGGGCGAGAACGCCTCCAGCCCTAGGGCGTGCACGATCCGAGCCAGGAGGACCAGCGCGGCCGTGTAGCTCACGGTATAGGTCTGAGACGTCTCCTTCGCCACGGTCTCCAGCGCCTCCGGCAGCTCCCCACCCCGACGCGTGACCGGGAGGACGCGGAGCCCGGCGTCCTTGCCGAGCGTCCAGGCGGCCGACGCGTAGGCGGTCTCCAGCCCGGCGTTGTGGCTGATGAGCACCACGCAGTCCTGCGGGTCGATCGGCGGAGCCCAGTTCACGAACCGCATCGAGCTCATGGGCTGTGCGGCACGCCCCACCTCGTAGAACATCAGGGCGCCGAGCTCGGCGGCGTGCAGGCTCGTCCCGGTGCCGACGAGCCACAGACGCCGCGCCTGCCGGATCCGTTCGAGCACGTCGTGGGGGATTGGCTCGATCAGCAGGCGCTCGATCTCGTCCGGCTGGGACCGGATCTGTCGTTCGAGCGCGGTGGAGCCGAGCTGTGACATGGAGCCCTCCGGTTCGCCGTGGTGCGGCGAGCCTAGAGCCTCCGGAGGACGGCCACCACCTCGCCGAGGATGCGGCCCTCGGGCGGCATCTCGATCGGCTCGTACGCGGGGTTCTCCGGCACCAGGAGGATGCTGCCCCTCACGCGCTTCACCCGCTTGACCGTGGCCTCGTCCTCGGCCGGACCGGGCACGAGCGCCGCGACCACGGCCCCCTCGTCAGCGTGGTCCTGGCTCCGGACGATCACGAGGTCGCCGTCCAGGATGCCCGCGCCCGACATCGAGTCACCGCTCACGTGCAGGGCGAAGTGATCGGCCTCCCCCGCGAAGCCCATCGGGACGGTGAGATGATCTTCGACGTGCTCGGCGGCGAGCAGCGGCGTGCCCGCCGCGATCCGGCCGAGGACGGGGACCACCACGCCGCGCGCCTTGGGCTCGGCGAGCGTCATGGCCCGGGGCTTGGTGGGGTCCTTGGTGAGGAGACCCCGCCGCTCGAGGTTGGCGAGCTGGGCATGGACGCTGGAGGAGGAGGTCAGGCCGACGGCCTCGCCGATCTCGCGGACGGTGGGAGGGTAGCCCCGCTCCCGCACGGTGTGCGAGATGAACTCGAAGATCCGGCGCTGCCTCGGCGTGAGGTCGTCGGCCATCTGTCCCTCCCTCCTCGCCCGCTCCGGCCCCCGGCTCCGGCCCGCGGCTCCGGCCCCCGGCTCCGGCCAGGTGCCCCGGGGTGTCGCAGGCACCTCCTAGGCTCGAGGAGGCTAGCACGCGAGACGGAGGGAATCAAACATATGTTCGACGCGGTGGTTGACCTCGAACGGGTGTTCGATAGGATTCTCCGCGTGAGGCGAACACGTGTTCGTCATGGTCGGCTCGCGCTGGTCGCGACGATCGGGTTGGTAGGCGCGGCCTGGGCCGGACCAGTGGCCCGAGCCGTGTCCGACGACCCTGCGCCGGCGTCGGCGGCACGGTACGTGGTCCGCGAGGGTGACTCGCTCTGGTCGATCGCCGAGCGCCTGTCTCCGGGCTCGGATCCACGGCCGTTGGTGGACGCGATCCAGCTCGCCAACGACGTGGATCCAGGGACCCTGATCCCCGGGCGGACCCTGCTGGTTCCCGTCGGTTGACGCGCCCAAGATGTAGAACGTACGGTGCGCTCGACCACCACATCTTGGGGTGAGGGATGCGCTGTCCGTGGTGCGGGCACACCGAGGACAAGGTTGTGGACTCGAGGCGCGCCGAGCAAGGGGAGGCGATCCGCCGGCGGCGCGAATGCCTGGCGTGCGGGCGTCGGTACACCACCTACGAGCGGGTCGAGGAGCTCGGGCTGATGGTGGTCAAGCGCGACGGCACGCGTGAGCCCTGGAGGCGCGAGAAGATGGTCGCGGGGATCCAGAAGGCGATCGTGAACCGCCCGGTGACGGCGCCACAGGTGGCCAGGATCGCGGACCGGATCGAGGAGCGGTTGCGACGGCGCGGGCCCGAGATCACGTCCCAGGAGGTCGGCGTGGAGGTCCTCCGCAACCTCCAGAAGGTCGATCAGGTCGCCTACCTGCGGTTCGCCAGCGTCTACAAGGACTTCCAGGGGATCTCCGACTTCGAGCGCGAGCTGGGGCTGCTCCTGCCCAAGCGGGAGGGAGCGAAGCGCTCGTCGCGTTGATCCGACCAACCACTACATCTAGTGGGTCACGTGGGCCCGAGCCACAAGATAGGGCTAGACTGGACTTGACTCGGGTCGAGCCCGGAGAGAGAATCACAATCCTGTAAGTTTCCACATCGGCTTCCCAGGTTGG
>CAZXFA010000040.1:0-18594 GCA_964640085.1 uncultured Actinomycetes bacterium | reverse complement strand
CTCGAGCCCGGCGACCTGGCCGGCCTCCTTGGTGGCCTGGCGCTGCGCGTCGTTGAAGTACGCGGGAACGGTGATGACCGCCTGGGTGACGGTGTCGCCCAGGTAGGCCTCCGCGTCGCGCTTCAGCTTGGAGAGGATCTGAGCGGAGATCTCCTGTGGCGTCCACCGCTTGCCGTCGATCTCGATCGTCCACTCCTTGGACCCCATGTGGCGCTTGATCGAGCGCACCGTGCGATCCGGGTTCGTGATGGCCTGGCGCTTGGCGACCTCGCCGACCAGGATCTCCCCGTTCTTCGAGTAGCCCACGACGGACGGGGTCGTTCGGGCGCCCTCGGCGTTCGGGATCACGGCCGGCTCACCGGCCTCCAGCACGGCGACGACCGAGTTGGTCGTGCCCAGGTCGATCCCCACTGCACGTGGCATGAGCTTCCTCCTCGTTACCTTCCTCAGTCAGGCGCCATGATAGAACTTGAGCCTCTTTCCATCAACCTCAGGCACCGGCTCGCTCATCCCGCCCCCCGAGCGGCACATGCCGGGGTATGCTCGGCCCGTCGATGATCGCGCGCGCCGCAATCCTCGCCGCGATGACCGCGCTCGCCGTGGGCCTGGCCGCGCGCAGGGCGCGGCTGCTCACGCGCCTGGTCCGGATGGGGCGGCCCGTGGAGCGACGGGGCGACCTGGCGGTCCGCCTGGCGCGCGAGGGCGCGCACGTCCTCGGCCAGCGCAAGCTGTTCCAGCGCCTGGCGCCCGGGGCGATGCACGCCCTGATCTTCTGGGGGTTCCTGGTCCTGCTCACCACGATCGTGGAGGCGGGGGGGCAGGCGATCGATCCGACGTTCGACCTTCCCTGGATCGGGGGAACCCGGTGGCTGGGCCTGCTCCAGGACGCGTTCGCGGTGGCCGTCCTGATGGGGGTGGGATTGGCGGTGGCGATCCGTGCCGGTCAGCGCCCAGAGCGGTTCGCCGGCAGCCACGCCACGGACGCCTACCGGATCCTCGGGCTGATCACCTGGATCGTCCTCACGCTCTTCCTGGCCCGCGGCGCCCGGATCGCCCTCGGGCTGGCGCCCGAGACGTGGTGGACGCCGGCCTCCACGCTCGCCGCTCGAACCATCGACCCGCTCGGGGCCGGCTGGCTCCGGGCCGCGATGTGGGTCGGTCTGTGGGTCCACCTGGCCCTGATCCTTGGGTTCCTCGTCTATCTCGGCTACTCGAAGCACCTGCACATCGCCACCAGCGCCATCAACGTCTTCTTCTCGAACACGAAGCCCCGCGGGTACCTCACGCCGCTGCGGATCGATCTCGAGGCGACCGAGGTCGGAACGATCACGCTCGGCGCGGCGACGATCTCCGACCTCACGTGGAAGGAGGCCCTCGACCTGTACGCATGCACGGAGTGCGGTCGGTGCCAGAGCGCATGTCCGGCCTGGAGCAGCGGGAAGCCGCTCTCCCCGAAGCTCCTCGTGATGGATCTGCGCGACCAGCTCCTGGCCGAGGGACCGGCCTTGCTCGAGGCGCGGGGACGCGGGGAGACGGTCGACGGCTCCCCGCTGGTGCCCGACGTCGTAGCCGAGGAGGTCGTGTGGGCCTGCACGACCTGCGGGGCATGCATGCGGGAGTGCCCGGTCGACATCGAGCACATCGACCACATCGTCGATCTCCGTCGGAACCTGGTGATGGCCGAGTCCCGGTTCCCGCAAGAGGCGGGAGCCCTGCTGCGCAACCTCGAAGGGACGGGCAACCCGTGGGGCATGCCCCAGGCGCAGCGGGCGGATTGGGCGGACGGGCTCGACGTGCGGGTGATCGCCGAGGGTGATCGCGCTCCCGAGTACCTGTACTGGGTGGGCTGTGCCGGCTCGTTCGACGACCGGGCGACTGCCATCTCACGAGCCGTGGTGCAGATCCTGCGGCGCGCCGAGGTCTCGTTCGCGATCCTCGGGCCTCGCGAGCTCTGCACCGGCGACCCAGCCCGACGGATGGGCAACGAGTACCTGTTCCAGACGTTGGCCGAGCAGAACGTCCGGACGCTGGACGGGGCAGGTGCCACGACGCTGATCGCGAACTGCCCGCACTGCTTCAACACCCTGCGGAACGAGTACCCGGACTACGGGGGACGGTACGAGGTCGTCCATCACTCCCAGCTCGTCTCACGCCTCGTCTCCGAGGGTCGGCTCCGACCGACCGGGGCGGTCCAGGCGACCATCGCGTACCACGACCCCTGCTACCTGGGACGGCACAACGGCGTCTACCGGGACCCCCGACAGGTGCTCGGGGCGATCCCCGGCGTCCGGACCGTAGAGATGCCCCGTCACGGCGAACGCGGGCTGTGCTGCGGGGCCGGGGGCGCCCGGATGTGGATGGAGGAGCGGATCGGTAAGCGGATCAACGAGGAGCGGATGGACGAGGCGGCCTCCACGGACGCGGACACGGTGGGCGTGGCGTGCCCCTATTGCCTGATCATGCTCGACGACGGCGCCCGGGCGAGAGGCGACGACCGCACGCAGGTGCTCGACCTCGCCCAGCTGGTGGCACGCTCGATCGAGGGGTCGCCTCCCCGAGCCGGATAGGCCTTCCGACGCCCTCCACCTGGCCCTTCCGCACAGGTTTGCCGCTCGAACGACCCACCGGTTGCCCGACCCCTGTCCAGCCCGGAGGCACGGTGCGTTCAAGCTGAGGCGTTCAGCGACCGAAGCATGGACTAGACCGAACGGCCGGACATCCGTCGAGCGGCGGGTGCCGGGATGTCTGTCCGGGACACACCAGACGCGGGTGGTCCGAGGCGGACGAGGCACGGCGCGGGGGTCCGCGCCGAAGACGACGGGGAGGATCGTGGAGCAGACCGCCACGCTCGGGGAACGGCGGGTGGATGCAGCCGAGTGCCGCCGCCTGGCCGACCTGCTGAGCCTCGATGCGGTCGGCGTGGTGCTCGTGGACCGAGGTCGGCGCCGACTCGCCTGCTGGACCGCGCCCGGGGTCAACGTCGAGCCGCTGGATCGGATCCGGGACGGAACCGGGCAGGGCTGGGTCGTGCTCCCGCGCGGCCAGGACATCGTGTTCGCTCACCTCACCGACGGCTCGCCGATCCGCTCGGTGGCGGCCCTGTCGGCGATGCTCGCATCGCTCACCAGCGACCGCCCGGACCGACCGTCGACCGTGGATCTTCCATATGTCGGGCCGGGCGACCCCATCGAGCGCGAGCGCGCACGGCTCGCCTACGCGATCCATGACGGGCTCACGCAGGTCGTCACCGCCTCGGTCCTGGAGCTCGAGTGGCAGGCACGACGCGCCGAGATCTCGCCGGAGCAGGCCGTCCAGGCGCTCTCGACGGCCGCGCGCGAGCTTCGCGAAGCGCTCGACGAGATCCGCGGGGTGCTGGCGTCGCTGTCGGATCACGAGGGGGGCCCAGCCCAGACGCTGGAAGATCTCGTCCAGGACGTGCTGGAGCGGTGGCAGCTCCCGGCCACCTGGTCGGTGGAGGGAGACCTCAGCACCGTTCCTCGCCCCGTCCTGGAGGCCGCCTCCTCGGTGATCCGCGAGAGCGTCGCGAACGCTGCCAAGCATTCGGCGGCGCCCGAGGTGAACGTCCGGGTCCGCGCTGCACGTTCGCGCGTGGAGGTTCGGGTGGAGGACCGGGGCCGAGGCTTCCGTCCCGAGGGGACCGGACCGCACGCCGGCCACTTGGGGATGGAGATGATGCGTCGCCGCGTCGCAGAGGTGAGCGGCACGCTCCATGTCGAATCCTCGCCCGGGAAGGGAACGAGGGTGGTCGCCAGGCTGCCCGTCAAGGGACAAGGGGTGAAGTCGTGAAGATCCTCATCGTCGACGACCATGCGCTGGTCAGGCGAGGTATGGGACACGTCGTCCGCGAATGCTTCGACGAGGCCGTCGTGGTCGAGGCCGGCAGCGCCGAGACGGCCCTGGAGGCGATGGAGGCGCAGGACGTCGATGTGGCGCTCGTGGACGTCCGGATGCCGGACCGCGACGGACTCGACCTACTACACCAGATGCGGGAAACGTGGCCGCACGTGCCCGTGATCATGCTCACCTCCTTCGATCACGCGGACTACGTGCGCCGGGCGCTCGCTGAAGGTGCCGCCGGATACATGCTGAAAGACGCCACGCCAGAGGACCTCGAGCAGGCGATCAGGGTCGCCCTGTCGGGCGGTGGCAACGTCCTGTCCCCGAAGGTCATCCAGAACCTCTTCGAGGAGATGGAGGGCCGCGAGCGCACCGATGAGGGTGAGGGTCCTCGTCCCAGCGGGCTCACCCAGCGCGAGACCGACATCCTCGCCCTGCTCGCCGAGGGACGGAGCAATCGGGACATCTCCCGCGCGCTCTACCTGTCCGAGAAGACGGTGAAGGCGCACCTGGCGGCGATCTTCCGCAAGCTCGGCGTCACCAACCGGACGCAGGCCGCGATGGCGGCCGTCTCGATGGGCATCGGCCCAGCAGCCCGTTCGCTCGGACGAGCCGCGGGCATGCATGAGGGCAGATCAGGCTAACCGGCGAGCCCGTCCCAGCCGAGGCAGTCCGCACGCTCTGGGGTCGGCGGCCGGCCGGAAGCTACCCCCTCGCGGACGCGGCCACCCAACGCTCGAGGGTCGTGACGGCGGCCCCCGAGTCGAGGGACGAGGCGGCGAGCTCGATCCCCTCCCGGAGGCTCGCTGCCCTCCCCGCCACCTCGAGGGCCGAAGCGGCGTTCAGCAGGACCACATCGCGCCGGGGGCCACGTTCGCCCTCCAGCACTGCCCGCGCGATCGCGGCCGCGGTGTCGGCGTCCCCACCGAGCAGGTCGCCTGGTGAGGCCGTCGCCAGACCGAGCTCACCAGGGTCGAGCGCGGTCTCCCGAACCGCTCCGTCGCGGACCTCGAACACGGTCGAGGGGCCCGTCGTGGTCAGCTCGTCGAGACCATCCCGCCCTCGGAACAGCTTGGCGCGCACGCCACGGCGGGCGAGCACCTCGGCCATCGGCGGGAGCATCCGCTCGTCCGAGACGCCCACCACCTGCGCGAACGGACGAGCGGGGTTGGTGAGCGGGCCGAGGAAGTTGAAGACGGTCGGCACGCGCAGCTCCCGGCGGACCGGGCCCGCGTGTCCCATCGCGGGGTGGAACGTCGGCGCGAACATGAACGCGATCCCTGCCTCCGCGAGGCAACGCTCGACCTCCGCCGGGCCGAGATCGATCGCCACCCCCAGCGCCTCGAGCAGGTCCGCCGACCCACAGCGGGACGAGGCGGCGCGGTTCCCGTGCTTGGCGACCGGCTGCCCCGCACCGGCCACGACGATCGCCGCGATCGTCGAGATGTTGAACGTCCCGCTGCGATCTCCGCCCGTCCCGCACGTGTCGATCACCGGCGCGGGCGGGTTCACGGGGTTGGCGAACCCGAGCATCGTCCGGGCCAGGCCGTCGATCTCGTCCACGGTCTCCCCTTTGGTCCGTAGGGCCATCAGGAGGCCGCCGATCTGCGCGGGGGTCGCTTCGCCCGCCATCACCTGCCGCATCGCCTCCGCCGCCTCGTGCACGGTCAGCGGCTCATGCAGGGCCAGCCGGGACAGCACGCGGGGCCAGAGGTCGGGATCGGGTTCCGTCATCTCACCGGCGGGTCGGGTCAGGCCCGGAGGCTAGCAGGTCGCCCGGGTCCGGTCGGGCTCGCTACACTGTGGTCCCGGTCGCCGCGGCGACCGGCCACGCGGGCGTGGTTCAATGGCAGAACGCGAGCTTCCCAAGCTCGAAACGGGGGTTCGATTCCCCTCGCCCGCTCCGATCGGGTGCGGTCACGCGCGGTAGTGGCGTCCGACCTCGGAGGCGTACCGCGTCCCCACCGTCGCGGAGTTCCGCTGCAACCACTCGCCGAGGGAGCGCGTGCCCGAGGACGGACCGTCCGTGGTCACGAGCTCGGCCATCAGGCCGTCGAGCTCGTCGGCGGTGACCACGACGTCCCCCACGACGCGGCCGATGGCGGTCGCCGCGGCCAGGGCGACGGCCCGCGGCACGTGGACGATCAGAGCGCGGCTCCGGACGGTCCGCGCGATCAGCCGCACGAGCTCCTCGAACGTGAAGGTCTCCGGCCCCACCGCGTCGATCGTCTCGTCGTGCGAGCCGGATCCGCCCCGCACGCACAGGTCCGCCACGTCCTCCACCGAGACCGGTCGGATCCGGTAGGAGCCGGAACCGGGGATCCCGAAGACCGGCAGGCGACGCAACAGATAGGCGATGTTGTTGAGCAGGATGTCCTCGCGACCGAAGATCACGGTGGGTCGCACGATCGCATACCCGAGCCCCGACCCCACGATGGCGCGCTCGACCCTCGCCTTGCCGCGGAAGTACGCGAAGGGCGAGTCCTCGGATGGGTTCGTGATGCTCACGTGGACGATCCGACGGACGCCGGCCTCGCGCGCGGCCCCCATCAGGTTGAGGCTGCGCTCCCCCGCGCGCTCGAACGTGACCTCGCCGCGGGGGAACCGGATCCAGCACGTGTTGTACAGGGTGGTCGCCCCGCGCAGATCCTCGACGAGGCGTTCCGGGCGGTCGAGGTCGAGCGGCGCCATCTCCATCCGATCCCCGAACGGGTTCGGACGGTCGGGGTGAGCGGTCAGGGTGCGGACCCGGCGGCCCTTCTCGAGGAGTCGCGCGGCCACGTGCCGCCCCGTGTATCCGAACGCCCCCGTCACGATGTCGAGCTCGGTCGCCACCGGGTCATCGTAGGCGCCGTGCTACCCCAAGGGCGTCGCGAGCACGCCCGGTGCGGTCGGGCACAGCTCCGCGAGCGGGCAGTCCTCGCACCGCGGCCTCCCCGCCTTGCAGATCTCGCGGCCGAGCCGGATCAGCCCCACGTGCAGTGGCACCTTGAGCTCCGAGGGGACGAGATCCTCGAGCTCCCGATGCGCCTTCTCGGCGTTCGTCTTCGTCCCGACGAGTCCGAGGCGCTTCGCGACGCGGTGCACGTGCGTGTCCACAGGGATCGTGGGCCGCCCGAGGGCGAAGGCGAGCACCACGGCCGCCGTCTTCGGTCCCACGCCGGGCAGCGAGGTGAGGTAGCGGACCACCTCCTCGTCGGGGAGGCGGCGGAGACGCGCGAGGTCGAACCGTCCGTCGCGCTCGCGGATCTCGCGGAGGATCGCCTGGATCCTCGGCGCCTTCGTGTTCGCGAGCCCGCCGGAGCGGATCGCGTCGGCGACCGCCGAGGGCCGGGCTCGCGCGACCTCGCCCCAGGTCGGGAACCTGGAGCGCAGCCCCTCGAACGCACGACCGGCGTTCGCGTCGCTCGTGTGCTGCGAGAGCACGGTGAGGATCAGCTCCTCGAGCGGGTCCGTCCGCCGCGGCGGCTCGAGGTCGCCGAAGTGCCTGAGCAGCCGCCGACGGATCGCCCGCACTCGCCTCCCGTCGATCTTCATCGGCTGACAAGCGCCAGCGAGCGCCTATGACGAGGCGACCCGCCTGCACGACTCCCCGCGTTGGACGTGCGCTGCGTTCCTTCGTCATCCCCCGTCCGTCTCCGGAACCAGCGCCCGGAGGATCTGGTTCCGGTAGGCGGTGAAGGCACGGCGGCCTGCAGCCGTGAGGCGGAGGGTGGTGTGCGGCCGTCTCCGCTTGAAGGTCTTCTCGACGTCGATGTAGCCGGCGTCCTCGAGCCTTGCCAGATGTGATGCCAGGTTGCCCCACGTGAGACCGGTCTGCTGCAGCAGGTACGTGGCGCTCGCGCTGTCCACGACGAAGAGGTTGGCCATGATGGATAGCCTGGCCGGCTCATGGATCAGCCGATCCAGGCCCGTCGCTGAGCCGGTCCTCGTGTCAGGTTCGCCCATCCGCGGCGGGCTCTCGCGGCTGTACCGGATAGGTCCTCAGGAACCGAGCGAGCTTCCACGAACCGATCGCGACGATCAACGCTCCGGGGATCCCGAACGCGGCCGACAAAGGCACCTCGATGTCCAAGGCCAGGCGGGGCACCTCTGCCATGAGGAGGGCCGTGCCGAAGAGCGGACCGTAGAGCGCGAAACGAGGGACGTCGAGGAAGTACGCCATCGCGGCGAAGACCACCACGGCGCTGACGACCCACAGGAGTGGGAATACCACATCGAGAACGGTCGAGGTCCCCCCATCCGCGTAGACGGCGGCGGCCACGGCCCAGGCCGCCAGTCCGACGAACACGGATCCGAGCAGCACGAGTCGCGCGCCGCCGATCATCCGGCGCCGACGCGGACCGGGGCGGAAGTCGCCAAGCCGAGACCTCAGCAGGCGCCGACGGGGGATGATGAAGATCGCGATCAGACCCGCGAAGAAGGCGATCGTGGCCAGGAGGCGCACCGTCTCGTTCGGCACCCAACGGTCGAGGACTGACAACGCCGGCATGAGCCCCAACATCGTGCCAAGGAACATGTCGAAGATCCCGTCCTCGTAGAACCTCCGAAACGCCTTCCTCTCGAGACGGTCCAGGTCTCTAACGTCTGCCACCGCCATCACTCCCCCCGTCAGGTCCGAGGGTTCGCCTCACAAAGTACTCTGCCGTACAGAGTACGCACTCGGGGTGCACGCGTCAAGGCAACCGGGATCCCGACCTCCCTACCGGCACCCCGGTCGAGGGATCACGCCGACGCCGGCGCGTAGTTGCGGAACTGCGTGAGGTGCGGCAGGAAGGTGAGTTGGAGCGTGTCGGTGGGCCCGTTCCGGTGCTTGGCCACGATCAGGTCCGCCAGGCCCTTCTTCGCCGGGTCCTGGTCGTCCCGGTGGATGAACATCACGACGTCCGAGTCCTGTTCGATGGCCCCGGATTCTCTGAGGTCGGAGAGCTGCGGCCGCTTGTCCTGGCGGCGCTCGGGGTCGCGGTTCAGCTGCGAGACGGCGATCACCGGGATCTCGAGCTCCTTCGCCAAGAGCTTCAGCCCGCGACTGATCTCGGCGATCTCCTGCTGGCGATTGTCCACCCGCCGCGTATGCGACATCAGCTGGAGGTAGTCGACGATGATCAAGCCGAGGCCCGCCCGCCGCTTCGCTAGGCGCCGAGCCTTCGCGCGGATGTCGACGAGCGTGACGTTCCCCGAGTCGACGATGAACAGGGGCGCGTCGTGCAGAACGTCGGCGGCCTGGGCGATCCGGCCCCAATCCTCGGCCCCCACCCTCCTGTTCCGGATGCTGTCCCAGGGCACCCGGGCCTCCGCGCACAGCAGCCGCATCCCGATCTCCCAGCGGGCCATCTCGAGGGAGAACATCGCCACCGGCGCGTGGGACTCCACCGCGACGTTGCGGGCGAGGTTGGTGACGAACGAGGACTTCCCGACCCCCGGCCGGGCGGCCACCACGACCAGGTTGCCCGCCTGCATCCCCGACAGGAGGGCGTCGAGGTCACGGAAGCCCGTGGGCGTGCCGGCGAAGGCCGACTCCCGGTTCTGGATCTTCTCCAGGTCGGTCATCGCCTGGTCGACGAGCTCGCGGAGCGAGGCGACCTGCTCCTTCTCGTCGTGCCGGGCGACGTCGTAGATCCGCTGCTCGGCCTCGTCCGCGACACGCTCGGGCTCGGCCGGTGCGGAGTAGGCCATCTCCATGATGTCGGCCGCCGCGTCGATCAGCCGCCGCAGGAGCGCCGTCTCGGCGACGATCCGAGCGTAGGAGGCAGCGGCGGCGGGCGTGGGGACTCGCTCCACCAGGTCGTGGATGTAAAGGTGGCCGCCCACCTCCTCCAGCAGGTCCCGGCGCTTGAGCTCCTCGACGGCGGTGATCGCGTCGACCGGGTCCCCCCGCCCGTAGATCTCGCGGAGGGCCTGGAAGATCTTCGCGTTGGCGGAGCGGTAGAAATCGGCTGGCCGGACGATCTCGATGACGTCGGCGATCGCGTCGGCCGAGAGCATCATCGATCCGAGAACGGACTCCTCGGCCTCGAGGTTCTGCGGAGGGACCCGGTCCGACCGCAGCGGCCGTACCTCCTCAACCGCCCGAACCACCGGCCGTGCCCCCTCGCCCTCGCGCCGAACCGCCGGAGACGCTATGCCTCCCTCGGCCCCGATGCCATTGGAGAACCCGTGGGGAAACTTCCCCTGCTGCTCGTGCACGAAGATTCCTTGTCATACCGCGCTCCACCTGCGATTCCACATGTGGAAAACCCTGTGGATAGGTGTGTACCACGGCGGAATGACATACGTGTATTTCCCCGCCGCCCGACGGGGTCCGGAGGACGGGGAGGAGACGCCCCTCGGGCGGCCCGACTCAGCCGAGGGGGGCCTCGTCCAGCACCGTCACGCGCGTGAGGTCCTCATCCATGCCGACCACGCTCGCGCTCCGAACCGACACGCGGTGGTCGAGCTGGATCGCCTCGGCCCCCGCGAGTGCCCGTTCGAAGCGAGCCCGATCCAGGCCTCGCTCCCGGAGATCGAGCCCCCTCGGGGAGCATGGCCGTCCGCGGAGCCGAGGCGAGCAGCGAGGGCGAGCCCCGACCTCAGCGTGCCAAACGGAGGCCGGAGACCTACCTAGGAGCTCTCGTCGGGCTCGACCTCGACCGAGATGATCGGGTCGACCTCGGCGAACAGGTGGATCCGCACCTCGTGCACGCCGACCGAACGGATCGGCTCGTCCAGGTGCACGTCGTGGCGGTCGACCCGGATCCCGGCCTGTCGGTCGATCGCCTCGGCGATGTCGGCGGGGGTCACGCTGCCGAACAGCTTGCCCTCCTCGCCGGCGTGCGCCTTCACGTTGATCGGCGTCGCGATCAGCCGGCTCGCCACCTGCTCGGCCTCGGCCTTCGCCACGTTCACGCGGACCGTGTGGGCCCGCCTCAGGCTCTCGATGTGCCGGACCCCGCCCTTGGTCGCCTTCACCGCGAGGCCGCGGGGCACGAGGTAGTTCCGGGCGTAGCCGTCGGCAACCTCGACGATGTCGCCGGGCGCGCCGAGCTTGTCGACGGGCTTCTGCAGGATGACCTTCATCGTGTGGAGTACGGGAGCAGCGCCATCTCCCGCGCGTTCTTGACCGCCGCCGCGACGTCGCGCTGATGCTGGGCGCAGTTGCCCGTCACGCGCCGAGCGCGGATCTTCCCGCGCTCGGACACGAACCTGCGCAGCGTCGCGGTGTCCTTGTAGTCGACGTACTCGATCCGATCCTTGCAGAAGATGCAGACCTTGCGCTTGGCCTTCTTCTGCCAGCCCTTGTCGTCCTTGTCCTTCCGGGGCCGTTTCCTAGACTTCGTCGCCATCCAGCGGTGTCTCCTCGTCTCTAGTTGAGGCACCGACCGTGGCCGGCGCGGACCAGTCGCTCGAGCTCGAGCGGCCCTGACGCTCGACCTTGGCGGTCGCCCAGCGGAGGCTGGGCCCGACCTCGTCGGCCTCGATCTCCACAACCGTACGCTTGTCGCCCTCCTGGGTCTCCCAGGAGCGCATCTGGAGCCGGCCGGCGACGAGGACGCGCGTGCCCCGGGTGAGGGACTCGGCCGCGTTCTCGGCCAGCGAGCGCCACGCGTTGACCGTGAAGTAGGAGGTGTCTCCGTCCTTCCAGTTGCCCGACTCGTCCTTGTAGCGGCGGTTCACCGCCACGCGGAACTTGACAACGGCGGCCCCGTTCGGGGTGTAGCGCAGCTCGGGGTCGTCGGTCAGGTTGCCCACGATGATGATCTGGTTCTCGCTCGCCATCTCCATCACCTTCCGTTCCGGTGCCGCTCCCCGACGGATGGCGGGGCGGGGAGGGGGAAGTCGCCTACTCGCCCTACGCGGCCTCGCCGCGGACGACGACCTTGAACCGCAGGACCTCGTCGGCCAGGTGCAACGTGCGTTCGAGCTCGCTGATCAACGTGGGATCCGCGGTGAACTCCGCCACCACGTAGTACCCCTCGGTCTGCTTGTCGATCGCGTACGCGAGCCGCTTGCGGCCCCACCGATCGACCTGGCCGACGGTGCCGCCTCCTTCGGAGACGACCCTGGTGATGCGGTCCAGCGCCCCGGCCACGACCGACTCGTCGGCCTCCGGGGGCAGGATGAGCATGATCTCGTACCGTCTCAGCGCCCCACCTCCTCTGGTCTGGACGGCCCCCGCGGGGGGAGCAGGATGTGGCGACCCTCCAGAGCATAGCGGTTCTGCGTTCGCGCGACCCTAGCACCCCGCGCCGACACGCCGTTCCGGTCAGGTCGAGCCCAGGGGTACACTGCTCCAACCTGCCGTGCACTGCCGAGAAGGAGGCGCGAGCGATGACCGTGACGATCAACGACCTCGCGGCGTGGAAGGCGGAGGGCATGCGCTTCGCGATGCTCACCGCGTACGACTTCCCGACCGCGCGGATCCTCGATGAAGCCGGGATCCCGGTCCTGCTGGTGGGCGACTCCGTGGCGAGCAACGTGCTCGGCTACGACACCACCCTGCCGGTCACGATGGAGGAGATGCTCCACCACACGCGGGCGGTGGCCCGGGGAGCGCGGAACGCCCTGGTGGTGGGGGACATGCCGTTCCTGTCCTACCAGGTGAGCGTGGAGGAGGGGATCCGCAACGCGGGCCGCTTCCTCAAGGAGGGGGGCGCCCACGCGGTGAAGCTCGAAGGCCCGCAGATCGAGCTCACCCATCGGCTGGTGGAGCTCGGGATCCCCGTGATGGCGCACGTCGGTCTGACGCCGCAGTCCGTGCACGGACTCGGCGGCTACCGCGTCCAGGGGCGGGGCGAGGGCGCCGCACGCGTGCTGGACCAGGCGCAGGCGCTCGAGAAGGCCGGAGCGTTCGCGATCGTGCTCGAGGCGATGCCCTCCGAGCTCGGCCTGGAGATCGCCCGCTCAGTCCGGATCCCGACGATCGGGATCGGGGCGGGACCGGGGACGGACGGTCAGGTCCTGGTGATCCACGACCTGCTCGGGCTGTCCGACCGACTCCCGCGTTTCGCCAAGGCCTACGCCGACCTCCGAGGGGAGATCGAGCGGGCGGCCCGCGCGTTCGCTCGGGAGGTGGAGGCCGGGACGTTCCCAGACCCCGAGCACTCCTACACCACCTGACGTCGTACAGGGGCGCTCGAGGTCCACGCGGAGCTCGAGGGGGCGACCCCGCGCGCCACCCGCAGATCGAGGACTGAACGTCAGGCCGGACCCGGCCCGACACCCGGTCGGATCCGCGCTCAGGCCGAGCACCATCCGTGCCGATGAAACGGATGCGGCAAGGAACACATGGGCGCCGGCACGAACCGACGCCCGTGCCCCGGGTGGCTCGACACACAGGGCCGACCCGAAGGTGACGGCGGGGCCGCCTCCCCCTCGGCGGCCCCGCTGCTCGTCCGAGGTGGGCCCCGATGCGACAATCGGCCGCGTGGGCGAACGCGGTCGCCGCTCGATCGGGCTCGGGCTGATCCTCGCGTCCCTGGCGGGCACGCTCGCCCTCGGGTACCTCGTGAAGCACCCATGCGTCTCGGGCGATTGGGCCGACGAGCGCCAATACGCCCGCTACTGCTACTCGGACCTGGTCCCGCTGCTCGTCTCGGAGCAGCTCACCGGCGACCGGCTGCCCTATCTGGACCCGTGCGCTCCCACGGACGGTACCTGCGACGAGTACCCGGTCCTCTCGATGTATGCGATGCGGCTGGCCGCCTGGGTGTCCGACGGGACCGCGGGCTTCTACTACGCGAACATGGTGGTCCTCACCGCGGCGGCCATCGCGGCGTCCGTGTGCCTGTACGTGATGGCCGGCCGTCGTGCCCTCTACTTCGCGCTCGCACCATCGCTCCTGCTCTACGCGTACTTCAACTGGGACCTGATCCCGGTGGCGCTGACGGCGGGAGCGACCCTCGCGTACCTGCGACGGCGCGACGTCTGGGCGGGAGCCCTGCTGGGGCTGGGAGCCGCCGCCAAGCTGTACCCGGCGTTCCTCGTGGTCCCGTTCGTCGCCGGCCGGTTCCGCGGCCGCGAACCGGACCGCGGGATCCACCTCGCCTGGGCGGCGGCGGGGAGTTGGCTCGCCGTGAACCTCCCGTTCATGATCTGGGGCACGCGCGGGTGGTGGGAGTTCTTCGCCTTCAGCTCCCGGCGACCGACCAACTGGGACAGCCTCTGGTACGTGGCCTGCGAGCGCCTGACCGGCCGGACCTGTGGCGACGTCGGTGCCGTGAACATCGCCTCGCTCGTGCTCTTCGTCGGCCTGGTGGCCCTGGTGTGGTGGGCCAAGGCGACCCGGGACCCCGGATTCGCGCGATGGAGCCTCGGCTTCCCGATCCTCGTCATCTTCCTGATGGTGAACAAGGTGTACTCGCCCCAGTACTCACTGTGGCTGATCCCCTGGTTCGCCCTGGTCCTGCCCGACCTGCGGTTGTTCCTCGCCTTCGAGCTGTCCGACGTGGCGGTGTTCTTGGCGGAGTTCTCGTGGTTCGCGAGCTTCGGTGCGAGCGGCGGTGTCTCGTACGGGACGTTCCAGCTCGCGCTGCTCCTCCGCGCCGCCGTCCTGATCGCCTGTGTCGTGGCCTGGTACCTGCGGGGGGAGGAGGCACGCGCGGTCGCGCCATCCTCGATGCCGGCACTCGCGTCCGGCGGGACGTCGGGGTGAGCTCGGACCCGGCCACGGTTCCCGGGACCGAGGAGCGTCGACGGATCGTCCGCGGGATCCGCTACTGCCTCCTCGTGTTCCTCGCCGTGCGCCTCGGGTTGTTCGCGGTGGCCCTCGTGGCGCCGGGGCTGTTCACTCCGCTCGCCCCCGCCGCCGTGCCCGGTTGGCCGACCCCGCCCTTCCCCGATCCCGGGCTGCACAACGCCGTCACGGCCTGGGAGCGGTTCGACGTTCTGTGGTTCATGCGGATCGCCGAGTCCGGCTACGCCGTGGGCGACGGGAGCGCGGCCTTCTTCCCGCTATTCCCCCTGGTGAGCCGTGCGGTCGGCCTGCTGATCGGGGGACCGTACGGTGGGGGGTTCGTCGCGGCCAACGCGGCGCTGCTCGGGGCGCTCGTCGTCCTGTACTTCCTCACCTCCTCTGAGCGATCGGAAGAGGTCGCGCGGACCACGGTGCTGCTGACGTGCCTGTTCCCGACCTCGTTCTTCCTCTTCATGCCGTACAGCGAGTCGCTGTTCCTGCTGCTGGTCGTGACGTCGTTCTGGGCCGCTCGGCGCGATCGATGGTGGCTCGCGGGCGTGATGGGTCTGCTGGCCGCCACCACCCGGAGCCTGGGCGTGGTCCTCGCGCCGGCGCTCGCGGTCGAGGCGCTGCTGCGGCCGCGCGAGGACCGTAGAGCATTGCTACCGCGCCTGGCGGCCTCCATCCTCCCCGTGGTCGGACTCCTCCTGTACCTCGGGTACTGGCAGGTCCGGGCCGACGACTGGCTCGCCCCGCTCAACCAGCAGGCGAACTGGCAACGGGTGAGCGCCTGGCCGTGGGACACGCTGATCGATGGGACGCGGGCGGCCTTCCGGTACGTGGGGGCGGTCAACGGCGGCTACTACCTGACCGACTGGCTGCTCGTCCTACCCGTGCTCGTCGCCGCCCTGTACGCGATCCGACGCTACCGGATCCCGTACCTCGTGTATGTGTGGATCGGGCTGCTGCTCCCCCTCTCGTACGTGTTCGAGGGCCGGCCGCTGATGTCCATGCCGAGGTTCGTCCTGCCCCTGTTCCCGGCGTTCTGGGCGATCGCGGAGGGCGCCGAGGGCCTGCGGATCCCCCGCTGGGTGGCCCCGGCGGTGGGCGCCGCCGGGCTCCCGCTGCTCGCGGCGCTGACGGTCAACTGGTACTACATCTTCTGAGAGGTCGGCCTTCGGCGTATAGGATTGGCCCGGCCGGACCCTGGAGGTGGCAGTGACGATCACGGTAGCCATCGCGGACGATCATTCCCTCGTCCGGCAGGGCCTCCGACGCTACCTCGACATGGCCGAGGGAATCGAGGTGATCGGCGAGGCCGCCAACGGCATCGAGCTCGTGGAGCTGATCGAGCGGGCGACTCCCAACATCGCTCTGGTGGACATCCGGATGCCCGAGATGGACGGTCTCGAGGCAGCCCGGCAGATCCGGGAGCGGTTCCCCGACGTCGGGGTGATCATGCTCACGGCCTACGACGACCGACAGTTCGTCGTGGAGGCGGTCCGCTCGGGCGCGCGAGGCTACGTGCTGAAGGCCCGCGACGCCGAGCACCTGATCCAGACGGTCCGGCTCGTGGCGGGCGGCAACATGGTGATCGATCCGCAGCTCGTGGTGGCGCTCGCCGAGGAGCTGTCCCAGGCCAAGGAACGGGACCGCCGGGCGGAGACGCTGACGGCCCGCGAGATCGAGGTGCTCCAGCTCCTGGCGTTCGGCCACACCAACCGCGACATCGCCGAGCGGTTGTACATCTCGCCGGACACGGTGAAGACACACCTCGAGCACATCTTCGAGAAGCTCGGCGCCTCCGACCGCACGGCGGCCGTGGCCGAGGCGCTCCGCCGCCGCCTGATCGAGTAGCCAGCACCAGATCTCCCCGGTCCGCGGCCCTTTCGGCCGGACGGCCTAGGCTGGCACCGGACGGGTGAACCCCGCTCGGGTGATGGAGTCGCCCCGTCTCCTAAGGCATGATGGCCTCCCGATGTCGATGCAGACCCAGCGCGCCCACGGCTGGCTCGCGCCGGTCGTCCTCCTCTTGGTCGGAGCCGGCGTCGTGGCCGCGTACGCCACCTCGCTCGGCGAGATCCGTCGTGTGGATGGGCTGTCCACCGGCATGGTCGCTGGGGCCTGTGCGATCGCCGCTGGTACTATCCTGATCCGCGTCCGACGGGCCGGAGCCTGGCGGGGCGCGACCTGGCTCGGGCTGGGCACGATGGCCCTGTGTGCGCTGTGGGTTGCGCTCGCGATCCTGGACATCTTGGGGACCGACGCCGCCCGACCGACCGGCTACGACGCCGCCTTGCTGCTCGTGGCCTTGCTGCTCCTGGTGGCGGCGGAGATCGAACTGCGAGCGCACGTCGCGCGAGCGGACCGACGCGAGATCGCGGGCGACATCGCTCTGATCGGCGTGTCGCTCGGCACCTTCCTGTACCTGTACGTCCGGCCCGACATGGCCGAGCCCGCCGGCTCGTTCTCGGCCGCGGTGTTCGCCACGATGGCGGCGGTGAGCTTCACCTCGTTCGCTTCCCTGGCCCTGTGGATGCCCACGCCGGTGCATCTCGCACTCTCGGTGGCGATGGCCGGGCTCGCCGCCTCGTCGATCCGGTTCGCGGAGTCCTGGGTGGATTCCTCCACCCGGTTCGGCGATCCGTGGGTGGACGTGCCGATGGCGCTCTCGGTCCTCGCGCTGGCCGCGATCGTCGCGCTCGACCCGACCCACGGCCGGGAGGCCCGACCGATCCCCGGAGCGCGGTACGGGCGGGCGTTGCTCACCACCCTCGCCGTCACCGCCGCGTGCGCGGCGCTGATCCTGGTGGCCCGGATGCAGATCGACGAGGGCGTGGGACCGGTGATGGGTTCCACGCTGATCGGACTGCTGGCCGTCGCGATCGTCCTTCGGATCCTCGCCAACCAGGTGCGTGGGGCCCAGTTCCAGCGCGCCGTCGAGGACGCGCTCGATCAGAAGGAGCTCGCGCTCCGCGAGACCGACAAGGCGCTCGCCCGGCTCCGGCGGGCCAACGAGACCCTACGCGAGTCCGAGGAGCGGCTCCGAGCCGTGTTCGAGGCGGCCGTGGACGGCATCATCGAGCTGGACCACCGCGACGTGATCGTCCGAGCCAACGGCGCCTTCTGTCGCATGGTCGAGCTCCCGCAGTCCCTCGTCGAGGGGCAGCCCTGGACCGCGCTGGCGGCCTCGACAGAGGCCGACGAGTCGTTCGGGGCCCTGCCCCACACCGGCCAGGGCACCCTCCGGCGCGAGGGGCACGCGGTCTATCTCGAATCGCGGATGTCGGAGGTCCCGGGCGATCCGCCGAGGCGCCTGCTCCTGGTGCGCGACGTGACCGCCGCCCGCGTGGCGGACCAGACGATCCGATCCCTGTTCAAGTTCCTCCAAGACCGCGACGAGGACCGAACCCGGATCATGCGGCGGACCAACGCGGCGATCGAGGCGGAGCGGAACCGCATCGCGCGCGACCTCCACGACGGTCCGGTGCAGGGCGTCTCGGCCGCCTCCCTCTCGCTTGAGGCCGTCCTGCTCATGCTGCGGGCGGGAGAGACCGAGGAGGGCCTCGAGGTCCTGGCAAAGGTCCGGCGCGAGCTCTCAGAGGAGGCCGACAACCTCCGACGCCTGATGTCCGGGCTGCGGCCGCCGCTGCTCGAGGAGCGCGGGCTGATCCCGGCGCTCCGCGAGACCCTCGACAAGTTCGGCCGCGACAACGAGCTGAGGACCGATTTCGTTGGGCGCGCCATCGGCGAGATCCCCCAGGACCTGGAGACCTTGGCCTTCCGGATCGTGCAGGAGGCCCTGGCGAACTCGGCCAAGCATGCCCGGGCGCGCTCGGTCATGGTCGCGGTCGAGGCGGTGGGCGGTCAGCTCCGGATCGAGGTCTCCGACGACGGCGCCGGGTTCGATTCGGCCAGGGCGCGCGAGTACCTCCAGATGGGTCGCGTCGGCCTGGCCTCGATGCGGGAGCGCGTCGAGCTCGCCAACGGGACTTTCATGGTGCACTCGACGCCCGGCAAGGGCACCACCGTGCTCGCCACCCTCCCGCTGGACGCCGTGCCGGCGCAGCGGGAGTTCTCTGTCA
>CAZXFA010000039.1:0-18751 GCA_964640085.1 uncultured Actinomycetes bacterium | reverse complement strand
CGCCGATCGCGTCGCACGTGCTCCGGAAGCTCTGGAGGGATGTCTCCGGAGTTGTTCGCGAAGAAGTGCCGCGGGTACGTGTACTTCCCGTTCCGAGGTTCATCACACGGCACCCGTCAGGGTGGAGGGGTCCGCGCAGGGGATGTCGTACGTTCGCGCCGCGAGCCACAGCCACGCGGCCAGGATGATGTGGTTCGGGTACTTCGTGCAGATCGGGAAGCGGCTGTTCCGCCCACGGCCTCCACCGCTCGGGGGTCCGTTGAGCCGCCACTGCCGGATCGCAGAGCGCGGGATCCCCGTCTCCCGCGAGATCCTCGAGTCGTTCCAACCCTCGGCGACGAAACACAAGACCTTCGTCGACCCGATCGCTGGCCTACTCGATGCCTCTCTCCGTGCGATGCAGCCTATCCCGAGGTACCGACACCAGACCGACGCCGCGCACCGTAGACTGCCGGTCCGCCTGCGCTCGAGGGGGACCGCATCCGCAGAACGCCGCTCGCCGCGATCCTGGTCCTCGTCGCAGCCGCCACGTCCGCCTGCGAAATGGAGGCCCCCGCGGCCACGCCAGCGCCGAACCCCGCGACCTCGCCGTCACCAAGCACGTCGACGGGGCCCGTGCCCGAGCTCAGGGTCGCCTTCCTGCAGGAGATCCGCGACGACGGCGCCCGCGACCGCGCCCTGCCGTCGTTCCAGGGGGCCGATCTCGCGTTCGCGACCGCCGCGCTCGGGGTCGACCCGCCGGCTGTCGTGGACGTGGTCCCCGTGGACCCGACGGCCGACCCGGGCGCCGTGGAGGCGATCGTCGGGGATCCGAGCTTCGTCGCGGTCATCGCCGGTCCGGGTCTCCGGGCGCGCTCGATCCCCGAGGATCTGTCGGCAGCCGGGTTGGCGGTGATCGACCTCTCGCCGGTCGGTCGACCGGTGGACGGTGAGGACGGGGCGTGGCGTCGCCTGGTTCCGACGCTGCGCGAGCAGGCGAGGGAGCTCGCCGCCATCGCGGCGACGCTGCCGGGGATCCGCCGCGGGGCATGTCTCCTGGAGGACCCCGAGAGGGCCGTCGGTCTCCTCGGACCGATGGCCCGCGCGCTGACGATCGGGATCGTGCTCCACGAGACCGTCCGCGTCGCCTCGGCCGGTGAGGTGGCCCGGGAGGCGGGCTGCCGCATCGTTGCGGTCGACGGCGACGCCGAGGGCGCAGCGGGCGCTGCGCTCGATCTGGCCGACGTGGTTCCCCGTGCGGCACTGCTGGGCGGTGACCGGCTCCGCTACCCACCGTTCCTCTCCGAGGCGGGCGACGCGGCCGAGGGGACGATCTCCGTCTGTGGGTGCGCGGACCTCTCCCTCTCGACCGACCTGGCCGATCAGCGATTCATCCAGGACTTTCAGTCCGCCTACGGGCGGGCGCCCGGTCCCTACGCGGTAGAGGGCTGGGACGCAGCCGGCGCCGTCCTTGGAGGACTGCGAACGGTCGGACCCACCCGCATCGCGGTCACGGCCTGGATCGCCACGCTGGGGGATCTGACCGGGCTCGGCGGGCGGTACGCGTTCGATGAGCGCGGGGAGCTGAGCGGGGGGGCGGTGCGCGTCGCCGAGGTCCGAGGGGGCCGCTGGGTGCCGCTGGGCGTCTGAGGTGAACGGTTTCCCTTCACCGAAACTCCGGGTGGGTTGAGCGAGCGCCCGGGTTGCTTCAGGATACGGCCCATGTTGCTCCGGCCTGCCCGCGATGGAGGAGGAGGGGATCGCTTGAGGAGAGTTCGGATCGGCATCGCCGCGGCCGCCGCCCTGTTCACGCTCGCGTTCGCCGCGTGCGCGGACGAGGGCGAGCCGGCCGCGACCGGCCCCACCGGAGAGACCGGGGCGCCCACCGGCGCCACCGCCACCGGGCCCACGGGCGAAACCGGTGGCGTCCCGGCGTTCTCGACCCTCCAGGACGGGGTCCTGTCCGTCGGCTCGTGCCTGGACTACCCGCCGTTCGAGACCGTGGAGGGGGGGGAGGAGATCGGGTTCGACGTCGACATGGTGGAGGAGACCGCGAGCCGGCTCGGCCTGACCGTCGAGTGGATCCGTGCGGACTTCGACACGATCTTCACCGCCGTCGCCGGGGGCCAGTTCGACATGGTGGCGGCGGCATCGACGATCACGGAGGAGCGCGAGCAGACCGTGGACTTCTCCGACCCGTACTTCAACGCGCGCCAGGCGCTGGTGATCAACACCGGCGAGACGCCCGACCTGGCCTCGACGTCCGAGCTGCAGCCCGGCGACGTCGTAGGGGTTCAGAAGGGCACGACGGGCGCGGCCTGGGCACGGCAGAACCTCCCCGATGGCGTGGAGATCCAGACGTTCACGTCGGCCACCGACGGGCTCCGCGCCCTCGAGGGTGGGGCGATGACGGCCTTCATCGCGGACGAGCCGTTCGTGGGTGAGGCGATCGCCGACCTGCCGAGCCTCGCGGTGGTCGAGGGGATCGACACCGACGAGCACTACGGCTTCGCGTTCTCGCCGCAGAACCCGGAGCTGCGGGAGGCCGTGAACCTCATGCTGGCGGAGATGATCGCCGACGGCACCTACGCCGAGATCTACGAGCGGTGGTTCCCCGGCGCACCGTTGCCGCCGGAGTTCGCCCCGTCCGCGTAGCGTCGGCAACCGACCCGGAGGGTCCGCGCTAGTATCCGGCGCGGACCCTCCGAACGTTCCGAGGGCCCGGCGCGCGCACAGGAAAGGGGGTTCCCATGGCTGAGGTCTCCCTCGAGGAACGAGCGCCGGTCCGGGAGGCACCCCCCGACACGCGGGGGCCGAGCTCCCCGATCTCGGCTACGGCGCTGTGGCTGGGGATCGCGGGGATCGTGGCGACGCTTGGCGGTTTGATCGCCGTCCAGGCGAACTACGCGCTCTCCGATCGCATCCTCACGCCGAACTGCATCGAACTCGGGCTCCAACCCGACACGACCGGCTCGGTCGGCGTCTGCAACATCGTCGAGGCCCTGCGGTCCACCGAGATGACGATCCTCCTGTACGCGGGGATCGCGCTCGGCGTGGCCTCCATGGCGTTGGGGTGGGGGACGTTCCGACGGATGGACACGTTCCGCCGCCGCGAGCAGGCGGTCACGGGCGCGATCCTCGGGCTCCAGGCGGTCGGACTGGCGATCGTGCTCCTGCTGTTCCGGGACGGCCGTCCGGACCTGTTCGCCAAGCACTTCCTGAACTTCGACGTGCTGGGACCGTACTTCCCGAGGACGTTCCTCGATGCGGCGAAGAACACGCTGATCCTGGCCTTCGTCGGCGAGTTCGGCGGGATCGTGATCGGCCTGGTCCTCGCGGTCCTGGCGCTCTCGCAGCGCCGGGCGGCCAGGGCGCCGGCCCGCGCGTACGTCAACTTCTTCCGCGGCACGCCCCTGATCTGGCAGCTCGCCACCGGGTTCTTCCTCCTCCTGTTCGGCTTCGAGATCAGGATGGCCGCGTTCACCGTGGCGATGATCGTGTTCGCGCTCAACACCGGGGCCTACGCCGCCGAGGTCTTCCGGGCGGGGATCCAGTCGATCGAGCGTGGCCAGATGGAGGCGGCCCGCTCGCTCGGCATGTCGTGGTTCCAGGCGATGCGCTTCGCGATCGTTCCGCAGGCCGTCCGGCGCGTGATCCCGCCGCTGATGAACGAGTTCGTGATCCTGATCAAGGACACCGCGCTCGTGATCGTCCTCGGCCTGGTCGCCAGCGAGTACGAGCTGTTCACCTGGGCTCGCCAGGGGGTCTCGGACACGTTCAACGCGACCTTCTTCACGGCGGCGGCGCTCGGGTACCTGGCCGTCACCCTCCCGTTGATCCGGCTGGTGAACGCGGTCGAGAAGCGCCTGCGCAGCGGCCTGGTCGGGATCGCGGGGTCGGCCTGATGGGCGGCCAGCCGACCGTCGCGCCGGACGAGCCGGTGATCCGGATGGAGGGCATCCACAAGTGGTTCGCGGACAACCACGTCCTGCGGGGGATCGACCTCGAGCTGGAAACCGGGGAGGTCCAGGTGATCATCGGTCCTTCCGGCGGCGGTAAGTCGACCCTGCTGCGCTGCACGAACCTGCTCGAGCGGCCCACGCTGGGGAGCGTGTGGTTCGAGGGCCAGGACATCACCGACATCCGGACCAACCTGAACCACGTCCGAACCCGGATGGGGATGGTGTTCCAGCAGTTCAACCTGTTCCCGCACATGACGGCCGTGCGGAACGTGACCATCGCGCTGGAGAAGGTGCTGCGACTCGGATCCAAGGAGGCCGGCGAACGGGCGATGGAGCAGCTCCAGCGGGTCGGGCTGGAGCAGAAGGCCGATGCGTTCCCGAGCCAGCTCTCCGGCGGGCAGCAGCAGCGGGTGGCGATCGCCAGGGCGCTCGCGATGGAGCCCCGGCTGATGCTGTTCGACGAGGTGACCTCGGCCTTGGACCCCGAGCTCGTTGGGGAGGTCCTGGCGGTCATGCGACAGCTCGCGGAGGAGGGCATGACGATGATGGTGGTCACCCACGAGATGGGGTTCGCCCGCGAGGTGGGAACCTGGATGGTCTTCGTCGACGGCGGGGTGATCGGGGAGCGCGGGCGTCCCAAGGAGATGTTCGCCAGCCCACAGACCGAACGGTTGCAGCAGTTCTTCAGCAAGGTCCTGTGAAGGCGTGAGGCCGGTCGCTGTCCGGCTCGGTGTGCTGCTCGTCGCGTTAGGGTCGGTGGTGCTCTTCGCGCTGGCCCGCGGAACGACCGAGCCGCCCTACGTGATCACGGCGATCGACTACCACTTCCACGATGCCCACCCCAGCTTCCCGATCGTTCCCGGTCGCGACCTCGTGGTCAGGAACGCCGGGCGCAACCTGCACAACGTTACGATCCCAGCGATCGGCTTCTCGGCCGAAGTCGCGCCCGGACAGGAGCTGGTGATCGAGGATGTGGCGTCGAGGTTCGAGGGGCCGGGTCGCTACCGACTGGTCTGCGTGATCCATCAGGACCGGGGGATGAACGGCGAGCTCGTGATCGCCGGCGGGTGATGCGTCGTCGGACCCCCCCCGGTTCACAGATCACAGATCGGCGATCCGGGGATGGAGACAGATCGGCGGGTCGAGGAAGCTCGGGAGCCGCTCACGCCTTCCCCATACGCGAGCGTTGCCCACCGGGCTCCTCGACCCGCCAAAAGGTGGCCCCGAGCGACCCGGACTCCCGGTTGACCGGTATCCACCCGGTCCGGTGATCCGACCCCGGGCTCGCGCCCTCGGTCGTTCCACCCGTCCCGGAGGCGACTTCCGGCCTCCCGGTCCCTGCGGCCGCTCGGGACCGGAGCGAACAGTACCCAGGCGGTATCGACGTGTCAACGGCGTCGGACGTCTTGCGGGCCAACCACTTCGGAGCGACATCGCAGGTAGCGCGCGCCGTGCACGTCGGAGAGAAAGAGTGACAAACGACGACGTTGCGGAACGTCGGACGATCGGCGTCGCGTCAGCGGTCGGATGTCTCGGCGATGGTTCCGCGACGAGCCGCGAGCACGGTCGCCGGACGGAGGAACAGCGTCCCGACCACCGACAGGTACGCGACCCACGCGAGCGTCTCGAGGACCTTGGGGTCCGCGTTGTACCCGACTAGCCCGCGCAGGATCGCCCCGAAGCCGGCGTCGTCGGGCAGCGTCGCGGAGAGATCGAACGCCGTCGCCTCCAGCAGCGGGAACCACCCAGCCTCCTGGAGCTCGTGGATCGCGTAGGCGAACAGTCCCGCCGCGACCACGATGAGGATCGCGCCGGTCACGCGGAAGAAGGTCCGCAGGTTCAGCCGGATCCCACCTCGGTAGAGCAGGATCCCGAGCGCGACGGCCAGGCCGAGGCCCAGCACCGCGCCGACGAGCTGCGAGCCGACACCACCGGCCTCCACGGCCGTACCCTTGGCCGCAGCGAACAGGAACAGCGCGGTCTCCACGCCCTCGCGGAGCACGGCGACGAAGGCGAGCGCCGCCAGCGCCAGGCCGCCGGTGACCAGCGCGCTGTCCACCTTCTCCTGGAGCTCAGACCGGATCCGGGTGCCCTGCCGACGCATCCAGAAGATCATCCACGTGAGCACGCCGACGGCGGTGAGCGTGACCAGGCCCTCGAAGAGCTGCTCGGCGGTTCCTTCGAACTCGGCGCCGATCAGGAAGATCACGGTACCGATGAGCGCGGAGGTGGCGATCGCGACGCCGGTGCCCCACCAGACGATCCGCGCCCGATCCGAGCGGCCGAGCTGGCGGAGGTAGGCGAGGATGATCGAGACGATCAGGGCCGCCTCGATGCCCTCCCGGAGCGCGATCACGAACGCGGCACCCACCCCGCCACCACCTCCCGAGCGTCGATCGGTTCGGGTCCGAGGGACCGTCGGAACGCGCGGAATCCTAGTTGCGGGGTCGGATTCGCGTCAAGCTCGTTCGGACCCGAATGATATCGGTCCCCGCTCGGCCGGACGTCGGCGGGGGCGTCCGGCGATCGCGCTAGGATCAGCCGACGTGACCCCCCGGCGCTTGTTCCTCCTCGACGGGCACAGCCTCTCGTACCGGGCGTTCTTCGCGCTCCCCACGAGCCTCGCGACCAGCACCGGCCAGATCACCAACGCCGTCTACGGGTTCACGTCGATGTTGATCAAGCTGCTGTCGGAGGAGCACCCCGACCTGATCGCGGTGGCCTTCGACGTGGGGGCCCCGACGGTACGTCTGGAGAAGTACGCCGAGTACAAGGCGGGGCGTCCGGAGACGCCGGACGAGTTCCGCGACCAACTGGGGCTGATCGTCGAGGTGCTCGATACCCTCCGGATCCCGGTGCTCGGGGTCGAGGGGCACGAAGCGGACGACGTGATCGCGACCCTCGCGATTCGCGCCGTCGAGCGGGGCATCGAGGCCGTGATCGTGACGGCAGACCGGGACTTCTTCCAGCTGGTCCGTCCCGGGATCTCGGTGATGTTCAACGTGAAAGGGATCTCGGACATCAGGCGGTACGACGTGGAGGCGGTCACGGAGCGGTTCGGGTTGCCCCCGGAGCGCTACCTGGACTACGTAGCGCTGAAGGGCGATCCGTCGGACAACATCCCAGGCGTCCCCGGCGTGGGGGAGAAGACCGCGACGCGGCTGGTCCAGGACTTCGGCACGATCGAGGAGCTCCTGGGTCGCACGGGGGAGCTGAAGGGCAAGCTCCACGCCTCGATCGAGGCCGCCGGCGACCAGCTCGCGCTGAACAAGGACCTGGCCCGACTGCACACCGGCCTGGACCTCGAGGTGGGACCCGACGACTGCGTGATGGGCGAGCGTGACCGAGATGCGGTGCGACGGCTGTTCACCTCGCTCGAGTTCAAGACGCTGTTCGAGCGCCTGGAGGAGATCGGACGCTCGGCCGAGCCGACGGTCGAGGTGGCGCAGTTCGACCTGCGCGAGGGGTCGAGCACCGAGCTCGCGGGGGTGCTCGGGTCGGACGTGCCGAAGGCAATCCGGCTGCACGTCGAAGACGATCGCGTGCGCGGCGCCGCGGCGTCGGTGGGTGGTGGACAGGCGGTCTACGCGTCGCTGGAGGGTCTCGCGCCGGTGGGCGAGGCGCTGGCCGCTTCGGTGCCGAAGTGGACGCACGACGCCAAGGACACCGAGACCGCGGTGCTCGCCGAGGGCGGAGAGCTGGGGGGCGTGGGGTTCGACACGATGCTCGGAGCGTACCTCGCCGACCCGGCGGCGCCGACGTATGACCTCGGGGCGCTGTGCGAGGTCTATCTCGGCACCGACGTCCTCGGCCGTCTCTCGGAGGTCGAGGAGGGACAGCTGTTCGGGGAGACGTGGCGGGTCTGCGCCGCGGAGGCCGCGGCCGTGGCGCTCCTCACACCAGCCCTCGCCGAGCGACTGGAGCAGGCGGGTCTGGTGCGCCTGCTCGAGGAGGTCGAGCTTCCGCTCTCGTCGGTGTTGGCCAGGATGCAGGCCGCCGGCATCGCGCTCGACGTTCCGTACCTGGACGAGATGGCCGAGAGCGTGCGGGACCGGATGGCCGATCTTCGCGACCAGATCTACCGGCACGCGGGCGAGGAGTTCAACCTGAACTCTCCCCCCCAGCTCCGCCACATCCTGTACGAGAAGCTCAAGCTCTCGCCGGGGAAGCGCACGCCCAAGGGCCAGCTCTCGACGGACGCGAGCGTGCTGGAGAAGCTCCGGCACGCACACCCGATCGTGGACGCGCTCCTGTCGTGGCGCGAGCTGGACAAGCTGAACTCCACGTACCTCGAAGCGCTCCCGCGGCAGGTCGATCCGAGGGACGGTCGCGTGCACACCACCTTCAACCAGACGGGCGCGGCCACCGGCCGACTCTCCTCCGCCAACCCGAACCTCCAGAACATCCCGGTCCGGGGGGAGCTCGGTCGGCAGATCCGCCGGGCGTTCGTTCCCGGTGCTGCGGACCAGCTCCTGCTGGTGGCGGACTACTCGCAGATCGAGCTCCGGATCCTCGCGCACCTGACCGGGGACGAGGGACTCGGTGCGGCGTTCGCCTCCGGCGCCGACATCCACACGGCGACGTCGGCGCGGGTGTTCGGTCTCCCCGAGGATCAGATCGACCCGGCGACCCGCAGCCGCGCCAAGGCCATCAACTACGGCCTCGCCTACGGGATGAACGCGTGGGGCCTGGCCAGCAGGCTGGAGATCACGCCCGAGGAGGCCCAGGAGTTCATCGACGCGTACTTCGCGAGCTTCCCTCAGATCCGCGAGTACCTCGACGGTCAGGTGGCCCGGGCCGCCGCCGACGGGTTCACGGAGACGCTCCTGGGTCGCCGCCGCTACATCCCCGAGCTCCAGGCGGCCAACCCCCGCGTCCGCGACATGGGCCGGCGGATGGCGCTCAACGCCCCCATCCAAGGGAGCGCTGCCGACGTGTTCAAGCTCGGCATGCTGCGCGTCGACGGCGCGCTGAGAGCCTCGGAGCTGGACTGCCGGATGCTCCTCACCGTGCACGACGAGCTCGTGTTCGAGGTCACCGCGGGACAGGCGGAGGCGGCGGCCGATCTCGTGCGGCGCGAGATGGAGTCCGCCTGCGAGCTATCCGTGCCGCTGCGAGCCGACGTCGGCTTGGGACCAAACTGGGCCGAGGCAGCGCCCGCCGGCCACTAGCCGGTCCCGGCGGGGACGCGTTCGCCCGCGCGCTCGGCCGTGAGCTCCGGCGCCCGTGCGTTGACGGCGTTTCCGCAGGACAACTACCATCCCTGAGCCGCGCGGCGCTCCGGCCCTCGGCGGATCCTCCGAGCCCGGGACAGCGCCGTTCGCGGCGGAAGGAGATGGTTCCCATAGACACGACGAGCGAGACGAAGGCCGCGCCCGGGCGCGACCTGACACCGGAGGAGCTGCGGGAGGCGATCGAGGCCTCCCTCCGCGACTTCAAGGAAGGCGACATCGTCGACGGCGAGATCGTGAAGATCGACCGGGACGAGGTCCTGCTGGACATCGGCTACAAGTCGGAGGGCGTGATCCCCGCCAAGGAGCTCTCGATCCGCCACGACGTCGACCCCAACGAGGTCGTGAAGGTCGGGGACCACGTCGAGGCACTCGTGCTCCAGAAAGAGGACAAGGAGGGCCGACTGATCCTGTCCAAGAAGCGGGCGCAGTACGAGCGCGCCTGGGGGCGGATCGAGGAGGTCATGCAGTCCGGGAGCACGATCAAGGGCCCGGTGATCGAGGTCGTCAAGGGCGGACTGATCCTCGACATCGGCCTCCGGGGGTTCCTGCCCGCCTCGCTTGTCGACCTGCGCCGGGTGCGCGACCTGCACCCGTTCGTGGGCCAGGAGCTCGAGGCGAAGATCATCGAGCTCGACCGCAACCGGAACAACGTCGTCCTGTCCCGTCGCGCGTTCCTCGAGGAGTCGCAGAGCGAGGGCCGCAAGAAGTTCCTCGAGTCGCTCCGGAAGGGGGAACGGCGCAAGGGGACCGTCTCCTCGATCGTGAACTTCGGGGCCTTCGTGGATCTGGGCGGCGTGGACGGTCTCGTGCACGTCTCCGAGCTCTCGTGGAAGCACGTCGACCACCCGAGCGAGGTCGTCCAGGTGGGCCAGGAGGTGGAGGTCGAGGTGCTCGACGTGGAACTCGAACGCGAGCGAGTCTCCCTCAGCCTGAAGGCGACCCAGGAGGACCCCTGGAAGGAGTTCGAGCGCCGCTACTCGGCCGGTGAGATCATCGACGGTCAGGTGACCAAACTCGTGCCGTTCGGGGCGTTCGTGCGCGTCGCCCCGGGGATCGAGGGGCTGGTCCACATCTCGGAGATTTCCGATCAGCACGTGGACACGCCCGAGTCCGTCCTGTCCGTGGGGGATCAGGTACGGGTCAAGGTCATCGAGGTCGAGGTCAACCGGCGCCGCATCAGCCTCTCGATGCGGCAGGTCGGCGGCGCCCTTCCGACGCCCAAGGAGACCGAGATCGAGGAGGAGGCTCCCCCGGCTGAGCCGGGGGCGACCTCTGCTCCGGCCACGGCGGCGCCGGAGGTGTCCTCCGTTCCAGCCTCCACGGCGCAGACGGGGGAAGCACCCTCCGAGGCCACTCCGGTGGGGGTGAGCAGCGACGGTGGCGCCGAGTCGGCTTCCACACGCGCCGAGTCGGCTTCCACAGAGGACACCTCCGCGCAGGCCGGGGAGGAGGCGCAGAGAGGCGACTCACCGGCGCCCGGGACCGAGCCGACCACGCCCGCCACCGCCGATGCGGAGCCCGAGGTGGCTTCCGACGAGGCCCCTGCGGGGGAGGGCGAGGAGGAGATCTCGCTCGAGGCGATCCTCGAGGACCTGAAGCGGCGCGAAGGCCGCGCGGAGTAGGCCCGGGTGCTGCTGGTCGGCCTGACCGGCGGGATCGGTTCCGGGAAGTCCACCGTCGCCCGGATGCTGGAGGAACGGGGCGCGATCGTGTTCGACGCGGATGCCCTGGCTCGCATGGCCGTCGAGCCCGGGACCCCCGGACACGATGCGGTGGTCGAGCGGTTCGGGGCCAACGTCCTGGGGCCGGGCGGGGAGCTGGATCGAGAGGCGCTGGCCAGCATCGTGTTCGCGGATCCCGCCGCCCGTCGCGACCTCGAGGCGATCGTCCACCCCGAGGTCCGGCGGCTCTTCGCCGAGGGGTGCGAGCGCTACCAGGGGACCGATCGTGTGGTCGTCTTCAGCGCCCCGCTACTGGTGGAGACGGGGATGCACACCGCGTTCGACGTCCTGGTGGTGGTGTCCACTCCGGTCGAGACACAGGTCGAACGGCTCCTGCGGGGTCGGGCCATGGCCGAGGAGGTGATCGGCGCGCGCATCGCCGCGCAGGCGCCCCTGGAGGACAAGGCCGCGGTGGCCGACGTGATCGTCGACAACGAGGGAACCCTGGAGGAGCTCGAGGGACAGGTCGGTCGCCTCTGGCGGAACCTGCGGTCCCGAGCGGCCGGCTGAGCGCACGTGCTGGCTATCCTGTGCGGGTGCGGTACGCCGCGGTCTTCTTCGACGCCGGTGAGACCCTGGTCCACCCGCATCCCACCTTCCCGGATCTGTTCGCCCGGGTCCTGCGGCGGGAAGGGTTCGACGTGGCCCCCGAGACGATCCGCGACCGGATCCACGTGGTCTTCGACCGGTTCAAGCGCGCCGCCGAGACCAACGAGCTGTGGACCACCAGCACGGAGAAGTCCCGGCGCTTCTGGCACGACGTCTACGAGATCTTCCTGCGCGAGCTCGAGATCCCCACGGGCGACGGATTGATCGACACGGTCTACGAGGAGTTCACCGACCTGGCCAACTACGCGCTGTTCGACGACGTGGTCCCCACGCTGGACCGTCTGCGAGGCGCGGGGGCGAGACTGGGGGTGGTCTCGAACTTCGAGGAGTGGCTCGAACGCCTGCTGGACCAGCTCGGGATCCGGGACTACTTCGCGGTTCGCGTGATCTCGGGGATCGAAGGGCTGGAGAAGCCGGACCCTCGGATCTTCGAGCTGGCGATGGAACGGGCAGGGGTAGGTCCCGAGGGATCGGTCTACGTGGGGGACGACCCGGAGTTCGACGTGGACCCGGCGCTCGCGGTCGGGATGTTCCCGGTGCTGATCGATCGACGGGGTCGCTTCCCGGACGCGCCGGGGACGCGGATCAGGTCGCTGGCCGAGCTCCCGTCGGTGTTGGGTTTCTGATGGCCGGCGGGCGCACGTACCGCGTCGAGGAGGCGGACGCCCTGCTCCCGGAGCTGCGGAGCCGTCTGGAGCGGATCCGGGCCGCCCGGCAGACCTTGCTCCGGAGTGCGGAGCGGGTGCGGGAACGCGTGGCGGCGGACCCGGGGGGCGCCCACGGTGGACAGGAGTACTGGGACGCCTCGGCGGCGCTCCGCCAGGAGCTCCAAACCCTCGCCCGACTCGACATCGTGCTGCGCGATCCGGAGACCGGCCTGGTGGATCTCCCGGGCGAGCGTGAGGGCCGGCGGGTGTGGCTGTGCTGGAGGCTCGGCGAAGAGCGGGTCGGCTTCTGGCACGAGCTGGACCAGGGCTTCGTCGGCCGGCGGCCGCTGTGACCTCTCGGGCCAGGGTCGTCGTGATGGGCGCCTCCGCGGAGACCCCCATCGCGGGTCTCGAGGGGCTCGACGAGGTCGCCGAGGTCGTGACGGCGGCCACGGCGGAGGAGACCGCGGACGCGTTGGGCGGCACCGACGTGCTGCTCGCGTGGCGTCCGCGGCGCGAGCTGCTCCGGCCCAGCTGGGCGCGCGCGGTGGATCTGCGGTGGATCCAGGCCGCCTCCGCCGGCGTCGATGGGCTCCTGTTCCCCGAACTGGTGGAGAGCTCGGTGGTGCTCACGAACGCCCGAGGAGTGTTCGACGAGGCGATCGCCGAGTACACGCTCGGCCTCCTCCTGATGTTCGCGAAAGGGTTCCCCGGGATGCTGGATCGACAGCGATCGCAGAACTGGGGACCGCGGGAGACCGAGCGCCTGGCCGGACGCCGGCTCCTGGTGGTGGGCGCAGGACCGGTGGGGCACGCCATCGGCCGGGCGGCCGGGCGCTTCGGCATGGTCGTCCGGGCGGTCGCACGGACCGCGCGACCGGGGAACGACGTATTCCGGGTGGTGTACGGGTCCGACGAGCTGGCCGATGCGTGTGGGTGGGCCGACGTGGTCGTGGACGCGCTCCCGGCGACGTCGGAGACCGTCCGGATCTTCGACGAGCGCGCCTTCGCGGCGATGGGTCCGCACACGCGGTTCGTGAACATCGGACGGGGGGCCACGGTCGACGAGGAGGCGCTGGTACGGGCGCTGCAGGAGGATCGCCTGGCCGGCGCCGCGCTGGACGTCTTCGACCGCGAACCCTTGCCGGCGGAGAGCCCGCTCTGGAGTCTTCCGAACGTGCTCGTCTCGCCCCACATGGCCGGGACCTTCGCCGGATGGCGCGAGGCGGTGGTGGAGCTCTTCCTCGGTAACCTCGAACGGTACCTCACCGGCCGTCCGCTCCGGAACGTGGTGGACAAGCACCGCGGCTACGTGCCCGTCGGGGGCCGGTAGCCTTCGACCATGGGCGAGGTCGCGATACGGGTCCGCGGGCTCCGCCGTACCTACGGCGACCTCGAGGCCGTCCGGGGGATCGATCTGGACGTCCACCGCGGGCAGGTGCTTGCCATCCTGGGACCGAACGGGGCCGGCAAGACCACGACCGTGGAGATCCTGGAGGGGTACCGGAAGCGGTCGGCCGGAGAGGTGTCCGTGCTCGGCCACGACCCCGCCCGGCGGGAGCGGGCCTTCCGCGAGCGCATCGGGATCGTCCTGCAGTCCACCGGCGTGGATCCGTACCTCACCGTCCGCGAGACCGTGGAGCTCCACGCGGGCTACTACCCGCGGCCGCGGGACACCGACGAGGTCCTGGCGATCGCCGGGCTGACCGATCAGCGCGACGTCCGCGTCCTGCGGCTGTCGGGAGGTCAGCAACGGCGCTTGGACGTGGCGGTGGCCCTCGCCGGGGATCCCGAGCTGCTCTTCCTCGACGAGCCCACGACCGGCTTCGACCCCGGCGCCCGCCGGCAGGCGTGGGAGGTCGTCCGGAGCCTCGCGGCGCTCGGGGAGACCGTGCTCCTCACCACCCACTTCATGGACGAGGCCCAGAGCCTGGCCGATCGGGTCGCGGTCATGGCGCACGGAGAGATCGTCGCGGAGGGCCCACCGTCGACGCTCGGCGACCGACATCTGGGAGAAACCGCGATCCGGTTCCGCCTGCCGGAGGGGGCACCCGGGCTCCCGGCGCGCGTGGGCCGGGCGGTGTCGGCCGGGGACCGGACGATCGAGCTCCTCGTCTCGGACCCGACGCGGACCCTCCACGAGCTCACGGGGTGGGCGATCGAGCGTGGGGTCGGCCTGGAAGCGCTCGAGGTGATCCGGCCGACGCTCGAGGACGTCTACCTGGCGCTCACACGAGGGGAGGGTCGGTGAGCGACCTGAAGCTCGTCCTGCGAGAGGTCCGGTTCACCAACCGCGCGTTCTGGCGGAACCCGGCCTCCGCGTTCTTCACGTTCGCGTTCCCGCTCATGTTCCTCGTGATCTTCACCGCTGTGATCGGCGACGGCACCGTGACGATCGGCGGAAAGCGGCTGGCGCAGGCGCGCTACTACGTCGCGGCGATGGCGGCGTTCTCGGTGATCACCGCCTGCTTCACGAACATCGCCATGAGCGTCACCTACCAGCGCGAGGCCGGGATCCTGAAGCGGTTGCGCGGCACGCCCCTGCCGGGCTGGACGTTCCTGTCGGGACGGATCCTGCACGGGATGCTCGTGGCCGGGCTCCTCGTGGCGATCACCGCCGCGTTCGGCGTCGCCCTGTACGGGGCGGCCGTGCCCGCGGGGGCGCTCCTGCTCCAGTTCGTCCTCACCGTGGTGCTCGGCGGGCTCGCGTTCGCGGCTCTCGGGCTGGCGACCACCGCCGTCGTACCCAACGCCGACGCCGCACCGGCGATCGTGAACGCGATCGTGCTGCCGCTGCTGTTCATCTCGGGGGTCTTCTTCCCCGTGGGCGACGACGCCCCTCGATGGTTCGCGCTCACCGGATCGGTCTTCCCCGTTCGGCACTTCGTCGACGCGATGCGGGCGTCGTTCTACGGGAGTCCCTTCGCCTTCGAGTGGTCGGACGTGCTGATCCTCGTCGGCTGGGGACTGGCCGGACTGCTGTTGGCGGCGCGCTTCTTCTCGTGGGAGCCCAGGCGGTGAGGGCCGCGGACCTGGTCCGCTGAGCCCTGTGCTAGGCTCCGCGACGGGCGCGGGTTGGCCGTGCATAGGGGACGGAGGGGGTTCCAGATGCGCAAGCTCCTGATCATCCTGTCGGCCACGGCGATGGTGCTGGCCGCCTGCGCCGAGGACGAGCCGACGATCGCGCCCGGCGGCGAGACGGGGGTCACGGGGCCGACCGGCCCAACCGGTGTGACCGCGGTCGACGGCGTGGTTGCGACGGCGGCCACGTGTGCGGAGGACAACGCCGGAGCCTTCGAGTCCCCGGGAACCCTCACCGTGGGCACCGGCAACCCCGCCTTCCCCCCGTGGTGGGAGGGCGGCGAGAGCCCGGACTCCGAGTTCGAGTTCAACGACCCCGCCAAGGGCGAAGGGTACGAGGGAGCCGTCGTGGCCGAGGTCGCCGCCCGGATGGGCTTCGCGTTCCCCGACTCGGTCACGTTCGTCTCGGTGGGGTTCAACAAGTCGTTCGCCCCCGGTGACAAGCCGTTCGACTTCGTCCTCCAGCAGATCTCGTACAAGCCGGAGCGGGACGAGGCGGTCGACTTCAGCGAGTCGTACTACAACGTGAACCAGGCCCTCGTGTCCAGGCAGGGCAGCCCGATCGCGGGCGCCACCACGATCGAGGAGCTGAGGGACGCCAAGCTCGGGGCCCCGATCGGGACGACGAGCCTGGACGTGATCGATGACGTCGTCCAGCCAACCGTCGAGCCCGCCGTCTACGACGACCTCGCCCAGGCCGTCACGGACCTCGACAACGGCGACATCGACGGAATCGTCGTCGACCTGCCCACCGCGTTCTTCATGGCGGCCGTCCAGATCGACAAGGGCGTCGTCGTCGGGCAGTTCGGGGCCGAGTCGGACGAGTACTTCGCGATGGCGTTCGAGGAGGGGAGCCCGCTCGTCGAGTGCGTGAACCTGGCCCTCCAGGAGATGAAGGCGGACGGGACCCTGGACGCGATCGAGCAGCAGTGGCTGGCGGACAAGACGAACGCGCCCGTGCTGGGCTAGCGACATCGTGAGCGTGGTCCCTCCGGGCGCCCCGGAGAGGGATCGGGGGCTCCCCGACGGCCCCTCCGCGCCCCCCACCGGGGACCGAGGGTCGCGGATCCTGGCGCCGCTCCGCGGCGAGGGCGCCCGCGGCGTGTGGATCGCCGTCGCGAGCACCGTGATCTTCTTCACGGTGCTCGTGGTCGCCGTCGTGAACTCCTCGGGGTGGCCACAGATCCGTGAGGCCTTCTTCGACGGACGCGTCTTCGGCGAGTCGTTCGGCGACATCGCCAGGAAGTTCGGTCGGAACATCTTCATCTTCTCCGTGGCCGAGGCGTTCGTGCTGCTGTTCGCGCTCCTTCTCGCCGTACTCCGGAGCCTTCAGGGACCGGTCTTCGCACCGCTGCGGATCCTCTCGGCCGGCTACACGGACCTGTTCCGCGCGCTCCCGACCATCCTCGTGATCTTCCTCCTCGGCTACGGCGCACCTTCGCTCGATCTCAGGGGGATCCCTCACTCCGACACGTTCTGGGCGATCGTGGCCTTGGTCCTCGTGTACTCGGCGTACGTGGCCGAGGTCTACCGGGCCGGGATCCAATCGATCCACCCCTCCCAGGTGGCGTCCGCTCGGGCGCTCGCGCTCAGCCGACGGAAGACACTCCGGTTCGTCGTGATCCCACAGGCGGTCCGTCGCGTGATCCCGCCGCTGCTGAACGACTTCATCGGCCTCCAGAAGGACTCGGCGCTCGTCGGCCTCCTGGGCGGCGTCGTGGAGGGGCTTCGACAGGCGCAGATCGTTTCGGCCGCCGAGTTCGATTTCACGCCGTACGTGGCGCTGGCGTTGGTCTATGTCGTGATCACGATCCCCCAGGCGCGGGTCGTCGACTGGCTCGTCGCCCGGGACCAGCGGCGTCGGCACGCGATCGGCGGCGTATGAGCGTCGATGGCTCCGCCGCGCTCGCGATCCAGGGCTTGCGCAAGTCCTTCGGCAAGCTCGAGGTGTTGCGCGGGATCGATCTGTCCGTCTCCGAGCACGAGGTGGTGTGCGTGATCGGCGCCTCCGGATCGGGCAAGTCCACGCTCCTGCGATGCATCAACCTGCTCGAGCCGATCGACCGCGGCCGGATCTTCGTCGCCGGGGACGAGATCACCGCTCGGGGTGTGGACGTGAATCGGATCCGCCAGCGGATCGGCATCGTGTTCCAGGCCTTCAACCTGTTCCCGCACATGAGCGTGATCCGGAACGTGACCCTGGGGCCGATGGAGGCCCTCGGGCTCTCGCGGCACGATGCGGAGGCGCGGGGGGTTGCCCTGCTGGAGCGGTTCGGGCTGGCCGACAAGCGTGACGACTTCCCGGACCGCCTGTCCGGCGGTCAGCAACAGCGGGTGGCGATCGTCCGGGCGCTGGCGATGCAGCCCGACATCATGCTGCTGGACGAGGTGACGAGCGCGCTCGATCCGGAGCTGGTGGCCGAGGTCCTGAACGTGATCCGCGAGCTCGCCGAGGGCGGGATGACGATGGTGATTGCGACGCACGAGATGGGGTTCGCCCGGGACATCGCCCACCGGGTCTGCTTCCTCGACGAGGGCGTGATCCTGGAGGAGGGGGCGCCGGAGCAGATCTTCCGCGCTCCTCGCGAGGAACGGACGCGCCGGTTCCTCCAGAGCATCATCGAGGCGGGGAGGATGTGATGGCGGAGCTCACCCTCCCCACCCGTCGCCAGGCGATCCGTATCCTCGAGGAGGGGCGGGCGCGGACGGACGAGCTGATCGATCGGCTGCCCCGGGGGGCGCTCGCGCGGCCCGGGCTCGGGGGCGGGACCTGGTCCCCGAAGGACCTCCTCGGTCATCTCGCGTCCTGGGAGGAGTACGCCCTGGACGCCCTGGACGCCTGGGAGCGGGACACGCGGGCCCCGATCGACGAGCTCCAGTTCACGGTGTCGACCGGCCGCATCAACGCCCAGAACGTGGAGCGCAAGGCCGGATGGTCCCTCGCGAAGGTCCGGCGGGAGACCGAGCGGACGCACGAGGAGCTGCTCCGGGCCATCCGTTCGATGTCCGATCCCCGCTGGCGCCGGCCGGCGACGCCGCGCGGCCGTCGGCCCCTCGGAGCGCGCCTGGGGGCCATCCTGGGTGGCCCGGCGGGGCCGTTCCGCCACGACGTGGCCCATCACCTCAGCCTGGCCGCCTTCGTGGCGGCGCACGGTCGCCAGGGGCGGGTCGGAGGAGCGCCATAGGATAGGACGATGCCCCCGTTCAAGGTCCGCGCCGACTTCGAGCCCGCCGGCGACCAGCCGAAGGCGGTCGACGACCTCGCCGAGGGGATCCGCGCCGGCGAGGAGCACCTCACCCTGCTGGGTGCCACGGGGACGGGCAAGACCTTTACCATCGCGCACGCGGTGGAGCGGGTGCAGAAACCGACCCTCGTGATCGCCCCGAACAAGTCGTTAGCCGCCCAGCTCGCCAACGAGTTCCGAGAGGTCTTCCCCGAGAACGCGGTGGAGTACTTCGTCAGCTACTACGACTACTACCAGCCCGAGGCCTACGTCCCCTCGAGCGACACCTACATC
>CAZXFA010000038.1:6622-19271 GCA_964640085.1 uncultured Actinomycetes bacterium | reverse complement strand
GCATCGCGGTGCCCGGCTTGGGCAGGAAGTTCTGGACGATCACCTCCTGCACGTGTCGGTACCGCCGATGGAGATCCCGGATCGCGAACAGCGACTCGGCCAGCTCGCGCGGGGTCTCGCCGATCCCCACCAGGATCCCGGTGGTGAACGGGATCGCGAGCCGCCCCGCGTCCTCGATCGTCCGCAGACGCACGGCGGGGACCTTGTCCGGCGAGCCGAAGTGCGGGCCCCCGCGCTCGGCCAGACGCGCCGAAGCGTTCTCGAGCATCAGCCCCATCGAGGGCGCGACGTGCTTGAGGCGCGCAAGCTCCTCGTAGGACATCACGCCAGGGTTCAGGTGCGGCAGCAGCCCCGTCTCCTCGATCACGCGGATCGCGACCGCGCGCACGTAGTCCAGGGTCGACGAGTAGCCTCGCTCGTCGAGCCACGCGCGCGCCACCTCGTACCGGTCCTCGGGCCGGTCCCCAAGGGTGAACAGCGCCTCCTTGCAGCCGAGCTTCCGTCCCCCTTCGGCGATCGCCACCGCCTGCTCCGGCGTGAGGAACGGAGCCTCGAGGCGCGCCGGGGGCTTGGCGAACGTGCAGTAGTGGCAGTGGTCCCGGCACAGCATCGTGAGCGGGATGAAGACCTTGCGGGAGTAGGTGACCGTGGTCCCGTGGCCGAGCGCTCGCAGGCGGGCGGCGATCCCCATCAGGCGTTCGAGCGCCTCGCCCCGCGCATCGAGCAGCGCGGTCGCCTCGTCCACCGACAACCCCTTGCCGGTCTCGGCACGCGCCAGGGCGCGGCGGATCGCGTGGGGAGCGGCGGCGTCCATCGCGCCGCGAGCGTACTACGCTGCCCGCCATGTCGATCGTCGCGCTCGCCGGCGGGGTCGGGGCTGGGAAGTTCCTCCGCGGGCTCGTGCGCGCTGTCCCGCCGGCCGAGGTGGTGGCGATCGTGAACACCGCGGACGACGTCCGGATGCACGGTCTCCACGTCTCGCCGGATCTGGACTCGGTCACCTACTGGCTCGGCGACGTGTTCGACGCCGAACGCGGTTGGGGCCGTCGCGAGGAGACCTTCAGGGCCACCGAGGAGCTCCGCCGATTCGACGTCGAGCACGCGTGGTTCAACCTCGGGGACCTCGACCTGGCCACGCACCTGTTCCGCACCCGGCTGCTCGCCGAGGGCGCCACGCTCTCCGAGGTCACGGCGAGGATCGCCGCCCGGTTCGGGATCGGGAGCCGGATCCTTCCCATGACCGACGACCCGGTCGCCACGCGGATCAGCGCGGTCGCCGACGGGGTGGAGCTCGATCTGCACTTCCAGGAGTACTGGGTCCGTCGGGGAGCCCGTGACGAGGTGAAGGCCGTTCGGTACGAGGGCGTCGACGGGGTGCGTCCGGCCCCCCGGGTCCTCGACGCGATCGCGGGTGCGGAGGCGATCGTGATCTGCCCATCGAACCCCGTGGCCTCGATCGGCCCGATCCTCGCGGTGCCGGGGGTGCGGGAGGCGATCGTGGCGCGACGGGATCGCGTCGTGGGCATCAGCGGGATCGTCGGCGGACGCCCGCTCGCCGGGATGGCGGACAAGCTGATGCCGGTCGCCGGGGTGGAGGTCACGGCCGTCGGCGCCGCCGAGTGCTACCGCGGGCTCCTCAGCGCCTGGGTGATCGACGACGTGGACCGAGGTCTCGTGGGGCGGATCGAGGCGACCGGCGTGCGCGTGGCGGTGACGGACACGATCATGACCGACGACCCGAAGGCCGAGGCGCTTGCACGGGTCGCGATCGATCTGGTGCGGTGAGCGTCGAGGTCGTCCCGCTCGTCGGGCTGCCGGAGATCGGTCCGGGTGCCGACCTGGCCGCGATCCTCGCCGGGGCGCTCGCGGACGCCGGGGCGGGCGGAGGAGACGTCCTGGCCGTGACCCAGAAGGTCGTCTCCAAGACGGAGGGGCGCATGGTACCCGCCGAGGGCGGGGACCGGGCGGTGTGGGTGGACCGGGAGACCCGTCGGGTGGTGGCCCGTCGAGGGGACCTGGTGATCGCCGAGACCGCCCACGGGTTCGTCTGCGCGAACGCCGGCGTTGACGCCTCGAACTTGGTGGAGGGGTTCCTCACGCTCCTGCCCGAGGACCCCGACGGCTCCGCCGACCGCCTGCGGCGGGACCTCGCCGAGCGGCTCGGGGTCGAGCTCGCGGTGGTGATCACCGATACGTTCGGACGCGCCTGGCGTCGCGGCCTGGTCGACGTCGCGATCGGGTGCGCGGGGCTGCCGTCCCTGGTCGACCTGCGGGGTACGTCCGACCGGCACGGGCGGGAGCTCGAGGCCACCGTGATCGCGCTCGCCGATCAGATCGCCGCCGCGGCCGGGCTCGTGATGGCCAAGGCGGCGGGCGTGCCGGCCGCCCTCGTTCGCGGGATCGATACTTCCGGGCAAGCGGTCCCGGCCGCGGACCTGGTGCGCCCGGCCGAAGAGGACCTGTTCCGCGAGTCGCCGCTGCTCTCGATCTCGGCCCGGCGGACGATCCGCGCGTTCGGACCCGGCGAGGTCCCGGGGGAGGTCCTCGAGGAAGCGGTACGGGCCGCGTGCACCGCGCCGGCGCCGCACCACACGCGGCCCTGGACCTTCGTCGCCCTCCGCTCGGCCGCCGCGAAACGACGCCTGCTGGGCGCGATGGCCGAGGCATGGCGCGCGGACCTCGCGGGCGATGGCGTCCCGGAGGCCACGATCGAACGCCGGCTGTCTCGCAGCGACGCGGTGCTCGGCGCGGCGCCGCTGCTCGTCGTCCCCTTCGTGTCCCTCGCGGGGGCCCACCGCTACCCCGACGCCGAGCGCGCCGGTGCCGAGCGCGACATGTTCCTGCTCTCGGGCGGGGCCGCGATCGAGAACCTGCTGCTCGCGATCCACGCGCAAGGGTACGCCGCGAGCTGGATCAGCTCGACGCTGTTCTGCCAGGAAGAGACGCGCACCGCGCTCGGCGTGGGCGAGGATCGGGTCGCCCTGGGCGCGGTGGCCGTCGGCAGGATGCCGGCGGGGGCCGCATCCCCGCGGCCCCCGCTGGATCCGTCAGAGCACCTCCGGGAGGTCTAACCGAGCGGGTTCACCCCCACGATGAAGTACCAGAGGAAGATGGCCGACACGATGTACAGCAGCCAGTGGACCTCCTTCCACCGGCCGCGCAGGAGCTGGATCACCGTGTAGGAGACGAACCCCGCACCCACGCCGTTCGTGATGCTGAAGGTGAACGGCATCACGATCATCGTGAGGAGGACCGGGATACCGATGCCGGCGTCCTTCCAGTCGATCTCGCGGACGATCCTCATCATGAAGTACCCGACGATCACGAGCACCGGCGCCGTGGCCTCGGCCGGCACGATGCCGGGGATCGGGGCGAAGAAGATCGCCAGCAGGAACAACGCCCCGACCACCACCGCGGTGAGCCCGGTGCGTCCCCCCTCCGAGACACCGGCCGCGCTCTCGATGTAGGTGGTGTTCGACGAGCTGGAGGTGAACCCGCCGAACGCGGCCCCCAGCGAGTCGACGAGCAGCACGTTGCGGATCCCCGGCAGCCTTCCCTCCTGGGTGAGCAGACCGGCCTCGCCGCCCACGCCGATCACGGTGCCCATCGTGTCGAAGAAGTCCGACAGCATCACCGAGATGATCAGCGCCAGCGCCGTCACCACCGCGATCGTTTCCCCGCTGAACAGGTCGAAGCTGAAGTTGCCGATCAGCGACAGGTCCGGCGTGTCCACCACCTTGTCCGGCCACGTGGCCACGCCCGGCGGGAAGATCGGGTCGGCGGCGATCGCGTTGATGATGCTCGCCACGATCGTCGTCAGGATGATCCCGAGCAGCAGTGCCCCCTTCATCCGGATCGCGACGAGCGCCGAGGTGATCGCCATCCCGATGGCGAAGGTCAGTATCGACAGCGTCGTGAGATCGGAGTTGAGGGTCACGATCGTCCCCTCGCCCTGGATCACGACGCCCGCGTTCACCAGCCCGATGAAGGCGATGAACAGGCCGATCCCGATGCCGATCGCCCGCTTCAGGTCCATCGGGATCGCGTTCAACACGGCCTCGCGGAGCCCGGTGAGCACCAGCGCCGCGATCACCAGCCCCTCGATCACGATCACGCCCATCGCCTGCGGCCAGGTGAGCCCGGCCGTGCCGACCAGCGTGAACGCGACGAACGCGTTCAGCCCCAGGCCGGCCGCCATCGCGAACGGGTAGTTCGTGAACAGCCCCATGGCCAGCGTGAGCACCCCCGCGGCGAGCGCCGTCACGCTGACCAGCTGGTCGAACGGGAGCGACTCGCCCGTGGCGTCGGGCAGCGTCGAGAGGATCTGGGGGTTCACCACCAGGATGTAGGCCATGGTCAGCCAGGTGGCGAGCCCCGCGATCACCTCCGTGCGGACGTCCGTCCCCCGTTCGGAGAGATGGAAGAAACCCTCCAGGCCGCCTCTCGGCGGCGCCGTCGTGGCCATCGCGCCCCCCTTCCTCGCACGGCCCGGGGCCCCTCCCCCCGGGCAGACCTCGGGGAAGTTCCCGAAGCATAGGCAGGGCTGCTCGGCGGCGCAACGAGGATGAGGCGTCGGAATCGGCGTCGCCCGATATCCTGGGACCTCGACCCGCCGGAGCCGGACCGAGAGGAACCGATGGCCAAGAAGAGGAAGAAGCCCCGCAACCGCCCCAGGACGCAGGACGCTGCCGCCGGCGGCGTCAGGACCGTCGAGCGGGGCGAGGGTTCCCCCGAGGCCCCAGTCCGGCACGCCCGCGCCGAGAAGAAGGAGCTCGCGCGGCGCCAGCGGGAGGAGGTGCGGAAGCGGGTCCGCCGGGCCGAGTTCGCCCGCCGGATGGCGTGGGTCTTGGGGATCACCGCCGTCGTGGCCCTGGCGGTGATCTGGTTCCTGCGTCCGGACGCCCCCGCGGAGCGGCCCGACCGTCTCCCCGGCGAGCTCCGGACGGAGGCCCCGTGGGGCGCGAACACGCAGCAGCTCGGGGACCGCCTCGATGTCCTCGCCCTGCCGCCGGCCGGCGGCGCGATGCACGAACACGCCAACGTCCGGATCTTCATCCATGGCGAGGAGGAGATCGTCCCGACCGACATCGGGATCTCGGGGTCGACGCACGCCGCGATCCACACGCACGAGACGAGCGGGACGATCCATCTCGAGTCGCAGAGCATCACCGAGTTCACGTTCGGGGAGTTCTTCGACGTGTGGGGGGTCCGGCTCACCGCGGACTGCCTCGGGGCCTATTGCGAGGAAGGCGAGAACCGCCTGCGCCTCTTCGTCGATGGCCAGGAGGTCAGCGGCTCGCCGCGCGACCTCGTCGTCGAGGACCAGGCGGTCGTCGTCCTCGCCTACGGGACCGAGGACGAGCTACCGGATCCGATCCCGAGCACGTTCGACTTCGGCTCCGTCCCGCAGTAGGACGGGATGGCGCGGGGCCGGGGGCGGTCCGCCTCTCCCTCGAAGGAGGTCGCGTTCGCCCGGACACGCCCCCGATGGATCCGGGTCCTCCTGCTGGCGGTCGCCGTGGTCGCGGGGTGGTTCCTGCTCTTCCGCCAGCAGGCACCGGGTGAGATCCCCGAGGAGGCCCTCGCCGCTGCACGCGCGGCCGGCTGCGACCCGCTCGAGCGCCCGGTCGTTGCCGACCCGGATCGGAGCCACCTGGACCCCGGGCAGCCGCACGACTACGAGGACCCGCCCGCGGCCGTGGGTCCCCACGACCCGGACCCACTCCCCCCCGAACCGCGCGTGTACGACCGGCCGGTCTCCGAGACCCGGGCGGTCCACAACCTGGAGCACGCGTACGTGCTCATCTGGTACCGGCCGACCGACGAGGGCGGTCTGAGCGAGACGACCGTCGGCGCGCTCGAGGAGGTCGCGAGCGAGCGGGACCGAGTGATCGTCGCACCCTACGCCGGTCTCCCGCCCGGAAGGTCGCTCGCGCTCCTGGCCTGGAACGTCCGCTGGACGTGCCCCGCCGGCCTCGATCCCGGGACGGCGACAACGATCGCGGAGGGGTTCGCCGATGCGTTCCGGGGGACGACCGTCGCGCCGGAGGCACCGCGCGGGATCCTGGGGCCGCTGCTCCAGCCCTGAGCGGCCGCTACCTCACCTTGCAGGACGAACCGTCGGGCCGGCAGGTGATCACACCGTGCTCGAACCGGACCCGCAGGTTCCCGTTCTTCAGCGTCCGGACGTCGGTCCTCGGGAACCCGAGGCTCCCCCTCGGTCCCCCCTCGGCCCGGTAGCGGGCCAGGACCGGCCCCCAGAGCTCGTGGGCGCCTGGGCCCTCCTTGAAGAAGATCGTGGTGCCGGTGAACTTCTGGCGCTGGCCGCCCGCCACGCCCTTCTGCCGCGACCTCGGCAGCCCGGGCGAGCACCCGAGGGCGTCGTACTTCTCGCGGATCTCGCCCGTCACCTGGCGGTTCGCGTCGATCCACACGCGATCGTCGCGCAGCCCGAGCTCGGAGCGGAGGGTCGAGCCGCTGATCGCGGCGCTCCCGCTCTCTCCCTGCACGGTGACTTGGACGATCCGGCCCGAGACCCCGCGCCGCACGCCCGTGAAGCCGGTGACCGTGCCGATCCCCAGCCCGAGCTGCTGCGTGACCTCCTCGGCGGTGAAGGACACGGTCCACACCGCGCTCGGGTTGGCGGTCGTGTAATCGCCCGGATCGCACACGCCGCGCAGGTAGCCGATCGGCGTGCCGCCCCACACGTTCTCGTTGTTCTCGGTGAACCCGCCCGAGGAGGACATGTAGAAGGCCTGGATCGTCTGGCCGGCGTTCACGACCACGCGGTCCAGGGTGTCGTCGACCGCCCGCACCCAACGGTCCCCGTCCAGGCCACCCTCCTTGTCCCATCCCGCGTAGACCTGGTCGAACGAGCTCGCGTACAGCGCGCAGTCGCAGCCCGAGCGGTGCTGCCCGTAGGAGGCCTTCGTGAACGCGTAGGTGCGGGCCGCCATCGCCTGCGCCTTCAGGGCGCGCATCGGCCAGCTGCTCGGGACCTCCGCCAGCCCGTACAGGTACTCCTGGGGCGTGATGTCGAGGATCAGCCGGACGTCGCACCCGTTCCCGCACCCGTGCAGGCCGAACTCGATCGTCCCGCGGTTGTACGTATGGAACGCCTCGGGCACCCGGACCCGCGTGCCCAACGGTTGGAAGACGGCGAAGATCGGCGTGCTCGTCCCCCCCACCCGGGCCACCGTCGCGCCGCCCGTGTCGATGATCCGGTAGCGCGTGTCGGCAGCCTTGATCCTCCAGGTCTCCCCCGCCGGGATCGTCGCCACCAGGCCGCCCGCGGGGTCGGCCAGATGCAGCTCGACCGGCCCCTCCCGGGCCTCCAGGCGCACCCGCCGCTTGCCCTGGACCAGGCCGATCCGGAGCGTCGGCGGCGGCGCGTCCTCGGTGGCCAGACGCGTGCCCGAGTAGAAGTGCCGGAGGATCCGCGAGGGACCCCAGCCCTCCAGCGCGAGCCCGTACGCACCCCACTGGGACATCCCGAGCCCGTGACCGAAACCCGACCCGAAGAAGGTGAACTCCTCGTCGCCGGGAGCGGCGACCGCGGGCGCCGAGGCGCTGAGCAGGAGGACGAGGACGATGGCGGGCAGCCTGCGCATGTGCGTTCCCTCTATGGGGAACGCGCATCCTACCCCATGGGTTCGGTGGCGGCCGGCAGCTCGCCCCCCTCGAGCCGCTGACCTGCGGAGACGCTCGCTCCTTCGGCGACCACGCCGGGCGCCACCTCGGCCGCCTCGGCCAGCGCCGAGCCGCTCACGGTCGCCCCGGCGCCCACCCGCGCCCGGGGGCCGAGGATCGAGCCCACGACCCCGGCCCCGGCCTCGACGGCCGCTCCCGCGTGGAGGACCGCGTCGTCCACCCGGGCCTCGGCCTCGATCGAGGCCCCGGGGCCGACCACGACCCACCGCCCGAGGTGGGCACGCAGGTCCACCGTCGCCCCGTCGGCGACGAAGGGCGCCGGGTAGCTCGGGTGACCGCCCACCTCTCCCTCGAGCAGGTCGAAGTGCGCCTGCAGGTACGTCGTCGGCGTCCCGACGTCGAGCCAATAGGCCTCGGAGCCGAACCCGTAGACCGGACGGCCCCGCTCGATCAGCGCGGGGAAGACGTCGCGCTCGATCGAGACGCTGCGGCCCGCCGGCCACCCGCGCAGGGCCGCGGGATCCAGGACGTAGGTCCCGGCGTTGATGTCGCCCGGGACCTCCTCCGCGGGCTTCTCCAGGAACGCACGGACGCGGCCGTCGGGCTCGGTGGGGACCAGGCCGTACGGGCGGGCGTCCTCGACGTGGGTGAGGGCGATCGTGGCCACCGCTCCACGGTCCCGGTGCATCGCGACCATCGCGGTGAGGTCCAGGTCGGTCAGGATGTCGCCGTTCAGCCCGAGGAACGGCTCGTCGCCGACGTGCTCCAGCGCGTTCACGATCGCCCCGCCGGTGCCGAGCGGCTCGGACTCGGTGATCCAGACGATCCTCGGGTCGCCGTGGCGGGCCTCGAGGAAGGCGTGGAAGGTCGACTCGAGGTAGCTCGAGGAGAGCACCACCTCGTGCACGCCATGGCGCGCGAGGTGGTCGAGCACGTGGTCCAGGCTCGGCCGGTCCATCAGCGGCAACAACGGCTTGGGCACGGTCTCGGTGAGCGGACGCAGCCGCGTCCCCTCCCCGCCGACGAGCACGACGGCCTTCATCGACGCCGCCGCACCGAGTCGCGGAGCGAGACGACCTCGGCCCGAAGCCGGAGCCCGAGCCACACGAACGGCACGAGCGCCCGCCGCGGCCCCCGCCCGTGGTGCTTGGCGAAGTACCGCGCCACGCTGCGCGAGTGCTGGAGGTGCATCCGGCGGCTCCGACCCGTCGAGACGCCGCCCTCGTGCACCACCTCGAGCTCGGGCGTGTACAGGACCTTCCACCCGGCCCTTCGGAGCCGCGTGAACAGGTCGACCTCCTCGGCGTACAGGAAGAACCCCTCGTCCAGCAGCCCGACCTCGTCGAGCGCCTCACGCCGGACCAGGAAGGCGGACCCGGATACCCAGTCCACCTCGCGCTCGGTGCGCCGGTCCCAGTCCGCCACGCGGTACCGGCGGCTGAACCGGTTGTCCGGCATGAACGGGCCGAGGAACGCGTGGCCGACCGCGGTCCCGATCGTGGGCACGACTCGGCCGGTCGCGTACACGGTGCCGTCCGAGTTGCGGACCAGCGGCCCGATCGCGCCAGCGCGCGGGTGCTCGCGCGCCACCTTGACGAACCCGTCCAGCGTCCCCTCCCAGATCTCGGCGTCGGGGTTCAGCACGAAGATGAACGGCGCGTCGGTGGCGCGGATCCCCACGTTCACCCCGGCAGCGAACCCGCGGTTCTCACCGGTCTCGATCAGGCGGGCGTCCGGATGCGCGGCGACGGCAACCTTCGCGCTCCCGTCGCTGGAGTCGTTGTCCACGACCATCACGTCGAGCTCGAGCCCGGCGGCTGCCGCGAAGACCGAGCGGAGGCAGCGCTCCAGGTAGGGGCCGGCGTTGTGGTTCACCACCACGATCGCGAGGTCGGACGCGATCACGTGTGCGGGGTCCTCGAGATCAGGAAGATCCCCACCGCGATGAGCCCGACGCCCGCCCAGCGAAGCGGCGGGACGGTCTCGTCCAGCACCAACAGGTCGAACAGGAGGATCAGCACGTAGGTGAGCGCCGCGAACGGGTAGGCGAAGGAGAGCGAGGCCCGCGAGAGCACCGCCAGCCACACCAGCGCCGAGATCCCGAACAGCAGCAGCCCGCCCCACACCGCAGGGGTGGCGACCAGCGCCCGCAGCGCGGGCCCGTTCAGCCCGAAGCGATCGGGGGCGATCTGATCGTTCACCTGGTTCATGCCGTGCTTCAGCGAGAGCTGAGCCACCGCCGCCAGGGCCACCGAGAACAGGATCAGGGGGATCAGCATCGCGGGGCGTCCTTTCGTCTGGCTCGTCGTCTGGCTCGTCACGGGGTCGGTCCTCACAGCTCCTCCACCTCGACCCGCACCGGGACCTCCACCCGCTCCTGCACCCTCGGCGCGTCGACCACCTCGAACAGGTACCGCTGGGTCTGCACGTGGTACAGGCGTCCGGTCTCGCGCGAGGACAGGCCGATCGTCACCCAGTACTTCCCCGGCTGGTACGGGAACCCCGGCACCCGGAAGCGTACCCGCCGCTTGCCATCGATCCGGCCGAGGTCCAGGCCAGCCCCCGACGTGCGGGCGTCGAGCACCGGGTGGTTCGTGGCGCCGTCGAGCACCGCGAAGTCCACGTCCAGGTCGTCGACCGGGGCGTTCGAGCGGACGTCCACCTGGATCGTGATCGGGTCGCCGCGGAGCACTGGGCCCTCGCTCGCGCCGTTCGCCCGGATCAGGTGGACCTCGGCGATCTCCGCCTCACGCGTGCCCTCCTCGGCCACGAAGCCCGGGTCCGTCACGCCGAGCAGGACGTAGCGCATCTCGCGGACCACGTCGTCGGGCGCCCCGAGCGCGTGGAGCCGGCCGTGGTGGAGCATCGCCGCCCGGTCGCAGATCTCGCGTACCGTGTCGAGCGCGTGGGTGACGAGCACGATCGTGCGTCCCTCGCGCTGGAATACCCGGACCCGGTCCAGGCACTTGGCCTGGAACGCCTCGTCGCCCACCGCGAGCACCTCGTCGATCAGCAGGACGTCGGGGTCGACGTGGACCGCGACGGCGAACCCGAGCCGGACGAGCATCCCGCTGGAGTAGAACTTGACCTGGTTGTCGATGAAGTCCTCGATCTCGGCGAAGGCGACGATCTCCTGGTACGCGCGGTCTGTCTCCCTGCGCGAGAGGCCGAGGAACGACGCGTTCAGGTAGACGTTCTCCCGCCCGGTGAGCTCGGGATGGAACCCGGCGCCCAGCTCGAGCAGGGCGGCCAGGCGCCCCCGCTGGCGGATCCGTCCGGAGGTGGGCCGCAGGATCCCGGCGATGCACTTCAGCAGGGTGGTCTTGCCAGAGCCGTTGTGGCCGATCAGGCCCAACGTCGAGCCCTCGGCGACGTCGAGCGCGATGTCGCTGAGAGCCCAGAAGTCCTCGGCGCGCGAGTGGGAGGTGAGCAGCCGCTGCTTGATCGAGGTGGGCTTCTCGCGGTAGATGCGGAACCGCTTCGAGACGCGGTCGACCTCGATCGCGGGGGGCGTCACAGCTCCTCCGCGAAGTCGCCCGACCGGTTGAAGAAGTACCGCCACGCGAGCAGCAGGAGGACGAGCACGGCGACGAGCACGGCCACCAGCACCAGCGCGTACCAGCCCAGGCTCTCGGCGAACAGGACCGGCGAGGCGGAGCCTTCCGGGTGCACGACGCCGTAGAGCGCTCGCTGGAAGCCGGCGACCACGCCGACGAGCGGGTTCAGCAGGTAGAGCGTCAGGAGAGGGACGCCCAGGAACGTGCGCGAGCCGCTCTCGGCCAACTCCTGGACCTGGTACCCCGCGTAGACGATCGGCGTGGCCCAGAACCACACGAGGAGCGCGATGTTCAGGAGATGGCCCACGTCCCGGTATCGCACGTTGAGCGCGGAGAACCAGAGCGAGAGACCCACCGTGAGCACGAGCAGGGCGACGAACGCCAACGGCCACAGGGCGAGCTCGGGCAGGTGGAGGCCGTACCCGGAGACCACGATGAACAGCAGCAGGACGGTCGACTGGAGCGTGAAGTCGACGAGGGCGACGCCGACCGCCGAGAGCGGGAGGATCTCGTGCGGGAAGGCCACCTTCTTCACCAGGTTCGCGTTGTCGAGCACCGAGCGGGCCCCGCTCGTGAGCGCCGCGCTGAAGAGGTTCCACGCGAGGAGCCCGCTCAGCAGGTAGACCGGGTAGTCGGGGATCCCCGCGCCGAGCACGCGGGCCACGAACGAGAACACGGCCAGGTAGACGAGCGGGTTCAACAGCGACCAGATCGCCCCGAGGACCGAGGCCGCGTACTTGACCTTCAGCTCCTTGCGGACCAGGTTCAGCAGGATCTCGCGGTGGGCGAGGAGCACGCGCAGGCGCTCGCCGACGCGCAGTTGCGGCGGCTCGGAGGTCCGCTCGAACGTCTGGACGGTGGCGGCCATCGGTTGGGTCCGGCTCTCGCGGGCGCGGAGGCCCGGCTCGGGGCGAGTCTAGCAACGGCCCTGGTCAGGCCGGTGGAGATGCGATGGAGTTCGGTCCTCAGAGGGCCAGCCGCTTGCGCTCCGGGGCCGGCTCGCCCGAGTAGGGGTACGGGTCCGGCTTCGTGTACGTGACGGCGAAGTGATCGGTCAGCCAGCCGAGGAGCCCGAACAGCGCTCCGAGGTGGAACGGGCGCGGGAACTCGAGCCACCTGGCGCCGATCGTGCCCAGCAGGAAGTAGATCAGCGGGAACGCCACCCAGTTGGGCAGGAAGTGCCGGATCGTGTGGGTGAGCGGGGGCAGGCTGTCGTTCTCCCTCACGATGCTGATGAGCTCCGGGACGCCGAAGCCGACGGCGGCCGCGAGGAGCCACCACGGCCAGAACGGCAGGCCGGCGAGCGCCGCGGCGAGGAGTGAGATGGACACGATCCCCCACATGAGGAGCCACCAACGGTTCCAGTTGGCGGGGACGTCCGTCCTGAACCCCATGGCCTGCATCACCGCACCCCCTCGTGCCTGGTCGTGCCGGCGCGGGCA
>CAZXFA010000038.1:4052-6522 GCA_964640085.1 uncultured Actinomycetes bacterium | reverse complement strand
CGTCCGATGGACTTCACCGGTCGGCCGATGAAGGGGTTCCTGTTCGTGGGGCCGGACGGCACGAAGACGCATCGACAGCTCCGGCGATGGGTCGACCGGAGCGTGGCCTACGCGTCGTCGCTCCCGCCGAAGAAGCCCACGGAGCGTGGGTCGTGATCCGCCGCCACGGCTACACCGCCCGGCGGTAGAGGCGAACGGCGAACGGCGCGAACACGGCCACGATCGCCGCGCACCACAGGATCGCCTGGATCACCTCGCCGCTCGTCGGTCCGCCGATCGTGAGGGCGCGCACCGCCGAGGCCGTCACCGACACCGGCTGGTTGCGGGCGAACGCCTGGAGCCAGTGGGGCATCGTGTCCACCGGGATGAACGCGGATGAGGCGAACACCAGGGGCGCGAGCACCGGGAACCCGGCGGCCTGGGCCGTCTCGGGATCCTTCACCAGCAGACCGACGGTCGCGAAGACCCACGACAGCGCGTAGCCGAACAGCACGACCAGGACCAGCCCGCCGAGGAACGCGAGCGCGTTCGTGTGGACCCGGAAGCCCACCGCGAACCCGACCAGGGCCATCAGGATCACGACGAACACGTTCCGGACCAGATCGGCGATCGTCCGCCCCGTGAGTACGGCCGAGCGCGACATCGGCAACGAGAGGAACCGCTCGAGCAGCCCTGACTTGACGTCCGTCGCCAAGCCGATCGAGGTGGCCATCGCGCCGAACACCACCGTCTGCACGAAGATGCCCGGCATCAGGAAGTCGACGTACGGGACGCTCCCTGTGCCTCCGACCGCGCCGCCGAAGACGTACCGCCACAGCAGCACGAAGATGATCGGCTGGATCGTGGAGAACACGAGCAGCTGCGGGATCCGGAAGAAGTGGATCAGGTTCCGCTGCGTCACCGCCAGCGTGTCTCGCACGGCCCCGAACGGGACCTGATGATCGAGCGACAGGTCGGCCGTCCTCGTCGTCATCCCGCACCCCTCCTCCGGCGAGCGCGGCGGCCCGCCTCCGCGGGTTCGGCCGACGTTGCGTTCTCGGCGTGGTGCCCCGTGAGGGCGAGGAACACGTCGTCCAGGCTCGGCTCGCGAACGGTGATCGTCGCGGGCTCCAGGCCGTCCGAGTCGAGCGGCCGCAGCACGCCCATCAGGAGCCGGGCGCCGTCCTGCGACGTGATCCGGACCGTGCGGTCCTCGATCTCGACGTGGGAGTCCCCGGCGGCAGCCGAGACGCGCTCCAGCGCCCGTCCCGCCACGATGGGCTCCGGGTACCCGAGCTCGATCACGGTGCCGCCGAGGTGAGCCTTGAGCGCCGCGGGCGAGTCGTTCGCGATCACATGGCCATGGTCGATCACCGCCACGCGGGACGCGAGCCGGTCGGCCTCCTCCAGGTACTGGGTGGTGAGCAGGACCGTGGTCCCCTCCCCCACCAGCTCCCGGATCATCGACCAGAGCTCGTTGCGGCTGTGGAGGTCGAGCCCGGTGGTGGGCTCGTCCAGGAACAGCACCGGCGGCCGCCGCATCAGCGAGGCGGCGATGTCCAGCCGGCGGCGCATCCCGCCCGAGTAGGTCCGCACGGGCCGGTTGCCGGCCTCGGTCAGCTCGAACCGCTCGAGCAGCTCGTCGGCACGCGGCATGATCGCGGGGCCGGGGAGCTGTGCGAGCTTCCCGATCAGCCGGAGGTTCTCGCGCCCGGTCAGGTTGCCGTCGACCGCCGCGAACTGGCCGGCCAGCCCGACCCGACGCCGAACCGCCGCCGCCTCGTGGACCACGTCCAGCCCGAGCACCTCGGCCCGACCCGCGTCGGGCAGCAGCACCGTGGCTAGGATCCGGACGGCCGTGGTCTTGCCTGCCCCGTTCGGGCCGAGCAGCCCGAAGATCTCTCCCGCGGGGATCCCCAGGTCGATCCCGTCCAGGGCGGCCACGTCCCCGAAGCGCTTGGCGAGACCCTCTACGACGATCGCGTTCTCGCTCATGACCGTCGAGCATGACACAGATACTTGAGTAGTGTCAAGTATTCACTCCTCTCAACCTTCGATATACTTGAAGCAACCGACGGCCCCGCATACGATGGAGGTGTCGTGGGCGGGAACGGATCGAGGTCCAAGCGCTCCATCGCCGCCGAGGCCTGGCGACTGATGGCCGAGTTCACGTTCGCCCGGTTCAACCGGGGCGAGCATCAGGCGATCCTCCGCGAGCACGGGCTCACGCCCGGGCACCTCAAGGCGCTCGGCGTCCTCGACCCCGACGAGCCGCGGCCGATGCGCGCGATGGCCGAGGCGCTCAACGTCGACGCGTCGATGTGCACCTGGCTCGTCGACCGGCTCGAGGAGAACGGGTTCGTCGAGCGCCGGAGCCTGCCGACCGACCGGCGCGTGAAGACGGTGGTGCTCACGCCGAAGGGGATCCGGCTCCGCGAACGGCTCACCGAGGCCCTGTACGAGCCGCCCCCGGAGCTCCTGTCCCTGGACG
>CAZXFA010000038.1:0-3952 GCA_964640085.1 uncultured Actinomycetes bacterium | reverse complement strand
CCGTAGCCGCGCTCGAGGTGCTCTTCGCTGATACCGAGATCGACCAGCGCCCCGCCCCAGCGGGCGAGTGCGCGGCGCGCCGGATCGCGCAGGAGCGTCAGGGTCCCCTCGATCGCCTCCGCGTAGACGCGGGCGGTGGCGTCCGTCCGCACGAGCTCGGCCATGTGCGCGCGGGCGGCGGCACCCATCCGCTCGCGCCGCTCCTCGTCCTCGAGCAGGCCTCGGAGCACCGCCGCGATCTCGCCCGGCTCGGGACGGCCGGCCGGCGCGTGCGCGACGAGCCTGTCCGGTAGGTCGAGGTAGGTCCCGGTGGCGCTCACCACTGTCGGCCGGCCGCACTGCATCGCGCGGGCGAGCGTCCCGCTCACCTCGCCCCGGTGCGGGAACCGCAGGTCGACCGCCACGTCGACCGCGCACAGCCACCCCAGGAAGTCCTCGTCGCTCACGTCCGTGTGCAGGGTCACCCGGCCGCCGAGCCCGCTCTCGCGCACCACGGCCTCGACGTCGTAGCCCTCGATCCGGCGGCCCACGAGCACGACGTGCACGTCCTCGGACAACGAGCGCGCCGCCGCGAGGACCAGGTCGATCAGCTTGGCGGCGTTCAGGTCGCCGAGCACGCCGACCAGCTTCCGCATCCCCATCGACTCGAGCGGGCCCCGGAGCACCGCGCGCCGGCCCTCGGCCTTCCGGAGGTCCCGCTCGGCCTCGACCGGCGGGTGCGGGGCGATGAACACCGGCGTCCGGCAACCGAACGCGCGCAGGTGGCGCTCGACGAACGGCGAGTGGGCCACGATCCCGCGGGCGCGCCGGACGACGTGCGCCACGTACGGCACCCGGAGCGGCTCCTTCGTCGCCGCCTCCCCGAGGCTCGCGAGCTTGGACGCGTTCGCCACACCCTCGCGCATCGCCTGGTGCCCGAGCGGGTCCCCGGCCGCGATCATCCCCCGCACGAAGTCGTCGAGCCCGAGGTCGTGGATCACGACCAGCCCGGGGGTCTGGACCGCGTGCCGGTAGATGTCCCGGTGGAACTCGACGTTGTTCCCCAGGTGGTAAACGCCCATCGTGTGCCAGGGGACCGCGCCCTCGTGCCGCGGCTTCAGCGGCCAGATCGGCTCCACCTTGCGCTCGAACCCGATGCGCCCCAAGCCGTCCAGCACCGCCCGCGAGTACGTCGCGATGCCGCTCCGCGCGGGGGGCATCGGCGAGAGCCACGCGATCCGCGGGTCCAACCGGTAGTCCCAGCGGAAGAGGCGCCGCGCCGCGCCGACCACGGGGTTGCCCATGGGCTACTCCGTCAGCCGAGCGACGACCTCGGGCCAGCCCGGCACGCGCTCGCGGATCAACGCGCTCCCGGCCTCCCCCATCGCCTTCGCCATCGGGCGGTTCGAGAACAGGACGTCGAACGCGTGGGCGATGGCCTCGGGCTCGGGCGGGGTGACGAACCCGGTCTGGCGATCGGTGACGAACTCGAGGGGCCCGCCGGCGTCGGTCGTCGTCACCACCGGCCGGTGCGCCGCGTACCCCTCGATCGTCACGTACCCGTAGTCCTCGTCGAACGGTCCGTAGTACACGCCGAGCGCCGACAGGTACAGCTCGTGCAGGCGCTCGTCCGAGACGCGGCCGGCGAGCTCGACCTTGCCCTCCAGCTTGTGCCTCCCGATCTGCTCCCGGATCGCCGGCTCGTCCGGACCGCCGCCGACCAGCACCAGCTTCACGCCGGTCTTCACGTGCCGCATCGCCTCGACGGCGAGCGACTGGCGCTTCAGGGCCTCCAGCCGGCTGGGGTACAGGATGTGGTCGCCGAGCGGGCCGGGCTCGCGCGGCAGGAGCGCCTCGACGATCGGCGAGGGGTGGTACAGGACCTCGCTCGTCAGCCGGATCGTGTTCCACAGGCGGTCGCGGACGTTCGCCGAGTTGGTGAAGATCCGCTTGGCCTCGCCGAGCGCGACCCGATCGCTCTGCACGACCATGTCGCGGACCGCCGGGCCTTCCTCCTGCTTGGACAGGTCGGCGAACTCCGGGTGGTCCCACAGCTCGTACGCGCTGCGGTGCTGGTGGATCAGCCAGACCACCTTGCGCTCGTGCGGGACGAGGTAGGCGGGGAACTTGAGCGCGATGACCATGTCGATCTTCAGGCCGTTGGACTCGGACAGGTCGAGCGCGCGCCAGACCGCCATCTGGTGCAACAGCTCGGTCGCCGGGTACCACTTGCCGGCGACCGCGACCTCCTCGGCCTCGTGGCCGGCCGCCTTCAGGGCGCGGACGAGCGCCTCGGTGTGGGTCTCGGCTCCGCCGTGCACGAACGGCGTCTGCGGGTGGACGACTGCGATCCTCACTCGCCGCGCTCCTTCTTCAGCCGAGCGATCTCGGCCTCGAGCACGGCGACCCGGTCGGCGAGCGCCGCGTTCAGCTCACCCAGGTCGGCCAGGAGCCGGTCGTACCGCCACGAGATGGGCCGAATCAGGCGGAACAGGCGGAACTTGAGCCGACGCCGCCACCTCGATCTCGAGGCCAGGTTCGGCTCCCCACGCGGGATGACCTGCTTCTCGTCGTCGCGCATGAGCATCGCGAAGTCGTGGAGGGCGTCCCGGACCTCCCCCGTGTCCATCCGCGAGCGCGGCGTGGCCTCCTCGGCCCAGTAGAGCTCGCGCTCGAGGGCGTCTTTGGCGTCGTTCTCGCTGGTCATCGGCCAGGTGAGGGTAGCACCGTCGGCAGACCCCCCATGACCAGCGGGGAGGTCCCAGGTCCTCGTAGATGCCTTTGATCAGCAACGCGTGATCGCATATGTCCGGCTCTACCTGAGAGCAGGCGCGAGGAAGCTATCCAGGACCAATGAGGACGGGGATCCGGAGAAGGAACATGGCCCTCGATCGGTCTGATCCGCCACATGTGGAGCAGTCTTCATGGCCGTGAGACCCCCTTCCCATTGTCTACACATCCAACTGTCCCTACTGTCGCTGACGTCCGCGAGCTCCCAACTGCGTGCCGGAGGCATCGACACCGATCACACGATCGCTGACTCAGACTTGCTCGATGACCCCCCTGGCTGACGATCTGGCGGGGGATCGCTAGCCTCGCCCGCTGTGACCTACTTCCCAGACACGTCGGCTCTGCTGGGGTAGGCAGCGCCATGCGCAAAGCGTCCGATTCCCAACGATTGGTACTTCTCGTGACCGACGGACTCACCGTCGCGTTCCCGCCCGAGGTCTACCGCGATAGGAGCGTGGCCGAGCGCGAGGCGGAGCGCTGGACCTGGCTCCTCTCGATCGAGTCGCAGACGCCGATCGAGCGCCCGTTCGAGGCCGTTGGCAGATCGGGGAGCAATGGGTCCGGCTCGTGGACGCTCACCTGTCCGAAGAGGCCGGAGACATGCCCGCCAAGGCTCCGGAAACACGCTCCGAAGAACGTGGATGTATCGGCCGGTCGGCGAGAAGCCCAACGGATTCACGGCCGGGAGCCTCAGTGTGAGGCGCCACCGTTCGGCCTCCCGCAGCGCGAGGTCCTGCTAGAGGTACATCTCCGGGCGGAAGCCAGACTTTCAGGCCACGGGTCACAAGCAGGAGTCCAGCACGACTTCACGGGTCTCCCCTCTGGTCAAGGAAGCTCGACAGAGAGATAAGACCGATCCTCGGGCCCCGTGTCTGTGAACTGCGTCACACCACCGGAGACAATCCCGGGGCTGGCGGCCGTGCCTGACACGACTGGCTTGGCGTGCTCAGCCGGACTCCTGCTCGTCCCGGGCGAGCGTGGTCAGCTGGAGGGTCTCCATCGCCTCCGGGGCCTCTCTCATGATGTCGGATGGACGACCCCTCGATGAAGAAACCATCCTCTGATAGGCGCCCTCCATCCAATCGAGAAGCTGATCCACCGTGTCGAAGCCGAGGATGTCGCGAAGCTCCTCGACGGCCTGCGCTACGCGCTTTCCTGGAATCAGGATGATCGGGTACTCATC
>CAZXFA010000037.1:18439-20196 GCA_964640085.1 uncultured Actinomycetes bacterium | reverse complement strand
ACCCCAAGGTCCGCCAGCTCTGAGCACCACCGCACCACGGCAGTTGGGAACCGGCTCCCTTCGGGGGGCCGGTTCCCTTTCCGCCGGATGCCACGCTTGGGTCACCCTTCGCCCGGACGTCGAACGGCTAGGATGCGGTCGCCTCTTGGAGGAGGAGGAGGAGGATGGGATCCCTTCGGGTGGGGGCGTACCGGTGCCTTGGGGTGGTGGGCCTGGCCGTGATCCTCTCGCTGGCGGCGTGCCGAGGCCCGGCGATGGTCGGAGAGCAGGCAGACGCGTCCCCGTCCGGCTCATGTGCGTACGACCCCTCCACCGACACGATCAACATCAGGATCGATCCGGGAGCCGGGGTGGCCGTCGCCGTCGAGGACGATGCGAACGCGGATCTGGATGCCGAGGCATCGACCGGAGCGATCCTCTTCTCCCCGATCGATCCTCCCTCGGACTACGAGGACGGGCGGAACAGCACCGCGTGTGGGAGCGCCACGATCTCCAACACAGTCACGATCGTCGTACTCGGGCAGCCGTCCCTCGATGAGATCTTCCTGATCGACGAGCGCAACGGCGGACGGTTCCCGACGTCGATCGCCTGGGCGGTCGACCTGGGCACCGAGGCGCTCCTCGGTGACTCGTTCATGTGGATCGGCAGCGACGACGATGGCGGCTCGGGCCTGATGAACGACGACCGTGTCGTGGTGACAGACTCATCCTTCGACATCAACGGCGCCATCGGGGAGCTCGTGGGGATCGAGAGCTTCACCCTCATCGGGGGTGACGGCGATGACATCCTGGATGCCTCGGCGCTGACCAAGTACCTCAATGCGGCCGGCGGGGATGGGGACGACTGGATCGCCCCAGGTCGCTTCAACGGCGACGACGTCTTCGGGGATCTCGGTGCGGGAACCCCATTCGGAACCGCCGACCACCTCAGCTACGGTGGTCGGACCACCTGCACCGTGATCGACAGCCTGTCCGGCCGCGCCGGTGAGGACGCGAACTGCGACGGCGACTTGGCGGATGCAGGCGATGAGGTCGACGCCCATGGATCCTTCGAGATCCTGGAGTCTGGATCCGGGAACGACACGTTGATCGGCGATCCCGGGACCGAGACGTTCGTCCCGGGCGAAGGCGACGACGAGATCGTCGGAGGCCCCGGGTCGGACCGGATCGACTGATCCATCCGATCGCCGAGACCGGACAGGAACCTGCCCCCTTCGGGGGCCGGTTCCCTCTTCGTTCGGTGTCGTACCCACGTGTTACCGTTCGCTCATGGCCGAGGCCTTGGCGGCGATCAGCATCCTGACGGGCGCTGTCCTGGGGACGCTCTTCTACCTGGGGTCCCGTATCGACAACCTGGGGTCCCGTATCGACGCGCTCGGGGCCAGGCTGGACACGCGGATCGACGGTCAGGAGGCCGAGATCCGCGATCTCAGAGGGGAGATCCGGGACCTACGGTCCGACCTCGTGGCCCGGCTCGAAGACCACCTCCGTCGCCACGCCGGTTGACGAGCCGGGCCGGATGATCCCCGCTCGAGGCCGGACCGGAACCTGCTGCCCATGACGGCCGTCTGTCCCGTGGGCCACGCCCGGTGCCTCCGGTTGTGTACGTCGAGAAGCAACCGCTAGAGTCGGATGTAGGGCCGCGGCGCAGCGGCCCCGATGGGAGGGGGTGGAGACGATGAGACCTCATCGCCCTTGGAAGGTCCGGACCCGTTCCAGCGTAGTGCGTCGGAAACTCTCAGCAGCCCTGTACGCGG
>CAZXFA010000037.1:0-18339 GCA_964640085.1 uncultured Actinomycetes bacterium | reverse complement strand
CTGAACGGTGGCTCCGGGAACGACACCCTCACCGGCGGTTCGGGCGCGGACACCGTCAACGGTGGTGACGGCAACGACGACATGAACGGCGGAGCCGGGACGGATACCCTCACCTACGCCGGAACCGCCAGCGCCGTGACGGTGAGCCTCGCGGTCACGACAGCCCAGAACACCGGGGGGGCGGGAACGGACACGATCTCGAACTTCGAGAACCTCATCGGCGGATCCGGCGCCGACACGTTGACCGGCTCGTCGGGAGCCAACACGATCTCCGGGGGCCCCGGGAACGACACGATCAACGGCGGCGATGGCAACGACACGCTGAACGGCGACGGCGGGGACGACACGCTTCGGGGTGAAGGTGGCAACGACACGATCGACGGTGGCGCCGGCACCGACACCGTGAGCTACTCGACGACGAACCCACCGGTGACGGTCAGCCTGGCGGTAACGACGGCGCAGAACACCGGAGGGGCCGGAACCGACACCATCAGCAACTGCGAGAACCTCACGGGAGGCTCCGGGGGAGACACCCTCACCGGGAACGCGGGGGTCAACGTGATCTCCGGCGGGGGCGGGAACGACACGATCGACGGTGGCGATGGCAACGACACGCTCAACGGCGACGACGGCAACGACAAGCTGATCGGCGGGAACGGCAACGACACCATGAACGGGGGCAACGGCTCCGACGCGGCCGTCTACGGAGGCTCGACGAACGCGGTCAACGTGAACCTCGCGACCGGCGTGGCCTCCGGGCAGGGCTCGGACACGTTGACGAGCATCGAGATCGCGAGGGGCTCGGCGTTCGACGACACGCTGACCGCGAGCGCCTCCGGGAGCACGCTGGCCGGGGGGAGCGGCGACGACAGCCTCCTCGGGGGTTCGGCCGCCGACACCCTCCGGGGCGGTGCAGGGAGCGACAGCCTCGTCGGCGCGTCGGGCAACGACACCCTCCGAGGCGGCGCCGGGGACGACACGCTGTCCGGGAAGGATGGCAACGACACGCTCAGAGGCGGCGCCGGGAACGACACCACGAGGGGCGGCGCCGGAGAGGACACCGTCAGGGCCGGTTCGGGTGAGGACTCGGTCCGTGGCGGTGGCGGCGATGACGCCGTTCGCGGCGGCTCCGGGAACGACGCGCTGCGCGGCGGTGGCGGCAACGACAACCTCCGAGGTGGCGCCGGCAACGACAACCTCCGCGGCGGCGCCGGGAACGACACCCTGCGCGGCGGCGCCGGCACGGACGTCTGCCGCGGCGGGCCCGGGAGCGATTCCACCAAGGGCTGCGAGAACTGACTGCTCGCGCTCGCGATCCATCGACCCCCGGCGCGCGCGCCGGGGGTCGATGCTTCCGGCCATCGAGGCGGACGAGGCGGCCGGGCACGGCCACGTGCCTCGGCGTGCTCTTCAGGACGTAACGCGGCTCTCAGGGGGTTCTCAGGCACCTCGGGAAGGATGAGGTGCTGAACCCGAGGGGAAGGAGCGGAACCATGAAGGCCCGCGCTGCTGTTCGCTTCGTCGTCGCGCCGGTTGCCGGCGCGATGCTCCTGCTCGCGGGGTCCGCGATCGTCGTGGGGTTGCCCGCGGCCCACGCCGTCGCCCCGCCTGGCCGGTCGGTGACGCTGGCGTCCACCGCGCCGGTGACCCGGGCGGTCATCGCGCAGGTTGAGACGGACACGACGACGCCCGGCGATCCCGCCGCGGTGGCCACGGACCCCTCGCTGCTCGACCGAGCCGAGCTCGTCCGTGAGCTCGAGGCGGCGGGGCTCGAGCTATCCGACGACGAGAGGCAGATCCTGTCGGTCGAGACGGGGGTGCGCACGCCGCGGCAGCTGGTGCTCGCGCAGACCGCGTTCGACCGGTTCGGGATCGTGCGTAACCCGTTCTTCGACCCGCGACGCGCGGCCGTCGTGCACGAGGGTGAGGCGGTGGCCGACCTGTCGACCGGCGTGATCCTCGGGCACCCGCTGGGGTCGGGCCTGTTCGGCTCGACCGAGGTGATCCCCGCGGGCCTGCTCGAGCAGCTCCGCGCGCAGGCCGGCTGGACGATCACCGCCGCCCGGGAGGCCGAGGCTGCGACGTACGCGAGGATCTTCGGCGGATACGTGCCGGCCTTCCTCCAGTCGGACGAGGCGTACGCGCTCTACAAGGAGCGCGCACGGAGCAACTACTCGGGGCTGGCTGCCGCCGCCTAGGTGGCTAGACCTGGAGCTCGCCCACCACCAGGTCGATCGACGAGGTGACGAACGAAGACACCGAGTACGCGATGGTGGCCATGCCAAGGACGAGCCCGTACCGCGCCATCGTCAGCCCTCGCTCGTCCCGTGCTCCGTCGATACGGCGCTCGGCCCGCCGCGCCCAGAAGACCGCGAGGACCGCCAGCAGCGTCGTTCCCCAGGCCGATAGCGTCAGGAGCGACGACGAGCCCGGTGCCCGTCCCGCCATGACGGACACGAGGATCCTCGCCCCCAGCGCGGTCGCGGCGATGACGAGAGGGAGTTGGGCAGGCCGCCGTCCTCCGGAGATGGAAGCGGGGGGCGATCCGTCTCCCATCGGCCGCGCGGTCGTCTCCGCAGTGGGCTCGGGATCGCCGTGTGACAGCTTCCACAGGTCGGCGTCGCAGTAGGGGCAGAGGATCGCGCCCACTCGCAGCAGCGAGCCACACGACGGACAGGGGAACCGGCTTCGGTCCGATTCAGCGACCGCGGGGACGGGCATGTCGAGCTCCAGCTGTTCCATACCCAAGGGTCATCGGTCGGGAACCACCGCTGCTTGAGGCCATCGGCGAACCTCCGTCTTTCCCGCTCGTGGAACGCCTCGACGTGTCGCCTCGTCCGCGCGTCAGGGCGCCGAGGAGGTGCCGCCATGGTCGGCCGAGCGGTCCTCCTCCCCCGCCCGCGCCAGGGTCGCCGTCGCCCGCAGGACCGTCGAGCTGCTGAGCGAGGAGGGCCGGTCCGTGACGAAGCCCACGACGTGCTCGATCGAGACGACGTGGGCCTGCCGGAAGCGCGCGGGGGAGCGCGAGACGGAGGCGCGCGCGGCGACGACGACGGCCTCGACCCACTCGTCGATGCCGGCCTCTAGGAGGAGTTGGCGGACCTGCCCCGCGGCGCCCCGTGCCTGTCGCAACACGTGCTCGGCCGGCTTCCCGTTCCAGTAGAGCTGCCCGCGGCTGCGGTAGAACGTGCCCTCCCAGGCCTTCGTCTCGAGCGCGAACACGCCCGTGGGGCCGATGACGACGTGATCGACGTCCCCGTGGCCGGTCCACACGCCATGCAGGACCCGATACGAGGACGGCAGCGCGGTCAGGACGTCCGCGACCGCCTCCTCACCGAGGATCCCCCTTCGGAGGCGCCCGGGATCGAGGACCCGGCCCTTCCCTGCATGACGCTCGAGGATGAACAGGAGCCCCAGCGCCAGGAAGGAGGCGGGCCACCACCGCACGCCCATCAGGGCGAGAACGGCCGCGACCGCGATCGTGGCCGCGAAGACGGCGACCCGCAGGCGCAGCTGCGACCTCAGGAACTCGGCGGGCTTCGGCACGTACCTATTATCGGGCCGCCGGATCGTCCGGACTACGCCTCGCCGGGATCCGGACCGGGCAGCACCACGACCGCCGTCGTCACCCGTCGCTCCGAATCGTCCGAGGGTCGGTTCACCACCTCGTCCCGTACGACCATCGTGCTCGAGCCGCCGCCGTCCAGGTTGAGCGCCTGCACGGCGCCGAGGTCGCGCATGATCCTGGCCATCTGGCGTAGCGAGGCGCCCACGGACCAACGCTTCGGCCGGCGTCCGTCGACGACCACCAGCAGGATCCGACCCTTGGCGGTCCATCCGATCGCCGTCCGTGGGTTCCGGCGGCAGAACGACGTCGAGCAGCTCGGCGCCACGATCTGCCCGTCCTGCACCAGCACGGGCATGCCGCCGACGGCGTCGTAGACGTCCTCCCACCCGATCGACCAGCGCACGCGCATCCGGGTGCCCGGAGCGAGCGAGAGCAGCTCGATCGCCTCGTCGGTGGCCGGCGTCGCCGAGAGCACCACGCCGCCGTCCCGGGTCATCGGTTCGGCCGAGCATCCCACCGCGTCCACGACGTGATCGGCCACCACCCCCGCCTTCGCCAGCCGACGCTCGCCGTCCGGCAGGAGGCGGACCGAGCACGAGTACTCGGGTGGCAGCTCCAGCGTGCCGCCGAGCGGGGAGAAGCCGACGATCTCGCCGGGCGCCGGCGGCCCCTGGTTCCAGCCGTCCAGCACCCACGTGCGTCCGTCTGCCCGGTCGGTGACGGCGACCCGGAGCTCCGGCTTGCCGACGTACACGCCCTGCTCGTCCACGCGGAGCGCGAACAGCGGACCCTGCTGGTCGGCCGTCTGGACCAGATGACCGTCCTGGGCGAAGGCGTGCACCGGACGCCCGACCCCCGGGACGCTGAAGTCGCCGTTCACCGCGACGAGCGCGCCCTCGCGCTTGGCGATCAGGCTGGTGGGTCGGCGGGCCGGGAGCTGGTTCGCGGCGAGCGCCACGTCCACGGTCAGGGCCCGCGAGGGATCGATCTTCAGGACGAAGGTCCGCCGGGGGATCTTCTTCTCGACGATCTTCGTGAACAGGAGGCCGGGGGCGATCTTGCGCGTCTTCACGATCCTGCGTCGCCCCCGGGCGTCGCTCTCGCCGGTGGGCAGGCCGACGACCAACCCGATCAGCAGGGAGAGCGCGACCATCGCGAGGAGCGGGCGGCGGATGGTAGGTTGCATCGACCGGACACCATACCGAGAGGGAGCCCGTGCGTTCCACCACCCTCGTCCTCGTCGCCGTCGCCCTCGCGCTCTTCGGCCTCGCCGCGCCCGGGGCGAGCGCCGCCACCTCGGCCTGGCCCTCTGAGGCCGGGCTCCTCGCCTTCCGCTCGGACCGCAGCGGTGCACCCGACGTGTTCTCGATGCAGGCAACGGGGGCCGACCCGACGAACCTGACCGCGGCCTCCGGAGCCGTCGACGCGCAGCCGGCGTGGTCGCCCGATGGCTCGCGGATCGCGTTCGCCCGGCGACAGCGCCCGGGGGGTCGCCCCGACCTGTTCGCGATGAACGCGAACGGGCGCGGGCGCACGCGGCTCACCCGGACCCCGGTGCCGGAGCGCGACCCCGCCTGGTCCCCGAACGGGACGCGGATCGCCTACGCGGCTCGCACGAGCGCGCGTGGCCCGTTCCGGATCTTCGTCGTGGGCGCCGACGGGGGCGCGCCGACCCAGCTGACGACCCAGCTGCGCGGCCGGGCGGACCGCTCGCCCACATGGTCGCCGGACGGGACCAGGATCGCGTTCGTCTCCGACCGGGACGGCGGGTTCCCCGCCCTGTACGTGATGAACGCCGACGGGAGCGGGGTGCGGCGCCTGACGACCACGGCCTACATCGACGGGAACCCCTCGTGGTCGCCCGACGGCACGCGGATCGTCGCCGAGCGCTGCTGCGCGAACGGGACCTCCGACATCGTCTCGGTCGACGTCGGGACGGGCCTCGCGTCGAACCTCACGGACAGCACGTCGTTCCAGGAGTTCGACCCCTCCTGGTCCCCCGACGGGACCCGGATCGCGTTCGTCGCCTTCCAGGTGGGGCAGGGCAACGTGGACGTGTGGGCGATGAACCCCGACGGCTCCGGCCTCCTGCGGCTGACCGATCATCCAGCGGTGGATCTGTCGCCGGACTGGCAGCCGCGGCCGACCTGCACGATCCGGGGGACGACCGGGCCGGACCTGCTCACGGGGACCGACGGCAACGACGTGATCTGCGCCCGCGGCGGGAACGACACCGTCCGCGCTGGTCTCGGCGAGGACCTGGTCCTCGGCGGCCCGGGCGCCGACGCGCTCGAGGGCGAGCTCGGCGGCGACCTGCTCCACGGCCAGGGCGGGAGCGACGTCCTGGATGGCGGCCCCGGCTACGACGGCCTCGACGGCGGTCCGGGCTCCGACACGTGCCTGCCCGGCGCGGAGGGCGGGTTCACCCGCCGCTGCGAGTCCTGATCCTCAGGCGACCGGGATCGCGAGGCGGGCTCGGCGCTCGCCGCGCGTCAGCCGCCGGTAGACGAGCACCGTGATGCCGATCAGGATCGTGGAGGTGAACAGCGTGATGCTCGCGAGCGCGTTCAAGGAGGGGAGCGGGCCGGTCCGGGCCGCGCTGTAGATCAGGATCGGGATCGTCTGGGTCGAGGCGTCCTTCGACAGCTGCTGGCTGATCACGAAGTTGTCGATGCTGGCGGCGAAGACGATCGCGACGCTCGCCAGGATCGCCGGCGCGAGCAGCGGGAGCAGGACCCGCCGCAGTGCCCCGATCGGGGAGGCGCCGAGGTCCATCGCCGCCTCTTCGTACTCCTTGCCGATCGACAACAGGCGGGCCCGGACCACGATCACCGGATAGGCCATCATGTACATCGACAGGCCGCCGACCTGCGCGGCGAACCCCGGGCCGATCCGGTCCACCAGCTGGGTGAAGAACAGGAACAGGGCCACGCCGATCGCGACCTCCGGCGTGACGAAGGAGAACATCATCAGGAAGTTCGCGCTCCCCGCCCCGCGCCCTCGCCATCGGTCCAGCGCCAGCGCGAACGCCACGCCCAGCGGAACCGCGACCAGGACCGTGAGCCCGGCCAGCTTGAAGCTCTGGGCCAGCGCCGAGCGCAGGACCGGGTCCTCCCACACCGAGCTCACGTTCCCCACGTACCACTGCGTCGAGAACCCCTGCCAGGCGGTGAGCGAGCGGCCGCCGTTGAACGAGAACAGCACCGCGATCACCACCGGGAGCAGCGTCCACCCGAGGTAGACCATCGCGACCAGCCACAGGAACCGGGCCTTCGCCCACGGGTTGGCGAGCCACCTCGCCGCGCGCCTCATCCGCCGATCTCCGCGGTGTGCGCGGTCGCGCGCAGGTAGTAGAGCATCGGGCCGATCAGCAGGATCAGCAGGATCAGGACCAGCGAGGCGCCGGTCTGGACCAGCGAGGACTGGACCGAGCTCACGATCAGGTTCCCGATCATCGAGGTGTTGCGGGTGCCCGCCAGGAGCGTCTGCGTGAAGTAGTCGCCGAACATCGGGAGGGTGACGATCACCATCCCGGCCAGGATCGCCTGCCGCGAGAGCGGGAGCGTGACGCGCAGGAACGTGGAGACCTGTCCCGCCCCGAGATCCCGGGAGGCCTCGAGCGTCCATCGGTCGATCCGGTCGAGCGAGCCGAACAGCGGCAGGATCATGTACGGGATGTAGCCGTAGGTGAGCCCCAGGATCACGGTGATCGGCTTGCCCGCGAGCCAGGCCACCGGGGCGTCGGCCAGGCCCAGGGTCTGGAGCCCGCGGTTCACGAGCCCCTCCGGGCGCAGGAGGTTGATCCAGGCCAGCATCCGCATCATGTAGCTGATCCAGAAGGGCGCGATGAACAGCACGAGGAGCGGCGTCCGCCACCGCCCGGCGTGCCGCGCCAGGAAGTAGGCGACCGGGTAGCCGATCGCCAGGCACGCGGCCGTCGAGACGGCCACGTACAGCAACGTCCGGAGGAACGCCGCCTGGTAGATCGAGCCGGCCGTCGTGAGGTCGCCGACCAACCGCGTGAACGCCGCGGCGTCCCATCGGAGCGGGTTGTAGACGGGGGAGGGGGTCAGGAAGATCGGGTCCAGGTCCCCGAACGCGATCGAGACGATCACGAAGAAGGGGAGCAGGAACAGGCCGATCAGCCACAGGGTGGCCGGCGTGGCGAACGCGGGCCAGAACCACCGGGGGAACCAGGCCCCGCGGGTCCCCGAGCCCGCTCCTGCCGGCACCGGCGCCGTCCGGACGGGGCCTACGCCCCGCCGGTGACCTCCTGGTAGATCTGCTGCCAGAGCTGGTTGGTCTCCGGCGCCAGCTCGAGCTGCTGGACCCCGAGCGCGAAGTCCGTCTCGTCGATCAGCACGTTCGCGAGGTTCTCGGGCACCAGGCCGTCGGCCAGGATCGAGTCCGCCGTGACGCCCTCGATCGGCGGCTGGAAGCCCTCGTAGGAGTAGTTCAGCAGCGCGTTGCCCGGGTCGGAGAGCCAGTCGATCATCGCGTGCGCGAGGACGGGGTTCTGCGCGCCCTTGGGGATCGCGAACATGTCGTTGGTGATGATCCCGTTCGCGCCGGCCGAGCCCTTCGGCGGCCAGGCGTAGCTGAAGACGTCGATCGGCAGACCCTCGGGAAGGTAGTACTGGTAGTAGACGACCTGTCCGGACCACGTCTGGTGCACGGCGAAGGTCCCGAGCTCGTTGTAGTCGACGTGGTCGAACTTCCAGTTCATCGTCGCCACCCCGTCGAGCAGCATCTGCTTCGCCTCGTCGAGCACCGCCGGGTCGTCGGTGTTCACGTCCGCCCCCATCCGGAGGAGCGCGGCCGAGAGCGTGTCGCGCGCCCCGTTCAACAGGTGGACCCCGTCGGCGGCGTGGTTCGCGTCCCACAGGATGTCGTACGGGTTGGCCATCGCGGCGACGTCGTCGGGCACGATGTCGTTCCGGTAACCGATCCCAGTCGTGTAGACGGTGTAGGGGACCGTGTACTGGGCACCCTGGTCGTAGTAGGGGTCCTGGAAGACCGCCCAGACGCTGGAGAAGTTCGGGATGTAGCCCTTGTTGAGCGGCTGGATCAGCTCGCCGAACGCGAGCTTGCCCACGTTCTCGAGCGTGACGCTCACGATCAGGTCGAACTCGGAGCCGCCGGACTGGAGCTTGGCCACCATCTCCTCGGGGGTGTCGAACACCGTGTACTCGATGTCGACGCCGTACTCGGCGGCGAACTGGTTGCGAACCCTCTTCCAGATGTAGTCGTTGTAGCCGAAGATCCGCAGCGGCCCCGCCTCGGGCGAGAGGCCGTCGGCGATCGGCGGGTTCGCGTCGCTGATCGGAAGGGTGACCGGGTTGTCCGGCCGGGCGAGCTGGAGCCCGCCGCCGGTGGGGCCGGTGGCGCCCGTAGCACCGTCGCCGCCGGTGGTGCCACCGCCCACCGTCGGCTCGTCGCTCGCGCAGGCGGCGAGGATCGCGGCCAGGCTCGGGAGGGCGATCCCGGTGGCTCCGGCGCGGCGGAGGAACTCTCGACGGCTGAGCGGCCGGCGCCGCTCCCTCGGGTGGTGGGACATGGCTCGGGCTCCCTCTGCTCGGACGGTCGAACCGTACCCCGAACCCCCGGGCGCCGGAAGGGAGGGGCTGGTGACCCCGGGTCAGGCCCCGGAGATCTCCACCCGCTCGAGGACCACGTCCTGCGCGGGGCGGTCCTGGGCCGCGGTGGGGACCCGGGCGATCGCCTCGACCACGTCGTACCCCTCCGTGACCTCGCCGAAGATCGTGTGCTTGCCGGTGAGCCAGGAGGTCGACGCCACGGTGACGAAGAACTGAGAGCCGTTCGTGTTCGGGCCGGCGTTGGCCATCGCCAGCAGCCCGGGCCGATCGAAGCTCGGGCCCTCCGGAGGACACTCGTCCGCGAACCGGTAGCCCGGCCCGCCCGTGCCCGTGCCCGTCGGGTCGCCCCCCTGGATCATGAACCCGTCGATCACGCGGTGGAAGACGGTGCCGTCGTACAGGGGGCCGGTCTTCGTGCGCCCATCGCGCGGGTCGGTCCACTCGCGCGATCCGCTCGCCAGCGCCACGAAGTTGGCCACGGTCTCCGGGGCGTGGCCCGGCATCAGCCGGGCGGTGAACGAACCCAGCGTGGTCACGAACGTGGCGCTGGTCATGCCGGCTCCTCCCGTCGGGAGCGGCCAGTCTACCCGTCGATGCGATCCCGTCGGACCGGCCGACGGGGCTTCGGACGTGTCCGCTCGCGGACGTGCCGCGACCTGACCGCCTCGTCCCTCAGCTCCGCCACACGCATCGTCGCGAGCTCTGCCGTCAGCACCGGCTGCATCATCACGCTGCCCTCCTGTTCGCGGCATCCTGGAAGCGGGCGAGCCCGCCGGGCCACCCCTGCTCGTACCCTCGTCGGGCCTCGATCGCGACGTCGCCGAGCCGCTCCCATCCACGATGCTCCAACTCGACAAACGTCCCGCCGTCCACGGACGTGAAACGGATCTCGAGCTCGGTGGGTGGCCTCGGGGTCGAGTTCGGCTTCCAGGCGAGCACGACGCGCCGAGGGGGCTTCCAGACGAGCACCTCGCCCCAGGGGAGGACCTGTCCGTCGCTCAGGTGCTCGAGAACCATGCCGCCGACCCGAGGCTGGAACTCGACCCGCTCGACCTCGAGGCTCCCTCCCTCGAAGTCGTTGACCGCCCTCGAATGCGTCTCGAGCGGCCACCACGTGTCTATCTCCTCGGTGAACAGACGGAACGCGCGCTCCGTGTCCACGCCGACCTCCACCGACAGACGGATCGGCTCGATCTCGGTCATCCCTCGCTCCTTCCCTCCGCCTTCTCCTTGAACGCCGCGAGCGCCGAGTCCCAGTAGCGCTCCAGATAGGACCGGAGCGCCGCCAGGCCCTCGGCGTCGATCCGGTACAGGCGCCGCGTTCCCTCCCGCCGATCCCGCACCAGCCCCGCCCCCTTCAAGACGCGCAGGTGCTGCGACACGGCCGGCCGGGTGACCGGGAGGCGACGGGCGATCTCTCCCACGGGCCGCTCACGTTCGCGGACCAGCTCGAGGATCGCCCTCCGCGTCGGGTCCCCGAGCGCGTCCAGCACCCTGGCGCCGCCATCTTGGTGAGCCATGACTTACCGTAAGTTAAGGCTAACCCTTGCCGTGTGTCAACCCGAGGGTAGGCTCGGAGGCGGGGAGGAAGGAGGGCCGCCATGCCCTACGGACGAACGGTGCTGGTGGACGAGCCGGTCGCCGAGGCCGTCGAGCGGACCAAGGCCGCGCTGAGGGAGCAGGGGTTCGGGACCCTGACCGAGATCGACGTGCAGGCCACCCTGAGGGAGAAGCTCGGTGCAGAGGTCGATCCCTACGTGATCCTGGGGGCGTGCAACCCGCGGCTCGCGAACCGGGCGCTCGAGGCCGAGCCGAACGTGGGGCTGCTCCTGCCCTGCAACGTCGTGGTCCGAACGCACGGGGATCGCACGATGGTCTCGGCGGTAGATCCCCAGATGATCGCCGACTTCCTCGACCACCCGGCCCTCCGCGAGATCGCCGACGAGGCCGCCGAGCTACTGGACGCCGCCATCACCTCGCTGGAGGCTGAAGGCCGAGCCGATCGCTAGACGCCCAGCTGTTCGATCAGGGCCTCCCGCTCGTTCACCGGCAGCTTGCACGCGAAGCCCTCGCACACGAATGCCGTCGGCTTCGCGTTCACCTGCGGGCGGCCCCTGAGGAGCGCCACCGTCTTGGCCGATCCCGCATCGGCTGGCCCCGCCACCGCCAGCACGTGGTTCGGCAGGAACCGTTCCGTGGTGACCTCGGCCGCCAGTGCGCGCGTGACCTCCTCGTCGGGGTCCCCCACGATCGCCACCTCTCGCACCGGCCCCAGGTGCAGGTCGAGTGCGCAGAGCGCGTGGCCGAAGCCGGACGGGGCACCGGCCATCGCGTCCCTCACGACCCGGAGCGCGGCCGCCCCCGCGCGCTCGTACTCCGGCTCACCGGTGAGGTGCGCGAGGCGCAGGAGCACGTCGGCCGCGGCCGAGTTCCCGCTCGGCACCGCGTTGTCGACCAGGTCCTTCGGCCGGAGCACGAGCTCCTCGGCATCCGCACCCGTCTGGAAGAACCCACCCCGCTCCTCGTCGCGGAACCGGCCGAGCAGCTCGTCACCGAGCGCTCGAGCCTCGACGAACCACCGGAGCTCGAAGGTCGTCTCGTACAGCGTGAGACAGGCGTCGGCCATCAGCGCGTGATCGTCGGCGAACCCCGGGCGCCCGGCGCGGCCGTCGCGCCAGGAACGGAGCAGCCGGCCGTCCGCGTCGCGCAGGTGCTCGAGCACGAAGTCAGCCGCGCCGGTCGCGGCCTCCACGTACCGTGGTTCGCCGAACGCGCGACCGGCCTCGGCCAGCGCCGAGATCGCCAGGCCGTTCCACGCCGCGAGCACCTTGTCGTCGGTCGCCGGCGGCACGCGCTCTCCGCGGATCCGGAACAGCTCGGCTCGGGCGGCCTCGAGATCCCGCTCGAGCCCCTCGGGATCGACCTCGAGCTCCACCGCCACGGCGGCGAGTGGTGTCGGCCGCCACAGCACGTTGGTCCCCTCCCAGTTCCCGCTCGGCGCAGCGCCGAACGCCGTCGCCACCGCCTCGCCCGTAACGTCGACCAGGTCCTCCCACGACCACACGAAGAACTTCCCCTCCACGCCCTCGCTGTCGGCGTCCTGGGAGGAGGAGAACCCGCCCCGGGGCTGCAACAGCTCCCGGAGCAGGTACTCGCAGGTCTCGGTGGCGACGCGCCGATAACGGTCGGCGCCGGTGAGGAGCCACGCGCGCGTGTACAGCCGCGTGAGCAGCGCGTTGTCGTAGAGCATCTTCTCGAAGTGCGGCACGTGCCACATGGCATCGGTCGCGTACCGGTGGAAGCCGCCGCCGACCTGGTCGTACACGCCGCCCTCCGCCATCCGATCCAGCGTGAGCGTGGCCGTGTCCAGCGCGTCGGGCTCGCCACGCAGGTGCATCCGCAGGACGAACTCGAGCGTCATCGGCTGGGGGAACTTGGGCGCCCCGCCGAACCCGCCCCACCGTCGATCGAGCGCCCCGAGCAGCCGTTGCAGGGCTTGCCGCGCAACGTCCTCCGAGAGCGGGTCGGCGGAGGGTCGGAGCTCGCCGGTGCGCCCGATCGCCTGCACGATCCGGGTCGCCTGCGTTCGAGCCTCGTCGCGGCGGTTCGCCCATACGTCCGCGATCGCCGTGAGGACCTTGCTGAACGCCGGCATCCCGTGCCGGTCCTCGTCGGGGAAGTACGTTCCGGCGTAGAAAGGCTCGCCGTCCGGGGTCAGGAACGCGGTAAGTGGCCACCCGCCCCGCCCGGTCATCGCCTGGACCGCGTCCATGTAGATCGCGTCCAGGTCGGGGCGCTCCTCTCGATCGACCTTGATGGACACGAAGTGCTCGTTCATCAGCGTCGCGGTCCCGTGGTTCTCGAAAGACTCGCGCTCCATCACGTGGCACCAGTGACAGGCCGCGTACCCGATCGACAGGAGGATCGGCTTGTCCTCGCGTCGCGCGCGCTCGAGCGCCTCCTCACCCCATGGGTACCAGTCCACCGGGTTGTCGGCGTGCTGGAGGAGGTACGGGCTCGTCTCGGACGCGAGGCGGTTCACGACGTCGCGGCCTCCGCACCCTCCGCACCCTCCAGGATCGCGTCGACGTCGGCGATCCACGGATCGGCCCCGAGTGCCCGGAACCCGTCGCGAGCCAAGCGCAACGGTTCCGTGGCACCGGCTTCGCCCGATGCCTGGCGGCTCCGACCCTCGCCGAGCAGCGCGAGTCCCTGCTCGGGGATCGAGCCGTACGAACGCCAGGCGGCGGCCACGGATGCGTACGCGCGGGCCGCCTCCGCGAACCGGCCCTGCGCCTCGTCCACCACGGCTCGGGCGGTCTCGAGCGCCAGACGGCAGCGGAGGTTCCTGGGCGGCGGCTCCTCCCGGATCAGGCCATCGGCGCGATCCGTCATCCCGCACGCCACCATCACGCGCACGGCGTCGGCTACGTACAGCTGCCGGAAGCCGAGGTGCTCGCTCGTGGCCACGAGGAACTCCTCCACCAGGTCGAGCGCCATGCCCTCGTGACCCCGGCGCAGCTCGAGCGCCGCTCCGATCGTGAGCGCCGGCCCGAGGAACTCGGCCCGCCGCAGTATCCGCACCCGGGGGAGGAACTCCTCCTCGAGGAGCACCGCCCCGGCGAGGTCTCCGCGGTTGGAGAGGACGGCCGCCCGTCGGAACTGGGCGAACGTGCGGAGCTGCCCGCCGCCCTCCTCCCGATCCCAGGCCTCGATCTCCGAGGCGATCGTCGCGACCTCGTCCCACCGACCCAGGTCGGACTGGACCTCGATCTGACCGGCCTTGCCCCACATCGCCTCGGTGACGAAACCGCGGACCTCGGCGAACTCGACCGCCGAGTCCCACACCTGGAGCGCGATCGCGGGACCCTCGAGCAGCCACAGCTGGGTGGCGAGGTTCGCGTAGGTGACGGCGGTCTCGACCCCGATCCCAAGCTCGAGCCCCTCGCGCAGGGCCGCCCACAGGTCGGTGAGCCCCTCCGCGTCGCCAAGTTGGCACCGCGCGGCGCCGAGGTTCTGTCGAGCCCGGACGGCCTCGTCCGACAGGTCGAAGCGTTGGGCGAGCTCCAGTCCCCGCTCGGCGAAGTCCCGGCACCGTTCGAACCGGCCGAGCATGAGCCAGTGCCCCGCCATCCGCGAGTAGGCGCGGGCGAGCTCGGGACCCGGCGGCTCCTGCTCGAGGATCGAGATGGCCTCCCCCAGGAACGTCTCCGAGTCCCTCATGTCGCCCAGCCGCTGCAGGGCGCGGGTCTTCAGGGCCAGCGCCTCGCCGACGCCGATCATGTCGTCCACGGCGAGGAGCCCCGAGATCGCCAGGTCGAAGGTCCGGCGCGATGCGGCGAAGCTCCCCCGGGACACCTCGGCGTCGGCGAGGTGGAGGAGGATCCGGGGTCGGTCCGGGTGCCCTTCGGGGAGCAGGTCGGCCGCCCTCCGGAAGTGACGTTCGGCCGACCCGGCGTCCAGATGCGCGGCGCGGGCGCCGGCCAGCACGAGCGCTCGCACCGCGCGATCGCGCAGCTCGTCCCGGTCGCCCCCGACCCCCGTGGCGCGCGCCAGCTCGAGCGCCTGGCCGTAGTGATAGGCGAGCAGCTCCCCCCGGTCCGCGATCCGCTCGCCCGCCGTCGATTCGATCCACTCGGCGAGCGCGCGGTGCTTGTCCACTCGCTCGGACCGTGGGATCTGCGCGCTCGCGACGTCCCGGACCAGGATGTGCCAGAACGCGTACTCCTCCTCGCCCTCCATCGAGGACGAGCGGATCGGCCGGATCAGCTCGAGCATCGCCGCCTCGTGGAGCCGCCGCCGGACCTCGTCCGGACCTATCCCGCTGACGCTGGCCACCGCCCCCGTCCAGAACACCTTGCCGATCAGCGAGGCATCCTGGAGGAGCGCCTTGGTCTCGTGGGGGAGCGTGTCCAGCCGGGCGGCGATGATCGCCTGGATCGTCTCGGGCACCGAGATCTCGCGGTCGGCGGCCAGCCGCGTCGAAGGGCCGGAGCGCTCCAGGATGCCGCGGTCCGTGAGCATCTGCACGAACTCCTCGGCGTACAGGGGGTTTCCGCCCGATCGCTCGAGCAGGACGCGCTGGGTCTCGGCGGGCAGGACGGCCCGGTCGAGCAGCCCCGACAGCAGCATCGCGGTCTCGGTCTCCGACAGGGGTGGGAGCGAGATCGACGCCGAGTTCCGCTTGCCGCCGCCCCAGCCCGGCCACAGCTCGTACAGCTCGGGACGCGCCGCGCACAGGACGAGGATCGGCAGCTGGATCGACCAGTCCACCACGTGCTCGATGAACCCGAGCAGCGCCGGGTCCGCCCAGTGGAGGTCCTCGAACACCATCACCAACGGGTGACGGGCGGACAGGCCCTCGAAGAACCGCCGCCAGGCGGTGTAGGACTCCATCCGGTCGGCGGAGCCGATCTCGCCGAGGCCGGCGAGCGGGGCCAGCCGTGCGAGCATCCAGTCCCGTTCGGACGGATCGCCGGAGAGGGTGCCGAGGGTGCGTTCCAGCTTCGCCCGGGCCTGGTCAGCGCGATCGGATTCCAGGATCCGGGCCTCGGCCTTGACCATCTCTGACAGCGGCCAGAACCCGACCCCGTCCCCGTACGGGAGACACCGACCCTGCCGCCAGCGCGTCAGTTCCGCCTCGGTCTCGAGCAGGTCCGCGAACTCGAGGAGCAGGCGGCTCTTGCCCACGCCCGGTCCGCCCGTGATCGTCACGAGCTGGACCGACGGCTCGGCCACCGCACGCCGGTACGCGGCGCGAAGGAGCGCGGACTCCTCGGCCCGCCCCACGAACGGGGTCCGCGGACGCTCGTGGACCACCCTCGCGAGCTCGACCGGCCGCCAGGTCGGCACCGGCCCATCGGTGGGCAGGGGCTCGAAGGCGAACAGGTCGCGGGCGTTCCGGCGGGTGGCCTCGTCGACGGCGATCCCCCCGACGGGCGCGAGCGCCTGGAGGTGGGTGGCCGCCGCCACCACGTCGCCGGTAACGCGCTCGTCCTTCTGGGGACCAGGTCCCACGGCCACCATCGCATCGCCGGTGGCGATCCCGATCCGGACCGCGAGCGGACGCTCCGGGACCCGTTCGTTCGAGGCGGCGATCTCGTCGAGGATCCGGAGCGCGACCCGGATCGCCCGTTCCGGGTCGTCCTCGTGCGAGACCGGAGCGCCGAAGACCCCGACCACACCGTCGCCGACGAACGTGTCCAGCGTGCCGCCGAACAGCTCGATCGACCTCTTGATCGCCGCGTGGTAGGGGACCAGGGTGGCCCGCACATCCTCCGGATCCGCCCGATCCGAACGGGCCGTGAACCCCACGAGGTCGCAGAAGACCACGGTGACGACCTTCCGCTCCTCGCCCCGACGGCCGGACCGGATCAGGGGGGCGCCACAGCGTAGGCAGAAGCGGGCTCCCTCGGGGTTGCGCTCTCCGCAGACGGGACACAGCACGGCCGAGCCAGTCTACGCATCGACCTCTCGGACCGCGGAGGTGGGAACTACGCCTCGCTCGCGGCCGTCTCCTCTGGATCCTCCACGGCCGGTGGGCCGTCGGCGGCTTGACCTTCGTCCGCCTCCGACACGTCCGGCAGGAACAGGCGGAAGGAGGCGCCTCCAGCGTCACGCTTCTCGACCCACGCCCTGCCGGCGTGAACCTCCGCAAGCCTCTGCACCACAGCAAGGCCGGTCGACGCGCGGCCGCGGCCGGCACCGCCCTTCTGCTCCTCCGACGAGGCCCTGAGGGCTTCGCGCGATCCCTCGGGCACTTCAGGGCCGCCATCGTCGACGGCGACGATGGCGCCCTCGGGGTCGCTCATCACGGTGATCCACACAGGGCTGCCCGACGATGTGCGCCCGCTCGCGTTGACCAGGAGGTTCTCGACCATCTGCTCGACCATGGACGGATCGACCGTCACCGCGACCTTCTCCGCCTCGACGTGGACGTTCCGGCCGGCCAGATCCGGCGACTCTTCGACGACCCTGCGCACCAGCGCCTGGAGGTCGGTCCTGCGCCGATTCAGCCTCAGGGTCCCGTCGGCGAGCCTGTCGAGCTCGAGGAGCACGTTGACCATGCGATCGAGCCTGCGCGCGCTGGCCCCGAGCTGTCGCACCAGCTCATGGCCGTCACGGGAATCAGGATCGTTGTGTCGAAGCGCCAGGCTCACGCCGAGGATCGACGTGAGGGGCCGGCGCACCTCGGTCGCCAACGCGTCCTTGAGCGCGCTCCGTTGCCTGTCTGGGACCGCGCCGATCGGAAGGTCGGTCTTGGCCACGGTCAGCCGCACCTTGAGCTCCTTGAGCTGCCCTTCGAGGACCTCGACCCGCTGGCTGGCCGCCCGGAACCGCTCCTCGTTCAGGCGCGCTCGTTCCTCGGCCCCGACCAGTTCCCCTCGGGCCTGCTGCAGGTGCTCGAGCAGCTCCTCGTTCTTCCCGGCCGTCTGAGCCGACTGATCCTCCACCGCTCGCGAGCGCACCTCTGCCTGCTTGACCTTGGTCTCGGAGACCAACGCCGCGGCGGTGGCCTGGTTGGCCTCCTCCTCGGCGGCCCGCATGCGCTTGATGGCGTCCTCGGCGTTCTCCTCGGCGGCCCGCATCCGGAGGTCCGCTTGCTGCGCGTCTCCCTGCGCCACCAGCAGACGTTCGGAGGCCTCGCGGGCCTGCTCCTCCGCGGTCCGGAGCCGCCCGGTGAGCTGTTCGATCTGCTCCTCGGCTCCCTGTGCACGGATCTCGTTCTGCTTGGCCTCGGTCTCGCTGGCGAGCAGCCGTGCGGCGGTCTCTCTCGCCTCCGCCCCCTCGGCCTCCAAGCGCTGGGTGAGCCGAGCGGCATCCTCCTCCGCGGCCCGGAACCGCTGGGTGAGCTGGGAGAGCTCTCCGTCCGCGGCTCGGAGGCGCTCGGTGAGCTGTCCGATCTGCCCCTCCGCGGTCTGGGCCCGCTCGTCGGCCTTCCTGGCCTGGTCCTCGGCGACCTGGATGAGCTCGTTGGCCTGCAGCGCCTGCTCGTCGGCGGCCTCGGTGAGCCGCCCGATCTGCTCCTCGGCGGCCCGGAACCGTTGGGTGGCCTGCGAGACCTCTTCCTCCGCGCCCCGGAGACGCTCGGTGAGCCGCCCGATCTGCTCCTCGGCGGCCTGGGCCCGCTCGTCGGCCTTCCTGGCCTGATCCTCGGCGACCTGGATGAGCTGG
>CAZXFA010000036.1:8281-20498 GCA_964640085.1 uncultured Actinomycetes bacterium | reverse complement strand
GGAGCGCGGTGCGCACGCCGATGCAGTGGAGCGCCGACCGCAACGCGGGCTTCTCACGCGCCAACCCCCAGCAGCTCTACCTGCCGGTGATCATCGATCCCGAGTACCACGCCGAGGCCGTGAACGTCGAGGCCCAACAGAACAACCCGCACTCCCTGCTGTGGTGGATGAAGCGGCTGATCGCGCTCCGGCGCCGCCACCCGGCGTTCGGCCGCGGGTCGCTCGAGTTCCTGCTCCCCGAGAACCGCAAGGTCCTGGTGTTCCTGCGGACGCTGGGGGAGGAGCGGATCTTGGTGGTGGCCAACCTGTCCCGGTCGGTGCAGTACGCGGAGCTCGACCTGTCCGGGTTCGAGGGCATGACCCCGCTGGAGCTGTTCGGAGGCACCGAGTTCCCGCCGATCGGCGAGCTCCCGTACTTCCTCACGATCGGCCCCCACTCTTTCTACTGGTTCCTGCTCCAGCCGCAGGCCGCGCCCGAAGTCGGGGTCCGACGCCCGCCGGCGCTCGACGTGGCCGGTGCCTGGCATACGATCTTCGGCCCGCGCAACCGCCGGGCGCTGGAGGAGATCCTCCCCGGCTACCTCCGCGGCCGCCGGTGGTTCGGCGGCAAGGCGCGCCGGATCCGAGGGGTCGAGCTTGTCGACGGGGTCCCGATCCAGGCCGACGCGGGCGGGCCCATCGGCTACGTCTGCCTCTTCAGGTTCGAGTACGCGGAGGGCGATCCGGAGACCTACGTCCTGCCGCTCGCGTGCGCGTCGGTGGAGGAGAGCGGCGAGCTGCTGGAGCACCGGTCGGACATCGTCGTCGCCCGCCTCCGGATGCGTGAGGGGGAACGGGCCCTGCACGACGGACTGGCGAGCCCCGCCTTCAGCTCGGCGCTGATGGAGGCGATCGGCCGCCGTCGCCGGTTCCGCGGGTCGATCGGGTCGGTCGAGGCGATCCCGACCAAGGCGTACCGCCGGATCCACGGTCCGGCGTCCGAGGCCCTGGAGCCCCGCGTCCTCCAGGCCGAGCAGAGCAACACGTCCGTGGCGTTCGGCGAACGGATGCTGCTCAAGCTGTTCCGCCGCACCGACGAGGGGACGAATCCGGACCTGGAGATCGGCCGGTTCCTGACCGAACGGACCCCACAGGCGAACGTCCCGCCGGTCGCTGGCGGGTTGGAGTTCCGTCGCGCACGAGGTCAGCCGATGACCCTCGGGATCCTCCACGGCTTCGTGCCGAACGAGGGTGACGCGTGGAGCCTGGCGCTGGACGAGGTCGGCCGCTACCTCGAACGGATGCTGGCTCGCTCGCCCGAGGAGCCCGAGCTCGACCTACCGACCGCCTCACCGCTCGAGCTCGCTGAGACGGGGTTGACGCCGGAGGCGGAGGAGGCGATCGGACCCTTCCTCGAGTCGGCGCGCACGCTCGGGGCGCGGACGGCCGAGCTCCACCTGGCGCTGGCCTCCGACGCCGACGACCCGGCGTTCGCACCCGAGCCGGTGACCTCGCATTACCGACGGTCCCTGTATCAGTCGATGCGGGCGACGGCCAACCGGGTCCTCCAACTGCTGCGGACGCTCCGCGAGCGGCCGCCCGAGGCGCTGGAGGTGCTCGAACGCCAGCCCGACATCCTGGGCAGGTTCCGGGCGTTGATGGACATCCCGATGTCGGTGTCCCGGATCCGGCATCACGGCGATCTCCACCTGGGCCAGGTGCTCTATACGGGCCGGGACTTCGTGATCATCGACTTCGAGGGCGAACCCGCCCGCCCGGTCGGCGAGCGCCGGCTGAAGCGGATCGCCTTGCGGGACGTGGCGGGGATGATGCGCTCGTTCCACTACGCGGCGTTCGGGGCATTGCTCGGCCGAGCCGGGTCGTTCATCGCCCCCGAGGACCCGTCGCCCCTGCGCCCCTGGATGCGTCGGTGGTACGCGGCCACCTCCTGCGTCTTCCTCCAGGCCTACCGGGAGACCGCGGCGGACGCGCCCTTCGTCCCGCGCTCGTCCGAGGAGCTGACGATCCTGCTCGATGCGTTCCTTCTCGACAAGGCGCTGTACGAGCTCGCGTACGAGGCGAACAGCCGGCCGGACTGGTTCCCGATCCCGGCGGCCGGGATCCTGGAGCTGTTGGGGGAGGAGCGCTGACCCGACGCGACCCCGTCGCGATCGGGCTGCGGGAGCTGGCACGGCTCCACGGCGTGCAGGAGAGTTACGTGGACCTGCGCGGGCGCCGGCGCCGGGCGCACCGGTCGACGCTGATCGCGGTGCTCCGCGCGCTCGGGGCCCCGGTGGAAGGACCGGGCGACGTCGCCGACGCCCTGCGCGAACGGCGTGAGGAGCTCGCGCGCCGGTTCCTCGAGCCGGTCGCCGCCGTGCGTGCGGGCCGACCGGCGGGCGTCCCGCTGCGCACCCCTCGGTCATCCGAACGCCCGGTCTGCCGGCTCGAGCTCGAGGACGGATCGGTGCGCACCTGGCACGCGGATCCGAGGCCTCTCCCGTCCGGCCACCAAGGGGTCGAGGTCGCCCTCCCCGGGCTGCCGGCCGGGTACCACCGGCTGGAGGTCGAGATCGGCCGGCGGTCGGGCGATGCGCTCGTGATCTCGGCCCCCGAGCTCGCCGCCGACCCGCTCCCGCCGGGGTGCTGGGGGGTCTTCGCGCCGGTCCACGGCCTGCGGCGGCCGAACGGTTGGGGTGTGGGCGATCTATCCGACCTCGCGTCGCTGCTCGGGTGGGTCCGTGAGCTCGGAGGCTCGCTCGTGGGAGCCCTGCCCCTGTACGCGGCGTTCCTCGATCCGCCCGCCGAACCGAGCCCCTACTCGCCGATCAGCCGGCGGTTCTGGAACGAGCTGTTCGTGGACGTGGGGGCGCTTCCCGAGGTCCAGGGCCAGGCCCGCGAGCTCGTTGGCTCGCCAGGGTTCCGCGCGGAGCTCGATGCGTTGGACGGCCGTGAGCTCGTCGACCACCCCCGGGTGATGGCGCGGAAGCGGGAGGCGCTGGAGCTCGCCGTGCGGGAGCTCGACGGGCGCCGGCGGGACGCGCTCGAGGGATACGCGCGGGAGCGGGGGGACCTGGACGACTTCGCGCGGTTCCGCGCCGCCGGCGAGCGCTGGGGGCGGGACTGGCGCGCCTGGCCCGGCCCGCCGAGAGACGGGCGTCTGGAGGATGGCGACGTCGACCCGGCCGCCGTCGCGTACCACCGCTACGCGCAGTGGGTCACCGAGGAGCAGCTGGCCTCCGCCGCCGGTTCGGGCGGCCTGTATCTCGATCTCCCGCTCGGCGTCCATCCGGATGGGTACGACGCCTGGCGCGAGCGGGACGCCTTCGCGCTCGGGGTGTCGGCGGGCGCGCCGCCCGACGACTTCTTCCCGGCGGGTCAGGACTGGGGGACGCCGCCGCCGCACCCCGACCGGCTCCGCGAGCACGGCTACCGGTACCCGATCGCGTGCCTGCGCCACGCCATGCGTCACGCGGGGGCGCTGCGGATCGACCACGTTATGGGCCTGCATCGCCTCTTCTGGGTGCCACACGGTTCCCCGGCGGACCTCGGCGTCTACGTCCGCTACCGGCCCGAGGAGTGGTACGCGATCGTCGCGCTCGAATCACACCGGGCCGGCACGGCGGTGGTGGGGGAAGATCTCGGCACGGTCCCACCGGGGGTCCGGGCGGCCCTGCGGCGACACGGCCTCCTGCGTAGCTACGTCCTCCAGATGGAGGCCGATCCGGACGCGACCCGACCCCTACGGTCCCCGCCCGCCGGCTCGCTCGCGTCGCTGAACACCCACGACATGGCCCCGTTCGCGGCCTTCTGGCCCGGGCTCGACGTGGAGCGGCGCCGCTCGTTCGGGCTGCTCTCGGCGGACGAGGCGGAGGTCGAGCTCGCCCGGCGAGCCCGGGTCCGAGCGACGTTGACCGCCGCGCTGCGCTCGGCGGGCCACCTGCCCGAGGGTCCGGAGGATGAGCGCGAGGTGCTCACCGCCTGTCTGGCGGCGATGGCTTCCTCGCGCGCCAAGGCGGTGATCGTCGCCTTGGAGGACCTCTGGGGCGAGACGCGGGCCCAGAACCTCCCGGGCGTGCCCGACCCCACGAACTGGCGGGGACGACTGGCCCACACGCTCGAGGCGGCCCGAGGGATGCGCGAGGTTGCCGATAGACTCGTGCTGGTGGGGAGCCTCCGGAAGGGAGCGGCGTCCGCCCGACGCGGTGCGGGGCGAGCACGATGAGCGACCGCACCGTCCACGCGAGCCTCCTGACCGACGACGACCTGTTCTGGTTCAACGAGGGCACGCACGCCGGGCTCCACCACAAGCTCGGTGCCCACCCGGTGGGGACCGCGGACGGTCCCGGTACGGCGTTCGCCGTGTGGGCCCCGGACGCCGAACGCGTGGCGGTGATCGGCGACTTCAACGGCTGGGACCCCGGGACCGATCCCCTCCGACCACGGGGGACCTCCGGGATCTGGGAGGGGGCGATCCCCGGTGTGGGGCCGGGGGCCCTGTACAAGTTCCACCTGCGCTCGCGGTCGACGGGCGAAGAGCTCGTGAGGGCCGACCCGGTGGCGCTGCACGCGGAGACGCCGCCGAACACCGCCTCGATCGTGTGGGACCTGGACTACGCGTGGGGTGACCGGGAGTGGTTGGCTCGGCGTGCGGAGACGAACGCCCTCTCCGCGCCGATCAGCATCTACGAGGTCCACCTGGGCTCGTGGATGCGCGGCGAGGGCGATCGTTTCCTCACCTACCGCGAGCTCGCCACCCGGCTCGGCGACCACGTCGAGGACCTCGGGTTCACGCACGTGGAGCTGTTGCCGGTGATGGAGCACCCGTTCTACGGCTCGTGGGGGTACCAGACGACCGGCTACTTCGCCCCGACCAGCCGCTTCGGCACGCCCCAGGACCTCATGTTCCTCGTCGACCACCTGCACCAGCGTGGGATCGGGGTGGTCCTGGACTGGGTCCCCTCGCACTTCGCGGTCGACGAGCACGGCCTCGGCCGGTTCGACGGCGCACACCTGTACGAGCACGCGGACCCGCGGCAGGGCTTCCACCCGGACTGGGGCAGCTACGTCTTCAACTACGGGCGCAACGAGGTTCGCAGCTTCCTGCTCTCGAGCGCGATGCACTGGCTCGACGCCTACCATGTGGACGGGCTCCGGGTGGACGCGGTGGCCTCGATGCTCTACCTGGACTACTCGCGCGAGGCGGGCGAGTGGATCCCGAACGCCTACGGCGGCCACGAGGACCTGGACGCGATCTCCTTCCTCCGCCAGCTGAACACCGCGGTGTACGGGGCGCACCCCGACGTGCAGACCTACGCCGAGGAGTCCACGGCCTGGCCGCGCGTCTCGCGACCGGTGGAGCTCGGGGGCCTGGGGTTCGGCCTGAAGTGGGACATGGGGTGGATGCACGACACCTTGAAGTACCTGGCCGAGGACCCGATCCACCGTCGGTATCACCACGACACGATCACCTTCCGCATGCTGTACGCGTTCAACGAGAACTTCGTGCTCCCGCTCTCGCACGACGAGGTGGTCCACGGCAAGCGCTCGCTGCTGGAGAAGATGCCGGGGGACGAATGGCAGCGGTTCGCGAACCTGCGGCTGCTGTACGCGTACCAGTTCGCGCAGCCCGGGAAGAAGCTGCTGTTCATGGGCGGGGAGCTCGCTCAGCGCGACGAGTGGAACCACGAGCGGTCGCTCGACTGGCACCTCCTCGACCAGGCGCCGCACGAGGGCGTCCGCCGGCTGGTCCGCGATCTCGCCGCCCGGTACCGGGAGCGGTCGGCCCTGCACGAGCTGGACTGCGATCCGGCAGGGTTCGAGTGGGTCGATGCCGGGGACGCGGGTGCCAGCGTGCTCAGCTTCCTGCGCAAGGCAGGACATCCGGGCGAGCCGCCGGTCCTCGTGGTCTGTAACTTCACCCCCGTGCCGCGCGAGGGGTACCGGATCGGGGTCCCCGGCCGCGGGACCTGGCGGGAGCTGCTGAACACGGACGCCGAGACGTACGGCGGCAGCGGGTGGGGGAACATGGGCGGCGTGGTCGCCGAGGAGATCCCCGCGCACGGCCGTCCGTTCTCGCTCCCGCTCACCTTGCCGCCGATGGCCTGCCTGTACCTGTCGACGGCCTGAGCGCGCGGTGGATCCGTTCGGCATCCCGCTCGGCGCCACGCCCATGGACGGCGGCTGCACGTTCGTGGTCTGGGCGCCGTTCGCCGAGCGTGTGGAGGTCCGTGTCCCGCGGTCTCCGGAACGTCGGGTCCCGCTGCAGCCGGGCGAACGCGGGTACCACGTCGGACTGCTCGAGGACGTCGGTGCTGGCGACCGGTACCGGCTCGTCCTCGACGGCGAGCGGGAGCTCGCGGACCCCGCCTCCCGCAGCCAGCCCGACGGCGTGCACGGACCGAGCGAGGTGGTGGACGTGGGGGCCTTCGCCTGGACCGAGGAGGGCTGGGCGGCCCCGCCGCTCGGCGAGCACGTGATGTCCGAGCTGCACGTGGGGACGTTCTCGCCGGAGGGAACCTTCGACGCCGTGGTGCCCCATCTGGGGGCGCTACGGGAGCTGGGGGTGACCGCGATCGAGATCATGCCCGTCGCCCAGTTCCCCGGCGATCGGAACTGGGGGTATGACGGCGTGTTCCCGTTCGCGCCGCAGGCGAGCTACGGGGGCCCCCCGGGGCTGCAACGCCTGGTGGACGCGGCCCATTCGGCCGGGCTCGCGGTGATCCTGGACGTCGTGTTCAACCATCTCGGCCCGGAGGGGAACGTCCTGGGGGCGTTCGGGCCGTACTTCACCGACCGGTACCGCACGCCGTGGGGCGACGCCGTGAACCTCGACGGTCCCGGCAGCGACGAGGTGCGTCGCTTCTTCGTGGAGGTCGCGCTGATGTGGCTCGAGGACTATCGGATGGACGGCCTGCGCCTGGACGCGATCCACGCGATCGTGGACCAGACCGCCCGGCCGTTCCTCCATGAGCTGTCCGAGGCGGTGGCCGACCGCGCTGATGAGCTCGGTCGGCGGCTGGTCGTGATCGGCGAGACCCCGGAGAACGACGCCCGGGTCGTGACCCCGCGCGAGCTGGGAGGCTTCGGGCTGGACGCGCTGTGGAGCGAGGGCTTCCACCACGCCCTGCACGCGATGGTCACCGGCGAGCGGCAGGGCTACTACCAGGACTACGGCGCGTTGGAGCAGATGGCGCAGGCGATGGCGGAGGGGTGGGTGTTCGGGGGACAGTACTCGGCCTTCTGGGGCCGTCGCCACGGCAGCTCGCCGCGTCCGATCCCCGCGGACCGGTTCATCGTGTACGCACAGAACCACGACCAGGTCGGCAACCGTGCCCTCGGAGAGCGGATCGACGCCTTGGTCGCGTTCGAGGATCGGAAGCTCGTGATGGGGACGCTGCTGCTCTCGCCCTTCGTGCCGCTCCTGTTCATGGGGGAGGAATACGGGGAGACGGCGCCGTTCCTGTACTTCGTCGATCACTCGGATCCCGACCTGATCGAGGCGGTGCGGCGGGGGCGGACCGAGGAGTTCGCGGCGTTCGGGTGGAACGGGGAGGTGCCCGATCCCCAGGACGAGCGGACGTTCCTGCGATCCAAGCTCGACCGGTCGTTGCGCGAGCGCGAGCCGCACCGGCGGCTCGAGCGGCTGGTCCGCGAGCTCCTCCGCGTTCGCCGGGATCACCCAGCGCTGGCAACGACCACGAAGGAGGGCCTGGAGACCTGGGCCGACTCGGGGACGGGGCTCCTCCGCCTCCGGCGCCGGGCGGGGGAGGGCGAGGCGATCGCGCTGCTCCACTTCGGCACCGAGCCCGCGAGCGTTCGACTGCCCACCGGGAGCTGGCGGCTGGCGATCGATTCCGCCGCCGCGGAGCACGGGGGTCCCGGGGGCGCGGCGCCCGAGTTCGCCGCGGAGGGCGACGAGATCCGGATCCGCCCCCGGAGCTTCGTCCTGTACCTGCGCGAGGAGGAGGGCGCGTCGTGAGGGTCTGGCCGGGGCGCCCGTACCCGCTCGGAGCCACCTGGGACGGACAAGGGGTGAACGTGGCGCTGTTCTCCGAGCATGCCGAGGCGGTCGACCTGTGCCTGTTCGAACGGCCGGAAGACGAGCGCGAGCGACACCGGATCCGTCTGCGCGAGCGGACCGACGGCATCTGGCATTCGTACCTGCCGGACCTGCGCCCCGGTCAGCTCTACGCGTACCGTGTGCACGGGCCGTACGAGCCGGAGGCCGGTCACCGGTTCAACCCAGACAAGCTGCTGCTCGATCCCTACGCACGGGCACTGTCGGGCGACCTGCGGTGGGACGACGCGGTGTACGGGTACACGATCGGGGAGCCCGACGAGGACCTCTCCCGGGACGAGCGGGACAGCGCGGCCTTCGTGCCCAAATGCCGGGTGGTCGATCCCGCGTTCCCCTGGGGCGACGACCGACCGCCGGGGACGCCCTGGAACCGATCGGTGATCTACGAGTGCCACGTGAAGGGGATGACGCAGCTCCATCCGGCCATCCCCGAGGAGCTGCGCGGGACCTACCTCGGCCTGGCGAGCGACCCGGTGATCGACCACCTGCTCTCTCTCGGCGTCACCGCCGTCGAGCTCCTTCCGACCCACCAGAGCGTGGCGGACCGTCGCCTGGTCGAGCGGGGGCTCACGAACTACTGGGGCTACAACACGATCGGATTCTTCGCGCCCGACGAGCGGTTCGCCACCGGGTCGGACGGGGAGCAGGTCGTCGAGTTCCAGAGCATGGTGCGCGCGCTCCACGAGGCCGGGCTCGAGGTGATCCTCGATGTCGTGTACAACCACACCGCCGAGGGCAACCACCTGGGGCCGACGCTCTCGTTCCGCGGGATCGACAACGTCGCCTACTACCGCCTCCTGCCCGACTCGGGCCGGTACTACCTCGACTTCACGGGCACGGGGAACAGCCTGAACGTCCTGCACCCCCGGACGATCCAGCTGATCATGGACAGCCTCCGGTACTGGGTGCAGGAGATGCACGTTGACGGCTTCCGGTTCGACCTCGCCCCGGTGCTGGCGCGCGAGCCGATGCACGTCGACCCGGGGGGAACGTTCTTCGACGTCGTGATGCAGGACCCCGTCCTGTCGAACGTGAAGCTGATCGCCGAGCCCTGGGACCTGGGACAGGACGGGTACCAGGTCGGCCGTTTCCCACCGGGGTGGGCCGAGTGGAACGGCCGGTATCGCGACTGCATCCGGCGCTTCTGGCGCGGCGAGCCCGGACAGGTGCCCGAGCTGGCCTCGCGCCTGTCGGGGTCGGCCGACCTGTACGAGGCGACCGGCCGCCGAACGTACGCCTCGGTGAACTTCGTGACCGCACACGACGGGTTCACGTTGCACGACCTGGTCAGCTTCGAGCGCAAGCACAACGAGGCCAACGGCGAGGGCAACCGGGACGGGGCCGATGAGAACCACAGTCGAAGCTGGGGCGCGGAGGGTCCGACCGAGTCGGCCCGGATCACCGCGATGCGCGAACGGATGAAGCGCAACTTCGTCGCCACGCTGGCCTTCTCCCAGGGGGTGGCGATGCTGCTCGGGGGCGACGAGATGGGCCGGACGCAGCAGGGCAACAACAACGCCTATTGCCAGGACGACGAACTCAGCTGGGTGTCGTGGAACCTGGGACAGCGCGAGCGAGAGCTCCTGCGGTTCACGCGGGAGGTGCTCCGGATCTTCCGATCGAACCCCGTCCTCCGCCGGCGGAGCTTCCTCACCGGCGCGCCGCTATCGGGCGACGGGACCAAGGACCTGACGTGGGTCCGTCCGGACGGCGAGGATATGACGGGCGAGGACTGGAGCGACCCCGAGAACCACATCCTGGGCATGCTCTTGCCGGGTCAGGCCACCGACGAGGTCGACCGCCGCGGTCGTCCCGTCCGCGGCAACACCGTGCTACTGCTGCTGAACGGTGGCGCTCGCTCGAGGCGGTTCGTCCTGCCGAAGGTGAACGGGCAGGGCCTGTGGCGAGAGCTCATCAACACCGCCAGGCCGGGTTCACGTGTGGTCAGGGAAGGCCCGGTGAACCTCGTCGCCCATTCGCTGGTCCTGCTCCGCTACGGGGAGGAGCGCGGCCGCCGCTGATGGCGCGGCGTCCCGGCTCCGCGTACCGGCTCCAGCTCCGCGACGGGATCGGGTTCGAGCGGGCCCGGCGGCTGGTGCCGTACCTGGGGCGGCTGGGGATCACCGACCTGTACCTCTCGCCGCCGTTCGCGGCGCGGGAGGGGAGCACGCACGGGTACGACGTCGTGGATCCCACGCGGCTCGATCCGGCGTTGGGCGGCCGTCGCGGGTTCGGCCGCCTGGCGGCCGAGCTCCGCTCCCGGCGCATGGGCCTGGTGGTCGACGTGGTGCCGAACCACATGGCCGCGAGCCCGGAGAACCGGTGGTGGATGGACGTGCTCCGCCGAGGCCCGCGCTCGCGATTCGCGCGGTTCTTCGACGTCGACTGGGACGTACCGGACGCCGAGGGGCGGATCGTCCTGCCCATCCTGCCCGCTCCGGTGGACGAGGTGCTGCGGTCGGGCGGGTTCTCGATCGGGGCGCGCGAGGACCGGCCGACGCTCCGGGTCGCGGGCTCGTGGCTGCCGCTCGCCGAGGGCTCCGAAGCCCTGATCTCCGAGCGCGGCCCGCGCTGGTGGAACCGGGAGCGGGAGGCTCCGTCCCGTGTCCGCGCGTACCGGTCGCTCCTCGATGCGCAGGCGTACCGACCGGTGTGGTGGCAGGAGGGGAACGCCCGCGTCAACCACCGACGGTTCTTCGACGTCTGGGATCTCGTAGCGCTGCGGCAGGAGGACCCGGTCGTGTTCGCCGCGACCCATGCCCTGGTGCTGGATCTGGTCCGACGCGGCTGGGTGACGGGGCTGCGGATCGACCACGTGGACGGGCTGGCCGATCCCGCCGGGTACCTCGCGCGGTTGCGCCGCGCCGCGCCCTCCGCGTACCTGGTGGTGGAGAAGATCCTGGATCGCGACGAGCGGCTCCCGCGGGACTGGGCGGTCGATGGGGCCACGGGGTACGCGGCGATGAACGATCTCACCGACCTGTGGGTCGATCCGGCAGGGTGGCGCACGCTCGGGGGAATCGTGGACGGGTTCGGTGGGAGCCCGGCACCGAGCTTCGCCGAGATCCGGCTGGCGTCGCAGCGGCGGGTCCTGGGGGAGCTGTTCGGCGCGGAGGTCGACTCGCTCGTGCGTCGGCTCTCGGACCTGGCACGACGTCAGGGGCTGGCGCCGGGAACGGAGCCGCTGCGACGCGCGCTGGTGGAGATCACCGCGGCGTTGCCCGTGTACCGCACGTACGCGCGCGGATCGGACCTACCACCAGGCGATCGTCGCCTGATCGCCGCCGCGGCTCGTCAGGCCGTCGGACGGATCCGTCCGGAGGACCGTGCGGCGCTCGCGTTCGTGCGACGCGTCCTGCTGCTCCGGGGCACCTCGGCTCCCACGCGGGCGACGTACGAGGAGATCCTGCGGCGCTGGCAGCTGCTGAGCGGTCCGGCGGCGGCCAAAGGGGTCGAGGACACCGCGATGTATCGGGACGTCCGCCTCGTGGCTCGCAACGAGGTCGGCGGGGATCCGGGCGTGGAGCCGATCGAGCCCCCGCGCTTCCATGGTCGGGTCCGCGCCCGGCGCGAGGGGCGGTGGCCGCTCGTCCCCGAGAGCACGCACGACGCCAAGCGGGGCGGAGACGTCCGCGCGCGCCTTGCGGTGCTGTCGGAGATGCCCGAGGAGTGGCGTCGGCGGGTCCGCGCGTGGTCGCGAACACTCGAGCCCGCTCGCCGTTCGCTCCGCGGCGAGCCGGTCCCGGATGCGCACGAGGAGCTGTTCCTGTACCAGACGCTGGTCGGCGTCTGGCCCCTCGGGGATCGGGCCGGGTTCGTCGAGCGGATCGAGGGCTACCTGGTCAAGGCGGCCCGGGAGGCCCGCCGACGCACGTCGTGGCTCGACCCGAACCGGGATCACGAGGCCGGGCTGGTCGGGTTCGTGCGCGAGGCGCTCGCCGACCGCGGGTTCGTCGCCGATCTCGAGGAGCTCGCGCGGGTGGTGGCGTTCCACGGGGCGATGAACACGCTGGCACAGACCGTGCTCCGTTCGATGCTGCCGGGCGCCGTGGACGTCTACCGAGGGGCCGAGTCCTGGGCGCTGGACCTGGTCGATCCCGACAACCGCCGGCCGGTCGACCTCGAGGCCCTGGGCCGAGAGCTGGAGGAGATAGACGC
>CAZXFA010000036.1:0-8181 GCA_964640085.1 uncultured Actinomycetes bacterium | reverse complement strand
GCCGGGCCGCTCGTACCCCCGCTCGGACCGGTCTGGGGGAGGACGTCGGTGCGCCTGCCGGCCGCGGCCCCGCTCGTGTGGCGCGACGTGCTGACCGGCGAGACGGTTGAAGCCCGGCTCTCGGGGGATGGGCCGATGCTGCGGGTGGCTCGGCTGCTCGGCCGCTTCCCGGTAGCGCTGGTCGTTCCAGAAGGATCGGGGGAACCGACCCTTACGCGGTCGGGGTCCCCGATCGTGACGCGGCGCGTCGTCCGTAGGTGAGGCTGATCGAGGACTCGATGAGGATGATCGCGCCGAGCACGAGGTCGTTCCACAGCTCGGCGCTCCCGGCCTCGTGCTCGAAGACCAGCGGGGCGGCGAACAGCCATAGCGCGAGCACGACGTTGATCAGACTGAGCCAGCGGGACCGTGCCGGGGTGAGGATCCGGATCACCGCGACGATCACCACGGCGAGCCCGATGATCATGTCGTTCCAGAGAGCGTCGGTGACGTCGGAGTACCCGAGGGCATGGGGGGCGCCAACGAGCCACGCGCCCGCGAGCAGGTTCATGACAGCCGCCCAGATCACGTCGGTCCTCGGCCCCTGGGTGCTCGCCGTCCCGCTCACCTCCTCGCGACTCCGAACCCTCCCGACCCATGCTACGGGCGGCACCAACCGCGTCGTCCGCTCCGGACGGGTCGGGATGGGGTGTCAGCGCTCGAGCAGCTCGCGGTAGAGCGACAGCGTCCGCTCCGCGACCTCGCGCCAGGTGAAGCGCTCGAGCACGCGTTGGCGGCCCGCCTTGCCCATCACCTCGGCCCGCGTGGGGTCGGCGAGCAGCTCGTTCACGGCGTCGGCCAGACCCTGGGCGAGCGCCCCGGGGTCGGCGGGGCTCCGATCCTCGCCGGCGTCGAACGGCACGAGCAGGCCGGTCTCGCCGTCGACGACCACCTCGGGGATCCCACCCACGGCGGTCGCGACCACTGCGGTCTCGCAGGCCATCGCCTCCAGGTTGACGATCCCGAGCGGCTCGTAGATCGATGGACACACGAACACGGCGGCGCGCGTGAAGAGCTGGATCACCGACGGCTTGGGGAGCATCTCCCGGATCCAGGTCACGTTGCCGCGGGATCGCGCGAGCGCCGCCACCTTGGACGAGACCTCGGCCTCGATCTCCGGGGTGTCGGGCGCGCCCGCACAGAGCACGATCTGGGCCCCCGGGTCGAATCTCGCGGCGGCATCCAGGAGATGGGTCACGCCCTTCTGATGGGTGATCCGGCCGACGAAGAGGACGAACGGCCGGTCGGGATCGACGCCGTGACGACGCAGGACGTCGGTGGCGTGATCGGGCGCGTACTCGTCGGCGTCGATCCCGTTCAGGATCACGTGGACGCGTGCCGGGTCGAGCTGCGGGTAGACCTCCAGGATGTCGGCGCGCATCCCTTCGGAGACCGCGATGACGGCGTCGGCATGTTCGAGCGCGGTTCGCTCGACGAACCGGGTGAGGGCGTACCCGCCCTCGCCGAGCTGCTCCGCCTTCCACGGGCGCAGCGGTTCGAGGCTGTGGGTCGTGACGACGTGAGGGGTCCCGTGGAGCTCCTTGGCCAGATGCCCGGCGAAGTTCGCGTACCAGGTGTGGCTGTGGACGAGCGAGGCGCCATCGAGCCCGCTCGCCATCGCGAGATCGATCGAGAGGACCCGAAGGACGGTCGCGTCCTCCCCCGACAGGACGTCCCACGGCTCGAACGCCAGGACCGCGGGTTCGCCGGCCTCCGCCGGAGGTCGTTCGGGGCCGAAACATCGCACCTCGACCTCGATCAGGCGGGCGAGCTCGCGGGCGAGGTACTCGACGTGAACGCCGGCGCCCCCGTAAACGTCGGGCGGATACTCGCGGGTGAGCAGGACGGCTCTCACGGCCCCCCACGGTAGTGCATCCCGGGCGACCCGGATCTCCTGGGTCGGTCGACCCACCGGTCCGATGACCTTCATCGTGGAGCGGAGAGTCGCACGGGATCTAGGGTGTTCATGGAACACCCGGGAGGTGAGGCTGCGATGCGGAGTGATGCGGCGGCCGGCCTGGAACGGTACCTGGGGTCCCTCGCGCACACCTGGCCGTCGCGCGAGGCGCCGAGGCTTCCGGCGGAGGCGTGGCCTCGGGTCGTCACGATCTCCCGTCAGGCGGGCTCGGGGGCGCACGTCGTGGGCGAGGAGCTCGCGGCGATGCTCCGGGACCGCACGCGCCCCGGTTCAACCCCGTGGACGGTGTTCGATCGGAACCTCGTGGAGCAGGTGCTGAAGGAGCACGACCTCCCCGAGCGCCTGGCCGAGTACATGCCGGAGGACCGGGTCTCGGAGATCACCGACACGCTGGATGAGCTGTTCGGCGTGCATCCTGCGGTCCGAACGCTGGTCCGCAAGACCGCCGACACGATCCTGCACCTGGCCGAGCTCGGCAACGTGATCATCATCGGTCGGGGCGCGACGGTCATCACCGGCAGGCTCGGCTACGCCTTCCACGTCCGGCTCATCGGGTCGGAGGAACGCCGGATCGCGTACATCCAGGAGCAGCTGGGGCTCGGTCCGCGCGAGGCTGCGGAGTACGTCCGCACGGCCGACGTCCGCAGGAAGCGCTACGTGAAGAAGTACTACGACGTGGACGTCGAGGACCCGCTCCTGTACCACCTGGTCATCAACACCGACCGGGTCCCGTACGTGGAGGCCGCCAGGCTCATCTCCGATGCGGTGCTCCCGCCGGCCGAGGGGTCTCGGGCGGTCGGCCCGGCCGCTGCCGTGGCGCGGGGCGCCTGACGGGCGGCGTCGGCGCGGTCAGCGTCGGCCGCGTTCCGGCGGCGGGAGCATGGAGGGGCCGACGTTGGCGTGCAGCCACCGGTTGAGCGGCTCGGAGGCGCGGAAGAAGCCGACGACCCGCTCCATCGCGCGCGCGGAGCCGAGCCATGCTCCCACCGGCCATTCGCGCCACGTGATCAGACCCTTGAACCGCAGCAGCTCGATCCTGGGGTGGTCCTTCGCGTAGCCGCGCGGCGCCGTCTTCAGGGTCTCGTGACCGGCGACCTCGAGCCCGGCCGCCCTCGCCTCGACGACGATCTCCGCGAGCTCCGCCCCGCGTCGATCGTCGTCGACCGCCCTCCGGTACCGCTCGAGCTGGTCCGAGGCCATCTCCCACTTCCCCGAGCCGGCCGCCAGCCCGTCGGCGGAGAGCTGCACGTAGCCGTCGCCGACCACCGCGCCGATGTGCGTCTTGTACGGGGACTTGTCCCTGCTGAAACGGACGTCGCGGTAGGGACGGAAGATGCGGCCCTCGCCCCACTCGGCCTCGAGCTCGGCTAGGAGCTCCTCCATCGGGGCGCGGACGATCGTCTCGTAGACGTGCTTGTTCGCCTGCCAGTACGTCTTCGTGTTGTCGGCCTCGAGCCCCTCGTAGAACTCGAGCGCCTCGGCCGGCCATCCCCGGAACCCCATCGATCCTCCCTCGGCGCCCCGAGCCTAGCGGAGACCGGCGGTTCCGGATGGATCGGCGGTGGCCGTTCGGGGGCGCGACCTTCAGACCCGCGTGCCGACGGCGACCCGGGTACGGGCGCCCAGCCGCAGCAGGTGCACACCGATCGCGAGCAGGAGCGCGAGACCCATCACCGGTGCGAACACCATGATCAGGCCGCGGACGTCCGCCGTCAGGCCGGCGATGAAGCCGATCACGCCGACGTTGAGACCCCAGAACACGAGGTCGTCCAGGGCACTGGGCTCCGACGCCCGGGCGGAGAGCGAGACGATGAACGCGAGGAGGGCGTTCGTGGTACCGCCGACCGAGAGGAGGTGGATGAACGCGATGCCCTGTCCCTCGGGCACCCGGTCGAAGTCGCCCTGGGCGAGGTTGATGATCACGGCGGCGTAGACGATCGCGGCGCCGACCAGGAGCCCGCCCATCAACGCGTGACGCTCGGGCGCCCGTCGGACCAGCGAGGTCCGGATCGCCGTCGGCCACATCCGCGCGAAGAACACCACGACGCCGACGATCCCGATCATCGTGCCCAGCCCGATCACCGCCTCCTCCTCGGCGAGGATCGAGATCAGGATCACGAGGAAGGCCACGAACAGCAGCGCGACCTGGGTCTTGCCCGCCCTCGACGCGGCCTCGTCCCTGCGATCCGGGCGGAGCCCCCACTCCGCCAGGCCCATGGCCACGGGGATCACGAACCCGATCTCCATCGTTCCCGGGTGCGCCTCGAAGAAGCTGGCTGGGACCCAGGTCCAGTCGAAGGCGATCGCCAGACCGTTGGTCATGCCGAAGAGCCCGCCGAGGACCGAGGTCGTGAGCCCGACCAGCGCGAAGAGCCGTGGCACGGTCAGCGTGACGTGGCGCGCTCGGCTGAAGGCCCAGGCCGCGAACCCGATCAACGCCAGCAGGGTCGCGGCGCCCGCCGTCGGCCGGAGGGCGTTCGTCGTGGTCGCGAACGCCAGCACGTAGAGCGCGATCGCGGTGGTGGCGAGGTAGGAGAGCCCGCGCGCGAGCCCGAGGGACGAGGCGTCGGGCGGATCCCCATCTCCGAACAGCCACAGCGTCGCCGCCAGGATCCCGAGGGTCATCCATCCCAGCGTCCCGCCGTGCAGGTGCGCCAGGAGCAGCGAGCGACGGAAGTCGACGAGGTCGAGGCCGTTCAGGATCCCGACCACGACCGTGTAGATGAAGATGAGCATCGCCACCTGCAGGATCAGTCGGATCTGGCGGTCCAGGACGTGGGAGGTCGCTTCCGGTCCGCTCATCTCGTCCCCCTGCTTCACCGTATCCCCATGCTTGTAGCGCGGATGGAGGATGGCTTTCAAGGGTGAGAGTCCTCAGGGGAACCGTGGTGGTTGCACCCTTGCCACGACGGTCGAGCCTGATTGAGGCGCCCGAGACCGCGGATCAGGGTCCGCAAGCTGCCTCCTTTCAGCACCGAGAAGGGCTGCCAGCGCCCGTCGAGTCCCTTGAGGCGGCGTCCTATCGCGGAAGGCGACATCCGAGCCGATCGCCATCCTGACCTTTGCCGAGGCCCGCACTCGCTCGGGGAGGGTGGCTTCGAACGGCATGGCAGCGGGGAACGCTGGGGCCGCCGGCCAAGATGAAGGCTTGCTCGCAGTTCACGGCCTCCATGACCGCCTCGATCTCCTCGGCAACCGACTCGCAGGGTGGTAGGGCATCCAGCGGGATCGGATCGGACGTCCCGGAACCCAGCTGGTCGAACGGATCGCCGGAACTCAGGCGCCCGCGAGAAAAGGCCGGACGCCCTGCGTCGTCAGCCGCTTGAAGGTCGAGTAGATCTCCTCCGCCGAGTAGGGGACGTCCTTATCCAGCCACCAGGTGAGCAGCCCCATCAGGGCGCTGACCACGAACTGCACCGCGGCTTCGAACTGCGTCTGGTCCCCCTTCCATCCTGGGAACCGGGACCGGAGGTCCTCTCGAACGATCCCCGACACGCTCTCGCGGAGAAAACGCATGACCAGATCGTTCCTCGCCATGGCTTTGAGCTGTCGGTGCTCTTCGACGTGCTTCAAGACGGCGAGAAGGGGTAGCAGGAACTCACCCCTTCCTCCCCCCGCCATCTCGGCCGAGTGCATCTCACCAGCTAGGACCGAACGGATATCCTCGAAGCCGCTCATCAGGAGATCGTCCTTGTCGCGGTAGTGCGCATAGAAGGTCGATCGTCCGACGTCTGCCCGGTCGAGTATGTCTTGGACCGTGATGCGCTCATACCCCTTCTCCAAGATGAGCGAGGTGAGGGCGCTCCGGAGGAGCTCTCGCGTTCGCCGTACCCGCCGATCCGTCGTTGCCGAGCTCACCATCGGCCCTCCGTTTCCGGACAACCGGCCCCGTCGCGTTCCCTTCTGAACGGCCCCGGGCAATCTGGTTGTTGACGCACGCCCCGAATCGTAGCACGTTATCGAACATAGCGTTCGGTAGTGGATGCATGATCCGTAACGGATAACCATGCGGGATCCGTGGAAGCCCGGAGGGAGAGACGAATGACCTCGCGAGACGGACACGACGGGGACGGACGGATGAGCTCGGAGCTGCTGACGGGCCAGATCACCGACCAGGGAGGACCAATGCGAGTCGACAAGTACCGGCGCCGCTGGTGGACCCTGGCGACGCTGTCGGTGAGCCTGCTGATCATCATCATCGACGACACGATCATCAACGTCGCCGTCCCGACGCTGCAGCGGGAGCTCGGCGCGTCCGCCTCCGCTCTTCAGTGGATCGTCGACTCCTACATCGTGGTCTTCGCCGGCCTCCTGCTCACGATGGGGGCGCTCGGCGACCGGTTCGGCCGGAAGCGTTTCCTGCAGCTCGGACTCGTCGTCTTCGCCGGCGCGAGCGTGTTCGGGGCCCATGCGGGCACGGCCTTGCAGCTGATCGTGGCCCGGTCGCTGATGGGGGTTGGAGGGGCCATGATCATGCCCTCCACCCTGTCGGTCCTGATCGACGTCTTCCCCCGAGAGGAACGGGTCAAGGCGATCGGGATCTGGACGGGGATCGCGAGCATCGGGATCCCCCTCGGCCCGATCGCCGGTGGCTGGCTCCTCGAGCAGTTCTGGTGGGGCTCGGTGTTCCTGCTGAATTTGCCGATCGCCATGGTCGCGCTGGCTGCCGGGTGGGTCTTGGTGCCGGAGAGCCGTGACCCTTCGCCCAAGCGCGCGGACGTGCCGGGGCTTGTGCTCTCGATCGCCGCGCTGACCTCGCTCATCTACGCGATCATCGAGGCGCCCACCGCCGGATGGACGAGCACGACCGTGCTCGGCTTCCTCGGGGCGGCGGTCGTCACCGGAGCCGCCTTCGTCGTGCACGAGGCCAGGGTGCGGGGGCCGATGCTCGACCTCCGGCTGTTCCGCAACCCCCGCCTGAGATGGGGAACGGCTGCGGTGACCCTGGCCGCGCTCGCCCTCACGGGGCTCGCGTTTGAGCTCACGCAATACCTCCAGTTCGTGCAGGGGTACACGCCCTTCCAGGCCGGCCTGCGATTCTTGCCGCTCGCGATCGGGTTCGGCATCGCCGGTCCGCTCACCCAACGGCTGGTCCCGCGGATGGGCACGACGCGCGTCGTGGCCGCCGCCCTGAGCGGAGCCGCCGTCCTGTTCGCTGCTCTCTCCCAGGTGGGGGCCGGGACCTCGTACTGGTTCGTTGGAGCGGCCCTGCTTCTGATCGGGCTCGGGGTCGGCGCCGCGTTCGTCCCGTCCACTGACGCTGTCATGGCCGCGGTGCCCGGCGCGAACGCTGGCCTCGGCTCGGCGATCAACGATTCCGGCCGCCAGGTGGGCGCGGCGCTCGGCATCGGGATCGTGGGCGCGCTGGCCAACGCCGGCTACAGGTCCGGGATCACCGAGGCCGTCTCACCCCTCGGAACGGAAGTGGCGGCTGTGGCCAAGCGCTCGATTGGTGCGGCGCTGGAGGTGGCGGGCGGCATGGCAGGAGCCGCCGGAGAGGCGCTCCGTGACGCCGCCAACGCCGCGTTCATGGACGGGTTCGGCCTGGCGATGCTCGCGGGCGCCGTGCTGCTGGCGGCGGGCTCGATCCTGGTCCTACGCCGGCTCCCATCCCAGGACGCTCCGGCACAACTCGCAGCGGTCGTGACGAGTCAGATTGCCGAAGGGCGCGATGCAGTAGCGGTGTCGAGGAGAGATGAATCTGAGCCGAAGGCAACCCCCTGATTACCGGGGACGGCCCGGCTGCAAGGTCGCGCGGTTCCGTCTGGTTCAGCGGGCTGAACGTCATCACCCTCGGGCTGTATGTCGTCTTCGGCGGCCTGATCGTCGGTGATGTGGATGCGTCCGCCTCGGAAGCAGGTCAGCTGATAGGAGCGATCGGATTCACCGCCATCGTCGCTCCCGGTCTCATCCCGCAGATCTTCGCCCCGACTCGGAACGTCGCGCCCTTCCAGCAGACGTTCGTGGCGGGCCTGGCTCTGATGGCGGCGGTCGCTAACTTCGGCGTTCCGGAAGACCATGGAGGGCAGGCCGTCCATTCGGCATCACGTACCTGATCTTCTTCGTTCCCCGTCTCGTACTTGCCGCGCGGCATCCCGCCCTGCCGCGAGCTGCTGAAGGTGGGCGATGTTCGGCCCCTTCTCCTCCTGCTTGCGGTGGTCGTGGCGATCCAGCGGTTCATCTACGGAACGGATCAGGTGCTCATCCAGCGGAACAGCCGATCG
>CAZXFA010000035.1:0-21860 GCA_964640085.1 uncultured Actinomycetes bacterium | reverse complement strand
CTCCACCTCGATGATGCGGCGGAGCTCGAGCAGGTGGACGAGGAACTCGTCGACCGTCTGGAGCTCGCGCCGGGCCTCGAGCACCGCCGGGGCGAACTCGTTCCAGCTGTCGTACGGGAGGACCTCCGTGCCCCGGCCCTGGCGGCTCCGGATCATGCCCAGCGTCGTCACGGCCTTGATCGCTTCGCGCACCACCGGGCGGCTGACCCCGAGCTGACCACGGAGCTCCTCCTCGGTCGGGAGCAGGTCGCCAGGCAGGTAGTGTCCCTGGATGATGCTGGCCACGATCTCCCGCGTGATCCGACGGGAGAGCGTCTCCGTCGTCACCGAGCCGAACCGATGCGCCGAGCTCTCTTCCGGCGACGTGCCGATGACGATCCTCCCTCGAGCCCGACCGGGTGCGCGATCTGCGCTGCGCCGCGCCGTTGCCGGCCATCCCACGCGGTGCCGTCTCGGGAAGTCTATGCCTCTTGTCTAGTGTTCGGACGAATCACAGCGCCCTGGTCTCGCCCCCGTCGACCAGCAGCGAGACACCCGTGATGTGCCCGGCCAGCTCCGAGGCGAGGAAGGCGACCGCGGCCGCCTGCTCCTCGGGGAGCGCGAGACGGCCGTGTGGGATGCGGCGGACGGTCGCCTCCATCTCCTCTTCGTAGCTGATACCGCTCTCCTCCGCCCGCGCTCGAGTGAGCTGCTGGGCCCGCTCGGTCATCGTCGTTCCCGGACAGATGTTGTTGACCGTGACCCCGCTGGACGCCACCTCACCGGCCAGCGTCTTGGCCATCCCGGCGACGGCGAGCCGCACGGCGTTGGACAGCATCAGGTTTGGGATCGGTTCCTTGACCGCACGCGACGTGAAGTTGATGATCCGCCCCCACTCCCGGGTCTTCATGCCGGGGAGGACCTCGCGGATCAGCCGGACCGCGCTGAGGAACGTGAGCGGGAACGCCGCCGCCCACTTCTCGTCGGTGGCGGCCTCGAAGTCCCCCGGCGGCGGGCCGCCCGAGTTCGTGACGAGGATGTCCACCGGGCCGAGCTCGCCGGTGACCGCACCCACCAGATGATGCACCGAATCCGCCTGCGTGAGGTCGACCGGAACAGCCACGACCCGGATCTCCGAGCCGGCAGCCTCGACCCGCTCCCGGGCGGGCCCCAGGGCGTCGGCGTCGATGTCGCAGAGCGCCACGTCGCATCCTTCCATGGCGAGCCGTTCGGCCGTCGCGAGACCGAGGCCTCCGGCCGAGGCCGCCACGAGCGCTACCCTTCCTCGGATCCCAAGGTCCATCGTTCCCCCTTCGGCTCGGTTCCCTCGGCGCCTCACGGCGCCAGCTCGTACCCCCTGGATCGGAGATCGTCGACCACACGGAACAGCTGAGCGACGGTCGTCGCGTCCGCGACCGCGCCCGGCTGGCGCACCGTCGCGGTCTTGAACACGCCCCTCCGGACGAGGACCTCCTTCCGGAGGTGGACCCCGATGCCGGGCTGGAACTCGAACCGGATGAGCGGGACGACGTCGTAGAACAGGCGGGCTGCGGCGTCCAGGTCGCCCGCGCGGTGGCGGCGGTAGAGCTCGACCAGCAGCTCGGGGTACGCGAAGCCGGTCATGATCCCCGCAGCGCCCCGCTCGAGCTCCTCCAGCGCGAAGAGCCCGCCGTAGGCACCGAAGATCGTCAGCTCTCGGCCGGCCAGCTCCCACACGCGCTCCATCTTCATGCCGGTCGGTGGCTCCTCGAGCTTCACGTAGGAGACGCGCTCGATGGTGCGGTGCATCGCCGCGAGGAGCTCTGGCGTGAGCGTGATCCCGGTCTCCGAGGGGAAGTCGTGGACGATGATGCGAACGGACACCGCCTCCGCCACGCGCCGGTAGTAGCCGTCGATCGCCGTGTCGTTCTGGATGGTGGGGGGTCCGACCAGGAGCGCGTCGGCTCCGAGCTCCTGTGCCTGCCTGGCCAACGCGATCGCGGGATCGCTGGCGGGGGCCCGCACCCCGACCACCAGACCGAGGCGGTCGGGCAGCGACGCTCGGAACCGCCTCAGGACGTCGGCTCGTTCTTCCCACGTGAGCTTGTGCCCCTCGCCCAGGGCCCCGAGCGCGACCAGCCCGTCCACCCTGCGGGCCTCCAGGAACTCCACGAGCCGCTCGACGTCCTCCAGGTCGATGGCACCGGAATCGTCGAACGGTGTCGGCACCACCGGGTACACACCAGCGAGGTCCACTCCGCCACCTCCGTCGAACCGCTCGCTGGAAGCGTATCGTCTTCATCTGCTCATCAGACAACCGCTGCGGGTGGTGTCGAGCCCGTGAGCCCCGACCCGCTGCTAGGCTGCCGCCCCATGGCGCGGGTCGGCTCGGTCGTGATCGACTGCAACGACCTCCCAGCGATGCTCGCGTTCTGGTCGGCGGCGCTGGGCTACGAGCCGAGGGATGAGCCGGAGGAGGACTGGGTCGTGCTCCGCGATCCGAGCGGTCGCGGCGTGAACGTGTCGCTCCAGGTCGTCCCCGAACCGAGGATCGGCAAGAACCGTCTGCACCTCGACCTGTACACGGGCGATCGGGACGGCGAGGTGCAGCAACTGCTCGGGCTGGGGGCGACGATCCATCCCCGAACGCCCGAGCCGGGTGAGGACTTCATCGTCCTCGCGGATCCCGAGAGGAACCTGTTCTGCGTCGTCCAGAAGGACGAGCCGCGATAGGGGCGCCGATGCGTCGCGTGCTCGCCGCCGTAGCGATCCTCCTCGGTGTGCTCTTGATCGCCATCGCGGTGGTGGCGCTGATCGTGGCGTGGGACGGCGCGCGCCACGGCTGGGCGTCGCTCGAGGACGCGGCGCCGATCCCGGTGCTCGCGATCGCGGTTGGGGTGGCGATGGCGCTCGGCGGGGTGGTGGCGCTGCGGCGCCGCTGAGGTCCCGGACGGTCATCCGACGGCGACCGCGGCGCCCAGCGCCAGGGTCTCGCCGATCTCCGCCGTGGCTCCGAGGACATCGCCGGTGATCCCGCCCAGCCGGCGCCTCGACCAGGAGCCCAAGGCGGAGGTAGCGGCGGTCGTGAGGAGGACCATGACGACCGTCGGCGGGGGTGCCGCGCTTGGGAACGCGATCAGGAGCGCGAGGGCCGTCGCGATGGCCGCTACCCGACGGTCGATCCGTTCGGTCCAGCCGCCCGTCCCGCTCCCCACGTAGGGCAAGAGCCACGCGAGCAGGACCGGCGCCGCCCGCGACAGCGCTCCGGCCGCCACCACCGGCCACGGGAACCCATCGACGACCAGCGTCGAGAGCAGCGAGACCCTCAGCAGGAGGTCCAGCGTCACGGCGGCGATCCCGAACGTCCCGAGGCACGGGTCCCGCATCGCCTCGACCGGGTCCGAACCCGAGAGCGCCGCCCCCACCCCGTCGGCGACGTCGCCGAGCCCGTCCAGGTGCAGGGCCCCCGTGACGGCGACGCCGGTCGCCACGCCGAGCACGCCAGCGGCGAACGCCGGCACCAGGTGCATCGCGCCCCACGAGACGAGGGCGACCAGCCCTCCGATCGCCGCGCCCACGATGGGGAACAGCACCGCACCGCGGCCGAGGTCACGTCCTCCGATCCCTCGCCCGACCGGGATCGCGGTGAGAAACGACACCGCCGCCCGGACGTTCCGCGGGAGCTCAGGCATCGGTGGGCACGATCGCGGCCGGGCGGCTGACGGCGGCCGAGTCGAACGTCGCCATGTCCGTCACGATCGCCACCGCCGCCCGGACCAATGGGAGCGCGAGCGCCGCTCCGGTCCCCTCGCCGAGCCGCAGTCGGAGGTCGAGCAGCGGCTCGAGCCCGAGCGCGTCGAGCACGAGCGCGTGTCCCGGCTCCGGGGAGCGGGTGGCCGCGACCAGCGAGCCGACGCAGGCGGGCGCGAGCCGCGTGGCCACCAGCGCCGCGCTCCCCGTGATGAACCCGTCGACGAGCACCGCGACGCGCCGGGCGCTCGCGCCCAGGATCAGGCCCACCAGGAACGCGATCTCGAGCCCCCCGACCGCCGTGAGCACCTCGAGCGCGTCGGGGTCCGCCCCCGGGAGCCGGTTCGCCGTGAGCCCCGACCGCACGATCTCCACCTTCCGCGCGATGCCCTCTCCGTTCAGCCCAGTCCCCGGGCCACACACCGTCGACGGATCGGCCGGTAGCAGGGCGGCGGCTAGGGCGCTCGCAGCGGTGGAGTTCCCGATCCCCATCTCGCCGAGCCCGAGGACGTCGATTCCGTCGTCCGCGAGCTCCCCCGCGAGCGCCATCCCGCCCTCGACCAGTCCGAGCGCCGTCGAGCGCGTCATCGCCGGCCCGAGCGACAGGTCCTCGGTCCCCCGGACACCGTTGACGACCTCGACCCGAACGTCGGGCAACGGGGGCTCACCGACGACGCCGGCGTCGACCACCACCAGCCGCGCGCCGCCTTCGCGCGCGAGAACGCAGATCGCCGCGCCGCCGTTCGCGAAGTTCGCGAGCATCTGCGAGGTCACCTCCGGCCGATAGACGCTCACGCCTCGTGCTGCCACGCCGTGGTCGGCGGCCGCGACGACGATCGCCGGACGGGGCGGTCGGTCCGGCACCGAGCCTCGGATCGCCGCGAGCCGGCACACGAGCTCCTCGAGCCGTCCGAGGCTCCCGGGTGGTTTCGTCTTGGCGTCGAGCACACGAGCGGTTCGCGTGGCGAGGAGCGGATCCGGCTCCGCCAGCGCCGCGATCGTGCGCTCGAGCAGCGCACCCCGCCTCACGCGGGCTCGATCTCCTCGAGCCGAAGCCCGCGGCCCGCCACGACGAGGAAGGACCGCCCCGCGCGCGCCGCGAACCCGCCGTTCACCCGGCCCAACACATCTCGATAGGTCCGGGCGAGCGGGTTCGCCGGCACGATACCGAGCCCGACCTCGTTGCTCACGACCGCCGACGGCGTCGAGCGCGCGGCGAGATCCGTGGCCACCATCGACGCCTCGCTCGCGATCGCCTCCTCGGACGAGCCGGCCTCGAGCGCGTTCGAGACCCAGAGGGTCAGGCAGTCGAGGACGACGAACGCGCTCACGTCGACGGAACCCACCGCCTCGAGCACGCCGAGCGGCGACTCGACCGTCTCCCACCCCGACGGCCTCGCCGCGCGATGCGCACGGATCCGCTCGGCCATCTCCGCGTCGCGCGGCTGGGCCGTCGCGACCACCACCACCGGTCCGCCGAACGCCGAGGCCAGCCGCACCGCGATCGCCGACTTCCCACTCCGCGCCCCGCCGAGCAGGAACGTGAACGGCATCAGAACTCGATCCCACGCATCGCGCCGATCCCCCGGTCGAACGCGTGCTTCTCGCTCACCATCTCGGTGACCGTGTCGGCGATCTCGCGCAGCTCGGCCGGCGCGTCGCGGCCGGTGCAGATCACGCTCACCTGCGGCGGACGACCCCGGATAGTCTCGACGACCTCGTGGGTGTCGATCCAGCCCCAGGTCATCGGGTAGGTGATCTCGTCGAGGATCACGAGGCGGTGCTCGCCGGCGCGGACGATCTCGGCCGCCGATCGCCAGGCCTCGCGCGCGATGGCCTCGGTCTCGTCCATGTCCTTCGAGTCCCAGGTGAACCCGTCGCCCAGCGCCCACCACTCCACGCCGAGCCGCCGGCCGATCTCCTCCTCGCCGGTCTTCCACCGACCGGACTTCAGGAACTGGACGACGGCGACCTTCCACCCGGCCGCGACGGCGCGGATCATCACGCCGAACGCCGAGGACGACTTCCCCTTGCCCTCGCCGGTCAACACGAGCACGCGCGAGGAGACGCGGTCGCGGGCGGGGGGCGGACCCTGCTCGGGCGGTCTCGCGCTCACCGGTCCACCTCGGAGAGGGGTACCACGGCCCACCCCGTCTCGCCGTCGTCGATCACCCGAACGGCAGCCCCGTAGTGCTCGGCGATCACGTGAGGCGCGAGCACGTCGCCCCGCGGGCCCTCGGCCACGAGCGTTCCGGCCGACAGCAGAGCGAACCGCGAGGCGAAGCGCCCGGCGAGCGTGAGATCGTGCATCGTGGACAGGATCGTGAGTCCGTCGGCCCGGCGGAGCCGGTCCACCAGCTCCAGCACCTTGAGCTGCTGCCCCAGGTCGAGGCCGGTCGTCGGCTCGTCGAGAAGCAGCAGCGGGGCGTCCTGCGCCAGCGCACGGGCGAGCACCGCGCGGCGCAGCTCGCCCCCGGACAGCGTCTCGAGCCGTCGCGCCGCCGCCCACCCGAGATCCAGCCGCTCGAGCGTCGCGCGCACGACCTGGTGGTCGTGCGGCCCGTCGAGGGCGAGGAGACCCAGGTGCGGGGTCCGGCCCAGCAGCACGTACTGCTCGACGGTGAGCCCTTCGGGGATCGTCGGGAGCTGCGGCACGACGGCGATCGCCCGGGCGCGCTCGCGGCGGCCGAGCTCCCCGCTCGGTCGGCCCCACAGGTGGACCGAGCCGCGGTGGGGCAGGAGCCCGGCGACCGCACGGATCAGCGTCGTCTTGCCGGCGCCGTTCGGTCCGATCACACAGACCCACGAGCCCGTCGGCACCTCGAGCCGGACATCGGAGACGATCGGGCGCCCGTCCAGACGGACCGACAGGTCGCGGACCGCCAGAGCGGACGACGCGGTCGCCACGCGATCGAACCTCACGCCGACCTCCCGCTCCGCCTCAGCACCGCCACGAAGAACGGCGCCCCGACGAACGCCGTGATGACCCCGATCGGGATCTCTGCCGGTGCGACGACCGTCCGCGCCAGCAGGTCGACCAGGATGAGGAACGACGCGCCGAACAGGATCGACAGCGGGAGCACCGCCCGGTAGCTCGCGCCGGCCAGGAGCCGGACGGTGTGCGGCACGATGATCCCCACGAACCCGATCAGCCCGGCGACCGCGACGGCGGCGGCCGTGGCGAGCGAGGCCGCGACGACGACCGCCAGGCGGAGCCGGCCGACGTGCAGGCCGAGGCTCTGCGCCTCGACGTCCCCCACCTCGATCACGTCGAGGAGCCGGCGGACGGCCCACAGCGTCGCCACCGCGAGGACCACCGAGGGCAACGCGAGCCGCACGTCGTCCCACCCCGTGGTGCCGAGCCGCCCGAGGATCCACGTGTAGACCTGGCGGAGCGTCTCGGACCGCTGCTGCTGGAGGAACGTCTGGACCGCGGTCAGGAACGAGGCGACCGCGACCCCCGCAAGGACCAGCCCCGTCGCGGTCCGGCCGCCGAGCCCGGACCGGCCGAGCCCGTAAGCGAGACCCACCCCGACGAGCGCGCCCGCGAACGCCGCGATCGGCACGGTGACCTCGACCACGCCGCTCGGCCCGTAGGCGACCGCGATCGTCGCTCCGAGCCCGGCACCGGCCGCCGCCCCGAGCAGGTACGGGTCGGCGAGCGGGTTGCGGAACACGGCCTGATACGCGGCGCCCGAAGCCGCGAGCGAGGCCCCCACCAACCCGCCCACGAGCACCCGAGGCAGTCGGAGGTTCGCGAGGATCGTCGCCTCCTGCTCGCTCATCCCTTCGGGCGTGCGGCCGAACGCGAGCAGCCAGCGGAACACGTCACCCGCGCCGATCCGCGCCGGGCCCACGAGCAGGCCCGCGATCACCGCGACGATCAGGACGGCCACGCCGATCGCGATCGCCCGGGTCCGACCGCGCGCGCTCACGCCGCGCGCTCCTGCACCGCGACGGCTCCGTCCGCGATCGCCCGCAGGAGGTCCACCACGCGCGGCCCCCACCGTGAGGCGACGTCGTCGTCCAGCGGGACCACGTCGCCGTTCCGGACGGCCACGATGCCCTCCCAACCCGGCCGGGCGGCCACGGTCTGGGCCGACTGGCCGCAGCACTTCGTGTCGGCCAGGAAGATGAGAACGGGATCGGCCTCGACGATGTACTCGGCCGAGAGCTGCGGATACGGGTTCCCCGCACCGGCCGCGTCGGCGATGTTCTCCAGGCCGAGCATCTCGAAGAGCTGCCCGATGAACGTGTCCGACGTCACCGAGTAGAAGGTGTCGTCCAGCTCGTAATAGAAGGTCAGCACGGCGGCGGGGTCGATGTCCTCGACGATCTCCGCGACCTCGGCCTGCATCTCCTCGACGAGCGCCTCCGCTTCCTCCGAGTGCCCCGACGCGAGCCCCAGCGCCCGGATCTGCTCGTACGCGTCCTCGAGGTCGACCGCCGCGTCCAGCTGAAGTGCCCCGATGCCCAAGCCCTCGAGCGAGGCGCCGAGCTCGCCCACCTCGGTGGCGTAGACGACGAGGTCCGGCTCGTACGCGGCGATCGCCTCGATGTTCGGCTCGAACCCCGAGAGCTCGGTCATCGGGGCCTCCGGTGGGAAGTTCGAGCGGTCGTCGACCGCGACCACCTGATCGCCCGCGCCGATCGCGAACAGGTCCTCGGTGGCGGTCGGCGAGAGCGAGACGATCCGCTCCGGACGCTCCTCGATCGTGACCGGGCCACCGGTCCCCTGGACCGTGACGGGGAACGCCTCGGGCGTCGGAGAGAGGGAGGGCGCCGCGCCGCCGCCCATCGTCCGGAGCGGCTCGTCGGCGCCGCACGACGCCAGGAGCAACGCGAACGCCACCGCCACGAGGATGCTTCGGGGTCCGCCCATCTGCCCTCCCTCCTCTCGGAGGGAGTCGAGATGGGTGTCGATCTCGCCCACGAACCGCCCTTCCGTCGAGGACCGCCATCCGCGCCACGGGGGAGGCGACCCGACTCGTCCCCGGAAGGGGCTTCACGGTTGCGGGACAGTGCCGGATTCCAACCGGTCTTCGCTGCACCCCGTCGCACCCGGGCTCCCGCGCCCGGGCAGAGGATTTCTACCACCGGGACCGCCCCCCCGCAAAGGGGGACGGCGCCGGACCCGAACGGGCTCAGTCGTCCGTGTCGTGCTCCTCGCCGCCGGAGCCCCCGGTCTCCTCGCCGCTCGCGCCGTCGTCGTCGGCCTCGCTGCCGATCACCCGGAAGTCGGCGTCCAGGTTGACCTCGACGACGCGGCCGTCGTCGAGACGCACCTCGATCCCGTAGGCCGCGCTGCCGTCGCCGACCTCGGTCTCGACCACGGTTCCGCCGCCGACGTGCGCGAGGGCGGCCTCCGAGGCCTGTTCGAGCGCGGCGCCGGTGAGCGGCGCATCGTCCCCGCCGCCGGCGATCCCGACGCCCGTGCCGATCGCGATCGCGGCCACGGCGGCGCCCGCGATGAGGGCGATCTTCGTCCTGGTCTGCATCGGTCCACCTCCGTTCGGGCGTTCCCTCGGTGCCATGGTCCGACGGCGGGGCTGAGCGCTCGCTGAACGGTGTCGAACGACGTCAGTCCGCGTGCACGGGCAGTCGGACCTCGAACCGGGCGCCCCCGAGCGAGCCCTCGAGCGCCGCGACCGAACCCCGATGGAGCCTGGCCACCTCCCGCGCGATCGACAGTCCGAGCCCGCTCCCGCCCGCGTCGCGCTCGCGGGCCTCGTCCAGCCGTACGAAGCGGTCGAACACGCGCTCGCGCTCCTCAGGCGGGATGCCAGGCCCGTCGTCCTCGACGGCCACGATGACCTCGCCGCGCTCGCGCCGGAGGCTGAGGGCGACCGCGCCCCGCGCGTGACGGGCCGCGTTCTCGGTCAGGTTCCGCACCAGCCGGGCGAGCCGGTGGCGGTCGCCGAGCACGCGTCCCGCCGCCACGCCGACATCGACCCGCAGGTCGGTCGAGGTCCGGAGGCGGGCCGCCTCCTCGAGCACGAGGTCGTCCAGGTCCACCGGCTCGGCGCGGAGCTGGAGGGTGCCTTCGTCGATCCTGGTCAGGAGCAGGAGGTCCTCGACGATCCGCTGCAGCCGAAGGTCCTCCTCGAGGACGACCTCCGCGAGCGAGTGCAGATCGGTGGTCTCGGGATGGGACAGCGCGACCTCGGCCTGTTGGCGGATCGAGGCGACGGGCGAGCGGAGCTCATGCGACGCGTCCGAGACGAACCGGCGCCGGCGCGCCTCCTCGTCCTCGAGGCGGGCGAGCATGCGGTTCATCGTCGTCGCGAGCCTGGAGACCTCGTCATCCCCGGGCGGGTCCGGCACGCGGCGGTGGAGCTCGGAGCTCGAGATCGCCTCGACCTCCTCGCGGATCGCCTCCACCGGCGCGAGGGCGCGACCGACGACGCGCCATGTGACCGCGCCCGCGAGCAGCAGCAGGAGCGGGATCCCCACGACGAGGGCGAACGTGACCGCACGCGCCGCGTCGAGGACGTCCTCTAGGGCCCGACCGACCAGGACCGTCCGGTCGTCGGCGGCCGTGGCGACGACGAGGAAGGGCCCCTCCTCGAACGGCACCCACTCGAGCGTCCCGCTCGCGCCAGGGCGGAGCTCGAGGAGCGGCTCCAGCCCCTCGACGTTCGCGCTCGAAAGCACCACCGTCCTGTCGGCGACCACCTGCACGAACTCCTCCTCCGGATCGCTCGACGTCACCACGGTCAGGCTCTTGCCGGTCCGGAGCTCGACCCCGATCCCGTCGGCTCGCCTGAAGGCCTCGGTCCGGACGTTCGCCCGCAGGGTCCGGTCCAGGTAGGCGACCATCGCGACGCCGGCGAAGATCAACGCAGCGGCCACGACGGCAACGCCTGCGGCGGTGATGCGCACGCGGATCCCGCCCGCGCGGCCCGGGGCCGTGCCCTCAGCCGCCATCGGCCGCCAGGCGGTAGCCCGCCCCTCGTAGGGTCCGGATCGCGTTCCGTCCGAACGGACGGTCGAGTTTGTTCCGCAGGTGCCGGACGTAGACCTCCACGATGTTCAGATCGCCCTCGAACCCGTAGTCCCAGACGTGGTCCAGGATGTCGGTCTTCGAGACCACCTCGCCCTTGCGGCGGAGCAGGAACTCGAGGAGCGCCATCTCGCGTGCGGTGAGGCGCACCTCGATCTCGCCCCGCCACGCCCGCCTGGCGGCGGGATCGAACCGGAGGTCGCCCGCCTCCAGGATCGCCGGGCGCTCGGCTGCCCCGCGGCGCACCAGCGCCCGGAGCCGAGCCACGAGCACGACGAAGGAGAAGGGCTTGGTCACGAAGTCGTCGGCGCCGGTGTCCAAGGCCTCGGCCTCGTCGTACTCGCCGTCCTTCGCGGTGAGCATGAGGATCGGCGTCCAGATGCCCTCCTCGCGCAGCGTCGAGCAGATCCGATAGCCGTTGATCCCCGGTAGCAGGATGTCGAGCACGATCGCGTCGTAGGGGTGCTCCCGCGCCATCCACAGGCCGTCGGTCCCGTCGAGCGCGACGTCGGTCGCGAAGCCCTCCGCCTCCAAGCCACGCTTCAAACCCGCGGCCAAACGCTTCTCGTCCTCGACGATCAGGACCCGCACGGCGACATCATCGCGTGGGCGGCTGACCCTGGGCTGAACGCGGGCTGAGCGACCTTCAGCGCCGGTTCAGGGCCCCGGGCCGAGACTGCCCCCGACGCCGAAGGCGAGGAGGTCGGGATGGACCGCAAACTCGTGGGGCTGGTCGTCGTGGTGGCGCTCGCGCTGGGAACGCTGCAGGGGGTCGGGAGGGCCGCGTTGGCGTGCCCGATCGAGCTCCCGCAGGGGGCCGAGCCCGTGGCGCTCGATCCGACGGACTTCGTCGCCGAGATCGACAACCCGTACTGGCCGATGGCGCCCGGCACCCGCTGGGTCTACCGGGAGGCAGACACGCACGGGAACGTGCAGAAGGTGGTCGTCGAGGTGAAGGCGCGGACGAGGGACATCCTCGGTATCAAGGCCACCGTCGTGCGCGACACCGTGACCGAGGACGGCGAGCTCGTCGAGGACACGCGCGACTGGTATGCCCAGGACGTGTGCGGGAACGTCTGGTACCTGGGCGAGCGCACCAAGGAGTTCGAGGAGGGTGAGATCGTCACGACGGCAGGCTCGTGGGAGGCGGGGGTCGACGGCGCGATGGCCGGTGTGATCGTGCCCGCGGACCCGCAGGTCGGGATGGGCTACCGGCAGGAGCACTACGCTGGCGAGGCCGAGGATGCCGCCGAGGTGCTCAGCCTGCGCGAGCAGGCGAAGGTGCCGTTCGGGCACTTCCGCGACGTGCTGCTCACTAAGGACTTCACCCCGCTGCACCCGCGGGTGCTCGAGTACAAGCTGTACGCGAACGGGGTGGGACCGGTGCTCGTCCTCGGCGTCTCGGGCGGGGCCGATCGCGAGGAGCTGATCCGGTTCCAGTCATCAGCCCGGTAGCCGAGGTCCGGTAGCCGAGGTGTGGGGCGACCTCGGTCCGGTCGCCCCACACGGCCGCTACATCACGTCGAAGGTCTCGTACACGTGAACGTGGCCGCCGTTCGACAGGACGGGCGAGCCCTTGGCCTTCTCGACCGCGGCGTCGATCGAATCGGCCGTGATGATCGTGTAGCCGGTGAGAGGAACTCCGGCCACGTCGGCGACCGATCCGTCGCTGGCGACCGTCTTGGCCCCGGGCCCGAACGGGTTCCCGCCGTCCTTGATCGCGGCACCGAGGTCCTGGTACCAGTCCTCCCAGGCCTTCATGACCCGAGCCTGCTCCTCCTCGGTCTCGGGCATGCCGCCGCCCGTGTAGACGAGCACGTAGTCCGCCATCCCGACCTCCTTCCCTGGTGCCGGCTCCGACGCCGGCCAGCCTGACCGTTTCCGGGCGTTGTGGGCTTGCGGTTCCGTGCCCTCTTGCCACCCGGTACCCCCTCGACGAACGAGGTTCGGGCGTTTCGACAGGCCGAGGATCGGATGTGGGCTACGCTCCGAGGCCATGACCGTCCGGCACGTGATCGTCGATCACGTCCTGTTCGTCGTCGAGGACCTCGAGGCGAGCCGGCGCTTGTTCACGGCCGCCCTGGCGCCGCTCGGGCTCGCCGAGCTCCACGCGCAGGAGGACGGCGTGCACTACGGGGCGGAGGGGCTCGACGACTTCGCGATCTACCGGGGGAGCCCCGTCACGACGGCGGCGCACGTCGCGTTCGAGGCCAGCGGACGAGACGCGGTGGATGCGTTCTTCCGGGCCGCCGTGACGAACGGCGCGACGCCGCGCGGGGAGCCGGGCGTGTGGCCGCAGTACTCGGAGCGGTACTACGCGGCGTTCGTGAACGACCTGCACGGCAACAACGTCGAGGCCGTCTGGCACGCATCGGAGCCGGTCGCGGACGCCCCGCTGCGTCCCGGTGTGCCCTGAGCCTCCAGCTCAGTCCGGCGGTTCCCAGGCGAGCTCGGCGGCATCGATCACGACCCGGCTACCCCCGTCGCCGTCCGCCCGGACCTCGCCGGTGATGACGCAGAGCCGGTCGTTCAGCCACCGGTAGCGGGCATCGCCGGTGACGTGCGTGAGCGAACCCACGAGCTCGCGCATCCCACCCGCGGTGACCCGCGCCAGGCCCGACCAGGAGAACAGGAGCGTGGCGCCGTCATCGGTCTCGAGCACGCCGCGGAAGTCGGGGGTGAGCGTCCCGTCCACGCGCCGCCGCGGGAAGTTCGCGGCCCGGAGCCGGGCCGAGAGGCGCCCCTCCGTGCGCCCCTCGGCGATGAAGAAGCTCCGGCCCTCGGTGCCCGACTCGCCCTCGAGATCGACGTGCCAGGCCTCCGGCGTGGTCCAGCTCGCCCGGTAGAGCGGTTCGAGTCGCATCTGGATCACCGAGCCGCCAGCCCGGCGATGGTCACGGGAAGCCCGCCCCAGTCGCCGATCGCGTCCAGCGAACCGTCCGACCCGACCGCCCAGCCGACGATCCGCCCGGCGTCGGCGTCGATCGCGTACAGGAACCGACCGTCGCGCGTGAGGTCCTCGTCCCGCAGGCCAGGACGGCCGTCCTCGGTGAGGCTGGCCACGGCCTCCGCGAGCGTCACCGAACCGTCCCCGCCGGCGACGTAGCGGGACACTGCGCCGTCGGCGAAGTTCGTCGTGTACACGGAACGCCCGTCCGGGCCCACGACCGCCCAGCAGATCTCGCTCCGCCCGTTGCCGAGCGAGCGGGTGACGGGCTCGATCTCGCCCATCGAAACGCGGTACGAGGAGGCCGCCGCGGCACCCTTCGCGGCGCGGAAGGCCTCGGTGACGACGAGCGTCGAGCCGTCGGGGGTGAACGCGAACCCGTACGGCGTCGGGCCCGAAGAAGGGACGACCCGCATCCCGCCGAGCCGACCGCTCTCCATCACCGGGAACGAGACGATCGAGTCGGTCCCGCGCTCGGTCACGACGAGGAGGCTCCCGTCCGGGCTGAGCGAGACCTGCGCCGGGTCCGCGTTCCCGGCCGAGAGCATCGACTCAGCCTCGGGGATCGGCTCGAGGCCCCCGTCGGTCAGGTGGAACCCGGCTACGCTCGGCTTGCCGGCCGCGAGCACGTACACGAGCCCGTCGCGCTCGGTCATGCTCTTCGGGCCGGGGCCCGTCGGCCTCCGGGCGAGGAGCTCGAGCCCCTCCTCGTTCACGACGAACACGCTCACGTCGTCGCTCGCGACGTTCGAAACCAGCAGGTACCGGTCGTCACCTGAGAGCACCACGGAGCCCTGCGAGGTGAGGTGCGGCATGGCATCGCCTGCCCCGCCGGTCGGGTGCGCTCCGATACGCTCGAGCACTCCGTCGACACCGCGCCGGTACGCGATCACCGCGTTCTCCGCCTCGTTCGTCTGCACGTAGACGGCACCAGGCATCATCGTCGGGTCGTTCATCTTTCTTCCCCCCTCCTACCGCGATGGTGCCCCGTCTGCCGAGGAGGTTGAGGCGTTACACGAGCCATGCACTATGGCAGGATGCCCCCGTCCCGCCCCGAGGCGATGTGGCTCCCCGTGGAGGCGTCGTGAGGACTTCCACCGCGAACCGGATCCTGCTGTGGATCGTGGTCGTGATCGCCGCGTTCGCACTTCCCATGGTGCTGACCGGCGACCCCGAGGGTACCGAGCTTCTCCGGATCGCCGCGGTCCTCGGGCTCACGTTCGGGGGGCTGTGGTGGCTCGGCTATCATTACCGCGTTCTTCCCCCGTCGTGGGTCGTTCGAGGCCCAGGCTCGCGAGCTCGGTCTGCGCGCGGAGCCCGGCGACCCGCTCGGCCTGCTCGAGCTCCCGTTCAGCCCTTTCCGGTGGGCCGCGTCGGTCCGCGAGATCGAGAACACGGCCCGGGGGAGTCGTGACGGGATCGATCTCGTGGTCGCCGACTATTGGTTCGCGCCGACCTCCGCCCCCCCGAGTACGACGACTGCGAGCGCTACACGTGCGTCCTGTCGCGGGCCCCCGGCGACTGGTCCAACCTGTCCGTCGTCCCGGAGCGGATCGCCTCACGTCTGCGCTCGGCGGTGGCGCTCCCCGACATCGGGACCGAGTTCGGCGAGTTCAACCGCCGGTTCGAGGTACGGTCGAACGACCGACGGTTCGCCAGCGCGTTCCTGGACGCCCGGATGATGGCGTGGCTGGTGGAGCAGCCCCCCGGTGCCGGGTTTCGAGATCATGGGGGGGCATGGTGATGGTGTTCCGGCCTTGGGTGACCACCTCGATCGACGACCTCGGGCGTGCCGTCGAGCTCCGCGTTCGGTTCCTCGAGCGGATCGCGCGCGTCGTGCGCGAAGGTCAGCTCTGAGGGGTCCGGGCCTCGGAGATCGCGGCGCGAGCCCGTCCGAGCGCCTCCTCGACGTCCTCGCCGACGGTGATCTTCGCGAACCGCTCCCGCAGCCAGGGTCCCGGCTCGTCGGCCCAGGTCACCGCGATCCGCCGCGGGGCGACGACGGTCCCGAACCGCCACCAGTCCGCCATGTCCACCCGCCAGCCGATCTTCGCTCCGCCGACCCCCTTGAACCGCAGGGCCCCGTAAGCGACCGGATGACCGTGGTGGGGGTGGAAGCGCACCGTGGCGCGCTCGATCGCCTCCCCGAACGGCACCAGGATCCGCGCAGTGGTCTCGTCCACGTCCTCCCATGCGAGGCCGGCGACCTCGGCCCAGGAGGAGGGGAACATCAGGGTCTCGACCAGCACCGGATGGAGAGCTCCCTGGTCGATCTCCGGGCCCACGTCGGCGGTGCGGAGGAACTTCGTGATGCCGTGGCCGTCGACGAAGGCGTCCAGCACCTTCATCACGGTGATCGGTCCGATCCGGACGAACATGTCCGAGACCCGGTCGAGACCGGGGCGAAGCGAGATCGTGTTCGCGAACGGGATCGGCGGAAGCGGACGCTGGCGGAACCGACCCGAGCCCTCGAGCACCGCGGTCCCGACCCCTGGCGGGCCGTCCGGGTAGGCGGTATCGAGGAACCGACGCACCGGCGCGGGGAGGTCCACGTCGCCCATCCTGCCACGGTGCCTCACATCCGGGCGATGATGGGGCCCGATGGAGCGGAGCGAGGCGGTGGCGCGCGTGCGATCGGCGCGGATCGGACACCTGGCGACGGTCAGGCCGGAGGGCCGTCCGCACGTCGTGCCGTTCGTGTTCGCGCTGGTCGAGGAGGGCGGGCGGCTCCGCGTCTACTGGGCCGTCGACCGGAAGCCGAAGCGGTCGCAGCGGCTCCAGCGCCTGCGGAACCTCGAGGCGAACCCCGCGGTCGAGCTCGCGGTCGATGGCTACGACGAGGACTGGGACCGGCTGTGGTGGGTGCGGGCGACCGGGACCGGCCGCGTCGTGGACCGGCCCGCCGAGCGCCACCTCGCCCTCCAAGCGCTCGCCGCGAAGTACCCGCGGTACGCGGCCCAGCCACCGGAGGGGCCGGTGATCGCGATCGAGGTCGAGCGGATCGTGGGGTGGGAGGCCTGAGCTAGGGGTTCGAGCTCGGGCGCCACCCCACCTTGTAGACCATCCGGCCGCCGATGTCGGCGCCGACGCTCACCACCAGGAAGGCGACCACCCCCAGGACGATCCACAACACCTCCGACTCGGCCGCGTTGCGGTCGGACCAGCGCACGACGAGGTTCGCCAGGAGCACGATCGCGAACGCGACCTGGACGAGCGCGTGTCGGTTGGCCATCCGGCGCACCTTCCCGCCGGCCATCTCGGCGCGGTCGGCGAGCCCGGTGATCGCGGCGCCCACGACGCCGGTGAGCCCCGCCATGATCAGCCAGGTCGCGGCAGGTGGGGCCGCGGGGAACCGCCCGAGCCGCGAAAGGACGTCCAACCCGAGCGCGCCGATCGAGAAGGCGATCGGGAAGTGCACGAGCATCGGGTGGATCGGCCGGTCGATGGGCCGGCCCTGGAGCAGCTCACGCAGGCTCCAGAGCCGGGTCTCGCCGCTCGGCGATCGGTACCGCAGCCTCACGCCCATCCGCGTCCCCCTCGTCGTGAACGGGCGCCCGGCCCCGGCCTACGCGCCGGCCTTGCGGTGCCAGATGTGGGTGGTCCACTCGAGGCCGCCGGTGCCCGCCTCCTCATTGAACGCGTCCCCGTACTTCTCCGAGGCCGCGTGCATCTGGTCGTGGCCGTCCCATTCGGCCATCATGGAGATCGTGCCTGGGTCGTTCTCGTCCTCGTGGACGGCCCCGTTCCGCTGTCCCATCTCCTCCATCATCGGACGGAACTTCTCCGAGGCCGCCACGACGCGATCGACGTCTGGGACCTTCACGATGAACTGCACGATCACCGACATCCGTCTCTCCCTTCGGTCGGGGATACCCCAGGCTGCCACAACCTCCCCAAGATGGGAAATCGGCCGCCGCCCGGCGTGTCGGAGCGGGGGAGTAGGCTTGCCGATGATGAGGGGCGACCGCGTCGAGATCGTCGTGGACTCGGGGAGCGGGGTCCTGAAGTACGAGATCGAGGCCACGCGGGCGGGTCGCCGGGTGGAGGTCTCCACCTCCCGCGGGGTGATCGAGGTCGCCGAGGTCACCCGCAGCGGGATGTCGGTCCGCAGCGGCCGGTTCATGGCCGACCGGGTCGTCGCCATCGTCGAGCACCCGGCCTCGCCACCGCCCCGCCGGGCCCGGCGACCGACACGCGGCCAGACCTCCCTGGTCTGAGCTCCCGCACCCAGGGTGACCGCGTGAACCGGATCCGAGGCCTCACCGCGTTGGCGCTCGCCGATGCGGGGCAGCCGGCGTTGGGGCGTCCGCCCTGCTCTCGCTCGGGAACTCGTTACTGAACGCTTCCCAGGAGTGCCGGTCCGACGCCGAGTCGCCCGGCGCTCAGCCCTTGCCCGTGCCGTATCCGTATCCGCCGCCCGGCGCGTCGCCCGCGGCCGCGGCGGCGTCCTGGATCGGGGCGCCGTCCGCGGAGACGACGAACCAGACGTCGCCGACGCCCTGACCGTGCACGTCGCCGGCGGCCTGATCGCCCGCGTAGCTGTAGACGGGCCAACCGCCGTACGTGACCTGCAGGGCCCCGTCCTCACGATCGGTGGTGGCGAGCAGGTCGGCGTCCACACCGTCCCCGGCCACGGGGTCGCCCTCGACGGTCAGCGCCGGCCAGTTCGCCGCGCAATCGTCGTAGCAGGTGCTCGCGCCCCGATCGTCGGGGAGGAAGGCGTAGAGGGTCATGCCTTCGGCGTCCACGAGGATCGATCCGAGGTCGGAGTCCTGGACGGCGATGGTCGCCTCTCCTCCGGCGGCCGCGCCGCCATCGGCGCCGTCACCGCCCGCGGACCCGTCCTCCCCGCAGGCGGCGAGGAGCAGCGTCAGCAGGGTGCCGGCGGCGAGCAGGGCGGTTCGACCGGAACGCATCGCGTGCCTCCTGGATCGGGTGGGGGCTGGAACTCTCCAGAAGGATTACGGGCGGGGTGCGGCAGGGGTTCGCCCCTCATGCGTGCGCCGCGCTGAACACGTGGACCGGCTCCGGGACTCCCTTCAGGCTCACCGGGCCGATCTCCCGGTACGAGACGGCGTCGGCACGGGAGACCTCGGCGACGCCGGCACTCACGAGCACCTCCCGCGGCCTCGCGTAGTCGGCCAGGCGCGCAGCGATGTTCACCGTCCGGCCGAAGAAGTCCGCGTCGCGCACGATGATCGCGCCGGCGTCGATCCCCACGCGGGCCGGCGGGAGCCCTGTGCGCGGGACCTCCTCGACCAGCTCCAGCCCACAGAGCACGGCGTCGATCGCGTCGCGGAAATGGAACATCGCACCGTCGCCGAGCATCTTGACCACCCGGCCGCCGTGGCCGGTCGCGGCGCGGCGGGCGACGTCGACCAGTCCGCGGGCGTGCTCCGCGGCCGCCTCGTCCCCCCGCTCCTCGGTGAGCTGCGTGTAGCCCGTCAGGTCGAGGAAGGCGATCGCGGGTGGCCGGGGATCGCGCGGGCGGACGACGCCCGTTTCCTCGAGCGCGGCCTCGAGGTGCTGGATCCAGGCCTGGGCGATCACCTCCTCGAGGAACCGGTGGAACAGGATCTGGTTCACGCGGTCGCCCAGGAGCTGGGATTCCTCGGCCGGCGCGGCCGAGGCATCCAGGAGCTCCGCGGCGGAGATGCCGGCCGCCCGCAAGGGGGCCTCGACCCCCGTCTCCCACATCTCGCGACCGGCCTGGGCGACGCGCCGCATCGCGTCCGCGTTCACCTGGAAGAACCTGGCGAGCTCGGGCTCCGGGATGCCGAGGCGCACCGTCCGATCCAGGAGCTCGAGCAGCTCGGCGTCGTCCTCGCGGATAGGTTCGTCATCCGCCAGACCGAGGAGCCCGAGCGCCATCTCCACGTCGTGGACGAACCCCGCCGAGACGCTGAGGTCGTTCACGAATCCCCGGCGCGAACGCTGCAGCATGCGTGCGGGCCTCGCGAACAGGTGATCGGCGCCGGCGAGCGAGAACGCGCCGTCCCGCAGCGCCCGACCCAGGTCGTCGAGCGAGATGCCGGTGCTCTCGAGCTGGAGCGCCAGTCGGAGCCGCGGTACCAGCGAGGCGGGATACGTGTCGTCCGCTGACGCGGGGAGGACCCCGATCCGGACCAGCCGACGGACCGTCTCGACGTCAGTCCCCGCCTGGATGGCGAGCTCGGTCCCCGTGATCGCCGCTGCGTCCGCCATCGGCTATCGCACCCGTCCCAGGAGCGCGCGGAGGGCGAGCGCCAGCGTCACCGCCCCGAACGCCACCGCCACGCCGATCGAGATCGTCACGTCGCGGAACTCCCATCCCCGCATCGACAGGGCCCGCATGCCGTCCAGCAGATAGGTGAGCGGGTTGAACGAGGCCGCGGTCCGGAGCCAACCGGACAGCGCCTCGAGCGGTGCGAACGCGGTCGTCAGGAAGATCAGCGGCACCTGGAACGCCCACATGCTCCCGACGACCTGGGAGTTCCCGGTCTTGAGCGCGAGGGCGAACCCGATCGCCGAGTAGCCGAACCCCCACAGGCTCGCGACGCCCACCATGAGCAGGACCCCGGGGATCCCGGTGGCGAAGGTCGTCCCGACCGCGAGCGCCACCGCCGTGATCAACGCCGCCTGGGCGACGATCCGGACGAGATCCGCGGCCATCGCCCCGAGCAGGATCGAGAACCGGTTCGCCGGTGTCAGGAGCAGCTTGTCGAAGTAGCCGCTCTCGATGTCGGTCACCATGTTGAAGCCCGCGCTGCCACCGGTCACGGCGAAGATGGTCGTCATCGGCAGGACGAACGCCTTCCAGTTGTCGAGCCCGAACTGCACCGCGAAGCGCTCGAGCGAGCCGATCGTGAAGAAGAAGAAGAACACCGGCATCATGAGGTTCGGGATCAGATAGGCGGGGACCCGGAGCGAGATCCGGATCTCGCGGAGGCCGAGGAAGAAGGCCGCGCGCACCGCCTCCGCCGTGGCGCTCCCGGCCGCCTCCCGTCGAACCTCGGAGACCGCGACCCCGCTCATCGCTCCCCCCCGCTCGCGTCTGCGCCCTCGAGCCGGGACCCGGTGGCGCGGAGGAAGACCTCGTCCAAGGTCGGACGGGAGATGGTCACCGCACCGGTCGGGACCCGCGCCGCGTCCAGCCGCCGGATCACCTCGGAGACGACGGCCGTCCCGTCATCGACGAACAGCGTCAGGCCGTTTCCGTCGACCCGAAGCTCCTTGAGCCCATGGAGCTCGACGAGGGCGGCGCGTCCGGCGGCGACGTCGGCGTCGGCGATGTCGACCGTGAGGACGTCCGCGCCCACCGAGCGCTTGAGGCGCTCGGGCGTGCCCTCGGCGACGACGCGGCCGTGGTCGACGATCGCCAGACGCGCGGTGAGCTGGTCGGCCTCCTCCAGGTACTGCGTGGTCAGGAAGACCGTGATCCCCTCCTCCCGGTTCAGGTAGCGGATCCGCTCCCACACGGCCTCGCGACTGGCCGGGTCGAGCCCCGAGGTGGGTTCGTCCAGGAACAGGATCCGCGGCCCGTGGATCAGGGAGCTCGCCAGGTCGAGCCGACGACGCATCCCGCCCGAGTAGGTTCCGATCCGACGGTCGGCCGCCTCGGTGAGGCCCACGAGGTCGAGCATCTCCTCGGCCCGCGCCCCGGGCTCGGCGCCGCGGAGGCCGTGGAGCTGGGCCTGGAGGACCAGGAGCTCGCGTCCGGTCGCGAGCCGGTCCATCCCCACCTCCTGGAGGGCGACCCCGATCGCGCGGCGGACCTGGTTCGGCCGCTCGGCGACGTCGGCGCCGGCGACCCGAGCCCATCCCGCGGTCGGGCGGAGCAGGGTGGTGAGGATCCGGATCGTCGTGCTCTTGCCCGCCCCGTTCGGCCCGAGGAACCCGAACACCTCCCCCTCGCCGATCGCGAGATCGATCCCGTCGACGGCGACGACGTCGTCACCGAACTCCTTCCGGAGCCCCTCGGCCTCGATCGCGGGCGTCATCCGGCCTCCTGGACCGGGATCCGGCCGAGCACCCTGGTCCCCTCGGCGGGGGTCGAGACGATCCGGAGCGTACCGCCGATCGCCTCGAGCCGGTCAGACATGTTCTGCAGTCCGGTGCCCCGAGCGACGGTCCGCGGGTCGAACCCTCGACCGTCGTCGGCCACCTCGAAGATCAGGTCCCCGTCCGCGGACATCCCGAGGGTGATCTCCACCCGCGAGGCCT
>CAZXFA010000034.1:13083-22165 GCA_964640085.1 uncultured Actinomycetes bacterium | reverse complement strand
GACGCGTACAACAACGTCCCGGTCGTCGGGCACTGCCATCCACGAGTGGTCGAGGCGATCACGCGCCAGGCCGCCACCCTCAACACCAACACCCGCTACCTTCACGAGAACGTCGTCGAGCTGGCCGAACGGCTCACCGCCTCGATGCCCGAGGGGCTCGACACGTGTGTGTTCGTCAACTCCGGGAGCGAGGCGAACGACCTCGCCTGGCGCCTGGCGACCGCGACGGCCGGCGGAGCCCTCGCGGAGGCCGGCGGCGTCGTGACCGCCTACGCCTATCACGGCGTCAGCACCGCGATCCACGCGTTCACGCCGGAGGAGTGGGTCGCCGGTGAGGAGCCCTCGCACGTCGTGACGGTTCCCGCCCCCGACGGGTACCGCGGGCCTCATCGCCGCGAAGAGCCCGGGTGGGCCGAGGCCTACGCCGCGCACCTCGATGGATCGTTCGGGGAACTACGGGACCGAGGCTTCAGCCCGGCGATGGTGCTGATGGACACGGGCTTCACGAGCGACGGGATCCCGATGCCGCCGCCCGAGTACCTCCAGGGCGTCGTCCGCCGTGCGCGCGAGGTCGGCGCGCTGTTCGTCGCCGACGAGGTGCAGGCCGGGTTCGGCCGGCTGGGGACGCCGTGGGGATTCGAGGCCGCCGGCATCGTCCCCGACGTCGTCACGCTCGGCAAGCCGATGGGCAACGGCCACCCGGTCGCGGCGGTCATCACCCGCCGCGAGGTGATCGAGCGGTTCGGATCAAAGCGCGAGTTCTTCAGCACGTTCGGCGGCAACCCGGTCGCGTGCGCGGCCGCACTCGCGGTGCTCGACGTGCTCGAGGACGAGGACCTCGCGCGGCACGCGGTCGAGATCGGCGACCACCTACGCGCCGGCCTGCGCGAGCTCGCCGAGCGGCACCACGCGATCGGCGACGTCCGCGGCATGGGTCTGCTGACCGGGGTCGAGCTCGTCCACGACCGAGCGCGCAGGGAGCCCGCCGGCGGCGAAACCGCCGCTGTCGCGAACGCCATGCGAGACCGGGGCATCCTGATCGGCACGACCGGGCCCGACGGCAACGTCCTCAAGATCCGCCCACCGCTTGTGTTCGCCCACGAGCACGCCGACCGCCTCGTCGCCATGCTCGGGGAGGTGCTCGACTCGCTCGACCGCTGAGCGGCCAGCCGCCGCTTGTCCAGACGTCGGAGCGCCCCACCACGACGGTCGCCGACCGAGTAATCTCGGCCTGTTTCAGCATCGGTCTCGAAGGCGTGGAGACCCTCGAGGATGGCGGTAATGAGCTTCTCCGGTCCGGTGGACGTCCAGCGGGATGGTTCGCCTTGACAAGCCGGGCTTCGAGGACCCGGCGTGCGGTCACGCGGCCCGACCTGACTCGCGGGCGCTCATCCACACCCGCTGACCCGGCGCCTTGTGGTTCGAGCGCTGTTCGCTCGGCCTCCGGCATTCGGGAATCGGGATCGCGCTCATGCCTCAGGACCGTACGTCGTCCTACCTGCACGAACGCATGAGGCAGCTTTCGTCCCTTTCGTCCGGTTCGGCACGGGGGCACTTACATCTACCAGCGCAGACGGCCCTCCCGGCGGTTCGAGAGGGCCGTTCTTGTGGCCAGGTTGTTGGCCAGCGCTACCCGGACGAGTGATCGGCGGCGTCCGCGGCCGCCCGCCCGAGTGAGGGAATCGCGCGGTGACGGCTATCAGGTGGGAAGCCCCGACTAGACTGCGGTCATGCCGCGCTGTCCACGCTGCGGGCAGGAGAACCCGGACGGCTTTCGGTTCTGCGGGAAGTGCGGCACGCCCCTGCCGGGGACCGTCTCCGAAGACCGCGAGGAGCGCAAGGTCATCTCGGTCCTGTTCTGCGACCTGGTCGGGTTCACGTCTAGGTCCGAGCGGGCGGATCCCGAGGACGTGCGGGCCACCCTTCGGGCGTACCACGACGTGGTGCGCCGCGAGATCGAGCGATTCGAAGGCACCGTGGAGAAGTTCATCGGTGACGCGGTCATGGCGGTGTTCGGCGCGCCGGTGGCCCACGACGACGACCCCGAACGCGCGGTGAGGGCGGCCCTGCGCATCACCGAGCTGATAGGACAGACGAATCAGGAGCGCCCGGAGCTCAACCTCTCCGTCAGGGTCGGCGTGAACACGGGGGAAGCCGTCGTCACCCTCGGAGCCAGGCCCGAGCTAGGTGAGGGCCTCGTGGCCGGCGACGTGGTGAACACGGCGTCCCGGCTCCAGCAGGTGGCCCAGCCGGGAACGGTGGTGGTCGGTGAGATGACCCATCGAGCCACCCGCGACGCCGTCGACTACGAACCGCTGGAGCCGGTACCACTCAAGGGGAAGGCACAACCGGTCCACTCGTGGCGCGCGGTGGCCGCCCGGAGTCCGCTGCGTGTGGACGTCGAGCAGCGGGCTTCGACCCCCCTGGTCGGCCGCTCCCGCGAAATGTCCCTGCTGGAAGGGCTGTTCGACCGCGCGCTCGAGGAGTCCAGCGTCCAACTCGTGACCATCTCCGGGGAGCCGGGGGTCGGAAAGTCCAGGCTGTTGTGGGAGTTCCACCAGCTGGTGGACGCTCGAGCGGAACCGGTGACCTGGCGACAAGGCCGGTGCCTTCCGTACGGCGACGGGATCACCTTCTGGGCGCTCGGGGAGATCATGAAGGCCCAGGCCGGCGTGCTAGAGACCGACGACCCCGAGGAGGCCGGGGGAAGGCTTTCCGAGGCGGTCGACGCCGCGTCGGAGAATCCATCGCAACGAAGGTGGCTTCGCTCCCGCCTCCTTCCATTGATCGGCCTCCACCCCGAATCCGGCGGGCCGGCCCAGCTCGACGAGTCCTTCGCCGCGTGGCGGGCCTTCCTCGAAGCGATGGCCTCCGAAGGTCCCCTGGTGTTGGCGTTCGAGGACATCCACTGGGCGGACGGCGCCATGCTCGATTTCGTCGAACACGTGGTGGAGTGGTCGACCGGCGTGTCGATGGTCCTGGTGTGCACGGCTCGGCCCGAGCTCTTCGAACGCAAGCCCGGCTGGGGCGGCGGCACCGGCAATTCGGCCACCATCGCGCTCTCTGCGCTCACCTCGGTGGAGACCGCGCAGCTCGTGTCCGCACTGCTCTCGGAGGCCCTACTCCCGGCCGAGACCCAGACCGCCCTGATCGAGCGCTCGGGTGGCAACCCGTTGTACGCGGAGGAGTTCGTCCGGATGCTCGTAGACCGCAGGATTCTGGTGCACCGAGGGCGAACCGCCTCCATCGCTCCAGGCGCGGACATCCCGCTGCCCGAAAGCGTGCACGGCATCATCGCCGCCCGGCTGGACACGCTGGCACCCGACGCCAAGGCCCTGCTCCAGGACGCCTCCGTGGTCGGGAAGGTGTTCTGGTCCGGGACCCTCGCGTCGACGGGCGGCCGCGACGAGGGCGACGTGCGGCATGGACTGCACGAGCTGGCTCGAAAGCAGCTCCTGCGGCCGGCCCGCACGCCTTCGATGCAGGGCCAGGCGGAGTATTCGTTCTGGCACATCCTGATTCGAGACGTGGCCTACGGCCAGATCCCACGGGCGGCCCGGGCGGCGAAGCACCGCGGGGTGGCCGAGTGGCTCGAAGCCGTCGCCGGCGATCGGGTGTTCGACCACGCCGAGCTCCTGGCCCATCACTACGAGCGGGCGCTGGAGCTCGCCCGAGCGGCCGGCGCCGAGGATGTCGGGCAGCTGGAGGAGAGGGCCCGCCGGTTCCTGGTGCTGGCTGGCGACCGGGCCATGAACCTGGACGTGGCCCGTGCGGTCTCCTACTACGAGCGTGCCACGCCGTTGTTCGGAGCAGATGATCCGCTCCGCGGCGAGATCCGGGCGAAGCGAGCCGAGGCCACTTTCTTGGCTGGGTCCATCAGCGAGGCCATCGGTCAATACGAGAACGCGGTGGAGGAGCTCCGGCGGGCCGGCGAGAACCTCCGAGCCGCGGTGGCGCTGTCCAGGCTGGCGTTTGTCTACCGATGGCAGGCCGGCACCGAGCGGAGCGAGGCCGCCACCGCCGAAGCCGCCCGGCTGGTAGAGACCCAGCCACCGAGCGCCGACGTGGTCCAGGTCTATCTACAGGTGTCGACGAACCACATGCTGGCGGGGCGGGCGCGCCAGTGCCTCGAATGGTCGACCCGGACGCTCGACTTGGCCAGGCGACTCGGCAATCGCGAGCAGGTCCAACGAGCGCTCCAGCTCCGGGGCATCGCCCGCGGCGATCTCGGCGATTATGGCGGGATCGAGGACACCAGGGATGCCGTCAACATCTGCGTGGAACTGGGCCTTGGGCAGGACACGTATCGGGCCAAGGGGAACCTGGCCAATTTCCTGTGGGTGGCCCAGGGACCTCAGGCAGGGCTCGACATGATGCGCGAGGGCGTCGAGTGGGCAAAGGACCACGGGATCATGGCGCCGTTCTACTGGGGACAGTCCGAGAGCATGTGGATGCTGTTCGACCTCGGACGGTGGGACGAGTTGCTCTCCCTGGAGGACGACATCGTGTCGTGGGGACGGGAACTCGGGGGCCGCTACATGGAGACGGTGGCCGCGTCCTACGCCGCACAGGTGCTGCTGTGGCGCGGGCACGTAACGGAGGCGGTGACGCGGCTCGCACGGTTCCTACCCCTGGCCCGGGAGATCCGTGATCCGCAGGTGCTCATGCCGGCGCTGGCCATCGGTGCAGTGATCCGTGAATCGGAGGGAGACCAAGCTCAGGCCGTGGCGCTGGTGGACGAGCTGGTGGACATGGTGATGGGCGCGGACTACGCGTTCTTCAATTTCTTCCATGTGATGGACGTAGCCCGGCTCTGCTCGACGACCGGACGGGTCGCCTTGGTGGATCGGCTCCTCGAGCGGTTGGAGCCGAACGCACCCCGCGAGCACCACGGGGTGCTCACAGCCAGGGCGGTGCTGGCGGAGGCGAACGGCTCGATCGAGGACGCGTCGGACCTGTACGCAGAGGCGGCCGAGGCGTGGAGGGAGTTCCCGTTCGTGCTGGAGGAGGGACTGGCTCGGTTGGGAGCCGGCCGGTGCCGGCTGACGCTGGACCAGGACGCAGGAGAGGAGCTCCGAAGGGCCAGGGATATCCTGTTGGGGCTCGGCGCCCGCCGGCCGCTCGACGAGGCGGACGAGCTGCTTCGCCGATCGATGGCGCAGACGTCCTGAGGACTCCGAAGCCTGATCAGAGATGGGCGGCAGCCAAGACCCAGCCACCCATCGCTACCACCGTGGCGAACAGCCCGAGGAGGAGGGTTCGGGTCTGGTGCAGCCCCTTTCGCACCGACCCGAGCCCGGACAGCAGCAGGGCGTTCACAGGATCGTCCAGGTGGAGAGCAAGCTGGCGGTAGCTGCTGAATCCGGTCACATCCGTCGCCCGCAGCGGTCAGACCGAGCGGTTCCGTCCGAGAAGGTCTGACCTGTCGGCGAATCGGCGTGCGCGGGCATGAGGATCCCACGGGCTACCGCATCGCCCGCTCGGTGCGCTGCCCATTCATCCTGAGCCCTCCTCCGCGCCGCTAAATCACTCGCCATGATGCGCGAGCGCCACGAGTTGTAGCCGTGGTGGACGGCCCGTGTTTGAGGGTCTGGGTGGGGGTTGTCGTGGTTCTCGATGCTGGTACCAGTCAGAACCCGTGCCAGGGCAGCGTGACCACCTGGACGTCGGCGGGCGCCACGTCCAGGCACTGGGGACGAATCGTGGAGTCTCCTCTCCGGATCCTTCAGAGCGGTGGCTTCACTATCGCCAAGAGTTCCGGGTCATCACATGTGGCTGGCTTCACGCGAGGCGAGACTCGTCGGCTGCGCGATCGGGAGGTTGGATCGATCAGTGGCCTCCCTCAAGTTCCGAGGCCGTACGTCGCTTGGGCCTGCATGAACGCACTCGCCGGCTTTCGTCCCTTTCGTTCGGTTCGCGCTGAGGGCACGCAGAGTGTTGAAGTCCCGGCAGGAGGAGGAGGTCTGACCGTGTCGGGCGATCGCTCCTAAGTGGATGCGAACGATCGTGAGCGCGCCTCGAAGGCGAACCGGATGAAGGCACCTGACCGCCGCTCAGCGGCGACGTCGCGCCTGCATCCGCTCCACGAGCGGCCACGTCCGGCCGTCGTCCACAGACTCGTGCCCGGTCCAGGTGAACGAGTCCGGAGCGATGTCGGAGAAGATCCAGCGGTCGAGCATCCCGCTCGGCTCTATACCCTCGAGCACGATCGTGTCGCCGTCGCGACGGGCGGTCAGGTCGACGATCGTCCCCGAGATCGGCGCGAAGAACGACACCCGCCACGTGTCCGTCCTCGGGTCGTAGAGCCGGAGCGTCGTGCCGTACTCGCGCGCCGGCTCTCCGGTGCGTTCCTGCTCCTCGAGCGGGGGGCCGAAGATCACGTCCTGGATCGCGCGGCCCTGGAGCACCCACCCGAAGTGCCACTCCCCCCGGCGCCGAGCGGTCTCGTTCCCGTCGTGGTCCCAGTACGTGACGTCGATGTCCCACGAGCCGATGAGCCATCCGAACTGCATCAGCCCGTCCGCCCGCTCCGGATCGGGCCCGTCGGCGTCCAGGAGCCGGATCATCGCCTTCGCGTCGTCCATGCGCAGCAGCCTAGGAGGCGGCGCGCTCGGCGGCTGTCACGAACGTGCGCAGTTCGGCGAGGCGGCCCGCGGTGAGCGAGTCGCGGAGCGCACCCGGCGCGCACCCGAACACCGAACGGAACCGAGCGCCGAAGTGGCTCTGGCTCGCGAAGCCGAGGTGGGCGGCGAGACCCGCGAGGTCGGACTCGCCCTCAGCCAGGCGCGAGAGGGCGAGCGCGAGCCGCAACCGGAGCAGGTGCGTCCAGATCGACGTGCCGGCAACCGCGCGGAACTGCCGCGCCAGGTGGAACGGCGAGCAGCTCACGGCACGGGCCAGCTCGTCGAGCCGCCACCGTCGGTCGGGGACGGCGGCCAGGAGAGCTCGGACCCGTTCGACGCGCTCGCGCTGGTGCGGGCCGCGCGGCCGGTAGGACCCGGCCAGGCCCAGGTCGACGCGGACCCAGCCGAGGAGCCGGAACGCGAGTTCTTCGGCCCCAAGCTCGTCCGACGCGTCGCGTCGGAGCGTGGAGCCGAGGACCCTCGAGGCGAGATGCACCAGCGGGCCCACCGGGCCCGCGTGGGCGCCGTCGGACCCGAGGGCCTCGTCCACCACTTCGGGAGGGAAGACCAGGACCAGCGAGCGGTCGCCCCCGGCCACGGGATGCCCCACGCGGTGCTCGTGGCGGGGCGCGAACACGATCACCGACGCGGCGTCGACGGTCGTCATGTCGCGGCCGCGGTGGACCTCGAACACGCCATCGACGGGGAGCACGACCTGCGTGACGTCGGCGTCCTCCTCCGGTCCGGGGCCGCCGGCGGGCGCCGAGCACCTGACGTCGAAGACACCGAGGCTCGGGGCGTGCAGGAGGCGGTCGGACCGCCGATCGGTCATGCGGGAGAGGGTAGGCGCTCCGAGCGACGTCGGGGAGCCTGGTCGGGGCCCCTACTCGCCGATGCGACCGCGGACCCCAGGCAGTGGTGCCGCGTGGGGTCCTTGCTGGCTCGTCCATTCTTCATCCAAGGATCCGACACTTGCCCTTCGCGGTCGCTGGCGGCCCCTATGAGGCCTGAGGCGAGCCCGACGCAGCCGGGACACCCTCGGCGGTCGTGGTTGCCTCCGGCGGCTTGTTCTTCTTGGCTCCCGTTGGGGCCTCCTCGCCCATCATCGAGGTCCCGATGAACAAGGCCCCTCGGCGATGACCAGGCTGTGTGATGCGAGAACCGCATCGGGCGAGGGCGTCGCGAGCGCGGCCCAGAAGGAAGAGGTCCGACCACGGATCTTCGAGGGTAGGCGGCGTCCGGCGCTCCGCGGCGTGCGATTCGTTCCTCCAGGTATCTCGCCGTCCGGCGGTCGAGCTGTCGTTCGGATGGTCACGCGGTCGGGCACGCCCGACCGACAGCCAGCAAACGCCGGGGCCGCCGATCCTGCGGAAGGCTCCGGTACACGGGGATCAGCAGGCGCAACCTTTGATCACGTTGGCGATGTCGTCGTTGACAGCCGCTGCTAACCGATCGCGAGACCTCCACAGGGCGCGATCCCGGCCTTCGCTGCCAGCTCACGTTCGTCTCTCACGTTCGCTTGGAGGCTCTTTCGGACACTGGCGACCTCACGCTCGCGAGCGCCGATCGCTCTCTCCAATCGCGTGATCGATACGTTCGTCTCCCGGAAGGCGGAAAGGAACCCGTTCACCAGCGCGACATCTTGTTCGGGTAGCTCAAGGGCGCGAAGCGCGCCGAGGGCCTGGAGTCGGATGTTCCGGGCGCGCTCGAGTTCACCCCGCGTCGGAGTGCGGCTCAGATCCACGCTTGCTCCCGATCGCTGCACAGTGGCACACGCATCATTGGCGCGTGCGGCGAAGTCATCGTCGGCCCGGCGGTCAACGAACACGACATATGCGATCACCCCCGAGAGGACCGCCAGGACGAAGGCCCCGGCCCCGAGCCAGCCCCTCTTCCTCTTCGGGCGGGCAGGTTGCAGGCCGCTCTTTGGCGTTCTGGACGGCAAGGGGTGCGTCGGGTCTTCGTAGTCCATGCGAGGGTAAGGGGCCGAAGGCACCAGGGCTGATCGGATCTGATCCGGCTCCAAGGGCGGTGACACGATCGTGTCGTCAGCCCGCTGGTCCGGCTCGATCTCGAGAGTGGTCCGTCCGATCCTGACCTGGTCACCAGGCCCCACGGTGATGGGGCCCCGGATCTTCTCCCCGTTGACGAAGGTGCCGTTGGTCGAATCGAGGTCCTCAACGAGCACCGAGTGACCCGAGGGTCGGAGCACCGCATGGCGCCGCGACACCTCCGGATCCGCCAACACGAGATCGGCGTCCTGGCGGCCGATAACCACCTCGACGCCCATTTCCACCCGCCGGCCGGCTTCCGGACCTGTCTTCACCACAACCGCTCGCAACCCCTCACCCCCCTTGGCAGGGGCCCCGGGACGACCCCGCCATGACGATGCTCCAGGACGCCATCCCGACGGTGCATGGAGTCCGGAGTGCTCGATCGGTGCGATCGGCCGTGCCCTT
>CAZXFA010000034.1:0-12983 GCA_964640085.1 uncultured Actinomycetes bacterium | reverse complement strand
CTGATACACGATGGCCTCGGCCGCCCTCCTTCCGAGGTCCTCGTCGGTGAGGACCACTCGGGGACGGCCCCCGGCGAAGACATGTGCGCGCCCGCGGGCCCGGCCTTCGCAGCCGCACGCCGGACGGACTCATGGAACTCCTCGTACCTCTTTCGCTCGTCGTCATTCAGAAGATGAATGACCGAATCGGTGATGCCCGGCGTAACCGTCCAGTCTGCATATGCGCCCAGCTCCGCGAGCCCCTGCAGCACGATGGTCGCAAGCTCAGGCCTTCCGATGGGCGCGGATTGCGAGAAGCGATCGAGGCCTTGCACTCGACGGGAGGCCGCGTTCACCAATGCATCAGCCCTCTCGACTTCCAGCATCCCTTCCTCCTCGTTCCTGATGATGTCCCCATTCTGTCGCGCTGCGATATCCCATCGGGGGATGCTGCGCCTACCTTTACTCCCCGGAGCAGAGAGGGCACCTCGCTCGCTGCCGAAGCGGGGGCGACCTCCCTCCACCTCGGGCCCGATCCGCTGATGGTCGAAGCTCCGACCGGCACCGACGGCCGTCTACACTCTGCCTGGTTCGGATCGCAGCGAGGAGACTCGCCATCGAGTCGCGTCGGCTCATCGGAGGACGCTACCGCCTGGGGGACGTGCTCGGTCGGAGCCTCATGTCCGAGGTCCGCCGCGCCGAGGACATCCGCCTGCGGCGGCCCGTGGCGATCAAGCTGCTGGCCCACGAGGGCGATCGCCGGGCGGTCGCCCGCTTCGAGCAGGAGGCGCAGATCCTTGCCCGTCTGCACCACCAGAACGTCGTGATCGTGTTCGATGCCGGGGTCGACGGGGACGACCGGTTCATCGTCATGGAACTCGTCGAGGGTCCCACACTCCGCGAGCTGCTCGACGAAGAAGGTTCCGTTGGCCCCGAGCGGGCAGCGGAGGTCGCGAGCGCCGTGGCCTCGGCGCTCGAGTTCGCTCACGATCACGACGTCGTGCACCGGGACGTGAAGCCGGCCAACGTCCTGCTCCCACGCGGAGGGGTGAAGCTCGCCGACATGGGGATCGCGACGCTCCTGTCTCCCGATGCGCTCACTATGACGCTGAGCGCACTCGGCACCGCACGGTACACCTCGCCCGAGCAGGCCCTCGGCGAGCCCGTCGACGGTCGATCCGACCTCTACTCGCTCGGCTGCGTACTGTTCGAGATGCTCACAGGCCGAACGCCGTTCGAGGGAGATCTCGCGGCCCTGTCGTACGCGCACGCGCATACGCCGGCACCCCGCGTTCGGTCCATCGATGCCGCGATCCCGGCCGCGATCGATGAACTGGTCGCCGCCATGCTCGAGAAGGATCCAGCCTACCGTCCGCAAACCGGAGCGGATGTCCGAATATCTCTCGCGGCTGCCATCGCGCAGGACGCGACCGCGCAGACGGCCCCGGTGCAGCCCGCGCCGCCTCAACCGGCCCCCCAGCCTCAACCGCCCCCCCAGCCTTCGGAGCACGCTCGTCGGAGATCCGGACGGAGGACCCGGCCGACGGCCGCCCTGGCGCTGGGAGGTCTCGTCGTCCTGACCGTCCTCATCGCGCTGCTGGCCAACGCCGGCTCGAACGGCGCAGGGACCGCACCCGGCGCCTCGAGGGATCGCGGCAGCTCGCCCGCTACGCAGCAACCGTCACCGACGGCGGGTGCCGAAACGACCTCGCCACCGGCCAGCCCCCCAGCGACGATCGAACCCGACGATCCCCTCACGCCGGAGGCGGCTGCGCAGCAAGTCCTGGGCGTCGTGAGTGCCGAGGTGGAAGCCGGTGGCATCACCGGCCACATCGACATGGAGATACGGAAGGAGATCAGAGAGATCCTCCGTGAGATCGACAAGGGCGAGGACCCGCAGAAGTCCTTTGAGAAGATCGACGATCTTCGAGAGAAGGTGACCGAAGCGTTCGAGAAGGAAGAGATCACCTCCGCGGCCCGGGCAGCCATTGACGAGGCACTTGTGAGGTTCGCGGAAGCGCTCGGCCGCGCCGGGCAGTGACGGTGCACGAGCCGATCGATGTTGCTGACCGCCTCTTGATGAACCTGAGGCCTTGATGTGAACACGCACGGACGAGGAACGCCGGGAGGTGGCCGATGGATGCCGAACGGTCGACTCCCCGGGCGGATGGATTCTCCTAGCCTGCCGAGTGGGAGGGGGACGAGACCTGTTTGATGGAGTGGCCAAGAGGAGGCCGTCATGAGGATCGTGATCAGTGAGTTCCTGACGCTTGACGGGGTCATGCAGGCCCCGGGAGGCAGCGAGGAGGACCGGAGCGAGGGATTCGAGCACGGCGGGTGGCAGCTCGACAACGGCTACGTCGACAACGTGGTGGGCCAGGTCGTGACGGAGGCGTTCGAGGGTTCCGACGGCATGCTCCTGGGACGGCGGACGTACGACATCTTCGCTGGGTACTGGCCGACGTCCACCGAGGAACCGATCGCCGGCCAGATGAACGCCATGAAGAAGTACGTCGCCTCCACGACACTGAACGAGCCCCTCGAGTGGGAGAACTCCACGCTCCTCCATGGCGACGTCGTCGAGGGGGTGCAGAAGCTCCGGGAGGAGCCCGGAAGGGATCTGCAGGTCATCGGGAGCGGCGATCTCGCGCAGACCCTGATGAACAACGGCCTGGTCGACGAGTACCGGCTGATGATCCACCCGATCGTGCTCGGCAGCGGCCGGCGGCTGCTCAACGAAGGCCACGAGCCCTTCCAACTCACGCTCCTCGACTGCAAGACATCCACGACCGGCGTCGTGATCTTGTCGTACCGGCCGAGTTGATCGGGAATCCGCCGCGGGGGGATCGGCGCCCCCGCGGCGGTGGCCTAACCGGCCACCTTCAGGACGCGATGCGGTAGGTGATGTGCGTGGCGAATGGTGACTGGAGCAGCCCCACGTGCTCCAGATTCACCCTCTCATCGAAGCCATCGACAGGCGCTTCCCGCCCCCCAGGATGACCGGCGCGATCGAGATCGGAAGCTCCTCGACGTGTCCGGCGCGCAGCGCCTGGCGCATCACGTCCGCCCCGCCCCGATGCCCACGTCCTTCCTACCCGCCGCCTCGCGCGCTCGGCGATCGCCTCGCCCAGGCCGCTCACGAACGTGAAGCCGCCCTCTGCGACACCGGCTTCGGTTGCCGGCGGCCTCGTCCCCTTCAACCATGGTCGTGGAATCGATCGAGCCCGTCATGCGTGCTTGGGTACTCGGTATCCGTCCCGCCGAAGCTTCGCGTGAGGGGACCTCAGACGGGAAGCATGCCCCTCTACCTGCGGACGTCTCTTCCGGTACCGTCCAGTTGGGTGCACCGACGGAAGGGACGACATGCTGCTCCCGTTCGCCGGCAGGAGTTCCGGGGCCAGCACCGCTCGGACCCCCAGCTCGCTCCGATCGGGTTCGAAGGCAGCTCTGAAGTCGAGAGCGGCGAGCAGCTCCCGGGATGAGTCTTCGGCCAGGGACCGAAGCAGATACGTCCTCGGTTGAAGTCGCTCGGGCCCACCGGCTGCCACGGGCTGCACCGCTCTGCTCCATGAGCGCTCTAATCTCGTGGCCCGGTTGTGGGCTGATATGTGGCTCCGGCAACTCCGCTCGCGCGCTCGGGTAGGATCGCGTCGTGCAGGCATCAGAGCTGATGCAAGATGCTGGCCCGTTCTACCGTCGGCAGGTAGAGCGCTGTTCCGAGCTTGGGATCGATGCCGGCGCGCTCCAGGTCAGCCATCTCGCCGTCAGGACTCGGACCTGGCGTGAGTACCTCGTTCTGCGTGACGAGTTCGAAGAACGGTCTGTCGCCAACCTCGAAAACGTCTGGAACGGACGGCCGATCTCCAAACTCCTGCTCGCAGACCCGTTGCCGCTCTCCGCGTCGGCGTCGGTCGAGCTCGTCGAGTTGATCCCGCCGTTTCATCAGCGCGTCTATCGGATGGGCCTCGAGCACGTCGGTTTCATCGTCGGCACCGACCTCGACGACTTCTCGAGGCGTCATCGCGCCGTGCTCACGGGACAGCAATTCCAGAGCTCGGCGAATGAGCCGGTCTACATCCTGTTCAACGACTACACCCACGTGAAGTTCCATCAGCGGTCGCTCAAGGATGCCTGCGAGCGTGAGGGTCGCTCCTTCGTTGGCTTTCAGCACGTCGACTGGCATCCTGTGGACGAGCTGGCCGGTCCATACGAAGTCGCCTGACCGTTCCCCTGGTGCGGATCGACCTGATGATGAGTGCGGAGTGGGCTGAAGGCTCCTCCGTTGAATGTCGACGAGACGCTCGTGTGCCTCCAAGCGGCGGCACGGTCCGGTAGGGGTGAGCACGACCTGGATGCCTTCGGCGGCGAAGACCGCATCGAAGCCGCTGCAGCCCTTGGCGTCGCCGTCGCGGAGCAGGAGGCGGATGCGGAACGGGGCGTCGTCGTCCGGATCCATACCAGGTTGCGTGCCTGCTGCGTGACCCAGGTCGCGTCCGGGGTGGCGCTCACCCCACCCCGAGGATCCGGCGGTCTCTACGCGGATGAATGCCAGGGCGTACACGGTCTTGAGGAACACCGTCTCGACGGTGGGGAAGTCGCAGGCCACGATTTCTTGGCTTGCGCCGAGAGGAACTGACGCCAGGTCAGGCCGTCCCCCAGCGGTGCCGGCCCGAGACCCGCTCGACGAAGGACCGTACTGATCGTGGTGGCAGGGACGACGATCCCCAAGCCCTTGAGCTCACCCTTGATCCGCACTCAACCCAGCGGTGGTTCTCCCTTCCAATACCCACGATCAGGGCCCGGGTCCCGGCGTCGATGGCCCGGCGGCCGGGTGAAGGCCGATGCCCATACATCCACTTGCGCCGAACGAGCTCCCGGTGCCATCGCAGAAGCGTGGTCGGGGTCACGATGAACGCCGCCCAGCCCTTCCAGGCACCATCCGGCTCATCGCCGAGAGGAACAGCATGTCCGTCCGACGCAGCTTGGGGCGCTTGATCTGGCGCAGGAGCACGGCGAGCTCGTGGCGTAGGACCAGCACCTCGGCTTCGTCGTCCGAGGAGATCCCGCGCGGCCACAGAACGCGCCGGCCGAGATCGGTGGGGTGCTCCGGCAGCCCGTGGCCAACGATCCAAGCGCGTGGCCAGTCTCGGGGCCGCGCCGAGAGCGAGGACTCCGCGTGGCCTGGCGTTTAGCCCGTCACGACGGGGTCGAGACTGGGGGATCCTCTTCGTCCAAGAGACCGGCGCATATGCCGAACTCCCATAGCTCCGCGCAGATCGCCGCCTCGCGGACGAACGTCGCGATCTCTCCGTGCATGAGCGAGTCCCAGCAGGCGCCGTCGGTCAGCTCCATCGCGCGCACCGCCACGGATCCCAGCGCCCCCGCGGGCGTCGTCTCCACCTCGTGGCGCAGGCGCGTGGCCAGACCGGATGCGGCCCCGCCCGCCGCTGCCGTCTGCAGCTGACCGAGGATCACCGAGAGCTCGCCGGCCACGTACTGCCGGGTCATCGCGTAGCCCCGCCTCCTCCCTTCTCCCGCCAGCGGGGACAGCGCCGCCTACTCGGACCCGAACGCCCTGATCTCCTCCATCTCCTGCTCGGAGAGCTCCCGCGGAGTGTCCCCGCGAGACACCTTCTCCGCTTGGACGTGTGCCCGGATGTCCTCGACGATCTCGGGGTTCGCGAGCGTCGTCGTGTCGCCAACGTCTGCGAAGTTGGAGACGGCGGCGATCACGCGCCGCATGATCTTGCCCGACCGGGTCTTGGGCATGTCCGGGACGATCCAGACGTTCCTGGGCCGGGCGATCTTTCCGATCTCGGTCTCGATCGCCTTTGCGACCTTCACCTCGATGTCCGGGCTCGGGACGATCCCGGGCTTGAGCGCGACGTACATCTCGACGACCCGTCCGCGGAGCTCGTCCACGACCGGGACGGCCGCCGCCTCGGCGATCTCCTTGACGGTCAGGCTCGCCGACTCGAGCTCCTTGGTCCCGAGCCGGTGCCCCGCCACGTTGATCACGTCGTCGACCCGACCGAGGATCCGGAAGTAGCCGTCGGCGGCCTGGACGGCGCCGTCACCGGACAGGTACGGCCAGTCGCGCCAGTCCTTGCTGTCCTTGTTCCGGCAGTACTTCTCGTAGTAGATCTGCACGAACCGCTCGGGCTGGCCCCAGACCGTCTGGAAGATGCCCGGCCACGGGTTCCGGATGCAGATGTTGCCCGCTCGGTCGCTCCCGGCCTCGACCACCTCGCCGCCCTCGTCGTAGATCTCGGGATAGACGCCGAGCACACCCGGGCCGCAGCTTCCGGGCTTCATCGGCTGGAGCGCCGGCAGCGTGCTGCCGAGGAACCCGCCGTTCTCGGTCTGCCACCACGTATCGACGATGGCCGCCTCGCCCTTGCCAACGACGTCGTGGTACCAGCGCCACACGTCCGGCTCGATCGGCTCCCCCACGGTGGTCATGTGCTTGAAGTGGTAGTCGTACTTCGCCGGCTCGTCCGGACCGAGCTTCCGCAGCATGCGGATAGTCGTCGGCGCCGTGTGGAAGATGTTCACGCCGAGCCGCTCCGCGATCCTCCAGGGTCGGCCGGCGTCGGGGTAGGCTGGCACGCCCTCGTACATCACGCTCGTCGTTCCGAGCGACAACGGCCCGTAGACGATGTAGGAGTGCCCCGTGATCCAGCCGATGTCGGCGAAACACCAGTAGGTGTCCTCCGGGTGGATGTCCTGGTAGTACTTCGAGGTCCCGGTGACGTAGGCCAGGTACCCGCCGGTGCTGTGCTGGCACCCCTTGGGTCGGGCCGTCGTCCCGCTCGTGTACATCAGGAACAGCGGCGCCTCCGCCGGCATCGACACCGGCGGCACGACCCGCCCGCGGTACTCGCCGAGCACCTCATCGACGAAGAAGTCTCGCCCGGGCACCATCGGGCTCTCCGACGCGTACCGGCCCGGGTGCCGGCGCCAGACCAGCACCTTCTCGACCTCCTGGCCGAGCTCGCGCGCCTTCGTCACCGCCTCGTCGGCCTTGGCCTTGTGGTCGATCAGCTCGCCGTTACGGTAGTAGCCGTCCATCGTCACCAGGATGTGGCTGCCCGAATCCGCGATCCGCTCCCCGCACGCGGTCCCGCTGAACCCCCCGAACACCTCGGAGTGGATGACCCCGAGACGGGCGCAGGCGAGCATCGACACGGGCAGCTCGGGCACCATCGGGAGGTGGAACGTCACCCGGTCGCTCGTCGCGACGCCGGTGAAGTCCTGCAGCAGCGCCGCGAACTCGTTCACTCGCCGGTAGAGCTCCTGGTACGTGATCGCCTTGGTCTCCTCATCCTCCGGTTCGGGCACCCAGATGAGGGCCGCCTTGTTCCGGTTCTTGGCCAGGTGGCGGTCGAGGCAGTTGTAGGAAGCGTTCAGGCGACCCCCGACGAACCACCTCCAGAACGGCGGGTTGCTGGTGTCGAGCGTCGTATGCCAGTAGGCGTCCCAGTCGAGCAGGTCGGCGTACTCCTTGAAGCACTCGGGGAAGTGCTCCTCGCTGAACCGCTCGAAGATCGCGGGATCGGCCGCGTTCGCCTGCGCGATGAACGAGGCCGGCGGGTGGTAGTAGTCCTCCTCCTTCCAGTGCACCGCGATGTGCGCCTCGGAAGACGTTGCCTGCTGCTCTGCCGTCATCCTGCACCTCCCACGCCGCCCGGGGTCCGCCCAGCCTCGGGACGCGCCGGGCACGGTCGATCTCGACTGGACCTTACTCCTTCACGGTCGAGGCGGCCGCGGGACTCTTGCCCGTCGACCTCGCGCGGCCTGTCGCCAAGACCTAGCAGCGGCCAGCTCACGGGACTGGCAGGGGCCTCGATCGCGCCCCGGAAAGGATCTCCTCAACTTCCAATGCCTCCGACACTTCCTCCTGTACCATCGAGCTATGGATACGAACGGGCAGTACTGCAATCTTCCACATGAACGGAAGACCCGAGCCGTCGTGCGGGTGCAGGTGAAGTCCACGCGTGCGGGGAAGCCTGGGCATCCGATGGTGCGCGAACGTTGGCTGTGCGGGAGACACGCACGCGATCTCCAGGCGCTTGGCTTCGAACTAGTCACCGCGTAGCTGGCTCGGCCGGTTGCCGGGATCTCCTGACCGGGTTTGCGGTGCTGCGCGGACCAGCGCACCGGGCACTCTCTCGAGCGCCGTCCAGCCGCTGTGGGCACAGAACCCGATCGCCGTCTGCCGATGGACGAGCGAGTGGTGTGCCATAGGGTCCCCCCCTCAGAGGCGACGAGGAACTCGGGCAGGAGCGCCCCGCCGCAGGTAAGGCACCGGCCGAACGCGAACTCCACGACGATCATCTCCCAGGGCTCCCGCTCGGTCCGGTTCCACGACCTGCGTCACGCCCACGCCACCCTGCTGCTGGCCCAGGGGGTGCACCCCAAGGTGGTCTCCGAGCGGCTGGGGCACGCCAGCGTGGGGATCACGCTGGACACCTACTCCCACGTGCTGCCCAGCCTGCATTCAGAGGCCACCCGGCCATGGACGAGCTGCTTGCGCTCCCGCCTGAGGCCTCAGGGGAGCTTCGTGCCGGTCCTTGCCTGGCGCCATGCGCGGGCGCTGCTTCGCCGCGAGGCCGACTGAACCGGTCGTACCGGGCCGTTCGCCCTATATCGCCTGATCACTCGTTCGCTCGAATGGCCACATGCGGCTGTGGCTGGCCTCCTCGAGCGGCGCCGTGCTCATCTTCGTCGGGGCCTGGATCGTCTTGCTCGCGGCGACTGCGCCGAAGGGGAGTCTCGGGGAACAGCTGGAGCGGCTGCGTCGCTCGTCGGCCGCCTACCGCTGGAGCTTCGTCAACGCGTCGCTGATCGCGCCGGCGATGCTCATCACCCTGTCCCTCCTCTTTCAGGTGCCCGATCGCGAACCAGGTCGCCTCGATGCGGCCGGGACCTGGTTCCTCGCGGCGTATGCGGCGCTCGTGAGCGTCGCCTACACCACGCAGTACACGGTGTTGCCTCAGCTGCTCCTCTCGCACCACGCGGCAACCGAGCTGGTGTACTTCGGGGCGCCTGGATCGATCACGTACCTGCTCGCGATGCTCGCGTACGCGCTGTTCGGCGCCGGGGCGATCCTCCTCGCGACGCCGCTGATCACGACCGGCGGGGCGTGGTCATGGGCGGGGTGGTTCCTGCTCGCTAGCGGGATCACGAGCATCCTCGGGTTCGCCGGCTACGTGGCTCGGAACCGGCGGATCGAGCTCCTGAACGTCGTTGGGGGCGTCCTGGTCGTCCCGTTCGCGGTCGCCGTGCTCGTCGGCGGGCTCGGCATCTGATGCCGGCGACCCGCCCGAGGTGCGAGGCCGGCGCACTGGCGAACCAGCTGGGTGCTTCATCGCCCGTCCCCGCGTTCGTGAGCCGCTTGCATCCGATGCGTCCCGCCGTGAGGGCCGAGTCCCGCACGCTCTCCGCCAGAAGGCTAGACCGCCGTTCTGGGAGCAGGCGCGCACGATCGGGCGACCGCTCAGCTGCCGGGAGGTTGCATGGCTGGACCGATGATTCGGGACCCGTGACGCGTGGGCTCAAATGCATGCGTCCCTCCAGCCACCAGGGGATTTCGGACACACTCAGCTTGGTGACGCGACGTTGGCGCGGAGACCTCCCGTGACGAAGGGACGACTTCTGCTGTGGGTAGCTGCTGGGGCCGCCCTGCTCTACGCTCGGTTCGTTCGTCCATGGCATCTACGGTGGGGGGCCACCGAGGAGGAGGCTCGCGCTGCTCTCCCGGGGGACGACGCCCTGAACGGCTCGGACCTGGAGGCGACGCGAGCGATCACGATCGCATCGCCTGCCGAGGACGTGTGGCCGTGGATCGCCCAGCTCGGGCAGGACCGAGGCGGCTTCTACAGCTACGATGCGCTGGCGAACCTGGTCGGCGCGGGCATCCACAGCGCCGACCGGATCGTGCCCGAATGGCAGGATGTCGCGGTCGGCGACCCGTTCCGGCTTGCTCCCGAGGTCGAGCTGAAGGTGATCGCCGTCGAGCCGGGGCGTGCACTCGTCGTACGCGGGGCGGTCCCGATGGGGGAGAAGATCGCCGTCCCGTACGACTTCGTGTGGGCGTTCGTCCTGCACGCCCGACCGAACGGCACGACTCGGCTCCTCGTCCGGGAGCGGTACCGCTACACGCGCCTCTGGGCGCCCTTGCTTGTCGAGCCTATCGAGGCGGTCAGTTTCGTAATGACTCAGAAGCTGCTACGAGGTCTCCGAGACCGCGTCGAGCGACGCGGGGTCTCCCGCTGAGGATCGTGTGTCGATCCTCAGGATGTACGGAATCTGGTTCCAGTTGTACTGGGGAGCCTGGCCCCCTGAGACGACTGCCTTCCGTGCACGCCTGGATCCCCCCTGGCACCCACGATGACCTGACGGCGGCCCCCGATGAGTTGAACGGCCAGCTCAGGTAGCGCTAGGGTTTAGGTTCCCACGACCACAGGGGAGGTGTGGTCGATGTCCCCCAGGCTCAGCCGACGGCTCCGTGCCGCCATCGTCGCGGTCATGCTCTCCGGCAACCTCGTCCTTCCGACGATCGGCGCCCTTGCGCAGCTCGGTGACGCGCCCTTGCGTTTCACCGTCATCGTCCCGCCCGCGACCTTCTGTGACCCGCTTCCCCCGGGCGCGAGCGGCGAGTTCATGCTCGCCTTCCTCTACTGGGAGAACGACGGCGACCTTCCCTTCCTCATCGACTCGTTCGACGTGTTCACCTGCCAGCTGCTGCAGGAGCCGGGCGGGCGAAGTCGCCTGATCGAACTCGCCGCGCCCACCATCGATGAGAAGGACGACGTCTGGGTCCATGTCATGCTCTTCGACGCGCATGATGTCCCCGGGAACATCGACGAGCTCGATGGCCTAGAACCGTTCGAAACCACGACGTTCTTCGGCCTCCTGAACTACGACCTGCTCGCTCAGCTCGAACCGTTTGGCTCGGGGACGGGGCTGGTGCCGGTCGTCACCGGAGCCTTTGTGACCGACAACCCGAAGATCAAGATCGAGCCGCGAGCGGACGGGGATGCCGACGGCGACACGTTCTCTACCAACAACCGCTACGAGAGCTTCCACGACTGCGATGACTCGGACATCTCGATCTCACCCTTCGCACGCGAGCGTCTGGACGATCTCCAGGGTGCACGGGACAACAACTGCGACGGGATCATCGGGGCCGACTACCAGCGTCTACAGCTCTCGACGGCCGGGAACCTGGTCCTGCCGGCGCAAGGAGTCCCGGCGACCTGGAAGCTCCACCGCCGTTTCCGGGCACGGGATGAGGACGTCGTCACCCTCCTTCGAGGCACGAACGGCCTGATGCACCTGTCCCACATCGACTTCAACGGCTCGAACGTGGCGGAGGCCCTCACGGGAAAGGACGTCGACGCGGTGATCGCGATCGATCGCGAGACGGGCGTCCCAGGATTCAAGGGCGGTGCGAGGCTTTCGCCTGGTGATCTCATCCTCTCCTTCCGGACCAGCGTGTCGACCTCGGCGTTCGGGGCCTCCGGCGCGGGCCTGCCGGGGCCCGTGAAGCCGACGGACCTCGTGCTCTTCCGCTCAGAGAGCCGGACCTTCGAGTTCTTCTTCGATGGCAGTGATGTGGGCCTCGGGAACAACACCTCCGAGGACATCGATGCCGCGGATCTCGTGCTTGGCGGCGGATCGAGCTCTCTGAAGGCTGCCAGCCTCCTCCTTTCGACGACTGGTGGTGTCAACGCGACGTCGGGTGGATCGACCTTCACGGCGAACGACGAAGACGTCTTCGTCTTCAGACCCACGAGCTTCGGGGGCGCGACGAGCGGGAGCTTCCAGCTCTTCGTCGACGGACGCCCGGGGGGGTGGAAGAAGGACGTCGACGCATTGTCCTACCTCGAGTACGGGGATGACCTCGGCCCGATCGCGCGCGCCGGCGATCTCCTCGTCTCGACAACTCTGGGCTACTCGACCGGTGGGACAAGCGTGGAGAAACAGGATCTCGCCATCTGGCGCCCGACCGGGGGGACAGGGGTGAGCTTCCGAGGCGTCCTACCCGGTGAGGACGCGGGCCTTGAGAGCAGCGGTGAGAACGTCGACGGGGTGGACCTCGACCGATTCGCGGCGCTCTACGGGCGCGTGTGCTCGGACCCGATCATCGACGACAAGTTCACGTGCTCGAGTCCCCTCGCGGGGATCATGGCACTCTCCGCCGATGGCGACGAGATCCTGGCGCAAGGATCGGAGATGGACCCGGTCGTCGGCAACGCGCAGACCATCGCGGCACGCAGCCGCTGGCTCGAGCAACTGCCCGTCGGCCCCGACGGAGCCTGGGGCTGGGATCGCCTGCCACCGGGCGCCTGGGACGTGAGCTTGCAGTGGCTCGACCCGGGCGGCTCCCGTTGCATCGACCTTCCGGCATCGACGTTCCCGATCGACCTTGATGCGAACGATCGCACGATCGTCAACCTCCCCCTCGTCCCGCAGGCGGCTCACATCGCGGGACTGGTCTTCAACGACCTCAATTCGAACGGCTCGTACGACCCCGGCGAGGAAGGTCCCGGAGACGTACGGCTGAACTTGTACCTGGACGATGGCGACGCCACGTTCGATCCGGGGGTGGACCGTCTCATCCGTGAATCCGCGTTCGCTGCACCGGACGGGCGGTTCAGCTTGAGCCTCCTCCTGGTCCCTTGCACCGCCTCCTACTGGCTCGAGCAGGAGACTGGCGGTCAACTTCTGCAGGACAACCCCCTGAGGGTCGACATCGTCGATTTCCTATCGGTGGAGGGGCTGTTGATCGGCTTCTACAAGTAGACGGGACCGATCTCCCGCATGATCTGGGGCGTGTTTCCCCAAGCAGAGCCAAGCCCGCAAGCGCTGGTTTGCGCTGTCCCTCCCGGGCCCAGGTCGTGCCCATGCCCTCCCCGGACTCGGCCAAGCTGATCCCCAAGGGTGAGGTGCTGCGCTGAGGGCTGTCAGAACCGGCGATGCGAGCCCGAGCGGGCTCC
>CAZXFA010000033.1:0-22582 GCA_964640085.1 uncultured Actinomycetes bacterium | reverse complement strand
GGCGGCATCGCTCTCGGACGGGTTCGAACGTCGGAGCCTCTCCCTCAAGGGCCACCCCGTCAACGCCGTGGTCCTCGGGCCGACAGACCCATCGGCTCGAGCGCACTAGGATCCGCGCCGCATCGGGCTCGGCCTCGGCGGGCCCCCTCCGGTCGCGAGGATCGGCTACGCGACCGGGCCGAGGTTCTCCCAGAGACCGAGCGTGTTGCCCTCGGAGTCCTTGAAGTAGGCGAAGGCGCCCATCCCCGGGATCTCCGTCCGCGAGCGGACCGTGCTTCCGCCGGCGGCCTCGATCTGCTTCAGGGCGTCGTCGATCGAATCCACGTCGATCGTGATCACGGGTGATGGGGTGTCGTCGGTGCGCTGCATCATCCCGCCGTTGATCGCGCCGGGCGCGGTCGGCATCTGGTTCGCATCGACCGGCACCGTGCGGACCATCGTGTAGTCCATGCCCGGCACGTCGTCGAGCTCCCATCCGAAGATCGCGCCGTAGAACGACTTGGCCCGCCCGACGTCGTCCGCCGGGATCTCGAAGTGCACGATCTTGTCCATGGCTCCCTCCTCTCGACCGCTCAGCCAGGATCAAGGGTCACACGGACACGGGCGGAGCGCTAGGGTGACCGTCGAGGGGAGGTGGGGGATGAGCTTCGAACTGCTGGGCGATCTGGATTGGCTCGCCGTCCTCGTGGGGGCGGTGGCCTACTTCGTGATCGGCGCCGTCTGGTACGCGCGGCCGGTGTTCGGTAAGGCGTGGATGGAGGCGAGCGGGACGCAGATGCCCGCCGAGGGAGAGCGACCTGGGCCGGCGATCTTCGTCGTGCCCCTGCTGGGAAGCATCCTGTCGGCGATCGCGCTCGGGATGCTCGCGCTCGCGAGCGCGACGGACACCGTCGGCGAGGGCATCGTGCTCGGCCTGGTGGTTGGGGTGGGCTTCGCCCTCGCGATCGCGTTCGTCACCGCGACGTTCGAGTCGGACAAGCCGAACCAGGTCGTGTGGGGTGCGATCAACGGCGGGTACCACCTCGTCGGGAACGTCGTCGCGGCCATCCTTATCGCGGCGATCCAGTAGCCGGCCGATCGCACCCGCTGTCGAGCCATCGCGCCTCCTGATATCATTCAACCTTCTCGTTGAATGAGACAAGTGGTGCTCCGATGAGCGCGATCGACGTGACCGCTGCAACCTCCATCGCCGCTCCGCCGACGAGGTCGCCCGGTACGTGATCGACCACCGGAACGATCCAATCTGGATCGGAGGGATCTCCGACTCGGAGCTCCTGGGCGAACCGCCGATCGCCGTCGGTTCGCGGGTTCGACGGGTTGCCTCGTTCCTGGGCAAGCGCATCGAGTACGTGAACGACGTCACGCGCCTCGAGCCCGGAGCGCTGCTCGAGATGCGCTCGGTGAAGAGCCCGTTCCCAATGACCGTGACCTACGCGTTCGAGGACGAGGGGGGCGGGACCCGGACGAGCGTGCGGGTGCAGGGCGACCCGAGCGCCCTGTACCGGATCGCCGGACCGCTCCTCGCGCGGCGGGTCCGGGGCTCGGTGCAGGGCGACCTCGACCGGCTCCGAGGGCTGCTTGAGAGAGGCGCGCGATGACGATCCACGGTACCGCCAGGTTCCGTGTCGAAGAGGACGAGCTCGACGCCGCCCTCGAGGCGATCCGAACCTTCGTCGCCCACACCCGGACCGAGCCCGGCACGTCCCGCTACGAGTCCTGGCGCTCGCTCGACCGCCCCACCGAGTTCCTGCACCTGATGTCGTTCGTCGACGCGGAGGCCGAGCGGGCGCACGCATCGAGCGACGCGGTGAAGACGTTCACCGACGTGCTCTACCCGCGGTGCGAGGAGGGCCCCACCTTCGAGCGCTGGGAGTGCGTGGAACAGGACCCCCGGAGATGACGAGCACATGGAGCTCGCCCGTCGCGGATGCGTCGGGCCTCGGGATGGGGCATCATCCCACGACATCCCACCAACGGAGCGGCCGGTGAGAGCATCGATGGGGCACACCGAGTCAGACCACGACGACCTCCTGCGGCGCTCGGCGGCGAACTGCGGGGGGGCGTACCGCGTGTGGGCGGAGCGCATGGGCCGGCCGTCCCACCTCTGGGACGACGTGTCCCTCGGCGACCTCGGCCTGCCCGCGGCGCTGCCGCCGAACAACGCCACGCTCCTGCGTCCGCTGACGGATGATGGACCCGGCGACGTGCTCGAACGCGTTGACGCGTTCTTCGCCGCCTCCTCCGGAGGCGGATACCAGCTCTGGAGCATCTGGCAGACGCCCGACCTGTCCGGCGATGGCTTCGGGCGAGGATCCGCCCCGTGCATGCTCCGCGAGCCCGGCGGCGAGCCGAGGCCCGCGCCACCGGAGCTCGAGATGGTCGAGGCGAAGGACGAGCGGGCGCTGCTCGAGGCCGCGACGCTGATCGGCGAGGTCTTCGGGGCACCGGTCGATCCTTCGACCGTGCTCGCACCCCGCATCCTGGGCGGGGACTTCAGGGTGTGGCTCGGGAGCGTCGACGGCCGAACGGTCAGCACGGCGACCGCGTACTTGAGCGACGGCCTCGTCGGCGTCTACGCGGTGGCGACGGCCCATGACGCGCGGGGCCGAGGCTACGGCGAGGCGCTCACGTGGGCGGCCACGCTCTGCCGTCCGGATCTCCCGGCCACCCTCCAGGCCAGCGCGATGGGCCGACCCGTGTACGAGCGCATGGGCTACCGGACGATCGCCGACTTCACGATCTGGCAGCGCGAACGACGTCGCGCGTGACGCGCGCCGCTCGGCCGGCGGCGATGTCCTCCGCGATGTGATCCGCATCGCGCCCGACGCCCGGGAGCACGTCCGAGGCGAGCGCGTACTGGAAGACCAGCCCCATGAAGTACAGGCCCGGCTCGGACCGAACGACCCCGCGATCGTGGATCGGCGTCCCCTCCTCGTCGAACACGGGCAGATCGATCCAGGGATAGCCCTGCCGGAACCCGGTGCACCAGATCACGTTCGCCACCTCGAGCGCCCGTCCGTCGTCAAGGAGCGGGAGCCCGTCGCGCACGCCCTCGACCCTCGGCACGATCTCGGCCCCAAGTCGCTCCAGGTCCCGGACCTTCACACGGATCAGCGGGCTGGCCTTGCGGGCGAGCTTCGGTCCACGGCGACGCCCGAGCGGGGTCCCCTTCGTCACCACACGGGTTCCGAAGAACCGCACCAGCCGGAACGCGATCCTCCCTGGAGCCGCTCCGTGCCGGAACGGGACCTGCGCGGACGGCTTGCCCGAGATCCACGTGGGATGGGTCTTGGCGACCTCGAACCCGATCTCGGCGCCGGAGTTGCCGAGTCCGACGACGAGGACCCCACCGTCGGCGAGCTGCTTCGGGTTCCGGTAGTCGCTGGAATGCAGCTGCACGATGCGCGGGTCCAGCTCGAAAGCGAACGGCGGGACCTTCGGGGTCCGGTGGGCCCCCGTGGCCACGATCACGCGTTCCGCCTCGAACCGATGCTCGCCGGAGGTCACGACGTACCGATCGCCCTCCCTGGTGAGCCCGTTCACGCTCACATCGGTGCGGACGGGGAGGCCGAACCGCTGGGCGTAGGCTTCCAGGTAGTCGGCCATCGCGTCCTTGGTGGGGAAGGTCCAGTTCGGCGCGGGGAACCGCATCCCCGGCAGGCCGTCGAACTTGGCCGGCGTGAACAGGCGGAGCGAGTCCCACCGGTTCCGCCAAGAATCGCCGACGCGCGCGTTCGCGTCCAGGATCGTGAAGGGGACCCCGCGCCTCGCGAGGTGGTAGCCGGTCGCCAGACCCGCCTGCCCCCCGCCGACGATCAAGGTCTCGAACCGTTCCATCGTCCCTCCGGCCATCTCGACGCACCTCCTCGGGTTCGACGGATCCCACCGTAGGGACGCGGGGCCCTCCGGCTCATCGCCGGAACGCACCAACCTCGCGGATCCGGGGCATGGTGAGAACCCACCATGCCGCCGCCGGCTTCAGGCCAGGCCGTGCTCGAAGGCGAACGCCGTCGCGCCGGAGCGGGACGAAACGTCCAGCTTGGCGAAGATGTTCTGCAGGTGGCGGGCGACCGTGTGCTCACTGATCACGAGCTCCGAGGCAATCTCCCGGTTCGACCGGCCGGCAGCCACCAATCGGAGGACCTCCGCCTCGCGGCCGGTGAGGCCGCCCGGCAGGGCGCCCTCGGTTCGGAGCAGCCCGGCCACGCGTAGGGCGTCCGGTCGCGCGCCCAAGCGCTCGAACTCCGCCAGTGCGGCCCGGAGCTCGCCGTGTGCGGCATCCTCGTCGCCGACCGCGCGGAGCGCCTGCCCACAGGCCACCCGCGCGCGGGCGAGATCGTACGGGAGCCGGAGCTCGCGCCACCCCGTGCAGGAGCGTCGCAGGTGCTCCAGTGCATCGGTCGCCTCCCCCTCGGCCAGCAGGAGTTCCCCACGTGCCGAGTCGACCATCGCGGCGAGCACCCGCGTGGGGGCGCGGTGCGCGATCGCCTCCAGCTCATCGAGCGCGTTCCTGGCCGCATCGAGACCTCCCGCGGCCAGCGCGACCTCCACCCGGGCGGCCAGGAGCGTCGCGCGCCGTAACGGGTTGCCCGGCTCCGAGGCCAGGGCGGCGTCGAGCCCTCCCGCGGCCGCTTCCGCGTCCCCCCGGGCGAGGCGCAGCAGAGCCGAGCCGGGCTGGGGATCGAACCCGAGCTCCCGGGCCCGGGCGAAGGCCTCCTCCGCGCCGGCCAGGTCGCCGGACCGCCGGTGCACCTCCCCCGTCTGGTACCGGGCCGCACCCGAGCCCACCGGGTCGAGCCGCAGCATCTCCTCCGAGGCCTGGGAAGCCTCCTCCTCCGCCTCGGTCCAAGCGCCGCGGAGGACCGCGAGCTGGGCGCGGTTGACCCGGCACAGGCCCTGGTACGGCGACTCCGAGGGGATGGTCTCGCACCAGACACGGGCGGCCCCGCTCCACTCGCCCGCCCGTCCGATGTCGCCGAGCTGCAGGCAGGCTTCAATCACGTTGCAGTACACGACGCCGGTGAAGAAGGCGCCGAGCTCGCCCGCCAGCACCGATACCATCGCCTCGTCCAGCAGGCGCAGCCCCTCGGCGATGCGACCCGTCGCGATGAGCGCGAGGCCTTCGAGGTGGATCGCCACAGCGGTCAGCTCCCGATCCCCCAGGCGCTGCCCGATCTCGGTAGCCCGCCTCGCGAGCGTGACCGCTCCCTCGGGGTCCCCGCCGAACCGAGCCACGTTGGACTCGACCACCGCGAGGAACCCCTGCTCGATGCACTCGGGCTGCTCGCGCAGGTGCCGCTGGGCCCGCATCAACCAGCCGCCGCCCACCGCGGGCTCGCCGCGCGAGGCGTGCTCCACGCACAGCCGCGCGGCCATGGCTGCGGCTCGGCGATCCTCCGACGCCGCGGCGTACGCCGCGTACGCGCGCTGCCGGGCGGCGATCGACTCCTCAAGCTCCGACAGCCACCAGGCGGCGTCCGCGAGACCCTCCCAGTCCGGACCGGTGAGCTCGGACGGATCCAAGGATCGCAGGATCCCGTGGGCGTCCGACCACGCCTCGCGCGCGATGGCGTCACGGGCGCGTTCGAGCTCGTTCATCCGCTCAAGCGTACCGGGGGCAGCACCGCGACTAGAGGAGCGACTTCTCCCAGAACTCCCAGCTGTAGACGGGGCGCATGCCGGCGCGCTCGTAGAGTCGGGTCGCCCCGGTGGGGCTCTCGGCATCGACGCCGAGCTCCACCCGGGGGATCCCCCGGCGGTGGAACTCGCCGAACGCCGTGAGCAGCAGCGCCAGCCCGACCCCTCGGCCGCGCCAGGCCCGTCGGACCCCGAGGGTGCCAACCTCGGCGGTGTCCGGGGATCGGGGGGCCGTGGCCCGGCAACTCGCCGCGCCGACGACCTCCTCCCCATCGACCGCGAGGAACCACAGGGTGGGGTCGAACTCCGACCCCTCCCCCTCGACGTCCTCGTGCAGCCACTGCTGGAAGGTCGGGAACGGGTCCCCCCAGTGATCGCCGAACGCCTCGGCGAGCGCCTCGTACACTCTGACCTCGTCTCGGCCGCGCTCGAACGTCCGGATCCGGACCCCCACGGGGATACGGGCAGCGGGCGGTGTCTCGGCGAGCTCGGTCCGCATCATCCAGAACGTCCGCACGTACCGATACCCGAGCGAGGCGAAGAGCCGTCCGGCCGGCTCGTTGTCGGCGAACCGGGCCACCCGCAGGACGACGCCCTCCCCGGCGCCGAGAGCGTGTTCGCGTGCTCGTTCTTCGCCGATCTCCAGCAGCCACGCGCTCAACCCACGACCCCAGTGGCGAGGGCGCACGTACGCGAGCATCTCGATCTGGGTGACGGGTGCGCTCGGTACCCAGAACTGGAGATACCCGGCGAGGGCTCCGTCGGCTTCGACCAGCAGGGCTTCCGCCGGTGCCAGTTCCCGATCGGGCGAACGAAGATCGTCGCGCGTCTCCTCGAGCGTCGTCCACGGCACCCCGACCTCGGCTCGGGCGACCTCGTTCACCAGCTGGGCGATCCCGGCGGCGTCCTGGACGGCCACGGATCGGAGCGTGAAGCCCTCGGGCACCTGTTCCCTCTCCCGCACGCCCGAACGATACGGCACCTCGTACCCCGCGGTAGGTTCCCGCCCCGTGAGGACGATCGGGATCGAGCAGCGGCGAGCACGGCTCGCGGTCCGCCACCACCTCGCCAACGCCGCGCGGTCGGTGGAGGAGGCGACCGTAGGCGTCGTCGCCCTGCACTCGAGCGACCCGACCACCGTGTTCCTGTCGGCCAGAGCCCGGGTACGCGGGTTCGCCCCGTCCGACCTCGAGGACGCGCTGTACGAGCGACGCTCGCTGGTGCGCCTGCTCGGCATGCGACGAACGCTCTTCGTCGTCCCGCGCGACCTCGCGGCGGCCGTGGACGAGGCCTGCACGAAGGCCCTGGCCCCGCCCGAGCGGCGACGCCTGATCGGCATGCTGGAGGAGCAGGGGATCGCCCCGGCGGGGAAGGGCGGCCGGTGGCTCGAGCGCGTGGCGACGGCGACGATGGAGGCTCTCGCCGACCGAGGCGAGGCGACCGCGCGGGAGCTGACGAAGGACGTCCCGGAGCTCGGCGAGAAAATCAGCTTCGGCGAGGGCAAGACCTGGGGCGGAACGATGGGCGTCTCGACCCGCGTGCTCTTCCTGCTCGCCTCCGAGGGGAGGATCCTGCGGGCCCAGCCGCTCGGGACGTGGGTCTCGGGTCAGTACCGGTGGGCCAGGACCGAGACCTGGCTCGGGGAGTCCTTCCCGCGGCTCGACCACGGCACGGCGTGCGCCGAAGTGCTGCGTCGGTACCTGCGGGCGTTCGGCCCCGCCACGGCGACCGACGTTCGGTGGTGGACGGGGTGGACCGCACGGCTGGTGGCCAGGACGCTCGCCTCGATCGACGCGGTCGAGGTCGGGCTCGAGGAGGGCACCGGGTTCGTCCTCCCCGAGGACCTCCGACCCGTGAGACGGGCGGCGTCATGGGTCGCCCTCCTCCCGGGACTCGATCCGACGACCATGGGCTGGAAGGAACGGGACTGGTTCCTGGGGGAGCACGGCTCCCTGCTGTTCGATCGGAACGGCAACGCCGGGCCGACGGTCTGGGTGGACGGCCGCGTGGTCGGCGGGTGGGGGCAGCTCGAGGACGGCGAGATCCGCGTCGAGCTGCTGGAGCGCGTCGACACGGCTCGACGGAAGGCGATCGACGCGGAGCGCGAGCGGTTGCGAGCCTGGCTCGGCGAGATCCGGATCCGGGGGCGGTTCCGGTCTCCGCTCGAGCGCGCGCTGTCGGGCGGCTGAGCTCCCGCTATCGTTTCCTCGTGGAGACCTGGGACGCGCTCCTGGCCCGTCGCAACGTTCGCACCTTCACGCACGAGCGGATCCCGGTCGAGGTTCTGGACCGGATCCTCGAGGCCGCGCGCCGCACGCCCTCCTCGATGAACCAGCAGGCGTGGGACTTCGTGGTGGTCACGGAGCGCGACCGGCTGCGCGAGCTCTCGAGGGCGTGGCGGTTCGCGGTCCACGTCGGCAGCTCGGCCGCGACCGTCGCGCTGGTGATCCCCCAGACCGGAGATCGGGACGAGCGCGACACCCTCTGGTACGACCTCGGCCAGGTGACGATGTCGATCATGCTCGCCGCGGCCGATCTCGGCATCGGGAGCAGCCACGCCTCCGTCGGCGACCAGGAGCTCGCTCGCCGGATCCTGGGGCTCCCGGAGGATCGCGAGTGCGCGATGCTGATCGCGCTCGGTCATCCGGGGGACCGGCCGTTGCGCCCGATCGCGCGACCGGATCGGCGGACGATCGAGGACGTTACGCACCGCGAGCGTTGGTAGGGCGACCGCTCCCCGGCTCGGCTCGGGTCTTGCGACCTACGTCGTTCGCCGATCGGTGACCCTGACCGGAGGTCGCTGTGGTGGGGGATTGGCCCCCCGCGGCTCCGGTCCTACCCTGCTCTTGATGCCGCCTGAAGGATTCCCTCGCACGCTCGCGGACGCGCGGATCGGGAAGAGGGTCGCGCTCGGAGTGCTCTTCCGTGACCTGCATCCGCGCATCCTGCGCTACCTGCGCGCGTTGGACCCGGACGATGCCGAGGATCTCGCCTCGGACACGTGGCTCGACGTCGTCTCCTCGCTCGACGCCTTCCAGGGGGATCGTCGCGCCTTGCGTGCCTTCGCCCTGACCGTTGCGCGGAACCTCCTGCTCGACCTCCACCCCAACCTCCGTCCCTCGATCGCGACGATGGATCCGGACGAGGTGCTCCCCTCCCCGCTCGGCGAACGCGATGCCCGGGGGGCGCTCGGCGAGGCCGTGCCGCCCCTGATCGAGATCGACGACCACGACGTCGCGGACATCGCGACGGACGAGGCGCTGGACCGCGTCGCCGCCCTGCCCCGCGATCAGGCGGACGTGATCCTGCTCACGATCCTCGGCGAGGCCTCGGTCGACGAGGTCGCCAGGATCGTCGGGACCCGGCCGGGCACGGTCCGCGTGATCCAGCATCGAGCGTTGGTGGGCCTGTTCCGGCACCCTGCCCAGGAGGCGAGCTGGGCATGAACGGGGTGACCGGACGACACCGCCCGGTGGGGCTCGACGACGGGTCGCTCGCCCGGCTCATCGCCGGCGAGCTCCCCCCGGGGGAGGTCCCACGCTCGATGGAGCCCGTGGCTAGGCTCATCCGCGCGCTGACCGCGCCGCCCACCGCGGAGGAGCTCGCCCGAGGGTCCGAGGCCATCGCCGTCGCGTCCGCGATCCTCCGATCCCGGACGGGCACGCGCGAGCCGATCAAGCTCCGCCGGGAACGGGTATCCGAGCTCGCGGTGCCGCGGCGGAGGCCGGGGCGCCTGAGGGTCACAGGCCTGATCGCCGCGGCGATGCTGGTCGGCACCGCGGGTCTCGCGGCCGCGGGCGGCCTCCCGGCACCGGCCCAGGAAGCCGCCGCGAAGGTCTTCTCGTGGGTCGGGATCGAAGTCCCGAACCCGTCCGAATCGGTCCGGCCCGAACCGTCGGGTATCCGGACAGGCCCTCCCGGCTCGCAGGATCCGGACGGTGCCCCCATCGGAACGGGCGCCGGAGACGGCTCGAACGGGAAGGGAGGGGAGATCTCCGAGATCGCCACGTCGACCGACGCCGAGGGCGTCGGGAAGGGCGCCGAGATCTCGAACGAGGCGAGCGGTGGGAAGAGCCACGCGGGCGAGGGCGGCCGATCCGAGGAGCACGGGCCTCCCGAGGAGCAGGGGAACCGGCCTGAGGGAGCGGGGGATGGCCCCAGGGGGCCGTCCGACGAGCGGTCGAACGGCCCTCCCTAGTCCCCCCTCGTCGGCCGGCGGGTCCGCGCGGGCCTCTTCGCGCACCCCCCGGCGTTCTCGACGCCAGCCTCGATCGGGTGCCCGCTCACGATCGGGCGAAGTGACGGCGGCAGCGCGCCTCGTACTTCTCCCTCCCGCCGACGTGCTCGGGGACCAGGTCGGTGTCCCCGGCCAAGGGGCGATCCATCCGCTGGTGGAAGACCGCCTCGGCGCCGCACACGGTGCAGACCGCGGTGAGCTTGTGCACGCGCTCGGCGGTCGCCATGAGCGATGGGAGCGGTTCGAACGGCCGCCCGGAGAAGGTGATGTCGAGCCCGGCGACGATCACGACGAGACCTCGACCCGCGAGCTCGTGCACGACCGGTACCAACTCGGAACCGAAGAAGTGGGCCTCGTCGATCGCGACCAGGTCCGCGTCGGGACCCACCATGGCGGGGATCTCCCCGGCCGACGCCACGGCGTGCGAGGGGTGCTCGAGGCCCGCGTGCGAGGCGATCCGACCGGCCCCCGTCCTCGTGTCCAGGGCGTGCGTGAACACCCGTACCTCACGCCCGGCGACCAGCGCTCGCCGGACCCGCCGCAGCAGCTCCTCGCTCTTGCCCGCGAACATCGGGCCGGCGATCGCCTCGACGCGACCCTGCTCCTCGCTCACGGCGCCATCTTGCCTCGCGGCGCCCGGACCTACACGCGTCGTCCTCTGCCGGCGGTCAGCGAGCCTGGAGCCGCTCCACGACGTGCCACCCACCGACCCCTTCGGGCCGTGAACGGGCCTCTCCATCATCGCCCGGGTGCCGGGAACCCACCCCGAGCCGCCCCTCCCCGACCCATGCGCGGCGACCGGGGGAGGCCGGACCTGATACGGTTCTGGCGAGGGCACCGATCGCGGTTCACGCTACGAGCAGTTCCCTCACCCGGCTGTCACGGCCGGCGCCGCGAAGGGCAGCTCCCAGGCCCCGACGGCGGAAGGAAGGAGGGATCGCACGTGGCAACAGGGACCGTGAAGTGGTTCAGCGCCGAGAAGGGTTTCGGGTTCATCACCCCCGACGACGGAAGCGCCGATGTGTTCGTGCACTTCAGCGCGATCGCCGGCGAGGGCTACCGCAACCTGGAGGAGAACCAGAAGGTCGAGTTCGACGTGACCCAGGGCCAGAAGGGCCCGCAGGCCGCGAACGTCAGACCGGTCTGAGGTCTCGCGTCACGCGAGGAGGACCCGGCACGGGTGCCGGGTCCTCCCGCGTTCCCGAGCGCGCTCACGGAGGCGGTGGGAGCCCGGGCTCGAGCGAAGGTAGCTCGATGCGCACGACGGCTCCTCCCTCCGGGTGGTTCTCGGCGATCGCCCCGCCCCCGTGCGCCTCCACGACTTGGCGGACGATGGCCAGCCCCAGCCCGGAGCCCGGGGTCGATCGGGCCGCGGCAGAGCGATAGAACCGATCGAACACGTGCGGCAGGTCCTCCTCGGCGAACCCGGGGCCGCGGTCGCGAACACCCACCACGCCGTCACCCACCACAACCGCAACCTCCGATCCCTCGGGGCTCCACTTCGCCGCGTTGTCCAGGAGGTTCCCGATCGCCCGTCCGAGCCGGGCGGGATCCGCCCGGACCACGGTCGGCCGGGCATCGAGGGCGAAGCGCACGCGTTGCGCGTGGCGCTCCACGCGATCCACCGCGTCGCGGACGAGCTCGTCCAGCCGCACGTCGGAGAGGGCGAGCTCGCGCTCGCCATCGCGGGCGAGCTCCACGAGATCGTTCACGAGCGCCGTGAGCTCCTCGAGCTGGCTCCCAACGTCGTCGAGCAGCCGGCGACGGTCCTCCGGATCGAGCTCGACGCCGCTCGCGAGCACGTCGAGGTTGGTCCGGATCGAGGTGATCGGCGTGCGGAGCTCGTGTGAGGCGTCCGCCACGAGGCGGCGCTGCGCGGCGACGGAGCCCTCGAGAGCCGCGAGCATCGCGTTGAAGCTCGAGGCCAGTCGCCCCAGCTCGTCGCTCCTCGACGGTCCCTCGATCCGGAGCGACAGGTCGCCGGTCTCGGTCACCCGTTCGGCCGCCCGGGTCAACCGCGCAACCGGGGCAGCGGCCGCGGTCATCACGCCGGATCCCAGAGCCACGGCGACCGCCACGCCCCCGCCGGTCACCGCGAGCAGCACGAACGCCAGACGCCTGAGCGACGCGTCCACCTCGGTCAGCGGGACCGCGAGCGTGAGCACGAACCCGCGCTCCAGGAACTCGTTGTAGATCCGGTAATGCGTCCCATCGATCCGGTGGTCCTCGAACTCCGAGCCCCCGATCCGAGGCGGCACCGGCAGCTCGAGCGTGGGGCCTCCGGCCGCCCGCAGGATCTCGCCGCCCGGCGTCACGACCTGGAAGTAGATGACCGTCTCCCCGGGGCGCAGGCTCGGGTTGCGCAGCCCGCTTCCGCCCGAGATCGGGAACCTGGTCAGCAGGTCCGCGCGCTCGCGGAGCTGGTCGTCGACCTGGTCGCGCAGCTGGTCGCGGACGAAGAACCATACGGCGACGGACGCGAGCGCGATCGCCACGGCGACCGCCGCCGCGGAGGCGAGCACCAGACGCTGACGGAACGTCACGACGCCGCCTTCAGCACGTAGCCCACTCCGCGGACGGTGTGGATCAGACGCGGCTCGCCCTCGGCCTCGGTCTTGCGACGCAGGTACCCGACGTAGACCTCGAGCGCGTTCGACGTGGGGCCGAAGTCGTATCCCCACACCCGGTCGGAGATGATCTCGCGCGTCAGGACCCGCCGCGGGTTCCGCAGGAACAGCTCGAGCAGGTTCCATTCGGTGCGGGTGAGCTCGATCGCGCGGTCCCCACGCCGGACCTCGCGCGTCACCGGGTCGAGCTCGAGGTCCGCGTACCGCATCGGTCGGTCGTCGCCGCCCTCGGACGAGCGACGGAGCAGCGCACGGATCCGCGCCAGGAGCTCCTCGAGCGCGAACGGCTTGACCAGGTAATCGTCGGCTCCCGCCTCCAGCCCCTCCACCCGGTCGCCGACCGCGTCGCGGGCGGTGAGCATCAGGATCGGAGTCCGATCGCCCAGCTCCCGGAGACGGCGGCAAGCCTCGAGGCCGTCGAGCACCGGCATCAGGACGTCGAGCACGACCACGTCGGGGCGTTCGCGTTCCATCGCGGCCAGCGCCTGAGCACCGTCGTCGGCGGTGACCACCGTGAAGCCGGCGGTGCGAAGGGCGCGCTCGAGCGCGTCGCGGACCGCCGGCTCGTCGTCGACCACCAGGACGGATCTCACGGGATGCAGTCTGCCGCAGCGGGCTGAGAGGCGGCTGAGGCGGCGGGTCCCGGCGGCGCCACGGGCGGCGCCGCCGGGACCCTCGGGGAAGGGGGTGTTCAGCTCAGCTCGGTCAGGGCATCCGCCTCCGCCTCGGCCTCATCACCCCACGGCGTACCCCAGGGTCCGTGGCCGAAGCCCGGACCCCGGCCGAGGCCCAACTCCGGTCGGCCGTGGAAGCCGGGGAACGGGAGCTCTCCGTTGACGATCGCCGTGGCCCGGTCCTCGAACCGCGCAGCGATCTCATCGGCGACCTCCTGGGAGAAGATGCCCTCCTCCACCGCCGCGTCCAGGCGGCCCTGCATCGAGGCGACGACCGCGTCGATCACCACCTGCGCGTCGACGCCCTCGGCCTCGGCGACCTCGGCGATCGTCGACCCCTGACGGATCCGGTAGAGCAGGTCGCCGTGCGGGATCCCGATCGCGTCGGCGGCGACGGCGAACGGGCCCTCTCCGGTCCCCAGGCACCCTACGGCGCCGGCAACCTCGTCGGTGTCATCGCCGCTCTGAGCGATCCCGAGGTCGGGGGCGAAGGCAACCGCGCCGAGCAGCCCCCCGAGGGCCACCGAACCGGCCACGACCCCGGCCATCAGCGTCTTCCTGGTCTTCATCGCTCCTCCTCCTCTGTCCGTTCGTCGTCCGTCACGGTGCTCCCACCACCTGAGGGGAAGCTGAGGCGCCGGTGAAGAGGTGGTGAGGGTTCGAGCCCGGCCGCGGTGGGGAATAGCCCTCGGGCATGGGAGCGTTCTGGACCCTGGTATGGAACCGAAGGCCTCCAGGATGCCGGTGGGATTCATCGGCCACGGCAACCCCCTGAACGTGGCGATGCGCGAGCGGGCCGAGCCCTGGCAGCGGTGGGGCCGCTCGCTGCCGCGCCCCAGAGCGGTGCTCACGATCTCGGCCCACTGGGAGGATGCACCGATCACGATCGGCCGGACCAGCGATCACGACGAGCTCCTGTACGACTTCTGGGGGTTCCCGGAGTTCATGTACCGCGTCCGCTATCCGGCGCCGGGCTCCCCGAGCATCGCCGACCGCGTGGAGGAACTGCTGTCCCCGCACCTACCCGTGGCGCGGGCCGAGCATCGACCCATCGACCACGGCGCCTGGGTGCCGCTCATCCATCTCTTCCCGGAGGTCGACGTCCCTGTGCTGCAGATCTCGATGCCCATGACGATGTCCGAGCATGCTCTCCTCGACCTGGGCGCCGAGCTCTCCCCGCTGCGGCACGAAGGGGTGTTCATCCTGGCGACCGGCAACCTGGTGCACGACCTCCGGCACGCTGAGCTGATGGGCGACCCCGAACCCCCGGCCCACGCGCGCGCGTTCGACGAGTGGGTGGCCACCGCCCTGACGCGGCGAGACGACCGAGCGCTGGAGGACTGGATGGAGGCGGCCCCCGAGCCGCTCCGCAACCACCCCTCGGCGGAGCACTACCGCCCCCTGCTGGTCGCGGCCGGAGCCGCGAGGGAGGAGACAGCGCGCTTCCCGGTCGAGGGCTTCGAGCACGGCACGATCTCGCGGCGCTCGGTCCTGCTTGACTGACGCGAGGCCTCAGTCGCGTCCGAGCTGCTCCATCAACCGCACGAGCGGCTGGGTGTTCTGCATCACGTAGAAGTGGACGGAGGGCACGCCGCGGTCGAACAGCTCGCGGGTCTGCTCGAGCGCCCACCGGATCCCAGCGTCCACCGCCCGCTCCGGCTTGACGGCCATCATCTCGTCCACCAGGCGCTCGGGCACCGTCGCGCCGAAGTGCTTCGGCACCACGCGGAGCTGCTCCCGGCGGGTGAGGATCTTCAGACCGGGGACGATCGGGATCGTGACGCCGGCGTTCCGGGCGGCCTTGACGAACCGGAAGTATGCCTCGTTGTCGTAGAAGATCTGCGTCACCGCGTAGTGGGCGCCGGCGCGCTGCTTCTCGAGCAGCACGCCGAGGTCCCACTCGAGGTTGGGAGCCTCGATGTGCTTCTCGGGGTAGGCGGCCACGCCGATGCAGAAGTCGGTCGGGGTCGACTCGAGGAGCTCCTCGAGGTACGCGCCGCGGTTCATCGCCGCCACCTGTCGGACGAGGTCCAGGCCGGTCTCGTTCACGCTCCGACCGTCAGCGGGCCGGCGCGGGTCTCCGTCCCCCCTGATCACGAGCACGTTCTCGATCCCGAGGTAGTTGAGCTCGATCAACGCATCCTCGGTCTCCTCCCGCGTGAACCCGTTCGCCAGCACGTGCGGGACCGGGTCCACGCCGAAACGATGCTTGATCGCCGCACACAGGCCGAACGTCCCCGGCGCCTTGCGCATCGTCTTCCGCCGCCACGTGCCGTCGGGCTGCTCGAGCCAGACCACCTCGGCGGCGTGACTCGTGATGTCGATGAATGGGGGACCGAAGGGCATGATCGAGGCGACTGCGTCATAGATCTTCTGCACGTTCCCCCCTCGGCGCGGAGGGATGATCTCCACGCTCACCAGCGGTCGCGTGGCGTTCGCCAGGTGTTCGATGACCTTCATCTAGCCTCCGATGCAGAGCACGTGGAGTCTACGGGCCCGGGGCGGAGGGCTCCACGGGCGGCTCGACCCCGTTCCGCCATCCACCGGCGGAGCAGGGTTTGAGGGCGACGGGCGCGTGGGTACCGCTCGCATGGAGCGAGTCGAAGGGGGTCACGCGAGGTGCCAACTCCGAAGCACGCCGCACCAGACGTGGACGAACAGAACCACGCGGGCGGCGACGGCGGGATGAAGGGCTCGTATCTGCGCTTCATCGCCACGGTCGTCACCGCGATGGTGATCATGTACGGGGTCATGTACCTGAACACCCTCGAACTGGACCACGTCTGGTGGAGCGAGGAGCGTGCGTTCATGACCATGCTGATGGGCGGGACGATGGCCGTGGTGATGCTCGGCTTCATGTGGGGCGTGCACCGCAACTGGAAGGCCAACGTGGCGATCCTGGCCGGTGCCGCGGTCGTCTTCGGTCTCGGACTCTTCCTGGTCCGCAGCGAGACGACGGTGCAGGACAGGTCCTACATGAGTGCGATGATCCCTCATCACTCGATCGCCATCCTCACCAGCGAGCGCTCCGAGATCCGGGACGTGCGGGTCTGTCGCCTCGTCGGGATCATCGAAGCGCAGCGCCGCGAGATCGCAGAGATGGATTGGCTCATCGAGGACATCGGAGCGAATGGTCTCGCCGAGACCGTGCAGGAGGCGGGGGCTCGTCCCGTAGGCGGTTCACGGGCGAGGCAACGCGCGCCTGTGGCTAGGCCGTCCTGCCACGAGAGAGCCGGTCGCGTCTGCACGCCGGCACATGCGGGTGGGTTGGACCTGGTGGTCGGCAAGCGGCTGACGGTGACCGAGGCGGCCTAGGGCGCGGCGACCCCCGACCTTCGGACGGGCGCGACCTGCTCGGTCGGATCGACCTTCCGCCGTGCGTGCTCGCGGAAGAAGCGGATCGGGACCGCGATCGGGGCGACGAGGGCGGCAAGCGCCAGCGCCCCCACCGCGACGACCCGGCCAATCCTCCTGCTCACCCCATCATCATCCCACTCCGTCCGACCGTCCCGAACGGGACGAGCCCAACGGCACCAGCGGTCGGCCCGGCGGACCTCCAGGTTGGGAGCGGGAGGTGAACCGGATGACCGAGATCCCGGAGGATGTGACCCGGTCCGCGAAGGCCCAGGACCAGCGATACGAGCGGGCCCGACGGCGGGCCGAGGAGCTCCAGGGCTACTACGTCCACCTGATCGTCTACGTCCTGGTGAACGCGGGGCTGTTTGCGATCAACGCGATCACCCGTGGCGACGGCGGCGGGTGGTGGTTCTATTGGCCCCTGGCGGGGTGGGGCATCGGGCTCCTGATCCACTCCGCCGTGACCTTCCTCGGCGTCTTCTCGGAGGACTGGAAGGAGCGAAAGGCTCGTCAGCTCCTGGAGCGCGAGGGTGGAGGTCCCGCGAGGGCGTGAGCCAGCGACCGTGAGCCAGTGGGCGCGCCCAGACCGCGGGCGCGGCCGTGCGCCGGGCCGTGCGATGCTTTGGGCCCTCGACGCGGACGGAGGAACGATCGATGGCGGAGGCCCACGTGCTGGTCGATGGGTACCTGGGGGACGACGATCGCGTGGGGTCAACGGTGGGGTTCGCCCGCGACGGCGACGCGCTGGTCGTGATCGACCCGGGCTTGGTGGCCGGGCGCGAGGCGATCCTCGACCCGCTCATGGCGCTCGGCGTGGCGGCCGGAGGGATCACCGACGTCGTGCTCTCCCACCACCACCCGGACCACACGATCAACGCGGGCTTGTTCCCGAACGCCCGGGTCCACGATCACTGGGCCTGGTACCGCGACGATCTGTGGATCAGCCGTCCGGCCGAGGGCTTCGAGATCTCACCCGGCGTCCGTCTGATCGAGACGCCGGGTCATTCGCCCCAGGACATCTCGACGCTGGTCCAGACCGCCGAGGGCCTGGTGGTGTTCACGCACCTGTGGTGGACGGCGGATGGACCGATCGAGGACCCGTATGCGCCCGACCCCGCCCTCCTGCGTGCGAGCCGCGAGCGGATCCTCGGTCTGCAGGGTCTCGTGCGGATCCATCCTGGCCACGGTCCCGCCTTCGCCCCCGACGACACACAACGCTGAGTCGACCGGACGCGTGCTCGGGCGGGCCGACTATGCTCAACGCATGCCCCTGTATCGCCCGGTCGAGCCCGACGAGCCGCTGATCGCGCCGGCTGTGGTGGCGGCGTTCGACGGATGGATCGATGCCGCCGGCGCCTCCACCGCGGCCGCCGAACGCATCGCCGGCGACGCGGAGCAGTTGGTCTCGTTCGAGTCGGACCTCCTCTACGACTACCGCTCGCGGCGCCCGGTCCTGGACATCGTGGACGGCACGCTCACGGAGCTGACCTGGCCCCAGCTCGCGATCAAGCGGGCGCGGGTGGGCGAGCGGGACCTGCTCGTGTTCTCGGGTCCGGAGCCCGACTTCCGCTGGCGCGAGCTCGGACAGGACCTGCTCGAGGCGACCCTGCGGCTGAGCGCCGTGGAGTGGGTGAGCATCGGCGCGATCCCCGCCGCCGTGCCCCACACGCGTCCGGTCCCGATCCTGGCCACCGCGTCGAAGGCGGGGCTCCTCCACGAGGACGAACAGCAGGGGCCCGCCGGCCTCCTGCGTGTCCCGAGCGCCGCCCTCTCCACGGTCGAGATGGCCATCGCCGGGAGCGGGATCCCCACCGTCGGCTTCTACGCACAGGTCCCGCACTACGTCGGCGGGCCCTACGCCGCAGCGACGATCGCGCTGCTGGAGCACGTGGGGCGGCACCTGGGCGTTGACCCCCCGCTCGGTCCGTTGCCCAACGAGGCCATGGCCCAGCGGGAGCGCCTGGACGCGGCGGTGGAGGCGGATGAGGACTCGCGCGGCTATGTCGCCCGCCTGGAGACCGTGCACGACAACCAGGAGCTGCCGACCGGCGACGAGCTCGTCGGCGAGATCGAGCGCTTCCTTCGGCAGCGGGGCGACGAGGGCGGCGGCCGGGGCACGATCGGAGGACCGGGCCCGGGCGGCGGCCCTCCCGGCCAGGGCGGCTGAGCGACCGGCGCGGCCGGGCCGGATGGCCCTGCCGCGCTCGCGATCCCCGCGGCATCGTTCGAGGTGGAGGCGGTGCGAGATGCGCTGGAGAGGCGAGCTCGTCCTGTACCTCGCGATGTTCGTGGTGTTCGGCGCCGTGCTGCTGTGGGCCGAGGAGGCCACCTGGCCCATCGTGGTCGTGTTCGGCGTGCTGGCCGGGCTGCTCCTGCTGGTGCTCGCCTGGCGCGCCGTACACACCTCGAAGGTGCTGGTGGTCGGCGGCGAGCAGGACCGGCTCCGCGATCTGGACGAGGCGCTCGAGGCGGCTGGGTACGAGGTCTGTACCTGCGAGGGCCCGGCGAACCGGCCCTGCCCGGTGTTCCAGGGGCGTCCGTGCCCGCTGGCCGAGCGTCCGGTCGCGGCGCTGATCTACCGGCCTGCTGGGGAGAGGGGTCGGTACGCACCCTGCGGGCGCGCGCTGCGTGTGCCCGCCGTGATCGTCGAGGAGCACTTGGAGAGCGAACCGGCGAGCGACGGGCGGATGGCCCGGGTCGGACTGGACCGCGGACCCGATCGCGTGGTCCGGACGATGGAGGATCTGCTGGCGGCCTGACGGCCGGGCGGTAGCATGCGGCCGTGCCGGCCCAGCCACCGTCCGAGCGTGCGCGCATCCGTCGCCACCCAGAGCGTGGGGTGTACGACCGTCGCGTGATCGACGCGATCCTGGACGAGGCCCTGTTCTGCCACGTCGCCTGGGTCACGCCCGACGGCGCGCCCCGTGTGATCCCGACGATCCACGTCCGGGTCGGGGACACGCTCTACGTCCACGGCTCCGAGGCGTCGCGAACGCTGCGCGGGCTCCGGGCGGGGGCTGTCTGCTGCATCGAGACCACCATCGTCGACGGACTGGTGCTCGCGCGCTCCACGCCGATGCATTCGATGAACTACCGCTCGGTGGTCGTGTACGGCGTCGGACGGGAGGTGACCGACCCGGAGGAGAAGGACCTGGCCCAACGCGCCCTGGTCGAGCACGTCGTGCCGGGGCGATCCTCGCAGGTCCGGCAGCCGAACGCGAAGGAGCTGAAGGAGACGGCGATCCTCGCGTTCCGGCTCGACGAGGCCTCGGCCAAGGTGCGCACCGGCGACCCGGCCGACCCCGAGGAGGACCTCGATCTCCAGGTCTGGGCGGGGGTGCTCCCGCTGCGGCTGGTGGCCGGCGAGCCGCGGCCAGCGGCCGACCTGCGATCCGGCATCGAACCGCCGGATCACGTCACCGGGTACACGCGCCCCGGCCCGTAGCCGCCCACCGCGGGCAGCCCTCACGCCGTCCCGTAGGCTGTCGCGGCCGTGGAGACCCTCCCCGATCGACCGACCCTCCGCCGGAACCTCCGGGCGATGCCCGCCTCGGCTTGGGTGCTGTTCGCCGGCTCGTTCGTCAACCGGCTCGGGACCTTCGTCCTGCCGTTCATCACGATCTACCTGACCCGGCGCGGGTACTCGGCGCCGCAGGCGGGGTTCGCGATCGCCGGCTACGGCCTCGGCGGGCTGGTCGCGCAGATGGCCGGCGGGCTCCTGGCCGACCGGATCGGCCGGAAGAACGCGATCGCGCTGTCGATGATCTCTGCCGGCGCCCTGACCCTGGCGCTGTGGCGCGCGACGTCGCTCGCCACGGTCTACCCGCTGATGGTCGGCATTGGGTTCTTCGGGGAGCTCCACCGCCCGGCATCCGGCGCCCTGATCGCCGACCTCCTGCGTCCGGAGCAACGGGTGACGGCCTTCACCCTGTACCGCCTCGCCGTGAATGTCGGCTGGGCGGGCGGCCTGGCGCTGGGCGGGTTCCTGGCAGAACGCTCGTTCACGCTGCTCTTCATCGGCGACGCCACGACGTCGATCGCGTTCGGGCTGATCTCGCTGCTCGCTCTCCCGCACGGGACCCGGACGGCCCGGCACGAGGAGCTCCACCTGCCGACCGCCCGACGTTCGATCGCGGTGGACCGCGGGTTCCTCCTGTTCCTGGGCTCCGTCCTGCTGGCGAGCGCGGTCTACGCACAGAACGTCTCCACGATGCCCCTGCACATCCGGGACGCCGGCTACGACGCGACGACCTACGGGCTCCTCCAGTCGCTCAACGGCATCACGGTGGTCCTGATCGAGCTGCCGGTCATCGCCTGGACGCAACGCCACGATCGGCTCCGGATGGTGGCGCTCGGCCATCTGCTGATCGGACTCGCGTTCGCCTCCCTCCTGTTCGCCGACACGATCCCGCTGATGGTCGGCATGGTGCTGGTCTGGACGATGGGCGAGATGATCGAGTCCCCGGTCGCCGCGGCGATCGCCGCCGACCGGGCCCCCGCCCACGCGCGCGGCCGCTACCAGTCGGCGTTCGGCTCGATGTACGGGATCGCGTGGATGCTGGGGCCGATCCTCGGGACGACGGTCTTCGCCTGGAGCCCGGCGGTCCTGTGGATCGGGTGTGGCATGCTCGGGGTCGCGGCCGCGCTCCTCCCCCTGGCCGCGCGGCGATACCCGGTGCCGGTCCAGCCCGCGTTTGACGGCATCGGGACGTAGCGGGAAGATATATCGGTCCGATATATCCAACCGTCACAGGCCCTCGGGCTGGGAAAGGATCGAGTGGATGCTGGAGCTCGCCATCCTCGGACTGCTCAAGGAGCGGTCCATGCACGGCTATCAGCTCTCCAAGCGCCTGACCGACACGCTCGGCGGGTTCTGGAGGGTGTCCTACGGCTCCCTCTACCCCACGCTGAAGCGCCTCGAGCGCCGGGGCGCCGTCGAGCGCGTCTTCGACCAGCAGGAGGTCGGGCGCCGCAAGAACGTCTACCGGATCACGGAGCACGGCGAGTCGCTGTTCCGGGAGCTGCTGGAGGAGGCCGGGTCGGACGCCACCGGTGAGGACAACCGGTTCCGCGTTCGGCTGGCGTTCTTCAAGTACCTGGCGCCCGAATCGCGGATCCGGCTGCTGGAACGCCGGCGCGCGTTCCTGGAGGAGCGCCTGTCCACCATCCGGACCAACCTGGCCGCCACCGGCGGGTTCGACACCTACACGCTCTCGCTGATACAGCACGGCCGGGAGACGACCGAGCAGGACATCGCCTGGCTCACCGGCCTGATCGCGGCCGAGCGTCGGGCCACGGACACGACCAGGGAGGGGAAGCGCCGCGGCTCCCGCGCGCTTCGGAGGAAGGAGCACACCACATGAGCGAGGTTCGTCTGGCGATCGTCGGAGTGGGCAACTGCGCATCGTCGCTCGTGCAGGGACTGGAGTACTACAGCGACGCCCGTCCTGGCGATCAGGTGCCGGGGCTGATGCACGTCGATCTCGGTGGCTACCACGTGCACGACGTGGAGGTCGTCGCAGCCTTCGACGTCGACGCCAGGAAGGTCGGGGCCGACGTGGCCGAGGCGGTCTTCTCGGAGCCGAACAACACCATCCGGTTCGCCGACGTCCCCCCGACCGGCGTGACGGTTCGGCGCGGGCCCACCCTCGACGGCCTGGGCAAGTACTACCGGGAGACGATCGAGGAGTCCGATAAGCCCGAGGTCGACGTCGCGGCCACCCTGCGCGAGGCGGAGGTCGACGTCGTGGCCTGCTACCTGCCGGTCGGCTCCGAGGAGGCCGCCAAGCACTACGCGCAAGCCGCGATCGACGCCGGCGCGGCGTTCGTCAACTGCCTGCCGGTGTTCATCGCATCGAACGTTGGATGGGCGCAGCGGTTCGTCCAGGCCGGCGTCCCGATCGTGGGCGACGACATCAAGAGCCAGGTCGGCGCCACGATCGTCCACCGGGTCCTGACCAAGCTGTTCGAGGACCGCGGCGTGAAGCTCAGCCGGACGTACCAGCTGAACTTCGGCGGCAACATGGACTTCATGAACATGCTCGAGCGCG
>CAZXFA010000032.1:0-24135 GCA_964640085.1 uncultured Actinomycetes bacterium | reverse complement strand
CCCACTGCTGCCTCCCGTAGGAGTCTGGGCCGTGTCTCAGTCCCAGTGTGGCTGGCCGTCCTCTCAGACCAGCTACCCGTCGTCGCCTTGGTGGGCCGTGACCCCACCAACGAGCTGATAGGCCGCGGGCCCATCCCGGACCGTCGGGGCTTTCCCGGCCGGACCATGCGATCCGGTCGGAGCATCCGGTATTAGCCCAGGTTTCCCTGGGTTATCCCGGTGTCCGGGGCAGGTTGCCCACGTGTTACTCACCCGTTCGCCGCTCTCCCCTGAAGAGGGTTACCCCTCCTCAGGTTCCCGCTCGACTTGCATGTGTTAGGCACGCCGCCAGCGTTCGTCCTGAGCCAGGATCAAACTCTCCGTAGAGAACCCGAACCGGCCTCGCGGCCGGTCTCGCGTTCGATGGAAAGTCGGCCTCTCGGGTGTTGGCACGCCCGATCGGCCTCCTGTGATTCCGTACGACCATCGACCGGCGGACACGGCGAACCGCGTCCCCCAGCTGACGGGAAACGCACTGGCTTTTGGCACACTGTTCAGTTCTCAAGGTGCGCGCGGCGTCCCCCGCGAAGGTTCTGGCCTCCGGAGAAGGGGGTCGCGCCAACAGATGATGTTACTGCCGCCCGAGCGGGCGCGTCAATGCGCCCCGACGGACGTCATCCGTTGACCTGCAGGATATCAGCCCGTGTCCTGCAGGCCGGCCGCGATCCCGTTCACCGTGACGAGCACATGTCGGCGCGCCCGGCTCGCCGCCTCCGCCGACAGCGTCCCGGCCCGGAGGGCGGTCAGGTACCGGAGCTGGAGGAAGGACAGCGCGTCCACCCACGGGTTGCGCAGGCGCACCGTTTCCCGGAGCACCGGCCGGTCCGCTAGGAGCTCGGCTCGGCCCGTGACCGTCAGCACCTGGTCGATCGAGCGGGCGAACTCGTCCTCGATGTCGCGCGCCAGGTCCGGGCGCGCCCCGAGCTCGAGGTACCGGCGGGCGATCGGCAGGTCCGCCTTGACGAGCCCGAGCTCGGCGGTCTCGATCAGAGAGCGGAAGAAGGGATGCTCCTCGTGCATCGCCCGCAGCAGCGACGCACCGCCCGGGGTGGCGGCGGTCTCGGCCAGGGCGGAGCCCAGCCCGAACCAGCCGGGCAGGTTCACCCGGCTCTGGGTCCAGGCGAACACCCACGGGATCGCCCGCAGCGACTTCAGGTCATCTCCGCCGGGCCTCCGCGCCGGTCGCGAGCCCACCTGGAGCTCCTCGATCTCCCGCAGGGGCGTGATCGTCGAGAAGAACCCCACGAAGCCCGTGCTCGACACCAGGGCACGGTAGGTGGCCTCGGACGCGCTCGCGAGCCGGTCGAGGACCGGGTCGAGCCGATCCCGGTCTCGCTCGGCGGCGGTTCTCCCTCTCCGGGCGGAGGCGAGCAGCACCGCGTTGGTGACCTGCTCGAGGTGCCGCCGGGCGATGTCGGGGTCCCCGTACCGCCCCATCACGACCTCGCCCTGCTCGGTGACCTTGAAGCGGCCCGCGACCGACCCCGGCGGTTGGGCGAGGATCGCGCGGTTCGAGGGCCCGCCACCGCGGCCCAGCGCTCCCCCACGCCCGTGGAACAGCGTGAGACGCACGTCGTTCCGCTGCGCCCACGACACCAGGGCTTCCTCGGCTCGATACAGGGCCACGTTCGCCGCCAGGAACCCGGACTCCTTGGCCGAATCCGAGTATCCGAGCATCACCTCCAGCCGCCGCTCGCGCCGCTCGAGCCATCCCCGCCACGACGGGAGAGAGAGCAGGTCGTCCAGGATCGCCGGCGCCGCGCCGAGCTCCGCCCGCGACTCGAGGAGTGGCACCACGTCGAGCTCGAGCCCCCCGTCCGGCAAGGCCAGGCGCGCCAACGCACGGACCGCGGCGACGTCGGCGGCCGAGCGCGTGAAGCTGACGATGTAGCGGTTGCACGCGGCCGGTCCCAACTCCCGCTGGATCTCGGCCATCGCCCGGAAGGTCTCGAGCGTCTCGACGTCCTCCGTACCGGGGGTCGCGGGGGCCCCGGACTCCGCCAGCCGGTCGAGCGCCTGCGGGTCCCCCGCCGCGGCCGGGGCTAGGCGGCCGATCGCCTCCTCGTGGACGTCCGCGTGCTGGCGCACCTCGAGCGAGGCGAGGTGGAACCCGAAGGTCTCGGCCTGCCACACGAGGTCCTGGAGCTCGCCGAAGGCCAGCCGCGAGGCGCCGGCGGCCACCAGCGAACGTTGGACGAGGCGCAGATCCTCGAGGAAGGCGTCCGGACCCGGGTAGCCCGCGGGCTCGCGGCGGCGCGTGGCGCCCACCCGCTCCGCGATCAGGGCCACCTTGCGCCGGTGGGGCTGCTCGGGGAACCGGGCGGCCAAGGCCTCGGCGATGCCCGGCAGGGCACCCTCGTCCCGCCGGAGCGTCTCCAGGAGCTCCCCGGTCGCCGGCGTGAACCGGGTCGAGGCGGTGAGCTTTCCCGCGATCCGGCGGCTCGCCGCTTCGAGGCCGCGCAGGACGTGCTCGGAGCCAATCTGGGCCGCGGCCCGGGTGACCTCGGCGGTCACCATCGGGTTACCGTCCCGATCCCCTCCCACCCAGCTCCCCCACCGTAGGAACGCCCGAGCGGGCGGGCCCCCCGGCCGGGCGGCGCGGACCGCGTCGTCCAGCTCCCGGTAGATCCGGGGGATCAGTCGGAACAGGGTCTGGTCGAACACGGCCATCGTGCTCCGCACCTCGTCGAGCGGGGTCGGACGGCGGTTGCGCACGTGATCGGTGCGCCAGAGCGTCGTGATCTCCTCCAGGAGCCGGCGCTCGACCTGCCGGCGGTCGGCCCGCGTCATCCGGGGATCGTCGGCCCGATCGAGCAGGGCAGCGATCCGACGGAGGCAGTCCACGATCGAACGACGGCGGGCCTCCGTCGGGTGGGCGGTCAGGACCGGCATCACGACGAGCCCCTCGAGGAGCCGATCCAGCTCCTCGTCCCCGTCGAGTCGCCGCGCGTGCTCGACGGCCTCGGCGACCCCCTCCTTGACGACCCGTCCGCGACGGCCACGCGCCCTGAGCACGCGCACCCGGTGTCGCTCCTCGGCCAGGTTCACGAGGTGGAACTGCACGGTGAACGCCCGAGCGACGATCGCCGCCCGCTCCAGGTCGTACCCGTCGACGAGCTCGCCGAGCGCGCGCCCCCGCTCGGCCGAGGGACGCCGACGGAAGGCGACCGCCGCGTCCCGCAGCCGCTCGACCTCCGAGCGGAGCTCGTCGCCCCCGGACTCGGTCAGGACCCGGGAGAGCAGGCCGGTCAGGGTCTCGACGTCTCGGTGCAGCCGTTCGAGACCGTCGTCGACCCTCGCTCCTTCCGCCTCTCCTCCTGGCATCGCTCGGCCCGTCATGCAGCCCCGGCGTGGCTCGGCTATGATATCTCGACGTCAAGGTATCTCCACGCCGGACCTGGGGTCGTGGGAGCACCGTACGTGGGGCCGATCGGGTCGGCGTCAGGGTGGGGTGAGGCAGTGAGCGCACGGACGCGGCCGGGGTCGACCTCCCGGATCGCCGTCGACATCGGAGGCACGTTCACCGACCTGGTGCTGGTCCGGGCGGGGCGTGTCCTCGCGAACGCGAAGGTCCTCACCACGCCGAGCGACCCTTCGGTCGCGGTCGAGACGGGGATCTCGCGGTTGCTCGAGCACGTGCCGCCCGATGAGGTCGCCGAGGTGGTGCACGGGACCACGCTGGTGGCCAACGCCCTCATCGAGCGCAAGGGCGCGGTGACGGCCCTGATCGCCACCGAGGGATTCCGGGACACGGTGACCATCCGTCGGGAGCTCCGCTACGACCTGTACGACCTGTTCCTCGAGATGCCCGAGCCGCTCGTCCCCCGTCGTCTGCGGTTCGAGCTCCACGAGCGCGTGCTGGCCGACGGCTCGATCGACGTCTCGCTGGACACGGACGAGGTGCGGGCGCTCGCGCGCCGCCTGATCCGCCACGGCATCGAGGCCGTGGCGGTCACGCTCCTGCACTCCTACCGCACGCCGGACCACGAGCGCGCGGTTGGCCGTATCCTCCGGGAGGAGGCGCCGGGGATCGCTGTCTCCTTGTCGAGCGAGGTCTCCCCGGAGCTCGGCGAGTTCGCCCGCACGTCCACGACGATCGCCAACGCCTACGTGCTGCCCTTGATCGACACCTACCTCGAGATGCTCCAGAAGCGCCTGGACGGGTTGGGGTTGCGGGGCCCGCTGCGGATCATGCTCTCGACCGGGGGCGGCGGCATCGCGGGCGTCGACACCGCCCGCCGGTTCCCGGTCCGGCTTCTCGAGTCGGGGCCCGCGGCCGGAGCGGTGAGCGCGGGCTTCTGGGGCTCGCGCGGTGGCCGGGACGACGTGCTCGCGTTCGACATGGGTGGGACGACGGCCAAGGCCTGCCTGATCGAGAAGGGCGTCCCGCTGGTCGCGAGCGAGTTCGAGGCCGCCCGGGTGTACCGCTTCACCAAGGGCAGCGGCATGCCGGTCCGCGTCCCGGTGATCGACCTGATCGAGATCGGGGCTGGCGGGGGGAGCATCGCGCACGTCGGGCCGTTCGGGCTGCCGAACGTGGGGCCGGAGAGCACCGGTGCCGACCCCGGCCCGGTCTGCTACGGGCAGGGCGGGACGGTCCCCACGGTGACCGACGGGGACCTCCTCCTCGGCTACCTGAACCCCGACTTCTTCCTCGGCGGCGAGATGCGGCTGGACGTCGAGGGAGCGCGGTCGGCCATGGGGCGGCTGGGACGCGATCTCGGCCTGTCCCTCGAGGAGACGGCGGCCGCCGTCCATCGCGTCGTGAACGAGAACATGGCCAGCGCCGCGCGGATGCACGCGATCGAACGAGGCCGGGATCTGCGTCGCTGCGCGTTCGTGGCCACCGGGGGAGCCGGCCCGGTCCACGCCTGGGGGGTCGCGAGGAACCTCGGTATCCGGCGGATCGTGTTCCCGCCGTCGGCGGGGGTGGCCTCGGCGTTCGGGATGCTGACCGCCGCCCCCGGGTTCGAGCTCGCCCGGAGCCTGCCCTCGCCGCTCGAGGCGGCGCCGTGGAACGAGGTGCGCCGGGCGCTCCGCGACATGATCGCCGAGGGTACGCGCCAGCTCACGGCGACCGGGGTGCCGCGTTCGGAGGTGCAGGTGGAGGTCGCGGCCGACGTCCGGCACCGGGGCCAGGGCGACGCGGTCACGGTGGAGCTCGGATCGGGGCTCGGCGCCCGGCCGGAGCGTGAGGTCGAGGAGGCCTTCGCCGCCGCGTACGTGCGCCTGTACGGACGCCGGCCGCCGGGCGTCGGGGCGGAGGTCATGACCTGGCGCGTGCGCCTGGCCGGCCCGCTGCCGCGCCTGAAGGTGCGTCTGCGCCGCGGAGCGACCGGGCCCGCTCGCAAGGGGTCTCGCAGGGTCTGGTTCGCCGAGACGGATCACTACGTCGACACGGCGGTGTACGACCGGTACCGCCTGGGTCCGGGGGACACGTTCCGCGGTCCGGCGATCGTCGAGGAGCGGGAGTCGACGATGGTGGTCGGCCCGGGGGCCGAGGTGCGCGTCGACGACGTGGGAAACCTGGTGGTGGACGTCCGATGACCCGACGCGCCGCGATCGACCCGGTGACCCTCGAGATCCTGTGGAGCCGCCTGGTGACGGTAACCAACGAGCAGGCGGCCGCGCTCCAGCGGACCTCGTTCACCCCGATCGTCCGCGAGTCCGGCGACCTGTCTGCCGCGGTGTTCGACGCCCGCGGGCGGATGCTCGCCCAGGCGGTCACCGGCACGCCGGGCCACATCAACTCGCTCGCCACCGGGATGCGGCACTTCCTGGAGGCGTTCCCACCCGAGTCGCTCGTCCCCGGCGACATCCTGATCACCAACGACCCGTGGAAGACCTCCGGGCAGCTGAACGACCTGTCGGTCGTGACCCCGGTCTTCCACGACGGACGGCTGGTCGGGTTCTTCGGCAACTGCTGCCACGCGATGGACATCGGCGGCCGCGGGCTGTCTGCCGACGCCTCCGAGGTGTTCGAGGAGGGTCTCTACGTGCCCATGATGAAGCTCTACGAGGCCGGCGAGCCCAACGAGGACCTCCTCGCGATCCTGGCGGGTAACGTCCGAGCTCCCTTCGAAGTCCTGGGCGACGTCCACGCGCAGGTGGCCGGCAACCAGGTGGGCGTCGACCGGCTCCTGGAGTACCTCCGGGACTTCGCGCTGCCGGATCTCGAGGCCCTGTCGGACGAGATCTGCGCCCGCTCGGAGCGAGCGCTCCGCTCGGCGATCGCCGAGCTCCCGGACGGCGAGTACCGCAAGGTGATCCACACCGACGGCATCGACGAGCCCGTCCGGATCGAGTGCGCCGTCCGGATCGCTGGCGATGAGATCGACGTGGACTACACGGGGAGCTCCCCGCAGATCGACCGCGGGATGAACGTGGTCCTGAACTACACCGCCGCGTACACGAGCTACGCGCTGAAGTGCGCGATCTCTCCGCAGGTGCCGCACAACGACGGGAGCTTCCGGCCGGTCACCACGTGGGCCCCCGAGGGGTCGATCCTCAACCCACGACCGCCAGCCGCCGTCGCCGCTCGACACATCGTCGGCCATTTCCTGCCGCACGCGATCTTCGGCGCGCTCGCGCAGATCGTTCCGGATCGGGTGCTGGCCGAGGGCGCGGGGAACATCTGGCTGACGACGGTCCGCGGGGTCGGGGAGGACCGGTTCGTGACGGTCTTCTTCGCGGCGGGCGGCACGGGAGCGCGCCCGAACAAGGACGGGATCTCCACCACAAGCTTCCCGTCGGGGATCGCCACCGCTCCCGTCGAGGTGATCGAAACGACCTCGCCGCTCGTGATCCGGCGCAAGGAGCTCCGGAGGGGTTCCGGCGGCCCCGGACGCTACCGCGGCGGGCTGGGCCAGGCGATCGAGGTCGAGGTCGCCACGGGCGAGCCCTACATCGTGTCCTCCCTCGCCGATCGGATGCGGTTCGCGGCCGAGGGGTACCTCGGCGGGTGTCCCGGGGCGAACGGGGCGTTCAAGACCTCGCTCGGGACCCGCCCGAACCCGAAGATCTCCACCCGGCTCCCGGCCGGGACCCGGTTCACGCTCGAGCTCCCCGGCGGCGGAGGCTTCTCCGACCCGCTGACCCGCGACCCGCTGGCGGTGGCCGACGACGTCGCCGAGGGCTACGTCAGCCCCGCGGCGGCCTGGCGCGACTACGGAGTGAAGGCAACGCGGAGCGGGAGGATCCTCGGCCTGTCGCCCGCCCGCGAGCGGAAGGCTCGAACGAGGGATCCGCGATGGTCGCGCCGGGCCGGCGGTCGCGCCCGACGTGGGACTGCGTCACGATGACGACCTGAAGGAGCTCGCGGCCCCGATGGGGTCGCATCGGGAGGGATGCGCCGTGCAGCTGGAGAACACGATCGAGATCCCGGCTCCACCGGACCGCGTGTGGGCCTACATGCTGGACGTGGAGCGCGTCGCGCCGTGCATGCCGGGCGCGGAGCTCACGGAGGTCGTGGACGACCGGACCTGGAAGGGGAAGGTGGCGGTGAAGCTCGGCCCGGTGAGCCTCTCGTTCTCCGGAACCGTCGTGATGCAGGAGAAGGACGAGGCGACCCGAACCGTGGTGCTCAAGGCCGACGGGAAGGAGACGAAGGGAAAGGGGGCGGCCTCGGCCCTCGTGACCTCCCGGATGGAGGAGATGGAGGGCTCCGCCACCCGCGTGACGATCGCCGCAGACCTCTCGATCTCCGGGGCGCTCGCCCAGTTCGGCCGCGGGATGCTCGCCGACGTCTCCCAGCGGATGGCCGGCCAGTTCGCCGATTGCCTGGCCGCGCGGATGGCCGCCGAGGCGCAGGCCGCCGAGGCTCCCGCAGGAGAGGCGGTCCCCAGCGAGCTCCCTCGGGCCGCCGAGCCCGTGGGCGGGATCCGGCTCGCCCTGTGGGCGCTCGTGCGCGCGATCGGCCGCGCGTTCGCTCGGCTCGGGCGCGCGATCGCCTCGCTGTTCGGGCGCCGCTGAGCGGTCGGCGCTCCCGAGGACCTAGGTCGGGGAGAAGAGCTCGAGGATCCGGTCGACCTGGTGGGGGGCTGCGGCCCGGAGCAGCGGGACCTGGACCCCGACGTCCCGGTACTGCTGGATCCGGGCGACCACCTCGTCGGGCGTCCCCGAGGCCGTGAGGCCCTCGACGTAGGAGTCCGGGACGGCCTCGATCAGCGCCTGCTTCCCACCGCGCGCCCACGCCTCCTCGAAGATCGGGATGTCCTCCTCGCGCATGTAGGGCTCACCGACCACCTTCTTCGGCTTGATGATGAACGGGAGCTGGATCGGGTCGAGCTTGCTGGCGATCTCCCACCGGATCGCGTCCAGCGCCTTCTGATGGTCGTCCTCGACCGAGATGTTGACGATCTGCCAGATGTGGAACGTCGACCAGTCGCGGCCGGCCTCCGCCGCCGCCTCACGCACGATCTCGATCGCGTTCGCGCTGTACTCGGGCGAGCACGTCGCGTTCAGCAGTACCCCGTCCCCGATCCGCCCGGCGATCTGGAGCCCTTTCTTGCTGGTCGCCGGGATGAACAGCGGCACGTAGTCACGGGTTGGTTCGAAGTTGATCCGGACGTCGTCGAAGTTCACGTGCTCTCCGTGGTAGGAGACCTTCTCCCCCGTGAGGAGCAGCCGCATGCCTTCGACCCATTCGATCAGCGCCCGGGCCGGGTCCGCGCGGTGCAGACCGTGGCGCTTCGCGTGGGTGTGGGTGCAGGCGCCGGGCGCCATCATCATGCGGCCACCGGTGAGCTCGTCCAGGGCGGCCAGGGACTGCGCCATGACGAGCGGCGTCCGCAGCCGTGTGATCTGTGTGCATCCGAGCGTCATCCGCTGGGTGCCGAGCCCGATCGTCGCGAGCGAGGTCACGGAGTCCCTGACCAGCTCGATCGTCTCGGAGAAGAAGCCGACCTCGAACCCCCGCTCCTCGGCCTGGCGGAAGGCCACGGCGAGGTCCCGTGGCGTCATGTTCGGGTCGTAGCCGGCGGCGAAACCGATGCGATCCATCCCCCATCCCCCACGGGTCGACGGCACCGTCCCTCGGCCGTCGGCGGGGCCGCACCCGACACGCTCGCCTCGCCCGGAGCCCGGGACTAGGATTTATCTTGGCGTAGAGATACTCTACATGGTTGACGCCCGTCAAGCGAGACGGTTCACTCCGGCCGAGGGGCGAGGGAGGGATGACCGCGATGGCACGGATGAGGACGGCACCGGCGACGGCTGCGCCCCACGACCAGGTCGACCGGATCCTCGAACAGTGGCACCGGGAGCGGCCCGATCTCGACACCACCCCGATGTCGGTGATCGCCCGGATCTCCCGGCTCTCCCGGATCCTGGAGCGCAGGATCGCTGAGGTGCTCGCCCACCACGGGCTGAACGAGTCCCAGTTCGGCGTGTTGGCCGCCCTCCGGCGAGCCGGCCCACCCTATTGCCTGTCCCCCACGGCCCTGTACGGCTCGCTCCTGATCTCGTCGGGCGCCATGACGAACCGGTTGGACCGGCTGACCGCGGCCGGCCTGGTCGAGCGGATCCCCGACCCCATCGACCGGAGGAGCATGCTCGTCCGGCTGACGCCCAAGGGTCTGGGGGCGATCGAGGAGGCGGTCGCGGCCCACGCGGACAACGAGCAGCGCCTGCTCGCGCCGCTGTCGCTCTCCGAGCGCCGGACGATGGCCGAGCTCCTGCGCAAGCTCCTGGCCGAGTTCGAGGATCCCTCCCACATGGCGGCCCAGATCGACTCGGTCGATCCGACCGACGGCAAGGGCTCGGCGACCCATCCGGTCGCCCGTTCGGCTATCGGGCGCCCCACCCGCCGTCGATCTTGAGGTGCTGGGCCGTGATGTACGACGCGGCCGGCGACGACAGGAAGACCACGGCGCCCACCACGTCCTCGGGCACGCCGACCCGGTCGAGCGGCGTGTGATCGCGAACGTAGCGCAGGTTCTCCTCGACGTTCAGCCAGGCCGTGTTCAGGCTCGTGCGGATGTAGCCGGGGCCGACGGCGTTCACCCGGACCTTCGGGGCCCAACGGACCGCCAGGGCTCGCGTGAGCTGGATCAGCGCCGCCTTGCTCGCCTGGTAGGTGACGGCCGCCTTGGTCACCGTCTCCCCGGCCAGGGACGCCACGGTGACGACCGAGCCGCCCTCGCCCGCCAGCATGCGCTCCCCCACCGCCTGGGTCAGGAAGAAGGTCCCGCGCACATTGGTGTCGAAGACGGTGTCGAACTCCTCGGGGGTGACCCCGGGGGGGTCGTTGCGGACGATGACGCCCGCCGCGTTGACGAGGATGTCGAGCCCATCACGCCACGACCAGGCGCGGTCGACCTCGGCGTCGATCCGCTGCACGTCGGTCACATCCACCGCGAGCGGTAGGAAGTCCCGGCCCAGCCCTTCGATCTCGGCGGCGAGCTCCTGGAGGGCGTCCCGGGAACGCGCCATGCCGACCACGTCGGCCCCGGCCGTCGCGAGCCCCCGCGCCACCGCCCGGCCGATGCCACGGCTCGCCCCGGACACCAACGCCGTCCGACCCGCCAGATCGACCTGCCACACGGATCCTCCCTCCCTCCCTGCACGAGGGCCTCGCCGCGTAGTGTATCTTCACGTGAAGATGACTGCCCCGCACCGTCACGGCTCCCTCCCCTCGCGCCGGAGCGGGTCGTGAGCGACGGCTGGATCGGTCGCTCCGTCCGGCGACGGGAGGATGACCGGCTGGTGCGGGGGGACGGCCGGTACGTCGCGGACCTCCGGCACCCCGGAGAGCTGCACGTCGCGTTCGTCCGGAGTCCCCTGGCCCACGCGAGGGTCCTGAGCATCGACGCGGCGGAGGCCGTGGCACGACCAGGCGTCGGAGGCGTCTTCACGGCCCAGGACCTCCCGCGTGGGCCGATGCCACCCTTCCTGTGGGATCGCCCCAACGAGAAGCTGGTAGGCCCGCTCCGGCCCTTCATGCGGTCATGCCATCCCCCGCTGCTCGCGGACGACCGGGTGCGCTTCGTCGGCCAGGCGCTCGCCCTGGTGGTGGCCGAGAGCCGGTACCTCGCCGAGGACGCCGCAGCGCTCGTGCAGGTGGACTACGACCCGCTCCCCCCGGTCGCCACTCTCGGGGACGCGATCGCACCGGACGCGCCCCTCCTCCACGATGGGTGGGAGGACAACGTGGCCGTCACGTTCACCGTGGCCAAGGGGGACGTGGAGGGCGGGTTCGCGGCCGCGGACCTCGTGGTCCAGGATCGGTTCGAGATCCAGCGGCAGGCGGGCGTGCCCCTCGAGACCCGCGGCGCCGTGGCCGTCCTGGACGAGCGGGGTCATCTCACGCTCTGGTCGGCGACGCAGAACGCCCATCCGCTCCGGCGGGCGATGAGCCGGGTTGCGGGGATCGAGGAGGACCGCGTCCGGGTGATCGCGCCGGACGTGGGGGGCGGGTTCGGCGTCAAGGGCGTGCTGTACCCGGAGGACCTGATCGTGGGGCTGCTCGCGATCCGGCTCGAACGCCCCGTCAAGTGGATCGAGGATCGGATCGAGCACATGCAGAGCGCGATCCACGCCCGCGAGCAGGTCCACGACGTCCGCCTGGCGCTGTCCGGGGACGGACGCATCCTCGCGTTCGCAGACCGGTTCCTGGTGGACGCGGGGGCGTTCAACCCGCTGGGCCTCGTCGTGCCCTACAACACGATCGCCCACCTGATGGGCCCGTACCGGGTCCCCGCGATCGAGGCGGTCGGCACCTCGGTGGTGACGACGAAGGTCCCCACGGCCCCCTACCGGGGCGCCGGGCGGCCCGAGGCCGTCTTCGCGTTCGAACGGGCGTTGGAGCGGGGGGCGCGGACGCTGGGCATCGACCCCGTCGAGATCCGAGGCCGGAACCTCGTGCGGCCGGACGAGATGCCCTACGAGATGGGCATCCTGTACCGGGACGGCGAACCGGCGGTCCTGGACGGCGGCGACTACCCGGAGCTCCTGGCGCGGGCGGCGGCCCTGGTGGACGACGAGGAGGCTCGGGCGGAGCACGGGCGGGAACGAGCGGCGGGGCGTCTGGTCGGCACCGGCGTCGCCGCGTACGTGGAAGGCACGGGGATCGGTCCGTTCGAGGGGGCCCGTGTGACCCTCGATCCCGCCGGTCGAGCGACCGTCCGCACCGGCGCCTGCTCCCAGGGACAGGGGCACGAGACCGTGCTGGCGCAGGTGTGTGCCGATGCCCTCGGGCTGGACCCCGAGCGCATCACGGTCACCGTCGGGGACACCGACGGCCTGGAGCGCGGGTGGGGCACCGTGGCCAGCCGCAGCGCCGTGGTCGCCGGCAGCGCCGTCTCGATCGCGGCACGCGAGATCCGCGACCGGGTGCTGGGGGCCGCGGCCGATGCACTCGAGGTGGCTGTTCGGGACCTGGAGATCCGGGCGGACCGGGTGGAGGTCGTCGGTGCTCCCGAGCGCTCGATCCCCCTCGAGGAGCTCGCCAGGAGCCACGGCATCGAGCTCGAGGCCGTCGAGTACTTCGAGCCGCCGACCGTCACATGGGCGGGCGGCGTCCACGCCGTCACGGTCTCGATCGATCCGGACACCGCGGAGATCCGGATCCTCCGGTACGGCGTGGCCCACGATTGCGGGCCGGTGATCAACCCGACGATCGTCGACGGCCAGGTGCGCGGCGGGGTCGCACAGGGGATCGCCGGGGCGCTCTACGAGGAGGTCCTGTACAGCGACGAGGCTCAGCTCCTCAACGCGACGCTCGCGGACTACCTCATCCCGACGGCGGCGGAGATCCCTCCGATCCTCTTGGACCATCTCGAGACGCCGTCGGTGCTGAACCCGCTCGGGCTGAAGGGGGTCGGCGAGGGGGGTGCGATCCCGGCGCCGGCGGCCATCGCGAACGCCGTGGAAGACGCCCTCGGAGGGGTTGCGGTGCATCGAACCCCGCTCGGCCCCGCGTACGTCCGAACGCTCCTCGACGCGAGGAACGCCGGCGAGAGGCCCGCGTAGGGGTTCAGCGCTCGTCGATGCTCGCCGCCTCCTCGACGAGGAAGGCATTCCGGCAGTACGGGCACTCCAGATGCACGCCGGCGAACCGGATCCCGTAGTCGACGGAGAACGAGCGACCGCAGCGCGCGCACGTCACCCAGAAGATCCTGTCCATCAGCCCTCCTGCAGGTACTCGGCGAGGTCGATCCGCTCCATCGCCTCGGGGGGGACCCGGTTCATGTCCGGGATCGCGCGGTCCAGTGGTCGCGTGGCGTCGATCAGCACCTTGCGGTAGCCCATGGAGGTCGTGAAGACCGTCGGGATGTTGTGGATCAGGTCGACGTCCCGAGAGGGATCGACGTTCACGAGGGTCGCCCAGATCACGTCGGATTCGTCGAACACGTCGATCACGTCGTCGACCACCACCGCGAGCTGGAACGTCCACGACTCCTGGATGGCAGCCAGGGCGACCGCCTTGCCCTGACCCTCCTTGGTCTTGTCGATCGAGACGTAGCAGGCCAGACGTCCGCACCCCGAGTACGGGAGGTGCACCGCGGTGACGATGTCCCCGAACCGCTTCCGCAGCGTGTTGTACAGCGTGCCTTCCTTGGGGATCTGTCCCACCGTGAAATGGTCGTGGTGTCCGGCGAACACATCCTGGAGGATCGCGTCCCGCCGCCGGGTGATGGCCTTCACCTCCATCACCGGCCGGAGCGTCTGCGCCTGGTACTGACGGGTGATGTCACCGAACGGATCGGCGATCATCCTCACCCCCGGCTGGACCTCGCCCTCGATCAGGATCTCCGCGTCCGCCGGGACCAGGATGTCCTCCCCCCAGGTCTCCGACGGCACCAGGCGCAGCGGCTCGCGGAGGAACCCACCGATCGTCGCGTAGTCGTCGGTCTCGTACGAGGTGAGCCCCATGGTGCCGAGGAAGAACGCCGGGTGGTGCCCCAGGATCGCAACGATGGGCATCGGGAGCTTCCGCTCCTCGTAGTAGCGGAGCGCCCGCTCCGAATCCGGTGAGTGGATCGTGATGCGCAAGCGTCGATGGTCCTCGAAGTCGAAGAAGGCCTTGATGAAGGACGCGTTGTAGGAGCCGCTCTCCGGGTCCTTCACCGCGAGCGTCATCGTGAGGCAGGGACCGTAGTCGCCCTCGGAGTGGATCACCATCGGCAGCTCCCGCGTGTCGATCCGATCGCCGGTCCGGATCACCTCCTTGGCCGGAGCCTCGTCCGCCGGGATCACGAGCGGGTCGATCGGCTGCTGCTCGAGACGGGAGAACTCCAGGCTCAGCGGGAGCTTGGCCTGATCCGGGGGGAAGTCCAGGGCCACCGCGCAGCGTTCGCGCGTCGCGAACCCGTTGATGTAGACCGGGATCCCGGCCGACTCTCCTCGCAGGTTCCTCGGATCCTCGAACAGCACGGCCGGTCGACGACCTCGCCGGTTCAGGTGCTCGAGGATCGCGGTCACGTCGAAGTTCGCGGGGTCGACCGGCTTGGTCACGCGGACCAGGTCGTTCGCCGCATCGCGTTCGAGCTGCTTGATGAACCCGTGAAGATCCTTGGCCATGGGCTCTCCTCCTGGCTCAGGCGCCGACGGCCGCGCCACCCGTCCTGGGGTCCGCCGCCACGACGAGGGGTCCCTCCTCACCCCCACATACCATGACGTGCTGCCCGCTCCGCAACCCCCATCGAGGGATCCGACGCACCGTCGTCCTCGAGCGGAGCTCGGCCACCACCTCCTGGGCGGATCCCTCTTCGACGGTCGCCTCGCCGGTCTCCGGATCGCGTCCCCACCGCGGTGCGGTGACCAGGCGGCCGGGCTCCCACGAGCCGGCGATCACCGCCCGGAGCACCTGGGCGTTCCAGGGCATCTGGTTCTCGCCGCCGGGGGTACCTCCCAGCATGAGCTCCCCCGTGCCCCGACGCTCCGCGGCCCACGCGTGGAGGGTCAGCATGGGCCGACGGCCGGCCGCCGGGGCGTTCGGATGGCCCGGCACAGCGGTGAAGCCCCGCCCCGCCCGGTTGCTGAGGATCAGGTCGTACCCCGGCACCACGATCCCGCTCCCGTAGTGGGGGAAGGAGTTGGAGTGCAGCACGACCACCGCGTTGCCCTCGCGATCGGCCGCGCTGACGATGGAGGTGCCCCCGCCTCGATCCCCCAGCGTCGCGCGCGCCCGGATCGCGTCATCGATCGCGTCCCAGGTCCCCCCCATCCCGTCGCAGAACCGGGGGTCCGCGGTGGCCGCGAGGAGGGAGGGGCCATGGCTCGGCTCCGGCGTCGCCCAGACGCGCAGGTCCGCCACCTCGACCGAAGGGGCGTCGGTCCATCCCGCCGGTGCCGGCCCCAGGTCCTCCCGCGAGAGAACACCGCCACGCCCGGCGACCGCGGCGACGATCGCGTCGCCGATCGGACCGTCGAACAGGTCCGCGCCCCGGGCAACGAAGGTCTCCAGGACGGAGGCGAGGCCAGGTAGCCGCACGGTCTTGCCGGCCGCGACCGGCTCGCCGTCGGGGAGGAACGCGGTGCCGCGCGGGTTCTCCGACCTCAGGAGCTCCGCTGACTCCTTCGTCAGATCCGCCATGACGCGAGACCAGATGAACCCATCGCGGGCGAGACGGATGGCGGGAGCGGCCGACGTCGTCAGCGGCCGCCGTCCTCGTCGCGCCAGTGCGAGGTACCCGGCGGGCGCGCCCGGTACCCCGACCGACAGACCGCCCGTCGAGGGCGATCCCCGAGGCTGGACGGCGTGCTCCAGGGCGATGGGAGCCGACCCGACCGCGACGATCGTCCGCGGGCGCGTGTCCCCCGCCCCTCGCACCAAGGCGACGAGATCTCCGGCGAGCCCACACTTCGGCGGCATGAGCACGGTCTCGGCCAGGGCCGCCGACACGACCGCGTCGAAGGCGTTCCCCCCGTCGAGCAGGGCGGCCGCCCCGATCGATGCGGCCACCGGGGCTCCCGCCGCGACCACCCCAAGGGTCCCCACGGCGGTCACGCGCTCGGCCAGCAGGTCGAGCGTCCCGTCGGAGGCGGGCTCGGTCATGGCGATCACCCGCGCAGGCCGACGAACTTCACCTGGGACAGGGCCTCCATCGCGTACCGGACACCCTCCCGTCCGATGCCGCTCCGTCCGTAGCCCCCGAACGGATAGACGTCGAGACGGAACCGCGTCGACTCGTTGATCCAGACCGCGCCGGCCCGGAGCCGTTCGGCCGCGCGCATCGCCGAGTCCAGGCTGTGCGTGAAGCAGGCGGCCTGGAGCCCGAGGTCGCATGTGTTCGCGATCCCGATCGCTTCGTCCAACGAGCCCGCCTCGACCAGCACCGCCACGGGGCCGAACACCTCGTCCCGCATGAGGAGGGCCTCGGAGAGCACGTCTCGCAGGATCGTCGGGCCGAACAGGAGGCCGTCGGCGTCCCGACCGTCGAGGAGCACCGTCGCGCCCAGCCCCTCGGCGTCCTCGATGAACCGTACGACGTGGTCGCGGCGCCTGGCGTGCACGAGCGGCCCGATGTCGGTCTTGGGATCGTCGGGGTCGCCGACGACCAGCCGCCGCGAGGCCGAGACGAAGCGCTCGGTGAACGCCTCGACCACCGGTGCCTCCACGATCACCCGCTGGGCGGAGATGCACTGCTGGCCGCTCGCCGAGAAGGCCGCCTGCGCCACGGCGTCGGCGGCGAGGTCGAGGTCCGCGTCGGCGCAGACGATGTTGGCCGAGTTGGAACCGAGCTCGAGGAGGACCGGCTTGACGCCGGCGGAGGCGAGGACGGCCTCGCCGGCCGCGACCCCGCCCGTCAGGCTGACGGCCCGAATCTCCGGATGGGACACGAGCCGGGCACCGACCTCGGCGTCGCCGGGCAGCACGTTGACCAGTCCGGGAGGGAGCACCTGCGATATCGCCTTGGCGATCTGCAGGGCGATGACCGAGGCCTCCGGCGCCGGCTTGATCACCACAGCGTTCCCCATCGCCAGCGCGGGCGCCACCTTCTGCAGGAGGAGGTTGACCGGGGCGTTGAACGGGGTGATCGCCGCCACCACGCCGAACGGTTCGCGCCAGGTGAGCCCCCAGTGCCCCTCCCCACCCGCCACGGCGTCCAGCGGGATCGTCTCCCCCCGCATCCGGAGGATCTCCTCAGCGCACAGGCGCATCAGCTCGATCCCCCTCCGGACCTCGATCGCTGACAGCTTCCGCGGCTTCCCGAGCACGTCCACCAGGGTGCCGACCAGCACCTCTGAGGTCTCCCCCAGCTGCTGCGCCGCCGCTCGGAGCCGGTCCGCCCGTTCGCGAGCCGGAACCGTCGCGTGGGGGAGCTGGGCCGCGACGGCGGTACGGACCGCCCGGTCGACGTCCTCCGGTTGGGCCTGTTCGACGGTCGCGAGCTCGCGCCCGTCGAACGGCGCCACGACCGGTTCGACGGGCCGGCGATCGTCCGGCACTGCCGCACCGTCGATCCACGGACCGAATCGGGCACCCGGCGGCGCGAGGCTCCGCATCCCGGTCCGCCTAGCCGGGCTCGCCGCCCGGCGCCTTGCGCTCCAAATCCACCTGCAACCTGGCCAGGAACGTGAGCAGCGGGTGGACGCCCAGCTCGCGGAGCGGTTCCTCCTCCAGGGCGACGAGCGCGTCCCGCTCCTCCTCCTCCAGCTGGTGGTCCGCGGCGAAGCCGCTCGGGTCCTCAAGGAACCGGCGCCGGGCATCTGATCGCATCCGCAGCGCGTACAGGGCGCGCGAGAGCTCCACCCGCCCGGCGAGGATGGGCGGGTAGTGGAGGAACCCCCTGGCGCCCTCGGCCGTTTCCTTCATCCAGCCGAACACCGCGTAGTTGTGGTGCCACGAGGGATCGAACAGCGTCGCGTCCGGCTGACGATCCCCGAGGGCGCCCGCGAGGATCTGCCACGAACGGAGCTCGACGTTCCCGGTGCGATCCATCGTGGCATCGTCCATCGAGACGACCGCCTTCAGGTTCCCGGCCGCCACCCGCTCCACGATCCAGCGATCGGTCTCCATGTCGGGCTCGGCGTAGCGATCCGTCCCCGGGTAATGTGACAGCCCGCCGCTCGCGATCATCACCGCGCGGACGCCCTGGGCCGCCAGACCGCGATGGATCGCCTGGCCGAACGCGAAGCACCGCTCGGCTCGCGGCTGTGGAGCGACGTACGTGTTGACGTAGATCGGGAGGAGCTTCGTCCCGAGGCCGAACCCGTGGAACGTGAGCGGGATGCCGAACTCGTATCCGATCGACGCGGTCTGCGAGAACGCGGGGTCGAACCCCTCGTCCTGGAGCGAGCGCACCAGGGTCAGCGCCACGTCGCTGTCCACGGGCCATCGGAAGTCGCGTCCAGCGAACCCGCCATGAACCTCTGCGCCGCAATGGATCGTGAAGGATGGCGCACAGTGGAGCATGAAGTTGTCGAGATGATCGTTCGCCACGATCACGACCACGTCGGGCTGCAGATCGCGGAGCCCCTCACCGATCTCGCCCATCAGCTTCTCGATCCTGGCGACCTGTCCCGCGTCCTCGGTCGGTGGAAGCGTGAAGAACTGCGGGGCGTGCGGAACCGCCGCGCCGCCCACGATCCCGACGCTCATGCTCGCTCCTCCTTCCGAACCCCGGCTGGCGAGGCCTCGCGGTGCGCGATGACCTCGATCTCGATCGGCGCGCCGTAGGGCAGCGCACGCACTTCGATCATCGTTCGCGTGGGGAGGGGCTCGGGGAACGTGCGGAGGTAAGCCTCGTTCAGGGCGTCCCGCCAACCCATGTCCGTGACGTACACGGTGGTCTTCACCACGTCGTCGAAGGTCAGGCCCTCGGTGCCGAGCCGCGCCTCGAGGTTGCCCAGCATCCGAGCGATCGCCCCGTCCCGTTCGTGGACGACGTTACCCTCGGCATCGGTGGGGAGGGTTCCCGAGACGTAGGCCGTGGCGCCACCCTCGACCACGCGCACCACCGAGTACGGATGGTCGAGCGACGCTCCCCCCAACTGGTTCCCTCCGATCCCCGCGACCGGCAGTACTCCTACCAACACCCTCTCGAGGGTGTCAATCTCGAAGTCGAGATATCCTCTGCGCACCAGGCTCCGGCCGATCCAGGCGCGCGGTCGGCACGTGGTGAACGGTTCGGGTCGGGATGGGAGGATGCGCTCATGGGCGACCCGGAAGCCCGCGACGGACGACGGACGGCCGGGCCGGAGGGGAAGCGGGCGGTCCGGCGACTCGCATCCGCCGCTGGGGTCGGCGTCCTGGCCGGGTTCCTCTCGGGCCTGTTCGGGGTCGGCGGCGGGATCCTGATCGTCCCCGGACTCGTGATACTCGCCCGGATGCACCAGCGGCTCGCTCACGGAACCTCCCTCGCGGCGATCGTGCCGATCGCGGTCTCCGGCGTGATCGGATACGCGGTCGCCGACGCGGTCGACTGGCCGGCGGCGGCACTGATCGCGCTAGGGGCGGTCTGGGGCGCCGTCCTCGGCACCAGGGTCCTCCACGTGGTCCGAGCGGACGCCCTGAGGATCGCGTTCGCCGCGTTCCTGCTCCTCACGGCGCTCCGCCTGCTCCTGGACGTTCCCCAGGCGTCCGGTCGCGGCGACCTGACGATCGCGATCGCGCTGTCCCTGGTCGTGCTGGGCTCGATCTCGGGCACCTTGGCCGGGCTCCTCGGGGTGGGGGGTGGGATCGTGATCGTCCCGGCGCTCGTGGTGTTGTTCTCGGTGCCGGACGCGGTCGCGAAGGGCACTTCCTTGCTCGTCATCATCCCCACCGCCGTGGCCGGCACCGTGTCCAACGTCCGGCGATCGAACGCCGATCTCCCGATGGCGGCGACGGTCGGGCTGTTCGGAATCGCCTCCGCCTTCGCCGCGGCCACGCTGTCCGTGGATCTGGATCCGACGGTCTCCAGCGTCCTGTTCGGCCTCCTGCTGATCGCGGTGGCCGCCCGGATGCTCCTCCAGCGCACGCGGCGCGAGGAGCGGCCGCCCGCTCGCTCCGGGGAGCCCGCCTAGGCTCGACGGGACCCGGGGAACTGGAGATCGACGCCACGCGCGGTCGGATCCGGCCAGCGGCTCGTCACCACCTTGCCCCGGGTGTAGAAGCGCACGCCCTCCGGGCCGTGGATATGCAGATCCCCGAAAAGCGAGTGCTTCCAGCCGCCGAACGAGTAGAAGGCCAACGGGACCGGGATGGGGACGTTGATCCCCACCATGCCGACCTGGATCTCGTGTTCGAACTTCCGGGCCGCCCCGCCGTCGTTGGTGAAGATCGCCGTGCCGTTCCCGAACCCGTTCTGGTTCACCATGGCGATCGCGTCGTCCAGCCGGTCCGTGCGCAGCATGACCAGGACCGGGCCGAAGATCTCCTTCCGGTAGACGGTCATCTCCTTCGTCACGTGATCGAACACCGTCGGCCCGACGAAGAACCCCTCCTCGTGACCCTCCACCTTCACGTCCCGGCCGTCGATCTCGAGCTTCGCGCCTTCGCGCACGCCCTGCTCGATCAGGGACACGACGCGATCCCGGGCCTCGCCGGTCACCAGCGGGCCCAGGTCGGCCTCGGGATCGGTGCCCGGGCCGATCCGCAATCCCGCGATGCGGTCGCGCATCTTGTCGAGGAATGCATCCCCCGCTGCGCCCACCGCGACGATGGCCGAGATCGCCATACAGCGCTGCCCGCTGGATCCGTAGCCGGCCGACACCGCGGCGTCGGCTGCGAGGTCCAGGTCGCAGTCCGGGAGCACGACCATGTGGTTCTTCGCACCGCCTAGGGCCTGCACCCGCTTGCCGTGGTTCGAAGCCTGCTCGTAGATGTACCGGGCGACCGGCGTCGAACCGACGGAGCTGACGGCGGCCACCTTCGGGTGGGTCAGGAGGCTGTCGACCGCGACCTTGTCGCCGTGGACGACGTTGAAAACGCCGTCGGGCAATCCCGCCTCCCGGAACAGCTCGGCCACCAAGACCGAGGTCGACGGATCCTTCTCCGAGGGCTTCAGCACGAAGGTGTTCCCGCAGGCGATCGCGATCGGCGCCATCCACATCGGAACCATGATCGGGAAGTTGAAGGGCGTGATCCCCGCGGCCACACCGACCGGTTGCCGGATCGAGTACGTGTTCACGTTGGTCGAGACGTTCTCGGAGAACTCGCCCTTCAACAGATGGGGGACACCGCAGGCGAAGTCCACAACGTCGATCGCGCGGCGGATCTCGCCCACCGCGTCGGCCCGGACCTTGCCGTGCTCGCTGGAGATGATCCGAGCGAGCTCGCCGACGTTGGCCTCGAGCATCTCCCTGATCTTGAACATGATCGCCGCGCGGGCGGTCAGGGATGCATCTCGCCAGGCGGGGAGCGCCGTCGCCGCGGCCTCCACGGCCCGATCCACCACCTCGGGCGTCGCGAACGCCACCGAAGCGGTGACTCGGCCGGTGGCGGGGTCGAACACGTCCCCGAACCGGTCGGGCTCGCCCTCGTAGGGCCTGCCGTCGATCCGATGCGTGATGCGGCGCGTCTCGGTCATGGGATCCCTCCGTCCTCCGATCGCCGGATCACGTGTACCAGCACGCTGCCCAGTGTTGATCGGCCTTCTCCTCGAACGGCGGCCGCTCGACCGCGCATCGTTCCTCGGCCATCGGGCATCGGGTGTGGAACCGGCATCCCGACGGCGGGGTCACCGGGTTCGGGATTTCACCGGTGAGGATCTGCCGGTGCCGCTGCTTCTGCACGCGCGGGTCGGGGATCGGGACCGCCGAGAGGAGCGCCCGGGTGTACGGGTGTCTCGGGTCCTCGTACAGCTCGTGCCGGTCGGCCGTCTCCACCAGCTTGCCGGCGTACATCACCGCGATCCGGTGGGAGATGTGTCGCACGACGGACAGGTCGTGGGCGATGAACAGGTAGGCCAGGCCGAGTCGCTCCTGGAGGTCCTGGAGGAGGTTGACCACCTGGGCGCGGATCGACACGTCGAGCGCCGACACCGGCTCGTCGGCGACGATCAGGTCGGGCTCGAGGGCGAGGGCGCGCGCGATCCCGATCCGCTGGCGCTGCCCGCCGCTGAACGCGTGGGGGTAACGGTCGAGTGCGTCTCCGGGGAGCCCCACGAGCTCGAGCAGCTCCGCGACCTTCTCGGCAGCATCGCGAACGTGTTCGACGAGGCCATGCACGACCAGCGGCTCGGCCACGAGGTCGAGGATCCTCATCCGCGGGTTGAGGCTCGCGTACGGATCCTGGAAGACCAGCTGCATCCGACGGCGGAGCTGTCGGAGGTCCTCCCCCTTCACGTGGGTGATGTCCCTCCCGTCGAACCAGACCTTCCCGGTGGTGATCGGCAGCCGACGCAGGACCGCGCGCCCCGTCGTCGTCTTGCCGGACCCCGACTCACCCACCAGGCCGAGCGTCTCACCCCGGCGGATCTCGAACGAAACGTCCTCCACGGCGTGCACGAACAGTTTCCGGCCACCCCAGAAGCCCGCCCGACCCACCGGGAAGTGGATCGAGAGGCCTTCGACCTTCAACAGCGGCGGCTCATCCGCCGAGGGCACCTGCCCCCGCGGTCTCTCCGACAGATCCAGCGAACGCACGCCAGCACGCCACCTCCCTCCCCGGCTCGTGTTCCTCGAGGGGTGGCATCTCCTCCGAGCAGCGTTCGACCACCGCCGGGCACCGCGGGTGGAACGGGCATCCGCTCGGCGGGTTCACCAGGTCTGGCGGCGATCCGTCGATGCCCGTGAGGCGGGAACCGATCTGGTCCAGTCGCGGCGTCGAGGCGAGCAGACCCCTGGTGTAGGGATGACCGGGACGCTCGAACACGTCTTCCGCCGTTCCCGATTCCACGATGTGCCCCCCGTACATCACCGAGAGACGGTGACAGACCTGCGCGACCACGCCCAGGTCGTGGCTGATCAGGAGCACGGCGATCCTGAGTCGCTGCTGGAGCTCCGCCAGGAGCTCCAGGATCTGCGCCTGGATCGTCACGTCGAGGGCCGTGGTCGGTTCGTCGGCGATCAGCAGCTCCGGTTCGCACGCGAGCGACATCGCGATCAACATCCGCTGACGCATGCCGCCGGAGAACTCGTGCGGGTACTGGTCGACCCGCTTCTCGGGGGAGGAGATCCCGACCAGCTCGAGCAGCTCCACCGTCCGCTCGCGGGCCTCCTGCTTGTGCATGCCCATGTGATGCTTCAGCACCTCGCCGATCTGGGTGCCGATCGTGAACAGCGGGTTCAGGGAGGTCATGGGGTCCTGGAACACCATGGCCATCTCCTTGCCCCGGACCCTCCGGACGTAGCGCGCGCCGGCGTCGCCGAGGAGGGACGTGCCCTTCCATCGAACGTCCCCCGCGGTGATCTGCCCCGGGAGCTCGATCAGCCCCATGATCGCCAGCGAGGTCACGCTCTTGCCGGACCCCGACTCGCCGACCAGGCCGAGCGTCTCCCCCCGATCGATCCGCATCGAGACCCCCCGGATCGCGTGCGCCGTCCCGCGCCGCGTGAAGAACTTGACGTGGAGGTCGTCGACCTCGAGCAGCGTGTCGGCCGTGGCCGCGCTCACATCCCGGTCCCCGCGCCCGCCTGATGGGAAGAGGACTGCGCGAACCGCTTCTCCCGTTCCTGCGGGTCCGCCACGACCCGGAGCCAGCTCGCCAGCAGGTTGATGCCGAGCACCGTGATCGAGATCGCGATCCCCGGGAACGTGACGAGCCACCACGCGCTGAAGAGGTAGTCCTTGCCCTGGGCGATCATCAGGCCCCACGAGACCTGCGGGGGCTGGATCCCCAGGCCGAGGAAGGACAGCGCCGACTCGGCCAGGATGATCCGCGCGAACTCCAGCACCCCCAGCGTGAGCAGCGGCGAGGTCAGGTTGGGCAGGATGTGCCGGAAGATGATCCGCTTCGGCTTGCACCCGACGATCTCGGCGGCGTCCACGTAAGGCGTCTCACGGACGGACAAGACGACCCCGCGGGTCATCCGCGCGTAGACCATCCAGCCGTTCAGAGCCAGCACGATGATCACGGTGGTGGCGCTCGGCTGGATCACCGCCAGGATCACCAGGGCCAGCAGGAGCCCGGGGAAGGCGACCTGCGTGTCCACCGCCCGCATGATGATCGAATCCGTGCGCCCGCCCTTGTAGCCGGCGATCAGCCCCATGATCGTCCCGAAGACCCC
>CAZXFA010000031.1:5499-26363 GCA_964640085.1 uncultured Actinomycetes bacterium | reverse complement strand
AGGGCGGGCGCAAGCACCCGCACCAGGAGTTCATCCAGATCGACACCACCAACATCCTGTTCATCTGCGGCGGCGCCTTCGCCGGGCTGGAGAAGATCGTCGAGAGCCGGATCGGCAGCCGCGGGATCGGGTTCGGCGCCGACGTTCGGCGAGTGGAGGAGAAGGACCTCGGCGCGATCCTGGGTCAGGTGCTCCCGGAGGACCTGCTGAAGTACGGGCTGATCCCCGAGTTCGTGGGACGCCTGCCGGTCCTCACCCACGTCCACAACCTGGACAAGCAGGCGCTCGTGGACATCCTGACCAAGCCCAAGAACGCGCTCGTCAAGCAGTACCGCAAGTTCTTCGAGTTCGACGGGGTGGAGCTTGAGTTCGCCGACGACTCCCTGGAGTCGATCGCCGATCAGGCGATCCTGCGCGGGACCGGGGCCCGCGGTCTCCGGGCCATCATGGAGGAGGTGCTGCTCAACACGATGTACGAGCTGCCCTCCCGCCGTGACGTCACCAAGTGCGTGATCGACGCCGAGGTCGTCGCGAACAAGGTCAACCCCACCCTCGTCCCGCTGAAGGAGGCCCGCAAGCGGGGCGAGCGTCAGGAGCGCACCGCCTAGCTACGAGGTCAGCCACCCAGCAAGGACCGCAGTCTCTCGAGCTCGAGGAGCGCTCCGGCACGTTCGAGATCCGGCGACGCAGCGACGGTGATCGTGCGCGCCTCGTCGAAGCGGCCGACGCTCACCCGCGCGTCGGCGACGTCGAGGTCCGTTCGAGCCCGTTCCCACGCCGCGCCGATCCGGTCGAACCCTCCTCGAGCTCGTCGCAGGAGATCGAGCCCTCGGTCGAGGTCACCGGCCGCGACTGCCGCTCGCCCCTCCAGGCGGTCGAGATGGACGGGGAGCGCCCGAAGCTCCGCCTGCTCGCTGAAGGCCCGCGACCGCTCGAGGAACACCGGCGCCTCATCCCAGCGCTCGTGCCGCGCGATGATCTCGGCTCGCACCTGGTCCTCGAGAGGACGGGCGATGCCGGAGGCGCTGAAGTCGAGCTTCGCGAGGAGGTCGTCGACCTCCTGGGTTCGACCCTGCCGCGAGACGATCCAGGCCAGCCAGATCAACGACAGACGCGGCCATTCGCCCTGCGTCGAGGCGGCGTGCCGCCGGAGTAGGCCGATCAACTCCTCAGCGGCGGCGTCCCCTCGAGCGTCGTGGACGAGCGTCGCCGAGCCGAACGCGTGCGCCGTGAAGTAGGGCGGATCCGCCCTGCGGTCGCCGAGCAGCGCGAACACGCGCGGGAGGGTGTCGTCGATGACCGTCGCCCAATCCCCGAGCGAGAACTCCGCGAACGCTCGCCAGGACAGGTTGTGCAGGGCCATTCCCTGGTGGTGCCCGAGGGCCGCCGCCTCGCCACGCTCGGCCATCCGGATCGCCTCCGGGTAGTCGCCGATCATGGCGCTCGTCCATGCGGCCACCGCGTTGATGTCGCCCAGCTCCCACGGGTCCTCCATGGTCTCCGCCAGCCTGAGACGACGCTCGACGAACGTTCGCGACCGTCCGTAGAGCCCTCGGGGCATGAGGGTCGAGCCCGCGCTGTCGAGGGCGGCAGAGGCAAGATCGGGCCTTCCGAGCCGCAGGGCCATCTCGGTCGCCCGCTCCGCGTCCGACTCCGCCCGCGCGTACTCCTCCTGGCCGATCTGGCGCCGATGCCCGAACGCATACGCGATGAAGCCGGCGGCAAGGAGGAGACGGACGAGCTCCTCGCTGTCGCCCTCGGGCGCGTTGGCGATGCCGAGGTCCAGCAACCGGCGAACCGCCGCCTCGGATGGCATGCGCTTCATCGATCCCGGCCACCGCATCGGGATCTCGACCGCGCGGGCGCACACGCGGGCGATCGCGACCTTGTCCTCGGGCGTGCGATTGGCACGCAGGTCGACGGCGGTCTGGAAGGACGCGAACGCGAGGTCGCCTCGGTAGTCGTTGAACGCCACCATGCCGACCTGCTCCAAGGCCGCGGCGCGCTCCGATGGCTCGCGAGACAGGGCCTGGGCCCGCTCGGCCATCGCCGCCGCCTTCGCCAGGGCGAACCGCCGCCGCGCCACGTCCGATGCCTCCATCAGCGACTCGAACGCCTTCCGCCGGAGGCCCTCGTCGGAGCCCGACTCGCTGCCCCTGTCGCCGTTCCCGGAGCGGTAGGCCTCCTCGTAGTGGTAGGCGAGGAGCTCGGCGAACTCTCCGCGTCGCGCCCCGGCCGTCTCCTCGATCCACGAGGCGACGGCGGCATGCGCGCCGGAGCGGTCCCGTCGCGGGAGGCTCTCGTAGGCGACCTCGCGCGTCAGGACGTGCTTGAAGATGAACTCCGGTTCCCCCGCGATCGACGAGGAGAGCCGCGAGAGGACGAGCTCGCGCTCCACGAGATGCATGAACGTCTCATCCAGGCGGCCCCGGTCGCTCTCCAGCAGCCGCCCGACGGGCCCGGGCCAGAAGACGCGACCCACCACGGCCGCTCGCTGGAGCGCACGCTTCTCGGTCGGGTCGAGGAGGTCGATCCTGGCCGCGAGCACCGCCTGGACGGTGTCGGGGATCCGAACGTCGTGGATCTGCGATCTGGCTCGCCATCGCGCGCCCTCGCGGACGATCCGGCCTTCGTCGATCAAGTGGCGAACGATCTCCTCGAGGAAGAACGGGTTCCCTTCCGCCCGCTGGAGGATCTGGTCGTGCACCGCGACCGGAAGATCCTCGACGGCGAGGAGGAACCGAACGAGCCGGTCCGACTCGTCGGGGGTGAGCGGGTCGAGCGAGATCGTCGAGACGTTCCGGCGTCCACCTCCCCAGCCCGGGCGGCGCTCGGTCAGCTCGGGACGCGAGGGGCACACGAACAGGACCGGGCCGATCACTCGGTCCGCAAGCTCCTCGAGGAGGTCGAGCAACGCTTGGTCGGCCCAGTGGATGTCCTCGATCACGACCACGACCGGAGAGCCGGCCGCGAGGGCCGAGACGAGCGAACGCCACGCCGCATGGATCTTGAGCCGCACCTCTCGCGGTTCGGCGTTGCGCAGCCCGAACTCTGGGTCCTCCACCCCGACCGAATAGCCCAGCGCCGCCGTTGCCTTCCCCGGGTTCGAGGCGACCTCATGGCTGATGAGATCCCTGCCCAGCGCTCGGAGCCTGCCGAGCGCCACCTCGGGTGGATCGCTGTCGTGGATGCCCGCGAGCCCCTTGAGGATCTCGGCCAGGGGCCAGTAGGTGGCGCCGTCGACGTACGGGAGACATCGGCCACGAACGACTTGGGGAGCGGGGTCCTGCGACTCCGCCCATGAGACGAACTCGACGGTGAGCCGGCTCTTCCCGACACCGGGATCTCCGTAGATCGTGACGAGGTTCGGCCGCCGCTCGGCCACGGATCGGCGATAGAGGCTCGCGAGGAGGTCCAGCTCGGCGTCGCGGCCGACCATCGGCGCGCTGAGCCCGGGAACGCCTCGTTGGGGCGCGCCGGGGACCTGTTCCTCGAGCGAGACCGCCGGAACGGGCTGCTCCTTGCCTCGAAGCTCGCGTTCGCCGAGCTCTCGGAATCGGAACCCCCTCACGGCGCGCGCGGTCCGCTCCGCTACGACGACCTGGTCGGGATCGGCCTGCTGCTCGAGCCGCGCGGCCACATTGACGGCGTCCCCGGTGACCATGGGCTCGCCGGGCCGAGGGCGGACCGCCGCGAGGACCTCGCCCGTGTTCACGCCGATCCGGATCCGTAGCGTCACACCGATCCGTCCGTCGAGGTCCCGGTTCACCTGCTCGAGGCGGCGGCGCATCCGGAGGGCCGCCCGCAGCGCGCGAGCCGGGTCGTCCTCGTGCGCTGCCGGGACGCCGAAGGCCGCCATCACCGCGTCCCCGATGAACTTCTCGACCGTGCCACCCTCGGCCTCGATCTCCTCCCGCATCGCAGCGAAGTAGGTCCCCAGGACCTCCTGGAGGCGCTCGGGATCCAGCCGCTCGCCCAGACCCGTGGAGCCCGTCACGTCCGCGAACAGGATCGTGACCAGCCGCCGCTCCTGGCCGGCCGGGATGGGCGCCTCTTCCACGAGCGCGGCGCCGCAGCTCGGACAGAACCGAGCTCCCGGGGGGCGCTCGGCCCCGCACACGGGGCACGCGGGAACGAGGGAGCTCCCGCAGCTGGGGCAGAACCTGGAGCTGTCCGGGCTCTCGGTCCCGCATGTGGGACAGACGATCATCGCCTGCGAGTGTAGGCGGAGCTGGGGACGGTCGGGCATCCCGTAGACTCGGCGCCATGAACGTGCCCGACAAGCCGACGCTGGAAGGCCTCGAGGCCAAGTGGGACGAGTGGTGGGGGGCCGCCGGCACCTATCGGTTCGACCGCTCGGAGGCTCGGGAGGATGTCTACGCGATCGACACGCCGCCGCCGACGGCGAGCGGGACGCTGCACGTGGGGCACGTCTTCAGCTACACGCATACCGACCTGATCGCGCGCTTCCAGCGGATGCGCGGCAAGATGGTCTTCTACCCGATGGGGTGGGACGACAACGGCTTGCCGACCGAGCGCCGCGTCCAGAACTACTTCGGCGTCCGGTGCGATCTATCCCTCCCGTACGACCCGGATTTCGACCTGGACGAGCTCGATCGCCCGGACGACCAGCCGGTGGCCGCGTCCCGTCCCAACTTCATCGAGCTCTGCGCCCGGCTCACGGCGGAGGACGAGAAGGCGTTCGAGGACCTGTTCCGTCGTCTCGGCCTCTCGGTGGACTGGTCGATCACCTACACGACGATCGACGAGCGCTCGCGGCGGGTCTCCCAACGGGCGTTCCTCCGCCTGCTCGGCCGGGGGCTCGCGTACCGGGCCGATGCGCCCACGATGTGGGACGTCGACTTCCAGACCGCTGTCGCGCAGGCCGAGATCGAGGACCGGCTCACCGAAGGCACCTACCACCGGGTCCGGTTCGATCTGGCAAGCGGCTCGGGTCCGGTGGAGATCGAGACCTCGCGGCCGGAGCTCATCCCGGCGTGCGTGGCGCTGGTGGTCAACCCATCCGACGACCGTTTCGCGGGCCTGGTCGGCGGCTCGGCCATCACGCCCCTGTTCGCGGCCGAGGTCCCCATCGTGGCGCACGAGCTCGCCGACCCCGAGAAGGGGACGGGGGTGGCCATGATCTGCACCTTCGGGGATCTGACCGATGTGACCTGGTGGCGGGAGCTCCGGCTGCCGACGCGGGTGGTCATCGGGCGCGACGGGACGATCGCGCCATCGCGATGGGGAGAAGCGGGCTGGGAGTCTCGGGAGCCCGAGCGCGCCACCCGTCATCAGGCGGAGCTGGCCGGGTTGCCCGCTCGGAAGGCCCGCCGGCGGGTCGCGGAGCTCTTGGCGCAGGAGGGGAACCTGATCGGCGAGCCGCAACCCGTCCGTCACGTCGTGAAGTTCTACGAGCGAGGGGAGCGTCCCCTCGAGGTGATCAGCTCGAGGCAGTGGTTCGTGAAGACGCTCGAGTACCGCGACGAGCTCCTCGCCCGCGGACGCGAGATCCGGTGGCACCCCGAGCACATGCGTGGGCGGTACGAATCCTGGGTGGAGGGGCTGAACACCGACTGGTGCATCAGCCGGCAGCGGTTCTTCGGCGTGCCGTTCCCGGTGTGGTACCCGCTGGACGAGCGGGGCGAGCCCGATCACGAGCATCCCCTGCTGCCCGCCGACGATCGGCTGCCGGTCGATCCATCGAGCGACGTGCCCGACGGGTACACGGAGGATCAGCGAGGGCGACCGAGTGGCTTCCTCAGCGATCCCGACGTGATGGACACCTGGGCCACCTCCTCGCTCAGCCCCCAGATCGCGGGCGGCTGGACGGAGGACGAGGACCTGTTCGGCCGCGTGTTCCCGATGGACCTCCGTCCGCAGAGCCACGAGATCATCCGAACCTGGCTGTTCTACACGGTGCTGAAGTCCCACCTCGAGCACGGCTCCGTGCCGTGGACGAACACGACGATCAGTGGGTGGGTCCTGGACCCGGACCGCAAGAAGATGTCGAAGTCCAAGGGCAACGTCGTCACGCCGATCGACCGCCTGGAGCAGTACGGAGCGGACGCGGTGCGCTACTGGGCCGCCAGCGCTCGGCTCGGGGTCGACACGGCCTACAAGGAAGAGCAGATCCGGATCGGCCGGCGCCTGGCCATCAAGATCCTGAACGCCTCCCGGTTCGCGCTGCGGCTCGAGGGCCCCGAGGGCGAGATCTCCGACCCGCTGGACCGTTCGATGTTGCGGCGACTGGCCGAGGTGGTCGAGGAGACCACCCGGGCGTTCGAGGCCTACGACCACGCGAGGGCGCTCGAGCTGACCGAGCGGTTCTTCTGGGGTTTCACCGACGACTACCTGGAGCTGGTCAAGGGACGCGCCTACGGCGCGCACGGCTCGGAGCCCGCGGGTTCGGCGATCGCCTCGCTCCGCGTGGCGCTGGGCACACTGCTGCGCCTGTTCGCTCCGTTCCTGCCGTACGTGACCGAGGAGGTCTGGTCGTGGTGGCAGCGCGGCTCGATCCACCGCGCGTCCTGGCCCGAGCCCGCCGATCTCGGCGATGCGATCGCGGGTGCCGACCCGGTCGTCTACGAGGTGGCGGCCTGGGTCCTCGGCGACGTGCGCAAGGCCAAGGCGCTGGCCAAGCGCTCGCTGCGGACGGAGGTCGAGCGGGTCATCGTCCGGGACTCCGAGGAGCGGCTGAAGGTCCTCGATGGCGTGGCGCGCGACGTGTGCGAGGCGGGCAACGTAGCGGCGATCGATCCGGTGGAGGCACCCGAACCAGCGGTCGAGGTCGTCCTCCCACCTGCCTGAGGTGAGGTTCGCCCGGGCCCTCGCCGAGCTCGACGGGCGTCGGCCGGAGCACCTGCCGCGACCCGACCTGGACCGGATCGGGGCCCTGGCGGAGCTCCTGGATCACCCGGAGCGGACCTACCCGACGATCCATGTGACCGGGACCAACGGGAAGACCACGGCCGCGCGTCTGGCCTCCGGGCTCGCGTGCGCACACGGTCTGACCACCGGGCTGTTCACCTCACCCCACCTGACCTCCGTCGCCGAGCGGGTGGAGGTCTGCGACGAGCCGATCGGCGAGGCGGAGTTCGGCGAGGAGTACGAGCATCTGCTGCCCTTCCTGCGGTCGGTGGACGAGACGGTCGGACAGGTCACGTACTTCGAGGCGCTGACGGCGCTCGCCTTCCTGTGGTTCTCGGACAAGCCGGTCGCCCTCGGCGTGTTCGAAGTGGGGATGGGCGGCACGTGGGATGCCACCAACCTGGTGGCCGGCGACGTGTCGCTCCTGTGCCCGATCGCGCTGGATCACCCGGAGCTCGGATCCACGGTTGCCGAGGTGGCGGGAGAGAAGGCCGGCATCGTCAAGGCGGGGAAGGTCGCGGTGGTCCGGCAGCAATCGGCGGAGGCGCTCGCCGTGGTGCGGCAGCGATGCGACCAGGTGGGAGCCTCGCTCCGCCTGGAGGGGCGGGACTGGGCGCTCGACTCCCGGTCGCCTGCGGTGGGGGGGCAGAGCCTCACGGTCCGTGGGCTCCGGGCCTCCTACGAAGGGCTGTTCCTCCCGCTCTTCGGGGCGTTCGCCGCCCACGGCGCGGCGGCGGCCATCGTGGCCCTCGAGGCGCTCTTCGACCGGCCGCTGGACGAGGAGACCACCCGTGCGGCGCTGGAGCGGGCCACCTCTCCCGGCCGCGTGGAGGTGGTGGCCAGGCACCCCCTGATCGTGCTCGACGGCGCCCACAACCCCGCCGCGGCCGAGGCCCTCGCGGCGGCTCTCCGCGAGGCGTTCGCCTGGGAGCGTCTGCACCTCGTGGTGGGGGTGTTCTCCAACAAGGACCTCGACGGGATCACCGATCGGTTGGCGACCCCGGCCGATGGCGTCTTCGCCTGTGCCACCGGCAGCGTCCGGGCGCGCCCACCTGAGGAGGTGGCCGCCGCGTTCACGGCGAGGGGCGTGCCGGCGCGCGCCTTCCCGAGCGTGCGGGACGCGCTCCGCGAGGCGAGGGAGGTCGCCGAGCCCGGCGACCTCATCCTGGTCACAGGCTCTCTGTACACTGTCGCCGACGCCCGCCGGGCGCTGCTGGAGGAACCCTGAGGATGTCCGAGGAGTCGACCCTGCTCATCGTGAAGCCCGATGGCGTCCGTCGGGGACTCGTCGGCGAGGTCCTCGGGCGGGTCGAAGCCAAGGGTCTGCGGATCGCGGAGATGCGGATGATGCGGATCGAGCGGACCATGGCCGAGAAGCACTACGCCGAGCACCGCGAGAAGCCGTTCTTCACGGAGCTCGTGGGCTTCATCACCTCCGGCCCGGTCGTGGTGGCCCGGCTCGAGGGCGAACACGCGATCGAGGTCCTGCGCACCCTGATGGGACCGACGGATCCTGCGGCGGCGCCCCCCGGGACGATCCGTGGCGACCACGGGCTGATCATCACCGAGAACATCGTGCACGGTAGCGACTCGTCCGCCTCAGCCGAACGCGAGATCGAGCTCTTCTTCGGGTAGGGGTCGTGGCTCGACGGCGCGGCGCTCTACCTGACGTTCACGCCGTAGCCAAGCCGGCGCGCGGATCCTCGCCGACCCTGCGAACGGCGATCACTGCGTTCTGGCCGCCGAACCCGAACGAGTTGCTGATCGCGAGCCGCACCCGGGCCTTCCGCGCTCGGTTGGGCACGTAGTCCAGATCGCACTCGGGGTCCAGCGTCTCGTAGTGGATCGTGGGCGGGATCGTTCCCCGCTCGACCGCGAGGACCGAGGCCGCGGCCTCCACCGCCCCGGCCGCGCCGAGCATGTGACCGGTCATGGACTTGGTCGAAGAGACGGCCACCCGGTGGGCGACCCCGTCGCCGAGGGCGGCCTTGATCGCGGTGGTCTCGCCCGCGTCGTTCAGCGGCGTGGACGTGCCGTGGGCGTTGACGTAGTCGACCGCCGAGGGCTCCTCGCCGGCGTCCTCCATGGCCCGCCTGATCGCGATGGCGGCCCCCGTCCCCTTCGGGTCCGGTGCCGTGATGTGGAAGGCGTCTTCGGAGGCGCCGTAGCCGGCGATCTCCGCGTAGATCCTTGCCCCGCGCCCGCGCGCCCTCGACTCCGGCTCGAGGATCAGCGCGCACGCCCCCTCGGACAGGACGAACCCGTCGCGGGCGGCGTCGAACGGCCGGCTGGCGGTCTCGGGGTCGGGGTTCTTCGTGAGCGCGGTCATCTGCGCGAACGCCGCCACCGTGAGGGGGAGCGTGGCCGCCTCCGAGCCGCCGACCAGCGCCAGCTCGACGAGCCCGTCGCGGACCATCCGGTAACCCTCACCGACCGCGTGAGCGCCCGAGGCGCACGCGGAGACCGTGCAGAAGTTCGGTCCCGTGAGTCCGAAGCTCATCGCGATGTGCCCCGCGGCCGCATTGGCCATCAGCGCGGGCACCATGAAGGGGGAGACTCGGCCCGGTCCCTTCTCGAGCAGGACCCGGTGCTGGTTGAGGAGCCACTCGATGCCGCCGATCCCGGTGCCGAAGACGATCCCGCCGCGCTCGGATGGGATCTGTGGCCGTCCTGCGTCCTCCCACGCGAGCCGGGCGGAGGCGATCGCGTAGTGGACGAACCGGTCCGTGCGGCGGATCTCCTTGGCGTCCATCCACACGGAAGGGTCGAAGTCCTGCACGTCCCCGGAGAGCTTGACCGGGAGATCGGAGGTGTCGAAGCGCCCGATCGGCCCGATGCCGTTGCGGCCGGAGACGAGGCCGGCCCAGAAGTCCTCGACGCCGGTCCCGACCGGCGTGACGGGCCCGATGCCGGTGACGACGACGCGCTCGGCCATGCCCGCTAGGACACCCCCAACTTCGAGGCCACGAGGGTGACCGCCTGGCCGACGGTCTTCACGCCCTCCATCTCCTCCTCCGGGATCTCGATGTTCCACTCCTCCTCGAGCGCCAGCACGGCCTCGACGAGGTCGAGGGAGTCCGCGTTCAGGTCCTCGGCGAACCGCGCGTCGGGGACGACCTGTGTCTCGTCCACCGCGAGCTGTTCGGCGAGCACCTTCCGGACCCGGGTCTCGATCTCTGCCTTCTCCATCGTTCCTCCTGTCGGTCTCCCCGATGCCGGCCCATGCTAGGGGCTCGGCCGCCCGCCGACTAGCGCTGCATGGCCCGCCGCTCAGGCGGTCAGGCCCCCGTCGACCGGCACCGTGGCCCCGTTCACGTACGACGCCTCCCCCGACATCAGGAATCGGACCACGCTCGCGACCTCCGCGAGGGATGCGGCTCGACCGGCCGGCGTCTGGTCCACGTAGTACGCGCGGGCGTCCTCGCCGAGGTGAGAGGTCATCTCGGTGTCCAGGAAGCCGGGGCACACCGCGTTCACGGTGATCCCCTTCCCCCCCACCTCGCGCGCGAGCGAGCGCGTGAGCCCCACGAGACCCGCCTTGGTAGCCCCGTAGACCGTCTGCCCCGCGTTCCCGTGCAGCGCGACCGCGGACGACATGTTCACGATCCGCCCCCAGCGAGCGCGGAGCATCCCACGCAGCGCCGATCGGCAGCACAGGAAGGCTCCGCGCAGGTTGGTAGCCATCGTGGTCTCGTACACGTCCATCGGGTACTTCAGCAGGAGGCCGTCGCGGGAGATCCCGGCGTTGTTCACGAGCCCGGTCACGGTGCCGAGCTCGTCGGTCACCCGTCGGAACGCCTCGGCCACCGAGCCCTCGTCCGTCACGTCCATCAACACGGCCATCCCCGGCGTACCCGCCGTCTCGAGCGCCTCCAGGGTCTCCTTGGCGTCGGCTTCGCTCGTCCGGTACCCGATCGCGACCTTCCAGCCATCGGCGGCCAGGGTCTCGGCGCACGCACGGCCGATCCCGCGGGAGCCTCCGGTGACGACGGCGACGCGGAGGGTGTTCACGGGGCCGCGGGTCCCGTCCACCGGATCAGGTTCGCGCCCCAGGCCAGCCCCGCGCCGAACGAGGTCAGGAGGACCAGGTCCCCGGCACGGATCCTGCCCGCGCGCCAGGCGCGGTCCAGCGCGATGGGGATCGACGCGGCCGACGTGTTGCCGACCTCTTCGACGTCGACCACGGCGCGCTCGCCCCCGATCCCGAGGCGCTCGGCGACCGCGGTCATGATGCGCGCGTTCGCCTGATGGGGGATCAGCAGGTCGACGTCGTCCGCCGTGTGCCCGGACTTCTCAAGTAGCTGCCGGCAGGCGTTTGCCATCTCGATCACCGCGCGCTTGAACACCTCACGCCCGTTCGGCATCCGGATCGCGTGGTCTCGCGCCTCCACCGTCTCGTGTGAGGCGGGTCGGGCCGAGCCGCCGGCCGGGATGATCAGGATCTCGGCCGCGGTGCCGTCGGCACCGAGCACCGACCCGAGTATCCCCGGTTCCTCGGCGGGTCGCAGGACCACCGCCCCCGCGCCGTCGCCGAACAGCACGCACGTACCCCGGTCCGTGTAGTCCATCACGCGGGAGAGAACCTCGGCCCCGATCACCAGGACCGTGTCCGCCGTCCCGGCCTCGATGAACGCGGCGGCCGAGGAGAGTGCGTAGCTGAACCCGGCACACGCCGCGTTCAGATCGAACGCCGGACAGGAGATCGCGAGCTTGCGCTGCACCCAGACCGCGGCCGAGGGGATCGGCGTGTCCGCCGTGAGCGTGGCGCACACGATCAGATCGAGCTGCTCCGGAGCGATCCCGGCGGAAGCGAGCGCGGCCCGCCCCGCCTCGGTCGCAAGATCCGACGTGGCTTGTCCATCGACCGCGAACCGACGCTCCTGGATCCCGGTCCGCTCCCGGATCCACTGGTCGCTGGTGTCGACCAGCGACTCGAAGAAGGCGTTCGGGACCACGCGTTCGGGTAGCACCGAGCCGAGCCCGGCAACGGTCGCGTGACGTCGCCCGTTCATCGATCCCCTCCCGGGCGACCGGCGCCGCCCCCAGTGGTGGACGAGGATATCGTCCGGGCGCCTCCGCCGCGACGATTCATCGCAGCTCCGCCGCGACGGCCGCGGCGGCCTCCGGCGTCCCGACGGCGACGACCCGGGCCCCGGGGGTCGCGCGCTTGGCGAGCCTGGTGAGGACGTCCCCCGGTCCGGCCTCCACGACCACCTCCGCGCCTGTCCCGAGCAGCGCGTTCGCGCACCGTTCCCAGCGGACCGGGGAGGTCACGTGTGCCTTGAGGAGCCCTCTGAGCTCCTCGGGATCGGCCACGAGCTCCCCGGTCACGTTGGCGGCGACCGGGAACCGGGGGGCCTCGAACGTCTCCGCGTCGATCGCGGCCGCGAGGGGCGCCACGGCCGGCTCCATCAGCGGCGAGTGGAACGCCCCGGCCACCTTCAGGCGCACGGCCCGGATCCGTCGGTCCGCGGCGAGGGCCTCCGCGCGCTCGATCGCCTCGACGCCGCCGCTGATGACCACCTGCTGAGCGGAGTTCTCGTTGGCGACCAGCAGGACGTCCTCGCCGCGGGCCTCGTCGCAGAGGGCGCTCGCCTCCGCCGTCCCAACGCCGAGGAGCGCCGACATCGTTCCGGGCCGCCGCCGTCCGGCATCTTCCATCACCCGTCCCCGGACCTCCACGATGCGTGATGCCGCCGCCATCTCCAGGACCCCCGCGGCGACGAGCGCCGCGAGCTCGCCGACTGAGTGCCCGGCGGCGCCCACGACGGCGAGGCCCTCCGCCTCGAGCACGCGGAACGCGGCCAGATCGCACGCGAGGAGCGCGGGCTGCACGAACGCGGTCGTGGAGAGCGCCTGCGAGTCGCGGCTCCCGGCCACGACGTCGCGCCCGAGGGCCTCCGATGCCCTCTCGAGCACCGCTCGCCCGACGGGATGCTCGACCCAGGGGTCGGCCATCCGCTCGAACTGTGAACCTTGACCTGGGAAGACGATCGCCGCGTCCATCTCGACCCGCCCTCGAGCATCGTCGGTCCGACGTGCCGGTACGTCGTCGAACCCTACTGCGCAACTGAAGACCGAACGGAAGTGCAGGTCAGGGGGCATGTCAACCCTTAGGTTGCCTCGACCGCGCATCGAGGGTTGCCAGCCTCTGGAGGGTCCTGTAGAAAGGCCGGGAACTCATGGCCGAGAGGGTTCACCGCGAACTTCCCGCTTCCCGGGGTCGTCGCAACGCGGGCGGCGAAGGGATCTTCGGGTTCCTGGGTCAAGACATGGCCGTCGACCTGGGGACCGCCAACACGCTCGTCTACGTCCGGCGGCACGGCATCGTCCTGAACGAACCCTCGGTCGTGGCGGTCAACACGCTGACCGGCGCGATCCTGGCCGTGGGGAACGAGGCCAAGCGCATGATCGGTCGCACGCCGTCGCACATCCAGGCGGTCCGGCCCCTGAAAGATGGCGTGATCGCGGACTTCGACGTCACGGAGAAGATGCTGCGGTACTTCATCCAGCGGGTGCATAAGCGGCGCTTGCTGGCCAAGCCGCGGATCGTGGTGTGCGTGCCGGCTGGCATCACCGGCGTCGAGCAGCGTGCGGTCGAGGAGGCGACGATCGCGGCCGGCGCCCGGCGTGCCTACATCATCGAGGAGCCGATGGCGGCTGCGATCGGCGCCCGTCTGCCGATCCACGAGCCCAGCGGGAACATGATCGTTGACGTGGGCGGCGGGACCACCGAGGTCGCCGTGATCTCGCTCGGGGGCATCGTGACCTCTACGTCGCTGCGGATCGGCGGCGACGAGCTGGACGAAGCGATCATCAGCCACGTCAAGAAGGAGTACTCCCTCCTGTTGGGCGAGCGCACCGCGGAGGCGATCAAGCTCGCCATCGCCTCCGTGTATCCGATGCAGGAGGAGCTGATCGCGGAGATCCCGGGGCGGGATCTCGTCTCTGGGCTCCCTAAGACGATCCAGATTACCGACGGCGAGATCCGAACGGCGATCGAGGAGCCGGTCACCGCGATCATCGACTCGATCAAGGCGACCCTCGATCGCACCCCGCCCGAGCTCGCCGGCGACATCATGCACAAGGGCATGGTGCTCACCGGCGGTGGTGCGCTCCTCCGGGGTCTGGACAAGCGCCTGCGCCACGAGACCGGGATGCCGGTCCACATCGCGGAGAACCCGCTGTCCTCGGTGGCCATCGGATCGGGGAAGTGCCTGGAGGAGTTCGAGGTCCTCCAGCGGGTCTTGGTGAGCCCATCGCGGAGGTAGGCCCCCATGGCCCTGCGCAACCGCGCACGGAGCACGCGGGTGCTCGTCGTGGTGCTGGTTTCCACCTCCCTGGTCACGATCACGGTCGACTACCGGCAGGGTGACGCGGGTCCGCTCGCGGCCGCGGGGGACGCCGCGCTGGCGATCGTGAGCCCGCTGCAGGAGGCCGTTTCCAAGGTGACCCGGCCGATCGGCAACTTCTTCTCGACTTTGGTCCGCCTGCCCGCGATCCGACGCGAGAACGGTGAGCTTCGGGACGAGGTGGCGGCGCTCCGACAGGAGATCGCGACCACCAAGGCGGACCTCGCGCGCCTGGCCGAACTCGAGGGTCTGCTCGGGCTTCAGCAGAGCCTGGGATCGAGGGTCGAGACGGTCGCCGCGCAGGTGATCGCGAACGGGATCTCGAACTTCGACTGGGCCGTCACGATCGATCGCGGCTCCGAGGATGGCATCGAGATCGACATGCCGGTGGTCGCCAGCGCCGGCTTGGTCGGCCACGTCGTGCGCGTGGCGCCAGGTTCCTCGGTGATCCAGCTCATCATCGATCCGGACTCCGCCGTGGCCGGGAGGCTCGACGTGTCCGGGACGGCTGGGCTGGTCACCGGGCGGGGCGAGGGCGACCTGCGGATGGGACTCGTCGATCCCGCCGTGGAGGTGCTCCCGGATGAAACGGTCGTGACGGCCGGTTATCGGATCGCTGGGGCGATGCGAAGCCTCTACCCGCCCAACGTCCTGGTGGGGACGGTCTCGCGGGTCCTGCCCGAGGACGCGGGGCTCGAGAAGTACATCACCGTGCGGCCGGCCGTGGACTTCTCCGCGCTGAACCTGGTCCTGGTGGTCCTGTCCGGTGGGTCCTCGGGGTAGCCGATCCGGTGCGTCGTGTCCTGCTGCTCTCGGCGGTGGTGCTGACCGCGCTCCTGCTCCAGACGACCGTGTTCGCAGATCTCACCCTGCTCGGCGCCCGCCCCGAGCTGATGTACCTGCTCGCGATATCGTTCGGGGTGCTGGAGGGTCCGGCGTCTGGGGCGGTCGCCGGGTTCGTCGGGGGTATGGCCCAGGACTTCTTCATGAACGAGCCGAAGGGGATCACCGCCCTCACCCTCACGTTGCTGGGCTACGCGGTCGGGCTGGTGAGGCAGTACATCGTGAGTCCATCGCCCGTCCTCCCGGTGGTCCTGGTCGCCGCCGGCACGTTCCTCGGCGTGCTCTTCAGCCGTGTGGTCGCGTTCCTGCTCGGGCAGCTCGACACGTCGTGGACCTTCCTGCTCCGGGTGGCGGCGCTCTCGGCCCTGTACAACGCGATCCTCACCCCCCTGGTCTTCCCGCTGCTTCGACGGGCGGCCGAGGGATCGCGCTCGCGTCGGATCGTCCGGTGGTGAGATGACCGAGGGCAGGATCGGGCTGAGGGTGAAGGTGCTGGCGGCGCTCGTGTTCGCGATGTTCGCGGCCCTGACCACGCGCTTGTGGTTCCTCCAGGTGCTGGCCGCCGACGAGTACCGGGCGCGTTCCGCGAACAACGCGGTCCGACTGGTCGGGGTGCCTGCCGAACGAGGTCGGATCCTGGACGCGGGAGGCGAGATCCTGGTCCAGAACCGCCCCAGCCTGGTCGTCACCGTCAACCGTCAGGAGACGCTGGGGCAGACCGAGGAGGTCCTGTACCGCTTGTCGCAACTGCTCGAGGTCCCGGCCTCCGAGCTTGGCGCGCGCCTGGACAGTCCCCGTTACTACCCCTACACGCCCGTCCCGGTGGCGGTCGACGTGCCCCGGAAGATCGCCTTCTACATCATGGAGCACCGCACGGACTTCCCCGGCGTGGAGGTCGTGTCGACCCCGGTCCGCGACTATCCGTCCGGCGGGCTCGCGGCTCATGTCCTGGGCTACCTCGGGCAGATCTCCGAGGAGCGCCTCGAGGATCCCGCCTTCGCGACCTACGAGGCCGGCGATCTGGTCGGCGTGGCGGGGATCGAGTCGATCTACGAGTACGACCTGGTGGGGATCGACGGCATCGTGAAGTACCGCGTGAACTCTCAGGGCGAGAACCTCGGCGAGATCGGCAGCCAGGACCCGCAGCCCGGGAACGATCTAGTCCTCACCCTCGACGCCGGCCTCCAACGGATCGCCGAGGAGAGCCTTCGGTTGGGGATCCGGCACGCGCGCGAGGTGTTCGATCCCAACACGAACCGCACCTTCGCCGCGAACGCCGGCACCGTGGTCGTCCTGGACCCGGACACCGGGGGGGTCGAAGCGATGGCATCGGTCCCGGGGTTCAGCCCGACGGCCTTCACCCGCAGCATGTCGAACGAGGAGTTCGAGAGCCGGTTCGGGGCAGCGTCCAACTTCCCGCTCCTGAACCGGGCGATCGCCGGTCAGTACCCGCCCGGCTCCACGTACAAGCCGTGGATCGAGCTGTCTGCGCTGCGTCGCGGGATCGTGAACCTGGACCGCGGCTACCCGTGCCCCCCGTCCTGGACCGCGCCCTATGACGAGGACAACCCGGACGCCGTGCGGTACGTGTTCAACAACTGGACCTCGGCGAATCTGGGGTCCATGAGCCTCGCGCGCGCCTTGTCGATGTCGTGCGACACGGTCTTCTATCCGATGGGCTACGAGTACTGGAAGCTCTTCTATCCGCCCCCGTGGGCCGACGGCGTGGAGGGCAACGACGACGAGCCGGCCCGGGAGCCGCTCCAACGGGATCTCCGCGCCATCGGGTTCGGCTCGCTCACCAACGTCGACCTGCCCGGCGAGGAGGAGGGTCGGGTGCCGGACGCCACCTGGAAACGCGAGATCCACGAGTTCGACCCGAAGAAGTTCCCCGACGGCGACTGGTTCCCCGGCGATTTCGTGCTGATGACGATCGGACAGGGGGACACGCTGGTCACGCCGCTCCAGCTCGCTACCGCCTACGCCGCGCTCCAGAACGGGGGCAGGATCTGCGTCCCCCACGTCCTGGACCGCGTGGTCGATCACGACGGCCGCCAGGTCCGGCGATACCGCTCCCGATGCGGCCGGAAGCTCCCGTCCGACCCGGCGGTCCTCACGTACGTCCGCGAGGCCCTCACCGCGACCGTCCGCGATGGGACCGCCGCCGGGGCCTTCGCCGGGTTCCCGTTCGAGAGCATCTGGGTGGCGGGGAAGACGGGGACCGCGGAGGTCGACCCCAAGCAGGACTTCTCGTGGTTCGCGGCGATGTCCGAGGCGGGTGGGGAGCGTCACGTCGTGGTGGCGCTCGTCGAGCAGGGCGGCCACGGGTCGACGACCGCCGCGCCGATCGCCCGCCGCATCATCGAGGGCATCTATGGCCTGGAGTACACGCAGTTCGTGGACGTCGAGGGGACCGACTGATGGATCTGGTGGCCGGGAAGGCTTACCCTGCGGAACGCCGCCCGATCCGCCATCTGGATCCGGTACTCCTGCTCGCGACGATCGCCCTGGTCGTGATCGGGTTGTTCGCGATCTACTCCGCCACGCACCGGTCGCTCGCGGCGATCGACGCGGACCCCGCGCGGTTCGTGAAGCGGCAGGTGACGTTCCTCGCGGTGGGCGCGGTCGTGGTGCTCCTCGTGGCGAGCTTCGACTACCGGATGGTCAAGGTCTACGCGGGGCTGATCTACGTGAGCACGCTCGTCCTGCTGATCCTGGTTCGCACGCCGGTCGGCACCTCGGTGCGCGGCTCCCAGCGGTGGTTCGAGCTCGCCGGGTTCCAGCTCGCTCCGTCGGAGCTGGCCAAGCTCGCGGTGATCGCGATGCTGGCTGCGTTCCTGTCGGAGATCCGGGGCGAGCTCACGCTCCAGGAAGTGTTCCGTGCGACCGGTCTGGCGGCGCTCCCGGGGCTGCTGGTCTTCCTCCAGCCCGATTTGGGAACGTCCATCGTGTTCGCGGCGATCCTCGTGGGGGTGCTCGTGGTGGCGGGCACGAGCGTTCGGTACCTTGGGGTGCTGGCGCTCACCGCCCTGGTGTTGATCTTCGCAGGGTTCCAGGTCGGGCTGGTGAGGGAGTACCAGATCGCCCGTCTGACGAGTTTCCTGGATCCGCTGAACGACCCGCAGCGCACCGGCTACAACCGCACGCAGGCGGAGATCGCGATCGGCTCGGGCGGCGTACTTGGCCTCGGCTATCTCCAGGGGACCCAGACCAACCTGGACTTCGTCCCCGAACAGCACACCGACTTCATCTTCACCGTCGTGGGGGAGGAGTTCGGGTTCCTGGGCGCCATCACCCTCCTCGGCTTGTACGGCATCCTGTTGTGGCGTGCGTTCCGGATCGCCCTGGTGTCGAAGGACGCCTTCGGGACGTACCTCGCCGCCGGGGTCGCCTCGATGCTCGCGCTGCAGGTCTTCGTGAACGTCGGGATGACGGTGGGGATCATGCCGATCACGGGGATCCCGCTCCCGTTCGTGTCCTATGGGGGGAGCGCCCTGCTGATGAGCTGCGCCGCGGTCGGGCTGTTGCTGAGCGTGCACATGCGCCGCCTGACCTGACGGCGAGCGGTCACTCCTCCAGCGCGATCGTCCACAGGAACGTGGAGCCCTCGGGGCCAGAGGACTCCAGGACCACGTCGCCGTCCATCGCCCGTGCCGCGGTCCGCGCCAGCGCCAGACCCATCCCCGCTCCTTGATGGACGCGGACGTTCAGGTCTTCGAGCTGCTCGAGGGGTCCGAAGACCCGCTCGGCGTCCCGAGCGGAGATCCCTTGCCCCCGATCGCGGACCCGGACCTCCAGTCGCGTCGGAGCCGGCTCGACACGGATCTGGACGGGGGCATCATCCGGGGAGAAGCGGAGCGCGTTGTCGACCAGCTCCTCCAGGATCCGGAGCGCGACCACCCGGTTCACATGCGCGTCGGGGAGATCGCGGGAGGCCTGGACGGTGATCCGCGGCTCCTGGTCTGCTATCTGCCAGGCGACCTCCGAGACGTCGACCCGCTCGGTCAGGGCCGCGTCGACCGTCAGCTCGAACCGCTCCACCAGCCGGGCCAGATCCTTGCTTCGGGCGATGAGTCGGACGAGGAGCTCGTCCTGCTGCTCCGCTGTGAGATGCTCCTTCGCGAGCGTCTGCGCGACCCCCAGGATCACCGTCACCGGGGTCCGCAGCTCGTGCGAGAGACGCGCGACCAGCTCGTGGCGCCGCGCGGAGCGTTCGACGAGGGCGGCCTGGGCCGCCTCCAGCTCTTTGGTGCGACGGCGCTCGCGTTCCAGCGCCTCGGTGAGCTGCCCGATCACGCAGGGTGTCACCTCGGGAGAGAGGATCGCCCCCCCGGACGCGGCGAGCATCACCGCATTCAGGATTTCGTCGCCGTCGGAGTCCTTCAACACGTATCCGGACGCCCCGGCTACGAGCATCTCGCGGACGATCTCCCGGTCCTCGTGACCCGAGAGGGCGACCACGCAGACCCGCGGGTGCCGCTGCCTGATCAGGCGGGTGGTCTCGATCCCATCCATCTCGGGCATCCGCACGTCCATCAGAACGACGTCCGGCTCCAGGTCGGGGACCAGGTCGAGCGCCTGCCGGCCGGAGCTCGCCTCGCCGATCACCATGAGGTCTCCGACGTCAAGGAGCGACAGGAGGGATTCGCGGAACCCTGCGTTGTCGTCCACGACGAGCACGCGGATCCCGCGTGCGGCACCCCCCGGCCCCGCGAGCAGGGTGTTCATGCGGGGAAGTGTCTCAGCGGGGTGAGACGGCCGGTATCCGGCACCTGGATGGTTCGTGCTCCCCGACCCGAGCGACAGATGACTAGCCGGGATTGGCTAGCCCTCGGTCGAGATGGGCCCGTATCCCCTATGATGAGATCAGGCTTGCTCGTCGGGCGCGCGGCCATGGGGCCGCGGGAACGCTCGGCGGGGTCAGAGGAGGCGAGGCCACGGCCCCGCCGGCCCCGGGTCCAAGACCCGGAGCGCCGCGGCCGGGCGGCCCGCCGGGGACAGGGTTTTCCGCGTGCGCGACGAAGCGCCGCAGGGGCCTGGCGATCGATCCACCGCCGGGTCTCTGCGCACCGAGGACGAACAGGACAGATCACCCGCATCGACTCGTGTGCCCAGACCACGCACACGGTCGCGGGGCGCCGCCGATCGCACCCGGCGCACCTCCAGCAAGGACACGGAGGGAGCGACCATGGACACGACGACCGCCACCGAGGCGGAGACCCCCGCGGACGCCGTGACGCAGCCGCCCCTCGCGGCCGCCGGGGCAGAGGGTGCGGCCGGGACGACCACGCGGAAGCGGACACGTCGCGGTGGTCGCGGCCGCCATCGGCGTCCGGCCGGTCCGGAGGCAGGACCCGAGGCGGCGCCTGCGGAGCAGCCGGAACCGGCATCGGAGCCGGCGGTCGATCTTGACGGCCAGCCGGGGGAGACCGCGGGCGTCGGCACCGAGGCCGAGACACCGGCCGCGAAGCGTCGCCGCCGACGGCGCGGTGGTCGCGGTCGGGCGAGGAAGCCCGCGTCCGCGCCCGAAGGTGGAGCGGCGGAGGTACAGGCGCAGGGGGTCGTACCGACGGAGGAGCCGTCCGAGGCGACCGCGATGCCTGCCCGACGGCGCCGTCGCCGTGGCGGCCGGGGTCGAGGCAAGCGGACGGGATCCGAGATCGGCGAGGCGGCCCCGCCGGAGGCGGGGGAGGGCTCTCCGGAGGACGAGGCGAAGCGCGAGAGACCGACCGGCCGCCGGAAGGGGGCGACCAAGGCGGAGCCGAAGGGCAAGGCCGAGCCGAAGCCCAAGGCCGAGCC
>CAZXFA010000031.1:0-5399 GCA_964640085.1 uncultured Actinomycetes bacterium | reverse complement strand
CAAGGCCGAGCCGAAGCCCAAGGCCGAGCCCAAGCGCAAGGCCGAGCCGAAGCCCGAGCGTACGGGCAAGCCGGAGCCGGCTGCGCGAGGGCGGGCGAAGACGAGGGAGGCCGAGGCAGAGGGGGAGCGCGCACCCCTCACGTCCACTCGGCTGCGCCGACAGCGGCAGGGCCGGCGGGTCCGGCGCCGCCGCGACGTGCCCGTGACCGTCGAGCGCATGACCGACAAGCTGATGGTGATCACCGAGCACGGGGAGCGCGACCAGATCGCCGTGCTCGAGGGTCGAGATCTGGTGCAGCACTATGTCACTCGGGCCGGAGCCAGGTCGATGGTCGGCAACGTGTACCTCGGGCGGGTTCAGAACGTGCTCCCGGGGATGGAGGCCGCCTTCGTCGATGTCGGGCGCGGCCGCAACGCCGTCCTGTACGCGGGCGAGGTCAACTGGTCGCCCGAGGACCTGGAGGGCTCGCCACCGCGGATCGAGAAGGCGTTGAAGAGCGGTCAGTCGGTGCTGGTCCAGGTGACGAAAGACCCGATCGGTGGCAAGGGCGCCCGGCTGACCGCGCAGATCTCCCTGCCGGGTCGGTACCTGGTGCTGGCGCCCAACTCCAACGTGACCGGCATCAGCCGCAGGCTCCCCGACGCCGAGCGCCGCCGGCTCAAGGCCACCTACCGGAGGATCAGACCGGAGCAGCACGGCCTGATCGTTCGGACCGCGGCCGAGGGCGCCTCTGAGGAAGCGCTGGCGGCCGACCTGGGCCGGCTGGTCGAGGAGTGGAACGCGATCGAGAAGAAAGCCAAGCGCTCCAAGGCGCCCTCCATCCTCTACGAAGAGCCCGAGCTCACGGTCCGCGTGGTCCGCGACCTGTTCATCGATGAGGAGTACCGGGAGCTGGTCACGGACTCGTCGCGCGTGTACGAGATGGTCACCGACTACCTCCGGGGGGTCGCGCCTGATCTCCTGCCCAAGATCCGCCTGCACCAGGGCAGGCTCTCTGCGTTCGAGGAATTCCACATCGTCGAGCAGATCCACAAGGGGCTCGACCGCAAGGTCTGGCTCCCTTCCGGCGGCTACATCGTGATCGACCGCACGGAGGCGATGACGGTGATCGACGTCAACACCGGGAAGGCGGTCGGCAAGACGAACCTCGAGGAGACGGTGGTCAACACCAACGTCGAAGCGGCTCGCGAGATCGCGCGGCAACTCCGCCTGCGGGACATCGGCGGGATGATCGTGATCGACTTCATCGACATGCTGCTCGAGGAGAACAAGGACAACGTGATCCAGGCGATGAAGGAAGCCCTGGCGCACGACAAGTCGCGCGCCCAGGTGTTCGACATCAGCCCGCTCGGGCTGTTGGAGGTGACGCGGAAGCGGGTGTCCGGTGGACTCTTGGAGTCCTTCTCCGAGACCTGCCCCACGTGCGAGGGGCGGGGGCTGATCCTGACCTACGACGTGAGCTGAGGGCGGGGGTCCGCGGACCCTCGACGGGAGCGGAAAGGAACCGGGGATGTACGCGGTCATCAGGACGGGCGGGAAGCAGCACAAGGTCAAGCCCGGGGACGTGATCGAGGTGGAGTACCTGCGGTCGGAGGACGACACCGTCACCTTCCACCCGCTGCTGGTCGTGGACGACGAGGGCAAGACCCACGTGGGCCGGGAGGTCCAGCAGGCCGTGGTGACGGCCAAGCTCCTCGGGGAGCAGAAGGGCGACAAGGTCCACGTGTTCAAGTACAAGAGCAAGTCGGGCTACGCGAGACGGCAGGGGCACCGACAGCTGATGACCCTGCTCGAGATCGCCGACGTCAAGCTCGCAGCATCCAGGAAGTTTTCCGCGAAGAAGACCGCTGACGAGCCGAGCGGAGACGAGCCGACGGAGGCGTAGGGCGGTCTGGTACGCTCGGACCCATGGCGCACAAGAAGGGCGGCGGCTCGTCCAGGAACGGGCGTGACTCCGAGTCCAAGCGGCTCGGCGTCAAGGCGTTCGGCGGCGAGGAGGTGACCGCCGGCACGATCATCGTGCGCCAGCGCGGCACGAGGATCCATCCCGGTCGGGGCGTCGGCAAGGGAGGCGACGACACGCTCTTCGCCCGCGTGGACGGGACGGTGCGTTTCCACGAGTCGCGTGGGCGCCGCTTCGCTTCCATCCAGGCCTAGCGACCCGGCATCGCCCTCCGCACCGCACGTTCCCACTCGCGGATGAGCGCCTTCTTCTCCTGGTTCCACACTCCGAAGTAGCCGGCGTTCTGGCGTCTCGCCTTCCGTTGCGGGTTGCGGGGGAATCCACCGAACCCCTGCCGTTCCGAGCGAGGGCGATCCAGCGGCGGAGGCTGGACGAAGTAGAACGCGGTCCGAGCGGGCATGCCTCGTTGGTCCCGAACCACCATCAGCACGGGCGATCCTCGGAGGCGTTTGACCTTCCGGATGGACGCGAGGTCGATCCGTCGGGTCGTCCTCGAACCGCCCTTGGGGCTGAACACGAGGGCGTCGGTCTCGAGTGCGAGCGAGCCCTCCACCTCCTCCAAGGGAGCCTCGTGGATGAGCTCGACGGCCCAGACCTTCACGGGATGGGGCACGGTTCCATGATGCCGCCATCGCGGATCCGGTAACAATCTCAGGTCATGGGGTTCGTGGACGAGGCGACGGTGTTCGCGCGCGGCGGCCGCGGCGGCAACGGCTCGGCGTCGCTGCTCCGCGAGCCGTACAAGCCGAAGGGCGGTCCCGACGGCGGCGACGGCGGCGACGGCGGCGACGTCGTGTTCGAGGTCTCCCCGCGAGTCCGCGACCTCGCCTGGCTGGCGGACCATCCCCATCAGCGTGCGGCCGACGGGCAGCCGGGCCGGTCGAACACCCGGACCGGGGCGGATGGCGAGGACCTCGTGGTCCCGGTGCCGGACGGGACGAGGGTCGAGGACGAGGAGGGCCTGCTCGCCGATCTCGTGGGCGTGGGGGCCCGGGCCATCATGGCTCGCGGTGGACGGGGCGGTCGAGGGAACGCGTCGCTCGCCTCGTCGCGGAACCGCGTGCCACGGGTGGTCGAGACCGGCGAGCGGGGCGAGGAGCGCCGGTTGCAGGTCGAGCTCCGGATGGTCGCGGACGTCGCCCTGGTGGGGCTTCCGAACGCGGGGAAATCGACGCTCCTCTCGCGCCTGACCGCGGCCCGCCCCAAGATCGCCGACTACCCGTTCACCACGCTCACCCCCGAGCTCGGGGTGAGCGTGGAGGGCGAGCCACGGTTCGTCGTCGCCGACGTTCCAGGGTTGATCGAGGGGGCGAGCGAGGGCCGCGGCCTGGGACACCGGTTCCTCCGCCACGTGAGTAGGTGCCGAGCGCTCGTGCTGGCCGTCGATCTGTCGGCGGTCGACCCCGCCGCCGATCTCTCCACCCTCCGACGTGAGCTCGACGCGTACGACCCCGAGCTCCTTCATCGCCCCGCGCTCGTGGTGGGGACGAAGGCCGACCTGGTCGAGGATCCGACCGCTGTGGCGCTCGGTGTGGACGCGCTGGCGATCTCAGCCGTCACCGGGCTCGGACTGTCGATGCTCCGAGAGCGCCTGGCCGACCTCGTGCGCGAGGCGGGCCCCGAGGATCGGCGGCCGTACGTCGTCCTCCGACCCGCCCGGCCCAGGTTCACGGTGCACCGGGAGGGGGAGCGGTTCCGGGTGACCGGCCGCGGCGTGGAGCGCTGGGTCGCCGAGACGGATCTCGAGGACCCCGACGCTCTGATCAGGCTCCAACGGCGGCTCGTCCGCGAGGGGGTCGAGCGCCAGCTGGCCGCGGCCGGCGCCCGCCGCGGGGACGAGGTCGTGATCGGGGAGGTGGCGTTCGAGTTCCTGCCGGGGGAGGAGCTGGAGCGGTCGTGAGGTTGCCCACGGCGGTGGGGATCTGCCGCCGGACCGCCGGCCGGCCGTAGGATGGCGACCGTGGGACGGCGCCTGGGGGTCATGGGCGGGACCTTCGACCCCATCCATTACGGGCACCTCGTGACGGCGGAGGAAGCCCAGGTCCAGTTCTCGTTGGACGAGGTCATCTTCGTTCCGACCGGCCAGCCGTGGATGAAGGAGGGTCGGGACGTCTCGCCAGCCGAGGACAGGTACCTGATGACGGTCATCGCGACGGCGTCGAACCCCCGGTTCCGCGTCTCGCGTGTCGAGATCGACCGCGACGGCCCGACCTACACGGTGGATACGCTGCTCGCGCTCTCGGCCGAGAATCCCGACGCCGAGCTCTACTTCATCACCGGTGCCGACGCGATCCTCGAGATCTTCGAGTGGAAGGATCCGGAGGAGGTGCTCTCGCACGCGCACTTCATCGCAGCCACGCGGCCCGGGTACGACCTGGCGCGGTTCGACGCGACTGCCACGACCCGCCACCCCAACGTGAGCGTGATGAACATCCCGGCACTCGCGATCAGCTCCACCGATGTGCGCGAGCGCGTCGGGGCCGGCCGCCCGATCCGGTACCTGGTTCCCGAGGGCGTGAAGAGCTACATCGAGAAGGCGGGTCTGTACCGGTGACGCGCCGGGTGGGGCTCGTCGCTCCGCTCGTGATCGTGCGTGGCGAAGAGGTCTCGAAGGCGTGGTGTGGGCTCGGCGGGGACCGGCCGGCTGGCGCGGTCGTGATGTCTGCCGAGCTCACGATCGGGATCCCGGGCCCTCGAGACGGGGCCGGTTGCCGAGGCGCTCGTGGCGGCGTTCGGCGGGGTCGGGCCGAGAGGTCGTTTGGGCGATCGTCCTGAACGGCACAGGGTGCCTGGCGCGGGCGACGTGGTGGCCGAGCCGGTCGTCCCCGGCGGGTTCCGGCTCGTGGTGGTGGGCCCGGCGACGATGTGCCGGCGAGCGTGTGCGAGACTTGCTGGGTGTGCGGAACGTGTCGGTGTCGGTCTCTTCGGGCGGCATGGCGCCCGTGACCATGGTGGTGGGGAAGGACCTGTCCAGCGTAGGATGAGCGCCCGGAGATGAGCGAAGGACGGCGTGCCGCGTAGGAACGATGGGTCGGACGAGAGCCGCGGCGCCGCCGTGGCCGCGGCCCGAGCAGCGGCGGCGAAGCAGGCCGGCGGCGTGACGATCCTCGACGTGCGCGGGCTGATCGTGATCACCGACTACTTCGTCATCTGCTCGGGCTCGACCGAGCGGCAGGTCCGGACGATCGTGGAGGAGGTCGAGAAGACCCTCCGCGGGCTCGGCCAGCGTCCCGTCCGTCGGGAGGGTGAGACCGAGGCTCGCTGGGTGCTGCTGGACTATGTCGACGTCGTGGTGCACGCCCTGGTCGATGAGGAGCGCGACTACTACGACCTCGAGCGTCTGTGGCTCGATGCTCCGCGCGTGAACTGGGACGAGCAGGGGCAGGCCGCGGTCGGTTCGCTAGACTGACTCCCGCTCACGGGCCCATAGCTCAG
>CAZXFA010000030.1:0-26571 GCA_964640085.1 uncultured Actinomycetes bacterium | reverse complement strand
CCCCGACGGTCTGCCCCCGGAGCTCGCCGACCGGTACCAGGACCGGCTCCAGCGCGCGCTCGAGGTCGACGGCGCCGGGTGGGTGTCCACGACCCGGCTGCGGGGGCGCACCTATCTGCGCGCCGGGATCGTGAACTACCTGGCGACCGTGTCGGACGTCGACGCGGTGCTGGACGCGCTCCTGCGGCTGTCGCCCGAGGCGCTCCACGGCGTCACCGAACCGTAACCTCCCCGCCTCCCGTTCGAAACCGCCCGGGCGCACGATGGCGCCAGGTTCGGCAGGAGTCGGCAAGGAGACGTGGATGGCTCCCAGGCCCGTGTGGCCGCCGCAAGGGTCGCTCCGCGCCTACGTCGATCTCTCCATCGCACATTGGAGGGTGGCGTCCTACCTCCGGGGGTCGCCGGACGACGAGGCAGAGCCCGAGCCCGAGCCGCCCACCGAGCCCGAACCGGTCGGAAGCGTCGGCGAGCCGGACCGTCGCTGACCGCTCCCGGGCGGTAGGCTGGCGCCCCCGTGGCCGAACGCATCCTGCTCGTCGAGGACGACCGCCGCGTCCGGCGCGCCACCGCGCTCGCGCTCGAGCAGGCCGGCTACGAGGTGCTCGAGGTCCCCGACGGGGAGCGGGCCATGACGGCGGTGTCCGAGAAGCATCCGGACCTGGCGATCCTGGACGTGATGTTGCCGGGCCAGGACGGGTTCGAGGTCTGCCGTCGGATCCGCCGGACGAGCGACATGCCGGTGATCTTCCTGACCGCCAAGACGGACACGATCGACGTCGTCGTCGGGCTGGAGTCCGGCGGGGATGACTACCTCACCAAGCCGTTCAAGCTGCCCGAGCTCGTGGCGCGCGTCCGGGCGCTGCTCCGTCGGGCTCGGGCCGAGCCGCGGGAGCGCTCGCGGATCATCCTCGGCGACGTGGAGATCGAGCCGGAGGCGGGCGTCGTGCGCAAGCGCGGTCGGGAGGTCCCGCTGACCAAGACCGAGTTCCAGTTGCTCACCACTCTCGCCTCCCGACCCAACCAGATCTTCACCCGTGAGGTCCTGCTCGACCGCGTCTGGAGCTACGACTACCTCGGCGACTCCCGGCTCGTGGACGTGCACGTTCGGCGACTGCGGGCCAAGGTCGAGGACGACCCGCGAGACCCGAAGCTGATCCGCACGGTCCGGGGCTTCGGCTACAAGGTGTCGACCGGGAAGTGAAGGGACCCAGGGCCCTCCTCCGCCGGCAGAGCCTGGGCGTCCGCATCACGCTGACCCACGTGGCGATCGCCGCCGGGGTGGCGATCGTGCTGTCGGTGGGGACGTTCGCCGCCGTACGGACGATCCTGGACAACCAGCGCCTGACCTCGGCCACCCGACAGACGATCCTCGGCCTGCTGTTCGCGCGGGAGTTCGTCGGTGACGAACCCGAGCGGCTCCAGCGCGTGGTGAGCCTCCTCCAGGCGCGCGAGGGGCTCGAGGCGATGGTGACCGAGGGGAGCACCTGGTTCTCGTCGGCGATCCCGCTCACCCCCGACGTGGTACCCGAGGATCTGGCCCGGCTCGTGGCGCAGGAACGGCTGGGGTACCAGTACGGCGATGTCGACGGTGCGCGCACGCTCGTGTTCGGCGCGCCGCTGCCCCCCGCGAGCGTCGACCTGTACCTGTTCTACTCGCTCCGGGACATCGACGAGACGCTCTCGCTCCTGGCACGCACCCTGTTCGTGGTGAGCGTCGCCGGGGTGGTCGTCGCGAGCGTGCTGGCGCTGCGGATCGGCCGCCGGATCCTCTTGCCGCTCGCCGCGGTCAGCTCGGCCGCCCAGCGAGTGGCCGAGGGACTGCTCGAGACCCGCGTCGAGGCTCCCTCGGAAGACGAGCTCGGGATGCTCGCCGCCTCCTTCAACGAGATGGCCTCGGCGCTCCAGGAGATGATCGTGCGCGAACGGCGGTTCGTCGCCAACGTCTCGCACGAGCTCCGCACCCCGCTCGCAACGCTCGAGGCCACCAGCGCGCTGATCGCCGGCCACCGCGACGAGCTCTCGTCCGCCGGTCGGGAGGCGGTGGACCTGATCGTCGAGGACGTCTCGGGGTTGCGGCGTCTGGTGGAGGAGCTGCTCGAGGTCTCCGAGCTCGACGCGGGGCGAGCCCACGTCGTCTGGGAGGAGGTCGAGCTCCGCGCGCTCTCGGAGGCGATCGTGCATCGGCGTCGGCGCGACGTGCCCGTCGACGGGGACGCCGTGGAGACCTTCGCCGACAAGGCCAGGGTGGACCGGGTCCTTGGCAACCTCCTGGACAACGCCGAGGAGCACGGCCGAGGGGAGGGCGTTCGACTGGAGATCGGCCGCGACGACGGCTGGTGCCACGTTCGGGTGCAAGATCATGGCCCCGGCATCTCGTCCGAGGACCTTCCTCGCGTGTTCGATCGGTTCTTCAAGACCGATGCCAGCCGCAGCCGGGAGCAGGGCGGCGTCGGCCTCGGCCTGGCGCTCGCCCTGGAGAATGCCCGGCTGATGGGCGGCACGGTCGAGGTCGCGAGCGACGCAGGGGAGGGGACGATCTTCACGCTCCGGCTCCCCATCCGTGCCGCCCCCCCGGAGGAGGACGGCTCGTGAGCCGAGTGGCGGCCCTCGTCGTCCTCGCCGCGCTCGCGGCCTGCTCCTCGGCCCCCCGCGCGGTCGAGGTGCCGCCCGAGCGGCTGCCCTTCTCGCTCGAGCGCACGCCGACGCCCACCCCTTCGCCGCCGGGCGAGCGCCTGGTGACGGTCTACCTGGTCCGAGAGGGACGGCTCGCCCCGGTGACGCGGCTGGTGTCGAGCGAGCTCCCGGGGGTGGAGGCCGCGATGCGCGCGCTGCTCGTGGGCCCGAGCCCCGCCGAGCGCTCGGCGGGGATCGGGACCGCGATCCCCCCGGCGACCCAGCTGATCGGCGTGGAGGTGGACGACGGGGTGGCTCGGGTCGATCTGTCCGCCGAGTTCCAGAGCCCCGCCGAGCCGCAGGACGTGCTGCTGCGGGTGGGGCAGGTGGTCTGGACGCTCGTGGCGCACCCGGAGGTGGTCTCGGTCCTGTTCTCGGTGGATGGGGAGCCGATCTCGGTCCCGATCGACGACGGAACGGCGCCGGACCGCCCGGTCTCCGCGGCGGACCTGGCTTCGATCGGGCCACCGGAAGAGGGCATCGTCACCAACCCGTAACACGGCCGTCCAGGGGTCGAAACGGGGGCCGGTCAGACTCCCAGCAGGGTGAGACAGCGGAACCCTCTCCCAACTCTCTCCCTCACTCCGGTGAGGTCGGGCCCGGTGGCCGAGGAGGCGTGCGAACGCTGCGGCCACCGGGCCGGCCTCCGTGATCCGAGCGGGGCATGGTTCTGCTGCACACGGTGCGGCCAGTGGACCTCGCTCGCGACCGACCCGGCGCCGGTTCCCTCGCGGGGCTGAGGTCGAACGGGAGGACGCCCGCATGACGACGATCGAACGTGAGCTGGATCCCCCGCGGATCGGGCAGACCTTCCGGGGCTACAAGTGGCTGTCGCGTGGAGCGGTGGACCCGGACACCTCCAGTGCCTGGGAATGGTCCGAACCGGACCCATGCTACGAGGACGAGCGCCCCGGCATGGTCTTCGCCACCTCGATCCATGGCCTGCCGTACCGGATCGACGACGAGCTGTGGGAGGTCGAGCTCACCGACGTCCTGGGAGCGACGCCCTTCCCCGAGCAGGCTTCCTACGGGTGGCCCGAGATCTTCGCCGAGTACGAGCAGCGGATCCTCGCTCGCGGCGGCCGTCTCCTCCGACGGATCAACGTCTGGACGCCCGAGGTCGCGCGCGCGTTCGCGATGGACTGCGCCCGTGTGGCGCGCGACCGAGCGCTCAACGCGCTCCACGACGCCGACCGTGCGCTCTGGGCGGAGGGGGACGCGAAGGAGCCACCGATCCCCAGCACCCACGCGGACGCTGCCGAGCGCGAGCTGCTCCTGCTCGAGCACGTCGAGAACCAGGTGGCGATCTGGCGCGAGGCGCTGTCGGCGGATGCCTTCGGCATCTCACATCCGGCCGACGCGTACGCAGCGGCCGCCGCGGCCGCGCGCGCGGCCGCAGCGGCCGTCTCCTCCAGGGCGCCGGCCATCCTGTCGCCAGACGGGGCGCTCGGCGCCGAGCACGCGTACGCGGAGGAGCGTCGCCGCCAGGCTCGCTGGCTGCGCGAGCGGCTCGGGCTGCCGTCACCCGGGTACGAGGAGGAACTGGCCCGGGTCTCGTGGCCCCAGACCTGACGGCCCAGGTCTAGACCCGTCCGGATCCGTCCCCCGCGGCGTCTCACGCCGGGGAGGGCGGCCCCGTTCTTCCGGGGATGGGGGAGCCCTCTGAGGATGACGCGGCGGGCCGGGTCCAGGCGCCGGGGCGCGGGTGAGCTACCGGGCCCTGCTGCGGAACCGCCCGTTCGCGTCCCTGTGGTTCGGGGCGACCGTCTCGGCGATGGGCGATGCCCTCACGTGGGTGGCGCTCGTGTGGCTGGTGCTCGAGACGTCGGGGTCCGCCGAGGTGCTCGGTGGCTTCGTCGTCGCCGCTACGGCTCCGGTGATCGTGGGCGGCCCCGTGATGGGGATGTTGCTCGACCGGCTGGATCGTCGGCGGGTGCTGATCTCGGTGAACCTCGTCCTGGCCATGGCCGTGTCTTCGATCCCCCTGGCCTCGATGGCGGGAGCCCTCAGGACCTGGCACCTGTACGGCGTGGCGGGCGTGTACGGGCTCCTGAAGATGGCCAACTGGGCCGGCGTGCCGTCCCTGATACCCTCGCTCGTTCCCGAGGAAGGCCTGAACACGGCCAATGCGATGGAGTCGGTCAGCTTCGGGGTGGCCGACGTCGGCGGGCCCGCGATGGCGGGAGCGCTGATCGCGTCGGTCGGCGCACGGAACGTGATGCTGGTGGACGCGCTCACCTACCTAGTGTTCGTGGTGGTGCTCGTACGCCTGCCCGCGAACGGGGACCGGGACGTCGGCACGAGCGCCCGCCTCGATCTCCGTCCCGCCCTCGCTTCGATCCTGCGACAGCCGGCGGTCCTTGCGACCACCCTGATGTTCATGGCGTTCAACATCGGTGAGGGGATGCTCCTGGTCCTCCTGCCGGTCTTCGCCCGCCGGGAGCTGTCCGGTGACGCGACGACGTACGGGCTGCTGCTCTCCGCGTTCGCCCTCTCCGCGACCGGGGGATCCGTCGTGGTCGGGGCTCTCCGTTGGCGATGGACGCTCGGCCGTTCGATCGCCGCGACCCAGACGGCGGCCGGACTCGCGTTCCTCGGGCTGGCCTTCGCCCCCGGACGGTTGGGTGCGATGGGGGTGCTGGTCGTGGCCGGCGCGCTCACATCGCCGATGACGATCTGGGCGCAGACGATCCGGATGCGCGTGATCCCGGCTGAGCTCCGGGGCCGGGTGTTCGGCGTGCTTCGGACGCTCATGCAGTCCACCCCGCCGATCGGTGGCGCGATGGCCGGCGTGATGTTGACCGGTGCCGGCCTCGGCCCCACGGTCATGGCCATCGTGGCCGTCATGGCCGCCCCGGGGGTCGTGGGGCTCGTGTCACCGGCGCTCGACGACCGGTTCACGCGGACGCCGACCGATCGGGCGTCCCCACTTGGCGGCGTGCCGGACGTTGGAACCGGCTAGCGTTCGCGACGGATGCCCCGGGCCAGCCGAGCACCGGCGACGATCGCGGCCGCCGCCCCGATCACGATGGATCCGAGGAACGCCACCGTGGGGCCGACGGGCGGATCCCATACGAGGGCCGCAGGCTCCCCACGAGCCAGGAGACCATCAGGGCGATCAGACCCACCCCGGTGCCGGTCGCCAGGCACCCACGGCTTCCGCGCGGCGCCCGCTCACTCGATCGCGAAGGACGTGAAGATCGGTGGGAACCTCCCGAGGACGCCCAAGACCCCGAGGACGAGGGAGACCCACAACCACGTACGTACGTCCACGTCCTTGCCTCGGAAGCCGAGCGCGAGGACGAACCAGCTCACGACCCACACGATGACGGCCACGGTGGTCTTCCCCGCCAGCGGGCCCACGCCCCGGTCGAGATCCCACGCCTCGAGCCGGTCGTGGATCGCCGCCGAGGCCTCCGACAGGACCGTCGGCAGGCCCAGCGCGAAAACGCCGATCCTTGCGGCCAGCATCGCCGCCACCTCGTCAGACCGGCGGGGGCGGTACCTCGACGCTGGCCACCTCCGGCTCTCCCCGCGCCCGCCACATCGCCACGGCGATCGCCCCGAGCCCGAACACGGTGCCCGCGAACCAGATCAACCCACCCACGCCGGGGATCAGCGCCAGGCCCGTCAGGATCGCCCACCCGGCCAGGAACGCGAGGATCCGTCGCCGAGGCTCGGCGACGATCGTCCGGCCGAGCAGGAAGGCGGCCGTCGTCTGGCCCATCGCGAAGATGAGGGCCAGCGCGAGCAGCACCCCGATGCCGAGCGGGATCCCCACGAGGGTCGCGATGGTCAGCACCGCCACGATGGGGAGGCCCACGAACAGCGCGGCGCCCCAGCCGATCGAAGCGGCCAGCGCGGTCCGGGCCGCGCCCAGGACGGCGTCCATGCCGCGCGGCGCGAGCCAGATCATCACGATGCCCAACACAAGGACCGACACGGCGATCGCGAACCACACGGCGATCGCCGCGATCCATCCCGCCCATCGCAGCCCCCACGTGAGGCGGGCGACACCCGACGCGTCGCCATCGACGCGGGCGCCAGGGGCGATCTCGCGGTCCTGGGCGAACACGTTCCCGGTCACGACGGCGCCGTGGGCGAGCGTCAGCCCACCGCGGAACACCACCACGTCCCCATCCACCGAGCCGGAGATCGTGGTCGGACCGTTGAACACGACCACCGAGCCGAGCACGGCCCCCTCGATCACGGTCTCGCCGTCGAACACCACCACGGTGTCGACGGTGCGGTCGGAGGCGATGGTGGCGCCGCCGGTGAGGACGACGACGGCCTCATCCCGATCCGTTGTCGCCCCGTCGGCGCCTTGCGCGAATGTCGCCCCAAGCGCCAGGGTGGCGGCTGCGAGCGGGAGCAGCGTCCGACGCATCGACGCCATCCTCTCGCATCCGGAGGTCCGAAGGTCGGGAGCGGGTGGCCCTGGTGGCGGGGGCCGGACGTCACCCCCACGACCCGGCGCGGCTCGCCGAGATCGTGCTCGTCGCCCGGTCGGACCCGGTGAGCAGCCCGTTGCATGATGGGTCGACCGTGTACTTCGAGGAACTGACTCGCCGTCTGCTCGACCTGATCGGCGCGCCGCTGGTCGGTGTCTACCTCTCGGGTTCGGCGGCCTTCGACGCCATGATCCCGGGGCGGAGCGACCTGGACGTGATCGGCGTGATCGGGCCGTGCCCGGAGTCGCGGGTGCGCGCGGTCGCCGTCGCCTGCTCCCACCGATCGCTGCCGTGTCCCGCCCGCAAGCTGGAGCTCGTCCTGTACCCATCGGCCGCGGTGGGTTCGACGCCGCCCACGCTGGACTGGGCTCTGAACCTGAACAGCGGAGCCGGGGAGGAGCGCGTTTCCTTCGACCCGCGATCCGAGCCACGGCACTGGTTCGTCCTCGACGTCGCGATCGCGCGGGACCACGCTCGAGCCCTGGTCGGCCCGCCGGCGGCCGAGGCCTTCGCGCCGCTCGAGCGTTCGCGGGTGGTCGACGCGGTGCGCGTATCGATCGCGTGGCACCGAGAGCACGAGTCGTCGTCGCCGAGCGCCGTCCTCAACGCGTGCCGGGGGTGGGCCTGGGCGACGACGGGGGAGTGGTTGTCGAAGCCCGACGCGGCGCGCTGGGTCGCGGATCGGTCAGAGCACCAGGGACTGGTGCGACTGGCGCTCGCGATCCATCGAGGCGAGACGCGCGCGACCCTCCGTCCCGCGTCGGTCGACGCGTTCGCTACCGAGGTGGACCGCCAGCTCGGGTAGAGCGCCCACGGCGGCGCGGGGCACCGAGCACCGACCCATCGGGTCGTCGGAACGCCGGGCGTCCGTCCTTCCAGGGCGAGCGTGAACCCGCGCGTCGGATGGACCATCCGGTGGTGCCGCCGGCACAGGAGCAGGAGGTTGGGAAGCGCGGTCGGGTCACCGTCGGCCCAGTGTACGACGTGGTGCGCGTCGCACCGGGGGTGCGGGCGGTTCGGCCGCACCCCTCGATGGCGGCGGCGGAACGGACCATCAGACGCCACGCCGGCGACGATGCGGCCGCCACGTCCGGAACGCCGCGTCGAGGATCTCGACGAGCCGCTCGAAGGAGCGGTCGACCTGTCGCGGGAGCCCGAACCCGCCGAGCGCTTCGAGGTCGACGAAGCCGTGGAGCGCCGCTCGCAGGGTGCGGGCGGCGTCGATCGCATCGGTGCCGGTCAATCCGTAGGTCGCGAGGACCGTGAGGACGGTCTCCAACACTCCCTGGCTCGCTGCGCTCGCCTCGGCGTCCGCCGGGTCGACGGCCGCGACCGTGGCTGCGTATCGGCCGGGGTGCGCGCGGGAGAAGCGGCGGAAAGCGCGCGCCGTCGCACGCAGGGGATCGCGCGGGGCACGCTCGATCGCCGATGCCAGCGCTCGGCCCAGGTCCCCGATGGCCCGGACGGTGACCCCACGACGGAGACCCCCGATGCCATCGACGTGCTTGTACAGGCTCGGGACGGCCACGCCGAGGCGCTCGGCCACCTCCGTGAGCGTCAGCTCGTCGAAGCCGGTCTCGTCGGCCACGCGGGCGGCCTCGGCGACGACGATCTCGGGGGTCAGGCCCGCCCTAGGCACGGTGGGCCACCCGCTCGAGGAAGCGCGCTATCGCGGGCGTGACGATCTCCGGGTACTCGGCTTGCGGGTAGTGGCCTGCGTCGGGGACCATCAGCAACTCGGCGTTCAGACGCTCGGCGACGAACCGGGCCTCGGCCGCGGGATCGGGGAAATCCGGGTCACGCTCGCCCATCACGACGAAGGTCGGGGCCCGGACGTCGCCCAAGCGGGCCTCGGCCGGCGCATGCGATGTGCGGGTGGTCGCGACGAACGCGCGCCAGCGCTCTCCCCGGCGATGCAGTTCGCGGATCCGGGCGCGGTGCTCGTCCAGGTCGGCCGGCGGTCGACCCGGGTAGAGCTTCGGGTAGTAAGCGCTCCAGACCCCCGGCCCCCAGGGGCGGAGGAGCCCGAGCCGGAACGCGATCCGCGGCAGCAGGCCGACCGGCGCGTTCCGGACGAACGGCCCCACCAGCACGAGACCGTGCACGAGGTCGGGCCGCTCCGCGGCGGCGAGCACTGCGCCCCCGGCGGACATCGAGTTGCCGACGAGCACGGCCGTCCCACCGAGGTGCTCGACGAGCGCCACGAGGTCGCTGCCCGCCGCGACGTCGTCGCAGCTCCCGAAGGTGGCGTCGCTCTCGCCGTGCCCCCGTAGGTCCATCGTGGCGACGCGGTAGCCGGCGTTCGCCAGCTCCGGGACGAGGAACCGGTAGACCTGCCGGACGTCGCCCATCCCCGGCGCGCAGATCACGAGCGGCCCCTCGCCGCTCACGTCGTAGGCGATCCGACCCTCGGGTCGCCCGAGGTACTCGGTCACGTGGTTGTCCCGTCGGTTCCTGGCAGACATCTGCTTCCTCCTCGCTCGTTCCGTGGCTAAGCATTTTAGCAACGCGGGCCAGGATAAGCTAAGAACATTAGCTTCGTCAATCCCACGGATCGGTGCTCACCGGCGGGCGGCGATGATACCGACGTCCCAGCCGGGGGCGCGTCCACCCGTCGGGAGGCTGACGGCGTCGATCGGAACACCGCTCCGCACCAGGAGCCAGGAGATCACGGAGTTCGAGTTCCACATCTCGCCGCTACCGAGCTGATCCCGGCCCCACACGAGCGCCGGCACGGTGCTCGCGAGTTCCAGTACCCGACGCGCCTGGTCGGGATCGTGGCTCAGCCGCTGCGGGCTCGCCACCGCCCAGCGGACGTCGGGGATGACGCCGTCCCGCCACCGGCGGACCTCGTACCGGAGTGCCCGGAAGCGCCCCACGCGGCGGCTGCCCACCGGCCCCTCGACGACGACGCCTCGTGACGCCTGGCGAGCGTCGGGGATCGGCCACGCCGTCTCGATCACGAAGCGGCCCTCGGGCACCCGCACCTCGAGAGCGGAGTGGTACAGGTCGAGCGGTCCACGCCGCTCGCGCAGCGCTTGGATCGTCTCGTACACCCGCCCGTTCAGCCGGACGAAGTGCCTGCCCGCACCGAGCGGGAGCCAGTACAGGTCGACCCTCGCCCCGCTGTCGGTTCCTCCGCGCTCGGCCACACGTTCCCTCGCGTCGTGCCGGTTGCCCGGGGTCCTTGGTGCCGACCCCGACGGGGCCACCGACCCTGCGAGCATCCGCTCGAGGCTATCCACCAGCCGGTCGGTCGACGTTCGCTACCGCCGTTCGACCGTCACGGTGAGGGCGTCCCCACCCGAGACGGTCACCCGATCCCGGCCGAGCGCCTCGCCCTCGAGCGTCGCGCCGGGCACCGAGGGCACGATCCGGAGCTCGCGCAGGCCGCTCGCGACCTCGACGTGGATCAGGCCGGGTTCGGGGTGCGGCTGGGGCAGGAAGCCACCGTAGTAGTGAGCCAGGATCTCGGAGGCCGACATGCCCCGGAGCGCTTTCCCGTAGGCGCCCCACTGCACCATGCCGACCCCGTGGCCCCATCCCCGTCCTTCGACGATCACCGCGTCCGGCTGGGTGGAGAGCGTCATCCAGCGCGACGGGATCGTGGTGGGCAGGGGCGTGCCCTTCCAGCTCGGCGGCGGGAAGCGATGCGGTTCCAGGCACGGGGCCCACGCGTTCACGGCCGAACGGAACGTGCTCGCGTCCATCGAGCGCGTGCGCCCCTCGCCGCTGATCGTCACCGTGTCGCGTTCGAGCGCGATGTCGGCGATCGTGCGGTGGCGCGCCCACTCGCCGGCCGCACCGAGGAACCGTGCCAGGTCCCCGTACGGCAGCCGGACGCTCCAGCGCGACAGCGGCGAGGCGTCGTCGTCGCGCTCCACCACCGGTCGGAGGTAGGGGAGCGGCGAGCTGCCGAAGACGTCCTCGTTGCCGTAGGTCTGGCCGTTCGAGGTCGAGAAGTACACGGTCTCGGCGGGCCGGCCCTGGTACAGGAGGACCTGCCCGTCGGTCCGGCGCACCGCCCGGTACCAGGCCCGGACATCGGGATCGCGCGGCACGCGGATCCCTCGGTAGACCTGGCAGGCGGTGGTGGCGCAGATGGGCGTCGGGAGCTCCTCGCCCTCCTGCCCGCTCCATCCCGTCGTCGCGAGCGCGTAGGAGCGGGCCGCGATCGCTTGGGCCTCGAGCGCAGCCGCCGGCCAGCTCGGCGGCACCTCGGCGATGCCCTCGAGGTACCGATCGAACGGGACCGTGACGGTCAGCGAGATCCGTCCGTCATCCGAACGCTGGATCGACAGGTCGCCCGGGTACCGTGCCAGGAGCTTGGGTTGCTCCGGATCGACGCAGGGTGACGGGGAGCGCGGGTACCGGCCCCGGACGAGGAACGTCCCGGTGTCCGAAAGCTCCAGGTGGAGATGGTCGCCGAGCTCGACCGGCCCCGAGGTCGGCGACGCTGCGCCCGGCGATGGCAGGCCCGGGGAGGGCGATCCCGTCACGCTCGGCGTCGCGCCGGCCCCGCCGGGCGTCGTCGGACCGACGGGCCCGTTCGCCGCCGTGCAGGCCGCCTGGAGGGTGAGCAGCGCCGCGCTCACAGCGAGCGATCGAGAGACCCCCATCCCTCCACGCTACGACGGCGTCACCCTTCCGGCTCGATCAGCTTCCAGGCGCTCTGCCAGGTGCCGCCCCGCATGTTCAGGGCGATGTTCAACGCCGCCATCGCCTCCAGGATCCTGGCCGCCTCGAGCGGGCCGGCGTCGATGGGCTTCATCCCGATCGATCCCACGAGCTCGAGCACGACCCGACGCGCCTCCTCATCGTTCCCGGCCACGAACCCATCCACGCGGACGCCCTGGACCAACGGGTCGGCCTGGTTGCTGGCGAAGACGGTGTTGAACGCCTTGACGACCTTCGCCCCCGGGACCAGGGACTGGATCTGCTCGGCGTTCGAGCTGCCGTCGACCACCAGCCCCGGGTTCTCGGCGCTCCGGTTCGAGACGTCGATCACGATCCGGCCCTCGAGCGCGTCGCCCACCTCGTCCAGGATCGCGTCGACCGCGTCGTACCAGACGGCGAGGATCGCGACGTCGGCGGCGGCGACCGCCTCGGCGTTCGAACCGGCGGCCCTGCCCCCCACCTCGTCCGCCAGGGCCTTCGCCTCGTCGGGCGAGGTAGAGGTGACGGTGACCCGATGCCCCGCTCCAGCCAGCGACCGGGCCAGCGCTCCGCCCACGTTGCCGGTCCCGATGATCGCGACATCCATGACGACCTCCTTCCCCGTTCGGCTACCACTGCCAACCGTTCCCCGCGACCGGTCATCCAGATCACCCGATGCAGAGGTTACGGGCGGCGCCGGAGACTAGGGTTGGGGTATGAGCCTGTCCGCCGCCGATCGTGGGCTCCGTCGGCTCCGCGCGTACAACGCCGCGATGGCCGTTCTCCATGCCCTGCAGGGCGTGGCGATCCTCGCGCTGGCGAACGACTTCGCGCTCCCGGTCACCGGCTCCTTCCTGGAGGGGCCACCGGGCACCGACCCGGGAGCGCCGCAGACACTCTTCGAGATCCGGATCGCCTGGGGCGTGGCCGCGTTCCTCTTCATCTCGGCGCTCGCGCACGCCCTTATCGCCTCGCCGGGCATCTTCGCCTGGTACGCACGGAACCTCGAGCGGAACCGGAACTTCGCGCGCTGGATCGAGTACTCGATGAGCGCCTCGATCATGATCGTGCTGATCGCCATGATCACCGGGATCAGCGACGTTGCGGCGCTCGTCGCGCTCTTCGGCGTGAACGGCTCGATGATCCTCTTCGGCCTGCTCCAGGAGCGCTACGAGGAGCCCGGGGGGAGCCTCCTGCCGTTCTGGCTCGGGTGCATCGCGGGCGTGATGCCGTGGATCGCGATCGCGATCTACCTGGTGAGCCCCGGCGAGGATGCGAGCCCGCCGGGGTTCGTGTACGGGATCTTCATCTCGCTGTTCCTGTTCTTCAACAGCTTCGCGCTGAACATGTGGCTCCAGTACCGGCGGATCGGCCCGTGGCGCCGGTACCGGTTCGGCGAGTCCATGTACGTGCTGCTGAGCCTGACCGCGAAGTCGGCGCTCGCCTGGCAGGTGTTCGCCGGCACGCTCGCCGCGTAGCCGGGGCCCCGCCAGAGGAGCTCCTGCTACGGTCGCCCGGTGCATCACGTCCCGAGCGAGCTGTGGATCGACCTGGCCGCCGCGGTCGGGTCGGTGGCGAGTGCCGGGCGTGAGCTCGCCGGGCTGATCCGTGGGATCGACGACCCGAGTCGGCCCTCCCGTGGTCCGTCGTGGACGCTCGGAGAGCTCGCCGCGCATCTCGCCGCGCGAACGCGACTCTTCGCGGCGTACCTCGCGGGCGTCGCGACGCCGCAGGGGGAGATCGCGGACATCGCCTCGGAGAACGAGCGCCTCCTCCGGGCGGCAGCCGGGCGCTCGGTGCCCGACCTCGCCGACGAGGTGGAGGGGAACGTAGGGAACTTCGTCTCGGCGACCCGTGGCCGGCTCGGCTCGGACCCTTTCCCCTGGTACTCGGGTCTCACGCTGGATGTGGCGACCGGGACCGGGCTCCTTCTCGGCGAGCTGCGGGTGCACGGCGACGACGCCGCTCGAGCGCTCGGCCTGCCCTGGGCGTTCCCCGGCCCCGATGCGCGGACGGTCGTCAAGGCGGCAGCCGTCCTCGCGCCCTGGTACGTCGATCGCGAGGCGGCGCGGGGTGTGCGGACGACCTACCGCATCGAGCTCGGCGGTGGGCCCAGATTCTCGGTGGCGTTCGAGGACGGCCGGGCGCGGGTGGAGCCGCCGGACGTACCCGCAGCGTGCTCGATCCGCGCCGATCCATCCGCGTTCGTGCTGGTGGCCTACGGTCGTCGCTCCAAGTGGTGGGCGATCGCCCGTGGGGGGATGCGCGCCGGCGGGCCTCGACCCTGGCGGGCGCTGGCGTTCGATAGGTACTTCCTGGCACCGTGACCTATCGCTGCCGAGGTGGGCTCGTCGCTCGTCCGGCGTCTGGCGCCGGTCGGCGCGGTTCCGGCGGAGGCGGAGGATGCCGGGGTCCGGCCCCCGATCTCGGCCCGGCTGAAACGCCGGGAGGGCGTGATCGCCGATCGATTCCCGGAGGCGACCGTGCTGTTCGCCGACATCGAGGGGTTCACGCAGAGGGCGGCGAGCCTCCAGCCCGAGCAGGTGGTCGATCCTCTGGATAACGCGTTCAGCGCGTTCGATCGGCTCGTGGAGCAGCGAGGTCTGGAGAAGATTCAAGACCATCGGGGATACCTACATGGCGGCCGGCAGCATCCCGATCCCCCCGGCGGACCATCCGAGGTGGTCGCCGACCTCGCGCTCGCGATGCCCGAGGCGTGCGACGGTCTGCGGGACGGAATGCGGTTGCGGATCGGGATCGACACCGGACGGGTCGCGGCCGGTGTGATCGGGCGGCGGAGGTTCATCTACGGCCTCTGGGGGACACCGTGAACACGGCCAGGCGGATGGAGAGCCACGGGGTGCCCGACCAGGTGCAGGTCACCGAGCGGGTGGTCCGGCGCCTGAACGCGCTCTACGCGTTCGAGCCGAGGGGTCGTGGACGTGAAGGCCAAGGGCCCGATGCCACCTGGCTGCTGGTCGGCCCCCGCGGCTGAGGTCGTAGGGCCGGTCACGCCGGGGTCCCCTCCCGACTAGCCTGGTCCCAGGGACCAGGGAGGGACGGATGGCGACCGACGGGCTCGTCCTGGAATGCCGTGACCTGCGCAAGTCCTATGGGGAGCGGCTGGCCGTGGACGGCGTGGGCTTCACGATCTCGCCCGGTGAGACCTACGGGCTGCTCGGGCCGAATGGCGCCGGCAAGACCACCTCGATCTCGATGGTGTGCGGCTTGCTCGAACGAGACGCAGGGGAGGTGTTCGTGGAAGGCCGGCCGGTGGACACCCACACGGTCGACGCGCGGGCTGCGATCGGGTACGTGCCCCAGGAGATCGCGGTCTACCCCGACCTGACCGCGCGCGAGAACCTCCGGTTCTTCGGCCGTCTCTACGGTCTGGCCGGAGAGGAGCTCGATGCGCGGATCGACCAGATCCTCGAGATCATCGAGCTGCTCGACCGGCAGCACGACCGTGTGGAGCAGTACTCGGGGGGGATGAAGCGCCGATTGAACATCGGTCTCGGCCTCCTGAACCGCCCGCGGCTCCTCGTGCTCGACGAGCCCACCGTGGGGGTCGACCCCCAGAGCCGCAACGCGATCCTGGCCAGCGTCGAGCGGTTCCGCGAAGGGGGGATGGCGGTCCTCTACACCACGCACTACATGGAGGAGGCGGAGCGGCTCTGCGATCGGGTGGGGGTCATCGACGAGGGGCACGTGATCGCGGAGGGTACGCGCCGCGAGCTCGTCGCCACGATCGGGGAGCGTGATCGGGTGCACCTCGCAGCGACCGGCGATCTCGTGGCGGGAGCTGAGGCCGCGCGAGGGCTCACCGCGGTCACGGAGGCCAGGGCCGGCGAGGAGGCGATCGAGCTCGTCGTGGCCGACGCGCGCCATGCGCTACCGCAGATCCTGGCGGCGGTGGATCCCCACGTCGACGTCACGGCGGTGGAGCTCGCCGAGCCGAACCTCGAGGCCGTGTTCCTGCACCTGACCGGCAAGGCGCTCCGGGACTGATGCGCGCGGCGCTCGTGATCGCAGCCAAGGACCTTCGGCAGCGGCTCCGCGACCGCTCCGTCCTGGTGATCGCGTTCCTGGTGCCGTTCGGACTGGCCGGGATCCTGAGCCTCACCCTGGCGGGCGTGGAGGACGAGGAGTTCACCGCGACGTTCGGCGTGGTCGACCTCGACGGGGGGGAGGTCTCGGCCGGGTTCGTCGATCTGCTCCAGGGTCTGGACTTCGTGACCCTGCGAGACGTTCCGACGGCCGAGCGCGCCGATGCCCTCACCGACGCCGGGACGATCGATGCGGCCTTCGTGATCCCGGAAGGTTTCTCGGCGCGTGCCGTCGCGGGGCAGGGCGGCGCGCTCCGAGTCATCACCGATCCCGAGGAGAGCATCCGTGCGCTGATCGCCACATCGCTCGCGCGCTCGTTCGCCAGCGAGATCGACGCGGTTCAGGTCGCGGTCGCCACGGTCCTCGGCCCGGGAGAGCACGACCCGGCGGTCGTCGAGGACGTCGTGGAACGGGCCAGGGCGACCGAGCCGGCCGCGCTGATCGATGCCGACACGGCGGAGAGCCGCTCGTTCAGCTCGACGACCTTCTACGCCGCCGGGATGGCGGTGTTCTTCGTCTTCTTCACGGTCGAGTTCGGCGTCCGGAGTCTGCTCGACGAGCGGCAGAGCGGCACGCTCGCGCGGCTGCTGGTCGCGCCGATGCGCGCCGCTTGGATCATCGGTGGGAAGGCGCTCGCATCCTTCCTCGTGGGTCTCGTGAGCATGAGCGCGCTCGTGATCGCGAGCACCGTGCTGCTGGGCGCCGAGTGGGGTGACCCGATCGGCGTGGCTCTGCTCGTGGTCGCAGGCGTCCTGTCGGCGATGGGACTGACCGCGTTGGTCGCGACGCTCGCGAAGACCCCCGCCCAGGCGGGCGGCTACGCCTCGACGGTCGCCGTCGTGCTGGGCCTGCTGGGCGGCACCTTCTTCCCCATCTCGCAGGGGCCGTCGTTCCTGGCGAACCTCAGCCTCGTCGCGCCGCAGGCCTGGATGATGCGTGGGTTCCAGGAGCTCGCGGGCGGCGGCGCGATCGCCGACGTGCTGCCGGCCGTGGGGGCCGTCCTCGCGTTCGGCGCCGTGCTCGGCGGGATCGCGCTCCTGCGGTCGAACCGGTTGGTGTCGCGATGAAGGTGCTCGCGATCGCCGGGATGAACCTGCGGCGGGTGTCCCGCGATCGGACGGCGCTCTTCTTCATCTTCGTCTTCCCCTTCCTCATCATCCTGGCGATCGGGGCTGTGTTCGGGTCCGCCTTCACGCCCGTGATCGGCGTGGTGTCGGCGGGGAGCGGTCCACTCGGTCGAGACCTGGTCGGGGCGCTCGAGCGCACCGAGGGGATCGAGGTGCGGGCGTTCGACGATCGCGAGGGGCTCAGGCAGGCGGTCGAGCGCGGGCTGGTGGAGGCAGGGCTGGTGATCCCGACCGGGTACGACGACCAGGTCCGGTCCGGGGGGAGCGTGCGGATCCCGTATCTCGCCCGGCCGGTCGGCGCCGCGCAGGAGGCGAGGCTGGTGGTCGCCGCCGCGGTGGATCGTCAGGCGATCGGGGTCCGGGCGGCCCGGTTCGCCGAGAGCGAGGGTGCGGGAACCTTCGATCAGGCGCTCGAGCGCGCCCGGACGCTGCTGGCGGCCGTGCCGCGGGTCCGGGTGGAGACCGAGACCGCTGGGACCGAGGACGCCGTCGGGCAGTTCGACTATGGCGCGGCCCAGGAGACGATCCTGTTCGTCTTCGTGATCTCGCTCGCGGCCTCGGGGATGCTGATCGAGTCCCGTCGCCTCGGAACCTCCCGCCGGATGATCGCCTCGCCGACGCCGTCCCGGACCGTGTTGGCCGGCGAGGCGACCGGGCGGTTCGGCATCGCGCTGCTCCAGGGGCTCCTCATCGTCGCCGTGACGGCCGTCCTGTTCGGCGTCGACTGGGGGAACCCGGTCGCGACGGCGGCCGTGCTGGTCTCCTTCTCGCTGGTGGGGACGGGGGCAGCCATGCTGATGGGGTCGGTCCTCTCGAGCGCGCAGCAGGCCGGCTCGCTCGGGGTCTTCTTCGGGCTGATGTTCGCCGCGCTCGGTGGGTGCATGGTGCCGCTCGAGGTCTTCCCTCCCGTCATGCGGGCGATCGCACACGTCACGCCCCACGCCTGGGCGTTGGACGCGTTCACCGACATCCTCGGCCGCGAGGCCTCGGCGGTCGACGTCGCGTTCGAGCTCGGTGTGCTGGCCGGCTACGCCGCCGTGCTCCTCGGGGTGGCGGTGGTGCTGTTCCGACGCCGGCTCACGGCTTCGCCGGCTTCCGCGTAGACTGCGAGGGATGCCAGAGCCTCGGATCGTCGTCCGCGTGGGCGGCCCGTACCGGGTGGAGGGAGAGGTGCCGCTGCTGCGCACGGCGATCGTGCGGAGCGCGGGCGGGGAACCCGACTCCTGGGAGGAGGGGTCGAGTTTCGAGGTCCCGGAGACGTACGAGCTGTGCCGGTGCGGGCACTCCATGACCAAGCCGTTCTGCGATGACACCCATGAGGAGATCGGGTTCGAGGGGAGGGAGTCCGCAGATCGCGGTCCGATCGCCGACCGGCGCAGCGGATGGGAGAGCGAGGGCGTGATCCTGTACGACGACGTGTCGATCTGCGCCCACCATGCGTTCTGCACCGCCGGGACCAGCGTGTGGGAGCTGCTCGAGGACATCGACGACCCGGATGCACGCGAGGAGTTCGAGCGGAAGGTGCGCAACTGCCCCTCCGGGCGGCTATCCTACGCGCTCGCCCCCGACCCCGAGCCCGTCGAGCAGACCTTCGAGCCCTCGATCGGGGTGGAGCCGGACGGCTCCTTGTGGATCCGGGGCGGGCTCCCCGTCGTCTCCGAGGACGGAACGCCCTACGAGGTCCGGAACCGCCAGACCTTGTGCCGGTGTGGCCGCTCACACAACAAGCCCTTCTGCGACGGCACGCACAAGCAGGTGGGGTTCGAGGACCCGGTGGACACCGGCACGCCCGCCCCGCCGGTCGAGCCGGCTCCCTCCTGAGCGCCCGCCTGAGCACGGGTCCTGAGCGCCGGGATCAGGTGGTGGTCGACGCCAGGTCCCGCTCGAGGTCCTCGGCCGCGTAGCGCTCCTTCCGCACCCGCAGGTCCAGGTAGATGAACACGCCGACCAGCGCCGTGTACGGCATCGTCAGGACCCAGGCGATCGAGGCCGCGATGCCACGGGCGGCCCATGCATCGCCGAACGGCGCCGTCAGCACAGTGTTCACCAGGCCCGTGATGAGGCCGGCCACCACGATCGTCCCGAACACCGGCCATCCGCGGCCGCGGACCAGATCCCAGGAGCGACGCAACGCGGCGGTGCCCCGGCGATCCTCGATCACCAGTGCGGGGATCGCGCACGTGAGGTGCGTGAGCACGATGAACCCCGGGATCACCAGCAGGATGAACCCGCCGACGATCGCGAGCGCCGAGAGGACGCCGATCAGGACGATCGACCAGAACCGGGAAAGGCCGTAGCGGTAGCTCTGCCCGATCTCCAGGTCGCGCCCGAGGAACGTTCCGGCCGCCGCGCGAGTGATCGCGCCGGCGAGGACCACCCACATCAGGATGGCGACGATCCCACCCACGAGGGAGGCGAGCGCTCCCGCGATGAACGCCCCATCGACGACCACCTCCGCGCCGTCCCGGAGCTCCTCGCGGGTGAGGCCCTCGCGGATCCAGACGTCGGCGATCAGGACCTGGGCGAAGGAGAGGGGGATCGCGACCACCGCGACGATCACGATCAGGTTCTGCCAGTGCCGACGGTACAGGGCGAATGCGTCGCCGAGGATCTCGCCGACCTCGCGGGGCCGGAGCAGGCGTGGGCTGCTCGGCGGTTCGGGGATGCGTGGCTCCATGACGCCACCTCCTCTCGGCCGGGTCCTCTGCCAACCCTAGTCGAGCCTCTCGACGCGCGATGGTCGAGCGGTCGCCGACGTGCGTCGCCTGGGCGACGTCCCGCCGTGCGGTTCCCTAGGCGGGACCGCTCCCGACGGTCGTCTCGTCCAGCCCCGCCGCTCGCCGCGCTCGGCGCGCCCGGAGCAGGTCGTAGCACTCGTCGAGCTGGTCCTGGATCTCCTTCAGCCTCGCGCGCTCGCGCGTGGAGGCGTGGCCCTGGGACTCCTTGCCGAACAGCTCGTGCTCCTCGTGGGCCAGCTGCTCGATCCGGTCGATCAGGTCACGGTCCGGTTCCGGCACTGCGCTCGCCTCCTCGGCCATCAGCTTAGAGGTCCGGGAGGGGTGCGGTCTGCATCTCGGCCCCGGGCTCGCCGACCGGGACGACCTCCCGGCGCGGTGCCCCAGCGGGGATGAACCGGTTCCCGACGATCGCCGCCACGAGCAGCACCGCCGCCGCGATCACGAGCGAGAGCCGGAAGCCGCTCATGAACGACTGCCGGAACCCCTCCACCACGGTGGCCCGCTGGGCGGGATCCAGATCCAGCAGCAGCCGCGGATCCAAGGTCCCGTGGCCGGCCGCCTCGACCAGCGCCCGCCGCGTGTCGGCCCCGAGCCCGAGCGAGGCCAGGGTCGGCTCCAGGGCGCCCCGAAGCCGCGTGGTCAGGATCGTGCCGAGCAGGGCGATCCCGAACACCCCGCCCACCTCGCGGGAGGTGTTGGTCATGGCCGAGCCGAGACCCGCGCGCTCGTGACCGACCGCGTTCATCACCGCGGCGGTCATGGGCGCCATCGTCGCGCCGATCCCGTGGCCCATCAGCACGAACACCGGCGCCATCATCGCGTAGGGCGTGTCGACCGAGAGCCGGGACAGCAGCAGCAGCCCGCCAGCCGCCAGCAGGAGGCCGTACGTCACCGGGATCCGCGACCCGTGCCGCTGCGCATACCGCCCCGCGTTGGGCGCGGTCAGGATGACCATCAGCGTCAACGGCAGGAAACGGACGCCGGCCTCGAAGGCCGTGTAGCCGTGGATCAGCTGCATGTACAGGCTGAGGAAGAAGAACGTCGCGAACATGCCGAGCGACACGCTGAACGCCACGGTGTTGCCCGCGCTGAAGGCGGGGATGCGGAAGAAGCCGAGGGGCATCATCGCCTCCGGGTTCCGCCGCTCCCATGAGAGGAACGCCACCGTCAGCAGTGCCGAGCCGACCAGCGAGCCGAGGATCAACGGGTCGGTCCAGCCGAGGAGGTTCGCTTCGATCAGCCCGTAGGTCGCGAGGAACAACGCCGCGGTGCCGAGCCCCAATCCAGGCAGATCGAGCCGCCGCTGGTGCGGTGAGACCGACTCCCGCACGTTGCGGGTGGCGGCCCAGAACGCCACCGCGCCGATCGGGACGTTCAGGAAGAAGACGGACTCCCACCCGAAGTGCTCGACCATCAGGCCGCCGGCGGTGGGGCCCAGCGCGAGGGCGAGGCCGGACACGCCGGCCCAGAGCCCGATCGCCCGGGCGCGCTCATGGGGAGGGAACGTCACGGTGATGATCGACAGCGTCCCGGGCATCAGCAGCGACGCGCCGATGCCCTGCACCGCACGGGCCGCGATCAACTGGCCGGTCGTCTGCGACATCCCGCATGCGAGCGACGCCAGGGTGAACAGCGTGAGCCCGCCGAGGAATATCCGCTTGCGCCCGTAGCGGTCGCCGAGGATCCCGCCGGTGAGCAGGAGCGAGGCGAACGCGAGGACGTAGCCGTCGACGATCCACTGGAGCTCGCTCACGCCGGCGCCGAGCTCCCGGCTGATCGTGGGGAGCGCTACGTTCACCACGGTGTTGTCGAGCATCGCCATGGCGAGCGCGAAGCACATGGTGAACAGGACGACGACCTTCTCGCGGGCGTCCTCTCCCTCGAACCCGAGCAACGGTCGGCAGACCTCCAGACGTGACGGTCGAGCAAGGGTACCGGTCGGGAAGGAGAACCGACCCGTGGCGGTGGGTTGTTCCCGTCAGGTCCGGCGGTAGATCCGCACGCCGAGCGGCACCGCCACGACGAGGATGCCCAGGAACCAGGCGGTGGACTGCACCAGCAGGGAGCCGAGCGACGCGACCGGATCGCCGATGGAGGCCCGGTAGGCCACGTACACGTCGCCCAGCGTGAGGAGGCGGAACGTCTCGGCCCAGACCGTTACCGGGTTCACGTTCGCCCACGCCTCGAGCCACGACGGGAACGTCGATGCAGGCACGAACGCGGAGCTGGCGAAGACGAACGGGAACACGATCGTGAAGCTTGCCGCCTGCACGGCCTCGACGCTCTTGAGAGAGAGACCGGTGAATGCGGCGATCCACGTGAACGAGTAGCCAACGGCAACGGCGAGTCCGAAGGCGAGGAGGGCCTCCAGGATCCCTTCGTGGAACCGGAACCCGACCAGCCAGGCCACGACGAGCATCAGCAGGACCTGGAACACGATCGCCACCGTGTCGGCGAGGGTCCGCCCGGCGAGAACGGCTGAGCGAGCCATCGGGAGCGACTTGAACCGGTCGATAAGGCCCTTCTGGAGGTCCTCGGCGAGACCCACGCCGGTCTGCAACGCGCTGAAGATCGCGGTCTGCACGAAGATCCCCGGCATCAGGAAATCAACGTAGGCGATCGACTCGGGAAGGATCTGCTCGAACACGCCGCCGAACACGAAGACGAACAGGAGGACGAACATCACCGGCTGGATCGTCGAGAAGACGAGCAGGTCCGGCTTGCGGATGTAGGTGAACAGGTTCCGTTTGGTGAGGACCCACCCGTCCGCGACCGCGGTCCGGGTCCTGCCGCCGGAGGTAGCCCCCGCCACACCCATCAGCGTCGCCCCCGGGGCTCGGCCGGAACCTCCTCGGCGGCCTCCGCGGTGTGTCCCGTGAGGGCGAGGAACACGTCGTCGAGCGACGGTCGCCGGAGCGCGATGTCGGCGAGTTCGATCCCGGCCGCGTCCAGGCGCCGGATCGCCTCGGTGAGGAGCGAGGTGCCGTCCCGGCCCACCGGGATCGTGATCTCGCCGGTGTTGTTGTCCGCCTTGCCGCCGCCCGGCCCGAGCCCGATGATCGCGCCCGCCGCCTGGGCCACGCGCTCGCGGTCGCGCACGCGCACGGCCAGGACCTCGCCGCCCACCCGGTCCTTGAGCTCGTCCGCCGTGCCGTTGGCGATCACCCGGCCGTCGTCGATCACCGAGATCAGGTCGGCCAGGCGGTCGGCCTCCTCCAGGTACTGCGTGGTGAGCAGCAGCGTGGTGCCGTCGTGCACGAGCTCCCGGATGATGTCCCACATCTCGAGGCGGCTGCGCGGGTCCAGGCCGGTGGTCGGCTCGTCCAGGAACAGCACCTGGGGGCGCCCGACCAGGCTCGCGCCGAGGTCGAGCCGCCGCCGCATGCCGCCCGAGTAGGTCTTGGCCGTCCGATCGGCGGCGTCGGTCAGGTCGAACCGTTCCAGCACCGCCTGGGCGCGCCGGCGGGCCTCGGCGGCCGGGAGGTGGTACAGGCGCCCGACCATCTCCAGGTTCTCGAGCCCGGTGAGGTTCTCGTCGACCGCCGCGTACTGCCCGGCCAGGCCGATCAGCGGGCGCAGCTCGGCGGCTTCGCGGACGACGTCGCGGCCAACCACGAGCGCGCGCCCGCCGTCCGGGTGGAGGAGCGTGGTGAGGATGCGGACCGCGGTGGTCTTGCCAGCGCCGTTCGGCCCGAGCAGGCCGAACACGATCCCCGGGCTCACCTCGAGGTCCACCCCCCGGAGGGCCCGGACCTTCCCGAAGCTCTTCTCGAGCCCCTCGCAGAGGATCGCCGGCTCAGACATGGAGCGGCATCGTACCGCCGCCCGGCGCTACCGGCCGCGGATCGCCGCCAGGATCCGGCCGTGGGTCGCCCGGAGCTCCTCGACGGTCTCGGCGTCCGGCCGACGGTGCCCGTACCGGACCTCCTCGTAGACGCGCGTCAGGGCGCCGAAGCCCTCGGCGACCTCGGGGAACCGCCCGGCGACGACGGGGGCGAACTCGGCCGGCGTCAGATCCGGCTCCTTGGGCAGCTCGCGGACGCGGAGCGCGAGGAGCGCCTCCGCGTACATGCGGCGGACCGCATCGGCGGGGAGCTCGCGGCGCAGGCGCCGTCGGGGGGGCGGGACAGCGTCCTCGGCCGGGAGCGGCGCCGCGACGGCCGAGCCGGGGGCCCCCGGGCGCTCTGAAGGAACGGGCGACGGCCGGTACCGGCGGAGCACCCGATAGATCGCGTACCCGACCGCGGCGAACGCGACCAGCCCCAGCAGGCGCTGCCAGAGGGACGGGCCGGGACGGCCGAGCTCGTCCTCGACCCTCCGCCGCAGCCCGCCTTCCCGCAGCCCCTCGAGGAACCGTCGGACGGCGTCCGGGTCGATGCCGAGTCGGTCCACGAGCCAGAAGATCGGCCGCGCCGCTTGCCCCAGCGCGGCCGCGAACAACGAGGCGAGTGCGGCGGCGACCGGAGAGAGCCACGCGCCGATCCGGTCGAACAGCCCGCCCCGGACGCTGAGCGCGACCGCCGTGCCCATCGCCACGAGCAGCCCTCCGCTTGCCAGGAGGGTCCGCCGGATCCAGGCCGCGCGGACCTGCTCGTCGAGGTCGCCGGCGCCCGCGCTCGACCAGACGGTGGTCGCCCGGCTCGCCAGCGAGGCCACGAAGAACACCGGCACGAACAGCACCAGCACCGGCCTCCAGCCCGGCTCGGCCCCGGCGGCCACGAACGTCTCTAGGCCGAGCGCCGTCGCGCCCCACCCGATCTCGGCCTCGATCGGCGCGCGCCAGTCGTGCAGGCCGAGCGAGACCACCCGCAGGGCCACGAGGAGCGAGACCACCACCGTGAACACCGACCGGTTCAGGTCCCCCTCGCCCAAGGACAGGCCGGCGAGCGCGGCCAGGACGAGCGCCCCGCTCGCCAGGTTCGCCGAGCTTCGGAACCGCGCGGCGAGCAACACCCCCAGCACGTACACCACGACGAAGGACAGGGCGAAGGGGGCGACGCCGAGGCCCAACGCACGGGTCTCCGACAGGACCAGGTGGAGGGGGAGGGCCACGACCCCGCCCTCGGCCGCGGCGGCCAGCCCGGCGGCGCGCAGCTCCCGTCCCTCGAGCGCCGGCATGTCGGCTGCGGAGCCGCCCGTCCTGCGAGCTCCCTCGCTCACGACGCCCACCTCCCCATCGCCTCGAGCGGAGAGAGGTGGATCACCTCCGAGCCTCGACGACGCAGGACGTCCATCTCGTGGAGCAGGGACGGTCCCGGTCGAGGCGAGATCACGATGAAGGTCGTGCGGCGCGTCAGACGGCGTCCCACCTCGCGGAGGACGGGGCCGAGGTCGCTCGTCGGTTGGTTCGGCATCCGGGCGAGCGCCACGAACAGCGCGGCCTCCGAGCGCGGGTGGGTCGCCGCCGGGACCCGCAGTGGCCCGCGCCCCTTCCGTAGGTGGGTGTTCGCGATCAGGCCCGTCCGCCACCCCGCATGGATCGCCTGGCGGGCCAGGTAGCTCGCCCACCCGATCGTCTCCTCCGCCGTGTCGGGGTCGACGGCGTGCCAGAAGGGCTCCCCGTTGGCCACGTCGATCGCGAACAGGACCTCGGCCGAGCGCGTGGGCTCGTACCGCTTGGTCTGCAGGCGCCCCACGTGGGCAGACAGACGCCAGTGCACGTGGTGCATCGGGTCGCCCGGCTCGTAGTCGCGCACCCCCGCGAAGTGCTCGCGGTCCTCGAACAGCCGCGCGGCCGGGGCGGGCGAGCCGAACGGGAGCCGTCGAGGGATCCGCAGCGGCACCCCCACCCGCGGTTCGGGCATCACCAGGAGCGGGCGCTCGACCTCGACCTCCCGCCGGATCGGGGCCAGGTCGAAGGGGTCGGACAGCTCCACGTCCACACCCTCGAGCCAGTACTCGCCGCGCAGCGAGACGACGACCGGGAGACGGAGCGTGATCTCGCTCCGTCCGGTGATCGACAGGCGCCGGCGATGACCGCGGAGCGCCGTCGGGTCGGGTTCGGGGTCCGGGAGCAGCCCTGGCGGGAACCGAACCAGGACCCGCGCGATGGGCAGCGGGAGGCGCTTGGCGTTCGAGATCCGGACGACGACCGCGATGTCCTCGCCAGAGAACGCCCGGGCGGGCTCGAACCCGGCCTCCACGACCACGCCGCGCCAGGCCGTTCGAGCCCACCACTCGGCGGCGATCGCCATCCCCGCGATCGCGGCGGCCCAGAGGATGACGACGACCTGTCCCCAGGCCACCGCGAAGAGCCCGGTCAGCCCGGCGACGTACAGCGCGATCTGCCGTCGCTCGGGCGTGTTCGTAGCGGCCCCTAGAGCTCGGTCGGGACCGGGACGGACCGGAGGATCTCGCGGAGGATCTCCTCCGGTTCTCGGTCGCGGATGCGGGCGTCGGTGGTGGGCACGAGCCGGTGCTCGAGCACGGGCTCGGCGAGCGCCTTCACGTCGTCTGGGAGCACGTAGTCGCGGCCGTCGAGCATCGCGTACGCGCGGGAGGCGTCGCCCAACTGCTCGACCGCGCGGGGGCTGGCGCCCACGGCGAGTTCGGGGTGGTCGCGGGTGGCACGCGCGAGGGCGATCACGTAGGTCCGCACCGGCTGCTCGAGCCCGATCGCGTCGGCCGCCACCCTGAGGTCCGGGAGCGGCGGGACCTCGGGCAGCGGTCCATCCGGCAGGAGACGATCTTCCGGCCGCGTCTGCAGGATCCGTTCCTCCTCCCGGGCGTCCGGGTAGCCGAGGCGCACCCGGAGCAGGAACCGGTCGAGCTGGGCCTCCGGGAGCGGGAAGGTGCCCGCCAGCTCGATCGGGTTCTGGG
>CAZXFA010000029.1:0-29864 GCA_964640085.1 uncultured Actinomycetes bacterium | reverse complement strand
GATCCGGCGGATGACCGCGCCGCCCGACGTGCGCGAGATCGACGAGAAGATCGCCGAGGTGCGGCTGAAGAAGGAATCCTCGATCGACGCGCAGGATTTCGAGAAGGCCGCGTCGCTTCGGGACGAGGAGCGCCACCTGATCGAGGAGCGCCAGCGGCGCGAGCGGGAGTGGAAGTCCGGCGAGATGGACGTGCTCTCCGAGGTGGACGAGGAGGAGATCGCCGAGGTGCTCTCCACCTGGACCGGCATCCCGGTGTTCAAGCTCACCGAGGAGGAGACGGAGAAGCTCCTGCGCATGGAGGACGAGCTCCACAAGCGGATCATCAGCCAGGACGACTCCATCAAGGCCGTGTCCAAAGCCATCCGGCGGACCCGCGCCGGCCTGAAGGACCCGAAGCGCCCTGCCGGATCGTTCATCTTCCTCGGGCCGTCGGGCGTGGGGAAGACGGAGCTGTCCAAGGCGCTGGCGGAGTTCCTGTTCGGCGACGAGGCCGCGCTCATCCAGCTCGACATGTCCGAGTACATGGAGAAGCACACGGTCAGCCGGCTGATCGGCTCGCCCCCGGGCTACGTCGGGTACGAGGAGGGCGGTCAGCTCACCGAGGCCGTGCGTCGCAAGCCGTTCAGCGTGATCCTGTTCGACGAGATCGAGAAGGCGCACCCGGACGTGTTCAACACGTTGCTCCAGATCCTGGAGGACGGCCGGCTGACGGATGCGCAGGGGCACCACGTCGATTTCAAGAACACGATCATCATCATGACGTCCAACCTGGGGACGCGGGACATCCAGAAGGGCACCTCGATCGGGTTCGCCTCCAAGCCGGACGAGAAGGTCACCTACGAGCGGATGAAGGACAAGGTGATGGAGGAGCTCAAGCACTCCTTCCGTCCCGAGTTCCTGAACCGGATCGACGAGGTGATCGTCTTCCATTCGCTCACCGGGGAGGACGTGAAGCAGATCGTCGACCTGATGATGAAGCGGGTCCGCGAGCAGCTGAAGTCCAAGGACCTGGAGATCGAGCTCACCGATCCGGCTAAGGCGCTGCTCGCCGAGAAGGGCTATGACCCCGCGCTCGGCGCTCGCCCGCTGCGGCGGACGATCCAGCGGATGGTCGAGGACGCGCTGTCGGAGAAGCTGCTCTGGAAGGAGTTCCGCGCCGGTCAGACGATCATCGTGGACGCGCGCGACGGCGAGATCGTGTTCGAGGGCGTCGGCGTCCCGCCGGACGTCCCGCCGATCGAGCTCGCCGGCTCGCAGGAGAGCTAGCGCTCAAGGAGCGGTAGCGCAGAGGAGCAGGCGGAGGATCCGAGACGTCGGGCGGTCGCCGCCGCCCGACCGCAAGACCGACGGCCCGGCAGCCGAGAGGTTGCCGGGCCGATCGGTGTCCGGTCGGCTATCCGGTCGGGGTGGAACCACTCACCCCACGGTCTCCGGTGAGCCCACCATGGGAGACCACGTCCCCTCGACGCCCACGCCCATCCGGCAGTAGCCGCTACCGTCCTCCACCACGACGGTGCTGAGCTTCCCATCCGGGAGCAGCCGCGCCTCCCACGTCCAATCGTCTCCCTCCGGACACACGGTCGAGGAGGGGCCGGCGGTCAGGACGATCTGGCTACCCTTGATCTCGTAGGTCCCCAGAGCGCCGGGGTCCACCGTCAGCGCGGAACGGTCCGCATCCATGGCGAACGTGCCGTCGGCGTTGAGTAGTAGCGCTAGAGGCTGATCCGGTGTGTCGTAGCCGAACGTGGGCCACAGCGCGGACCAGCCCCCGACCAGCTGCTCGACGTTCGGCACCACGCCCGGGTCCTGCGTGTCACCGCCCGGGACCGATGCCCGATCGCCGCGGAGGATCCCGATACCGAAGACGATCCCCGCGATCCCCAGGGCGCTAACCAGGACCAACGCGCCGGCCTTGCTTCGGCGCGCCTGCCTGCGCTGACGGCCGAACTGACGGTCGACGAAGCCCTCGTCGGGTCGAACCTTCTGCGTCGCCATGCGGAACACCTCCTGCACGTCAGGCATCCCGCGCTCCTTCCGTCGCTCGAAGGGCCCTCCGTCCCTGGCTCGCCAGGTTCCGCACCGTCGACGGCCGGACGCGCAGGATGCGCGCCGCCTGCTCGGATGGGTAGCCGAGCAGGTCCACGAGCAGGAGGGCGGCCCGCTGCCGCGGCGAGAGGCCGAGCAGGAGGGAGCGCACGTCCGCGCGCACCTCCGCCTCGGCGAACTCGTCGCGCCCCTCCGTCACCGGCACGAGCTTCCGCAGCGCGATCGCCGCTCGGCGACGCCGCATCCGGAACCCGTTCAGCGCAACGCGGAACAGGTACCCGGTCGGATCGCCGATCCGGTCGATCCGATCCCAGCGCTCCCAGAGCTTGAGGAACGCCTCCTGGGACAGGTCCTCGGCGTCCTCGCGGCTGCCGGTCACGAAGTACAGGGCCTTGAAGAGGCGCTCGTGCTCGTCCTCCACGAACTCGTCGAAGCGGGCCCGTGCCTCGACGCGCTCGAGGGGGAGTCGCACGACCTCACCCTCTGCCCGCATGAACCATGGATGCACGAGCGCGGCCCTTCGTCTAGTGGCGCTGAGAAGCCCTCAGCGTACGGCGGCGCCCGGCCCCCTGCGAGACCGGGCTCCATCGCCACACCCTGTGCCTGCCCTGGGCGCGCCGCGCAGCCCAGTTGAGGGTTCCGTGCGCCGGTCCCGGGATCGTAGCGGCGGCCGCCCAGCGGGTCGCCGCCGCCGCCCGACCGCAAGACCGACGGCCCGGCGACCACCCGGCTGCCGGGCCGCTCGGTGTCTGGCGGCGTTCAGAAGATGACGATGAGGACCTCGTCCGACACCCAGCCCACGGACGTCGCTCCCTCGAGGATGACGCGGTCCTCGCCCGTCCTCGTGTCGAGCACGTGGACGTCCATCACGCCGGAGTCCGTCTCGTACAGTCCGTGGAAGGTCACGTACGCGAGCAGGTCTCCCGTCGGCGACCAACGACCGATGCTCTCTCCCATGTCGGTTGCGATCAGCGGAGTGGCTCGAGTGCTCCCGTCGGAGGCCGCCGTGTAGAGGTCCTGGCTCTCGCCGACGCGTGTGAAGACGATGGAGTCACCAGCTGGGTGCCACGATGGGAACGCATCCCGGCCCCTGTTGGTCAGGAGGAGAGGGTCCCCTCCGTCGACGTCGATCACCGCGATCCCGTGGGTCGTCCCGTAGTACCGGAGCTGGAAGGCGATGCGCTCCCCATCGGGCGACCACGCGGGCCAGAGGTTCCCAACGCCGCCGAACACCTCCCGCCTATCCATCCCGTCGGCGGACATCACGCGGATCCCGGCCCTACCGCCACCGTAGGCGATCCTCGTGCCATCCGGCGACCAGGAGGGGGTGACGCCCCGAGCGAGTCGCCGGAGAGCCGTTCCGTCCACGTTCATCACGTAGACGTCGGTCCCGTCCGAGAGGGCGACCCTGGTGCCGTCGGGTGACAGGGAGAGGCCGTTCAGTGGCTCCCGAAGCAGTGCCTGCACCTCCTCGCTCCCCCGCTCACCGATGATGCCGACGATCGTTCCGTCGAGATCCACCAACGCGACGCCGTCGGACGGCCGCTGGAGTGGCGCGATCGGCGTCCGACCGCCCGTCCCGTCCGCGAGTGCGCTGACAACGATCACCGTCGCCGCGATCACGAGCGGGGCGACCAGCGCGTAGACACCGGTCCTCCGGTTCCTGCTCCTCCGCCGCTGACGTGCCTCTTGCTCCCTCCAGGTGTCGACATCGGGCTCGATCTGCCGAGTAGCCATCTCGAACACCTCCCTCAGCTCAGGCATGCGGGCCTCCTGAGGCTCGGAGCACGGCGCGGCCCTGCGAGGCGAGTGCCCGGACGGTCGAGGGACGGATGCCCATGATCCGAGCTGCCTCCTCCGAGCCGTAGTCGTACATGTCGAGCAGGACGAGGGCGGCGCGCTTGCGCGGCGCGAGCGAGAGCAGCATGTTCCTCACGTCCTCCCGGAGGTCGATCTCGTCGTACGGGTCGACCGACGAGGCGGGAGCCACCAGCCTCCGCGCGGCCCGGCGTGCGGAGCGCGCCCGCATCCGGGACCCGTTCAGCGCCACGCGGAACAGGTAGGCGCGGGGATCGTCGATCCGCTCGACCCGATCCCATCGCTCCCACACCTTCAGGAAGGCGTCCTGCATGAGCTCGGAGGCGTCGGCCCGGTTCCCCGTCACGAAGTACAGGAGCTTGAGCAGCCCCCGGTGCTCGTCGGCGAAGAAGGTCGCGAAGTCGAGGGGTTCTCGCCTCGTCACCGGGAGTCGAACGACGTCGCCCTCTGCCTGCATCGCCCTGACAGATGCCACCGAGGTCCCGAACGCTTAGCCGAAGGGCCAGCATGCGCCAGTCGCCGTCCCGAGTCGAGCCCGGGGCTGAAGCAGGGATTCGACCTCGAAGAGGGACCACCGTCTCCTCGCCTTCCTGCGCGTCGGGAACAGCCCGACCGGCCCGGCCCATATCCCCGCGGAACAGGGCGCCACGGTCGATGGCCGCGCTCGGCGACCGAACCGCTACGCCTGGAACACGGGTTCAGGGAGAGGTTCCCGTATCTCGGAAGCGGGTCTAGGCTGCTCGCGAGGGAGGTGTCCCGGTGAGGGAGCACATCCCCTGGGCGGTCGAGACGTCCAGGGACGGCGAGCGTTGGCGCTTCTTCGGCAAGGGCTGGACCCTGCCCGGCGAGCCGCTCCTGCTCCACGCCGTGCCCAGGCTCCTCCGCTTCCGGCGGGCCGACGGGAACGACGGTTGGTCGCCGCCGCTCGAACGCGACGGCGACGAGCCGATGACGCTCCTGCGGCTCGAGGCTGGTGCCCGAGAAGACCTGTGGCCGGGCGAGGAGCACGTCGGTCTGCCGGTGCTCCTCCCCGGTGGCGAGACGGGGCGACTCCTGCGGTTCGAGCACGAGCCCGACGGTTCGAGCTGGTCCTACACACTCGAGTTCCGGGGCACCCGAGAAGGCTAGGGATCAGGCAGGAGCTCCGTCCGGAGCTCCTCGGGGACGAGGTCCGCGAGCTCCCAGGCCGTCCACAGATCGTCCGCGATCGCGTCCGGATCCGAGTCCACGCCGTGCCGGTCGAAGTACCCGCAGATCCTGCGGATATCGCGTCGGAGCAGCTCGGACGCGAACCGGTTCTTCTTCGCATCGACCGCCTGCGGCAGGTCGATCACGGTCGCCCGACCCTCCCAGACCAGGACGTTGTAGGCGGAGAGGTCGCCGTGAACGACGTCCCGGTACAGCATCAGCTCGATCGTCCGAACGATCTGGCGGAAGAGGTCGCGCGCCTCGGCGGGATCGGGTCGATGGGAGCGGAGCTGCGGCGCCGCGAGATCCTCGTCCCCGACGAACGTCATCAGGATCGCGTCCGGGCCGAGTGCGATCGGACGCGGCACGGGGGCCCCGGCGCCGTGCAGCAGCCGCAGCATCTCCCACTCGCGGTCGACCCACAGGGCACCCTGCACCCGCCGGCCGTACCGCGTGCGCTTCTCGAGGGCGACGCGAACCCTGCGCTCCTTGATCCACTCGCCGTCCCGGTAGACCGACTCGTCGCGGAAGTCCCGGCGGTCGAGGGGGTGGTACGCCTTCACCGCGACGAGGCGCTCGCCGGTCGTCGAAGGGTTGGCCCGGCACAGGCGCACCGAGGCCTCCTTGCCGGTCCTCACGGTGCGTATCTCGTCGGTGATCAGGCCCTCGCCCACGAAGTGGTCGAGGGCGACCCGTTCCTGGTCGTTCATCGCTCGAGGTTCCCTTCGGTCGGGCAGACGGTCGGGCTGCACGGCGACGTCGACCGTGGCCCGCGCGTCGGCGGTCGGAGAAGGAAGAAGCCGCCCCCTCCGGGGCGGCCTGGCGCGCGGGTCCGAAGGCCCGGTTAGCGCGCGCTCCCGGAGGGACGCGGCACGACGACAGCGGCCTTCTTCGTCATCCGTGCATCCCTCCTCTCGAGCGAACGACGATGTGCTCCGGCAGTATACGCGGTCGGGCTGTCAGACCTGGGCGCTAGGGTCGCGCCATGGGCAGGGCGCGGACCGTTTCGACGTGTCGTGACTGCGGCCAACAGCTAGCCCGGTGGGCGGGTCGTTGTCCGGGGTGCGGCGCCTGGGGGACGATCGAGCAACGAGCAGCCGACACGGCCCGCGGCGCGAGCACGAGCCCGGTCGTCGTCCGGACGCTCGAGCACGAGCGGGGCGACGAGCGCCGGGTCTCCACCGGGTTCCCCGGGGTGGACCGGGTGCTCGGCGGGGGCCTGGTGCCCGCCACCGTGGCCCTCCTCGCGGGCGAGCCCGGCATCGGCAAGTCGACCCTTCTCCTCCAGTTGGTGGCGAACCTGTCGGCTGCCGGGCTCCCCTGCCTCCTGGCCTCCAGCGAGGAGTCCCGCCGTCAGGTCGCGGGCCGAGTCCATCGGCTGGGGATCGCGGGGGACGCGGTCGCGTTCGTGCCGGGTCGGGAGTTGCCCTCGGTCCTTGAGGCGGCGCGCTCGGCCGAGCCGTTCCTGCTCGCGGTCGACTCGGTCCAGGCGCTCCGCGATCCCGACGCCGGGCAGGTCCCGGGGGGGCCCTCGCAGGTACGGGCGTGCACCGATGCGCTCGTCGGGCTCGCGAAGGAGGCGGGGGTCGCCGTGCTCCTCACGGGACACGTCACCAAGGACGGCGACCTGGCGGGACCCCGCGCGCTCGAGCACGCCGTCGACGTCGTGCTGACGTTCGAGGGCGATCCCCGGTCGGGGCTGCGGATGCTCTCCGGCGGCAAGAACCGCTTCGGGGCCGAGGGCGAGGTGGCCTGGTTCGAGATGTCGACCGCGGGGCTACGCGAGATCGACCCGGGTGCCCTGCTCGTCTCCGGCGATCGAGAGCCCGGGGCCGCCGTCGCGCTCCCCAGGGCGGGCCGCCGCGCCCTGGCCGTCGAGGTCCAGGCCCTGGTGGCGCCCACCGACGGTCCCGCGCGGCGCCAGGTCACCGGTCTGGATCAGCGCCGTTTCCACCTCGTGGCGGCCGTCCTGGCCCGGGTCGGGATCCCCTTGGCCAGGACCGAGCTGTTCGGAGCCTCCGCGGGAGGCGTTCGCGTCGAGGACCCGGCCTGCGACCTGGCCATCGCCGCCGCCCTCGCGTCGGCGGCCACCGGTGTGCCCGCACCCGCGGCGGCGTTCGTCGGCGAGGTGTCGCTGACCGGGCTCGTCCGGACGGTACCGGGGGTCGACCAGCGTCTGGCGGCGGCCGAGGCGGCGGGCATCCGCACCGTCCTCGCACCGTCGGGAACCGATGAGCGCGATGGTGTTCGCGTGATCCCGGTCCGGCACGTCCGGGATGCGCTGACCTGGGTAGCGGGTCCGACGAAGCGATCCATGGCCGCCCTCACCCCTGGGTCGACCGGAGGGTCCTCTGAGGCCGGAAATGGCCTCTGACCTGCGCTTTTGATTTGCGGCGCAAGGCGCCCGCGTGCTACCCTGGCGGGGTTCGGCAAGCACCACATCACGATCCGAGGGGGGTCTTTGTGTTCCGCAAAGGCGACACGGTTGTTCATCCGGAACACGGCGCGGCAGTGATCGAGGACCTTTGCGTACGCGAGTTCGACGGGGAGAAGCGCAAGTACTTCAAGCTGCGGGTCTCCTACGGCGAGCTCACGCTGATGATCCCGATCGAAAGCACCGAAGAGGTCGGGCTCCGGTCCGTCGTGAGCAAGAACGAGGTCAAGAAGGTCCTCAAGGTGCTCCAGGAGGACGAGACCAAGATGGCCTCCAACTGGAGCCGCCGGTTCAAGAACAACATCGAGAAGCTCCGCTCGGGAGACATCTACCAGGTGGCCGAGGTCGTTCGGAACCTGTCGATCCGCGAGCGAGATCGTGGCCTGTCCGCCGGCGAGAAGCGGATGATCACCAAGGCGCGCCAGATCCTGGTCTCCGAGCTCACCTACGCCACCGGCGGCGATGAGGCCAGCGCGGAGGCCATGATCGACAAGGTTCTGGACGAGTCCCACCTCGCCAGGGCGATGGCGGAGGCGTGAGAGCGCAGGTCCGAAGAGGCAGGCCCGAGAGGCCGCCGGCGAGAGGCGGCCGAACTCGGTCGGCCGGAAGAAGTAGGCCATCTGGGTCAAGTCCGGGGCCACGCGCGTCGAGGCACCTTGGGAGATGCTCGTGCCCGGTGCCCGGTCGAGGCACGGTCGCGGCTGTGCCGATCCCATCCACGCCCGCCCAGCGCTCCCTCGGGAACGCCTGGTCGAGTTCGTCCGCCTGATCTTCGTCGTCCTGTTCGCGGCGGCCGGCCACGTGATCGCCCTCGACGTATCTCTCCGGGATCCATCGCGCCATCCTCGGCGTCATGCTCGGTTCGGGGGCTGGGTTCGTCGTCGGCGGGGTCCTCGGACGTCAGACGGCCACGGCCGTCCGAACGATGGAGGAGGAGCTCCGGCGGGTCCCCGCGGCCGAGATCGTCGCCGGTCTCGGCGGGCTGCTCTCCGGGCTGGCGCTCGCGGCGCTCCTCACCGTTGGGTCCTCCGGCTCCCACCGCTCACCGCGTGGACCACGGTCGCCTTCACCTACGTGACCCTCGGGCACGTCGGTTATCGCGTGGGCCGGACGAAGACCAACGAGCTGTTCGGTCTGATCGGGCTCAAGCCCAGGGCCGCCGCCTCGCGGGGGGACGTCAGCGTGGTGGACACGCGCGCACTGATCGACGGCCGCATCCTCGACCTGATCGAGGCCGGGTTCCTGGGAGGCGACCTGCTCATCCACACCGGTGTCCTCCGAGAGCTCCAGACCGTGGCCCACTCCTCCGATCCCGAGCGGCGCGGTCGCGGTCGCCGTGGCCTCGACACGTTGGGTGAGCTCAAGAGCGCTGCCACGGTCGCCGTCCACCTCGTGGAAGACGACGACGCTCCGGACGTGGATGCGGCGCTTGTGCAGCTCGCGAGGGAGAGCGGGGCCTCCCTGATCGCGACGGACCACAACCTCGCCAAGGTCGCCCAGGCGCTCTCGGTGCCGGTGCCGAGCCTGAACGATCTCGCGGTGGCGTTCCGACTGCCCGTCGGCCCCGCGACGAGCTCATGCTGGAGCTCGTCAAGGAGGGGCGAGAGCGAGGCTAGGCGGTCGGCTACCTCGAGGACGGGACGATGGTGGTGGTGGAGTCGGCGACCGAGCATGTCGGCGAGGAGGTCGGGATCGTCGTGCGGAACGTGATCAATACGACCACCGGCCGGATGGTCTTCCCGAGCCTTTCCTCGTCGGCGCTCCGGTAACCTCGGCCCCGTGGAGGGCGCCGTCGCCATCGTGCTCGCCGCCGGCACCGGGGAACGGCTCGGGCCGTCGGTGCCCAAGGCGTTCGTGGGACTCGGCGGACGGCCGATCCTGGCCCGGTCGGTGGGCGCCGCTATGGGCAGCGGCGCGATCGACGCCGTGGTGGTGGCCGCGCCCGCGGGCTCAGAGGATCTCGCACACGCGATCCTCGAGCCGTTCGGCACGCACGCCGTGGTGACGGGGGGCACCACGCGTCAAGCCTCGGTCCGAGCAGCCCTGGGGATGGTTCCCGACGGCACGCGGATCGTGGTCTGCCACGACGCCGCCCGGCCGCTCGCCTCGCCGGGCCTGTTCTCGGCCGTCGTCGCCGCCCTGGAGGCGCGGGGTGCCGACGGCGCGATCCCGGTGCTGCCCGTGGTCGACACCGTCAAGCGGGTCCGCGATGGGATGGTGGTGGCGACCGAGCCGCGCTGGGGACTCGCGCTGGCCCAGACCCCACAGGCCTTCCTCGCGAGCGCCCTGCGCGACGCCCACGCCCGCGCCGCCGAGGCCCGGATCGAGGTCACCGACGACGCCGCCTCGCTCGAGTGGGCGGGGTACCGCGTGGTGACGGTCGAGGGCGAGCCATCGAACTTCAAGATCACGACGGCCGAGGACCTGGCCAGGGCCGAGCGGGTGGTGGGGGAGCCGGTTCCATGACCGAGCCCGCCGTGGGTCTGGGGTTCGACGTGCATCCGCCGGCGCCGGATCGACCCTTGCTGCTGGGTGGCGTCCCGTTCGAGGGGGAGCTCGGGCTCGCCGGTCATTCGGATGGCGACGCGGTATGCCATGCGCTCGGTGATGCGCTTCTCGGAGCGGCGGGACTCGGGGACGTCGGGGAGCACTTCGCCGACACGGATCCGGCGATCGCGGGCATCGCCGGGCTCGACCTGCTCGGGCGGGTCGTGTCGATGCTCTCGGAACGAGGCGTGGTGCCGTCCTCGGCCGACGTCACGGTGATCGCCGAACGTCCTACGATCGCCCCCCGTCGTGATGAGATCCGGAGGGCGTTGGCGCGGGCGCTCGGCCTGCCGATGGAGCGCGTGTCGGTGAAGGCCACCCGTCCCGAGGGGTTGGGCCTCTCCGGCGAGGGTATCGGGTGCCTGGCGCTCGCGGTCGTGCGAACGGCGTGAGTCGCGGCCTCCACGTCGGCGGGCGTCGAGCGGTGCTCGAGGCCCTGCGCTCCGGCCGGGCGCGAGAGGTTCTGATCGCCGCGTCCGCTCGTAGCACCTCGGGGCTGGACGACGTGCTCGAGGCGTGCGCCGGTGCCGGTCTGGAACCACGCCGGGTCGCCCGACGAGAGCTTGACGCACTGGCTGTCGAACATCAGGGGGTGGTCGCCCGGATCGAGGTCCCGAACCCGATCGGCGAGCGTGAGCTCTCCTCCTGGCGGTTCGGCGAGGAAGACCTCGTCGTGGTCCTGGATGGGGTCGAGGATCCGCAGAACCTTGGGGCTGCGGCACGGTCCGCGGAGGCGGCGGGGGCCGCGATGCTCGTCACGCGCCTACGCCGATCGGCCGACGTCACGCCGGCGGCCGTGCGGGCCTCGGCCGGTGCACTCCTGCACCTGCCGCACGCTCGGGTCGCGAACCTCCCGAGAGCGCTCGAACGGCTCCAAGGGGCCGGGTTCACGGTCGTCGGACTCGACGAGCGGGCCGGTCGCACCGTCTACGAGGAGGGTGCCCCGGGCGGGAAGCTCGCGGTGGTCGTCGGCGCGGAACGGAAGGGTCTGGCCCGGCTGACCCGGGAGGCGTGCGACGAGCTGGTCTCGCTCCCGATGCGAGGACAGGTGGGCTCGCTGAACGCCGCAGCGGCGCTCGCCGCCGTCCTGTACTCCTACGTCCTGCCCTCACGCGCGGCGCGTAGACTCGGGACACCGCCGGCGTAGCTCAGGGGCAGAGCAGGGCTCTTGTAAAGCTCAGGTCGTCGGTTCGAATCCGACCGCCGGCTCGGACAACCGTCATGCCCACCCCGCGTCCTCGGCCAGATCAGTTGGCGATCGGGCCGATCCAGATCCCCGACGTGAGGAACATCGCGGGCAGCAGGAACAGACCGGCGACGAACAGCCACAGGCGCCGGTTCGACGCCACGACCCAGTCGTCCAGGCGCAGGACGCCCTCCACGAGCGGTCGGTACACGAGGGCCAGCAACAGGAGCGAGACGAGGGCCACGGCGATCGCCTGGGCCAGCACGATCTGCACAGCCACGCCGCTGCCGAGCACCATCGCCGCCACGAGCGTGTCGGCGAGCGTGGTGATGTTGGCGCCCATGATGTACGGGATCGCCTCGCGGCGGCGGACGTAGCCGCGGCTGGCGAGCGGGACCAGCAGCGTGAGGGCCACCGAGACCGATAGCGTGAGCGCGGCCACGAGGCAGCCGAGGAGGAACATCGGCCACGGGCGCTTCAGCCACTCGGCCACCCGGCTCCCGTGACGCTCGCCGTCGAGCTGCGGGAGGACCCGGTCGAGGAGCCGGAACGATAGGAGCACGATCGCCAGGCCCAGGGGCAGCAGCGTCCATCCCGGGAGGGCGGTGAGCACGTCCAGGGCCGGTCCCCAGAGGTAGTCGACGATGGAGAGCACGCCGTCCGAGGCGTGCCACCGGATGCCGTCGAGCATCCCGGACCTCAAGACCCAGTAGCCGATCACCATGCCCGGCAGGTACACCACGGCAGTGAGCCCGAGGGCCAGGACGCCCATGCCGATCGACTCCCGACGGTCCCGGCCCCGGTTGCGGAGCGCGTACAGGAAGCCCACCAGCAGGACCACGAATGCGGCGCCCAGACGCGAGCCGGACAGCATCGTGAACGTCTGGAGCTCCGTCGTTGCCCCACCCACGAACAGGCTGAGCGCGACGGCGGCGATCGGCGATCCCGAGAGGACCACGTAGGCGCCGAGCCACCCCGCGCCGAGGGTCGAGAACGCGTTGCTGAACAGGGGGCTCCCCGTGAGCGACGGCGCCAGCGCCTTGGCGCCCTCCTTCATGAGCTGGATCGCGAGGACGAACAGGAACAGGGCCACCACGAAGAAGGCGATCCTGGCCGCGAGGGCCAGCCAGTCACCCTCGACGGAGCGCGCACGTGGAACGGGCGCGGCGGACGAGCCCGAGCCCGGCCCGGGCCCCGGCTGAGCGGTGCTCACGCGCGGCCCGGACGGATCGGGGTCCGCGCCGTCGCGCACGTCGGTGTCGTGGAGGGGGTCGGGCATCGGCCTGGAAGGGTCGCGGCCCACGCTACCGGCTCCGGGCGGGCGCAGACAACCACCGAGGGTCGGACGCCCGCCATCGGTCCTCGGTGGTCGGTCTCCCCGGGGCCGATGGTCCCGTCCACGCCGGGCGGGGCGACCCTCATGGGTGTTGGGGGGAGCGGGGACCCTGTAGGGGAAGCGTTGTATCGACAGGGGTGCGAGATGGACGACTCGACCTTCTCGATGGTGCTGTTCTCTGGCACCGACGACAAGTTGAACGCCGCCGCCGTGCTCACCGCTGGCGCGGCCGCGATGGGCCGGAAGGTGAACGTCTTCCTCCAATACTGGGCCCTGGACGCGTTCCGCGCCGACCGGATCCACAAGGACCACGGCGTGGCGCCCGAGGCGGGGCCCGAGGGTGCCGAGGCGTATCAGCGTCACGGCGGGCAGCACTGGAGCGAGATCCTCCGGCAGGCCAAGGAGATCGGCGAGGTGCGGATCCACGCGTGCTCGCTCTCGATGGAGATGTTCGGGCTCGCGGTCGAGGATCTGGACCCGCTGGTGGACGGACAGGAAGGGGTCGCCTCGTTCTTCATGGACGCCGACGGCCCGGTGACCTTCATCTGAAGGAGGGGCAACGATGACCACCGCGAACGTGACCCGCTCGATCGATGCCCGCGGCATGCCGTGCCCCGGGCCGCTGATGAGCCTGATCGGGGCGATCCGCGAGAACGAGGTGGGCGCCATAATCGAGGTCCTCTCGTCCGACGAGGGCTCGAAGACCGACATCCCGGCCTGGATCAGCAAGGCCGGGCACGAGCTCGTGGAGGTCGTCGAGGAGGGCGACTTCGCGCGCTTCGTGGTCCGCAAGGCTCGGTGATCCCGGTGCCGGCGCGGGTCCTGGTGCTCGGGGGCGGGGTGGGCGGAACCCTCGCCGCGAACCTGCTCGCGAAGGAGCTCGGGCGAGAGGCTCAGGTGACCGTCGTGGATCCCACCGGGATGCACCACTACCAGCCCGGGTACCTGTACGTCACGCTCGGTCAGGCCAACGGACGATGGCTCGTCAGGGACGAGCGCACGCTGCTCCGCCGCGAGGTGGACCTGGCGGTGGAGAAGGCGATCAGGATCCACACCGATGCCGGCACGGTCCAGCTCGAGCGTGGTGCGAGCCTCGAGTGGGACTACCTGGTGCTCGCCACCGGCGCCCGGCTGATGCACGACCAGGTGCCCGGGCTCGTGGAGGGCTCCCACGGGTTCTACTCGCTGGAGGACGCACAGCGCTTGCGCGAGGCCCTGCGGCGGTTCGAGGGTGGGAGGATCCTGATCGGGATCGCCGGGATCCCGTACAAGTGCCCACCCGCGCCGGTCGAGTTCGTCTTCATGGTCGAGGACTACCTGCGTCGGAGGGGCGTCCGGGAACGCAGCGAGGTCACGCTCCTCTCGCCCCTGAACCGGGCGTTCACGATCGAGTCCGCGAGCAAGGTGGTCCAACCGATCATGGAGCAGCGGGGGATCGGGCTGACGACCTTCTTCAACGTGGAAGAGGTCGACCCGAGCGCCGGCACCGTGTCCTCGCTGGAAGGCGAGAAGCTCGAGTACGACCTCCTGGTGCTGGTCCCGCCTCATCGCGGGCAGCAGATCGTGATCGACTCGGGGCTCGGAGACGCAGGCGGTTGGCTCCCCACCGATCGCTACACGCTCCAGGTCGACGGGCAGGATCGGATCTTCGCGCTCGGCGACGCGACGAACCTGCCGATCAGCAAGAGCGGCTCGACGGCGCACTTCGAGGCACCCGTCGTCGCCAGCCGCATCGCCTCCCTGATCCACGGGTCGGATCCGAAGACGAACTACGGCGGCAAGGTGATGTGCTTCCTGGAGACCGGGAACCGTCAGGCCACGGTCCTCCGGTTCGACTACGAGCACCCGCCCGCGCCGCCGCAGCCGAATCTCCTGTGGCACTCGGCCAAGTGGATGTTCAATCGGCTCTACTGGGAGACCGTCCCGCAGGGGAGGATGCCGGAGAACGTCCCCTTGCCGATCCCGACCGGAAGGAGCGAACCATGAGCACGATCGCCAAGACGTTGGACCTGAAGGGGCTCTCCTGCCCGCTGCCGATCGTGAAGACGGCCCAGGCGGTCAAGGAGCTCGCGTCCGGCGACCTGGTCGAGGCGCTGGCCACTGACCCCGGGTCCGTGGCGGACTTCGCCGCATGGTGCAAGAGCACCGGTCACGAGCTCCTCGAGCAGAGCGAGGCCGACGGCGTGTACCGCTTCGTGATCAGGAAGAAGTGAGGTGACCGAGATGGCCGTCCAGGAAGCCACGCTCGAGATCCCCGCGCACGATCACGAGGAGCACAAGCACGACAGACTCGTGATCATCGCGTGGAGCGGAGACCTCGACAAGGTTTGGCCGCAGATGATCCTGGCGACGACCGGCGCCGCGCTCGGCATGCAGACGACGATCTTCTTCACCTTCTGGGGGTTGTTCTCGCTCGTGAAGAACGAGAAACACATCACTGGCGACAACTGGATGCAGAAGATGGTCGCGATGATGGATCGCCCGGGCATGGAGCACCTGAAGCTCGGGAAGATGAACTTCGCGGGAGCCGGGCCCGTGATGATGAAGAAGCTCGCGAAGGAGCATAACGTCGCGAGCCCCGGCGAGCTCCTCCAGCTGGCGGTGGAGATGGGCGTGAAGCTCGTGCCCTGCCAGATGACGATGGACCTCCTTGGGCTGAAGCGGGAGGACATGATCGACGGCCTGGGCGAGCCCGCGGGGGCGACCACGATGCTCATGGAGGCGCAGGACGCCGTCACGCTGTTCATCTGAAAGGAGGGGTCGGGGCTCGAGGAGCGCCCCGGAAAGAGAGCTTCGGGGGCCAGAGCCCCCGAGGAGGTTGTCGGGAGAGTCCATCGCACCCCGACAACGAGGGCCGGGAGGTTCTCAGTCCCCCACCGCCTCCCGGCCCTCACCTATCGCGACCCGGCTGTCGCAGTGAGGGCGGGAGTGGTCAGGCGGGCGGCAGGAACACGCGGAAGGAGGCGCCGCCGCCGGGCCGGTCCTCGACCCAGGCGCTACCCCCGTGGAGCTCGGCGAACCGGGCGACCAACGACAGCCCGACGCCGACGCCCGGTGAGGCGGTCGCCGGGCCGGGTCCCTGCCGGAACGGCTCGAAGACGGCCTCCTTGAGCTCGTCGGGGACGCCGGGACCGTCGTCCTCGACGACGATCAGGACGCCCTCATCCTCCGCTTGGATCCGCACCCACAGCCGCGACTCCGGCGACGTGTGACGGATGGCGTTCACCAGCAGGTTCTCGACGATGCGCTCCACCTTCGCCGCATCGACGCCGACCACGAGCGAGGGAGCGTCCACCTCGATCCGCCGTTCTTCGAGCAGATCCGACTCCGCCATCACCCGCATGACGAGCTCCCCGATGTCGGTGGGTCGGCGCTGCGGGGCTACGATGCCGCGCTGGAGCCGATCGAGGTCGAGCAGGTCGGACAGCAACCGCTCCAGCTTGCGGGCGTTGGCCGCGATCCGCCTCAGGAGGTCCTGCGCGTCCTCCCGCGGGAGCTCCATCCCCTCCTGTTCCAGCGTGAGGGCCGAGCCAAGGATCGACGTGAGAGGGGTCCGGAGGTCGTGCGACACGGCCTCCAGGAACGTGTTCTTCATCTCGTCGAGTGTCCGCAGCCGTTGCGTCGCTTCGCGTTCCCGTCTGAAGGCCTCGAGGTACTTCCGTTCGCTCCGCCTGAGGGCCTGCTCGGCGCGTTCGCGCTGAGTGATGTCGATGATCAGCCCGCGGAGCTGGAGGGAGCCACGTGCGTCCGTATGCACGTTCACCAGGTCCCGGAGCCACAACGTCTCGCCCTGGGGCCCCAGGGCCCGGTACTCGAGGTGCCGGTCCTCGCCAGGCGTCGCGATGGCCTCGCGGAGCTCTTGGAGGGCTCGCGCCCGATCCTCCGGGTGCACGTGGTCGCCCCATCGACGGGGTCCGTGGGCGGCGCCCTCGGGCGAGGGTCCGAGGACCAGGGTGGCCTGGCGTGAGAGGAACGCGAACTCGAGGGTCTCCGGGTCTGCCTCCCAGAAGATCGCCTCGAGGCTCTCGACCAGCTCGTGGAACCACTCGAGCTCGTGGAGCCGACGAGCGCGTCCCAGCGCGAGGGAGGCGATATCTCCCACCCCCCCGGCCAGCGCGAGGTCGCGCTCGCTGAAGCTCGCGTCGGACGAGGGCGCGACCGCGACGAGCGCTGCGAACCCGTCCGTCTCCCACCGGAGCGGGATCACGAGCACCGGCCGCGGCTCGTCGAACAGGCGGTACGCGGACGGGACGTCCGCGACCACCTCCCGCGGGAGCACGAACGGCTCGTCCAGCGAGCGGAGCAGCGGCGCCGCGAGCTCGGCAGGGACGACTCTCGCAGCGGCGGGGGTTTCCGGGGGGAGACCCCGCTGCGCGACCAGGCGGAATGGTCCGTCCTCCCCCTCCCGCAGGTAGGCGGCCGCGATCGACGCGTGGATCAGCGTGGGCACGGCGACGGCGACCCTATCGAACACCCGCTTCGTGTCGTGCGCCCCCGTGAGGGCCTGGGACAGACCCAGCAGCGCCGAGGCGGTCTCGGCGGCCTCCCGTTCACGCTGCAGGAGCCGCGCGTTGTCAACCGCTACCGCCGCGTGGGAGGCCAGGACCTCCAGAACCCGGATGTCCTCGCCGTCGAACTGGTCGATCCCGAGGTTGGATAGGACGATCACGCCGGTCACCCGGTCGCCCACCATCATCGGGACCGCGAGGACCGACTCGTCGATCTCCGAGGTCCCCTCGATCTGGACGCTGAACTCATCCCGCAACGCGTCGGCCGCGTAGTACGTCTCTCCGATGGCGGCGGCGTGGCCCGTGATCCCCTCGCCGACCGCGGTCACGAGCTCCTCGAACGTCTCCCCCTGGTACTCGGTGAGCTCGCCGCGGAGCGCGATCGGGGACAGGGTGGCCCCGTCCGGCTGGAGCAGGTAGATACGGCAGTTGTGGTAGTCGATGACGGTCTTCAGCTCTGCGGTGATCGCCTCTCCGATCAGCCGGACGTCGTCCAGCGCGTTCAGCCGCAGCGCGAGGCTGTGCAGGAAGCGGAGCTGGGCCGCCGATCGGAGCTCGTGCTCCTCGGCGGTGCGGGTGACGTCGTGCTCCCTGGCTTCGACCATGGCCCTCCCGGCGTCCCGAGCCGGACCTCATTCTCTCACTCGGCGCGGCGACGCCCGGGATGAAGTCCCAGGTCGCAGGGCCTGGAACCCCGCCGGGTACCATGGGGCGGATGAGCGCCACCGACGAGGTCCTTCCCTCGTCCGGTGTCCTGCCGGACGGGCTCGCCGATCGCATCGCCTCACAGGTCCCCTCCGACCGGGTGGATGCGGTGCTCGCGTTCGCCAGCGCGTTCACCCGTCGTCTCCCTCCCGTCCCTCCAGACGACCTCACACCCGACGAGCTCGCCGGGGTGATCCTCGGAGCCTTCCGATTAGCCGATGGGCGAGGCGCTGACGGGGTGGCCGTCCGCGTGTTCAACCCCACCATCGGGGAGGACGGGTACCAGGCCCTCGGATCGGTTCTGGAGACCAACAGCCTGGACTCCCCGTTCCTGTTCGACTCGGTGAACGAGGAGCTGGAGGCGCGACGGCTGACGACCCGTCGCGTGATCCACCCGGTGGTGGGCGTCGAGCGCGGACCCGCCGGGAGGATCGTGCGGATCGCGCACGCGCGCGAGGCCGAGAGCCGCGAGTCGGTGATGCACTTCGAGCTCGAGCGCCGGCTGACCGGCTCGGAGGCCGGCGATCTGGAGGAGGTCGTACGCGGCATCCTCGGCGATGTGCGGCTGGCCGTGCGGGACTTCGCCCGGATGAAGGACGCGCTCCGCGGGATGATCGAGACCGCCAAGGCCGGCGCGGCCGCGTATCGACCGGACGAGGTGGCCGAGACGGTCGCCTTCCTCGAGTGGCTGTCCGACCTGAACTTCGTCTTCCTCGGATACCGTGAGTACGAGCTCCTGGACCTGCCGGAGGGACGTGCGCTTGCCGTGGTGCCGGGGAGCGGCCTGGGGATCCTGTCGAAGGCGGGCTGGTCCTCGTACGAGCGGCCGGTCCTGCTCTCCACGATCGAACCCGCCCTCCGGGCGCGGATCGAGGGCGGGGACTTGCTGATCTACTCGAAGACGAACCGGCCCTCGACCGTCCACCGGCGGGCACGGATGGACTACATCGGCGTGCGGCGGGTCTCTCCGGCTGGACGTGTGGTGGGGGAGGCCAGGTTGGTGGGTCTGTTCACCTCCAAGGCGTACATGGAGCCCGCATCGCGGACGCCCGTCCTCCACCGGAAGCTGACGCAGATCCTGGAGGCAGAGGACCTGTTCGAGGGCTCCCATGACTACAAGGCGGTGGTGTCGATCTTCGAGAGCTTCCCCAAAGACGAGCTGTTCGCGGCCTCCGCGGAGGAGCTCCGCCGCCAGGTGACGGGGCTGCTCCACCTCCAGGAGCAACAGCACGTCCGGCTGTTCCTCCGTCGCGACCTGTTCGGTCGCAGCGTTTCGCTGCTCGTCGCCCTGCCGCGCGATCGCTTCGATGCGGACGTCCGTCGCCGGCTCGAGGAGCTGTTCCTCGGCCGCTTCCACGGATCCTCGATCGACGACCACCTGTCGATCGGCGACAGCGGCCCGGTCCGGCTGCATCACACGGTGCACATCGCCGAGGGTCAGATCCCCGACGTCTCGTTCGAGGAGCTCGAGCGCGAGGTGATGGAGATCGCCCGGACCTGGGACGACGGGTTGATGGATCGGCTGGTCGCGCTCCTCGGTCCGGACCGGGCCCGGGAGCTGTTCGATCGATGGGCGCACCGGTTCCCCGACTACTACAAGAGCGCGAACCCTGTGGAGCTCGCCGTCCAGGACGTCCTGGGGCTGGAAGAGCTCGAACGCGGCGACGAGGCGTTCGTCGTCGGACTGGTGAACCATACGACCGAGGGTGAGACGCTCACGCGCGTCCGCCTCTACAAGGTCGGCGGCAAGATCGAGCTGTCGGACTTCGTCCCCACGCTGGAGTCACTCGGCTTGCGCGTGGTCGAGGAGTGGCCGACCCACCTCGTCGGCACCGAGGGCGAGCGATTCCTGCACGACTTCGGCGTCCTGGGCGCGGACCACCGACCGCTGGACGTCGACCGGACGGGTCGCCGGATCGGGGACTGCATCGTTGCCGTCTGGAGAGGGGAGAGCGAGAACGACTCGCTCAACCGACTGGTGGTGACTGCGGGGCTGGACTGGCGCCAGGTGCAGATCCTCCGCGCATACCGCAAGTACCACCATCGGGTGAACGCGAGCTTCCCGGTCGAGTACAAGAACGACGCCTTCGCGGCCCACCCGCACATCGCCGCCGGGCTCGTGAGGCTGTTCGAGGCTCGGTTCGACCCCGCTCGCCCCCGGGATCCGGAGGCGGTCGAGGCGCTGCGAGTCCAGGTCCTGGCTGACCTGGACGCCGTGGCCTCGCTCGAGCAGGACCGGATCCTGCGGAACGCGCTCGGAGTGATCGACGCCACCGTCCGGACCAACGCCTACCAGGTGGGGCGCCCCGCGCTGGCCCTGAAGTTCCGGTCGGCGCTCGTGCCGGAGATGCCCAAGCCCGCGCCGCTGTACGAGATCTTCGTGTACTCGACCGAGACGGAGGCGATCCACCTGCGCGGGGGGAAGGTTGCCCGCGGAGGGATCCGCTGGTCTGACCGGCGACAGGACTATCGCACCGAGGTCTTGGGCCTCATGAAGGCCCAGATGGTGAAGAACGCCGTGATCGTACCCTCCGGCTCGAAGGGCGGATTCGTGCTGAAGCGGACGATGTCCGACCCGAAGGCGCTGCGGGAGGAGGTCACGCGTCAGTACGTCACGTTCATGCGGAGCATGCTCGACATCACCGACAACCTGGATGACGGGACGGTCGTGCACCCGGAGCGGGTGGTGGTCCACGACGAGGACGATCCCTACCTGGTCGTGGCCGCCGACAAGGGGACCGCGACCCTGTCGGACACGGCCAACGAGGTGGCCGCCGAGTACGGGTTCTGGCTGGGTGACGCCTTCGCCTCGGGGGGGTCCGCCGGCTACGACCACAAGGAGCTCGGGATCACCGCTCGCGGGGTGTGGGAATCGGTGAAGCGTCACTTCCGAGAGATCGGGACCGACGTGATGAACGAGCCGATCACCGTGGTCGGGATCGGCGACATGTCCGGCGATGTCTTCGGCAACGGCATGGTGCTGTCGGGTCAGGTCTGCCTCGTGGCCGCCTTCGACCACCGGCACATCTTCTTGGACCCTACGCCGAGCCCCGCCGCAGGGTTCGCCGAGCGCCGCCGGCTGTTCGAGCTCCCCGGCTCGACCTGGGGCGACTACGACCGGTCCCAGATCTCGAACGGCGGAGGCGTGTGGCCGCGGACGGCCAAGTCGATCCCGCTCTCGCCCGAGGCACGTCTGGCGCTCGGGACGGAGGCGCACGAGGTCCCACCGGACGAGCTGATCCGGACGATCCTCCGAGCCCCTGTCGACCTCCTCTACAACGGTGGCGTCGGCACGTACGTGAAGGCCTCCACCGAGTCCCACGCCGACGTCGGCGATCGCGTGAACGACAGCGTCCGGGTCGACGCCGCCGCGGTGCGATGCCGGGTCGTCGCCGAGGGCGGCAACCTGGGGTTCACCCAGCGGGGTCGGATCGAGTTCGCCATGGGAGGGGGCCGGATCAACACGGACTTCATCGACAACTCCGCCGGGGTCGACTGCTCCGACCACGAGGTGAACCTCAAGATCCTCCTGGGCCTTGCGATGCGCCGCGGACGGCTCTCCGTGCGGGAGCGCGATTCCCTGCTGGCCGAGGTCGAGCAGGACGTGGTCCATCACGTGCTCTACGACAACTTCCTCCAGGCTCAGATCCTCTCCCAAGAGGTGGAGCTGTCGCCCCAGCGGATGGAGTCCTACGAGGCGTTGATGCAGGCGCTGGAGGCCGAGGCGGACCTCGACCGGGTCCTCGAGGCGCTCCCATCCGGGGAGGAGGTGGCCGAGCGGCGTCGGGCGGGGAGCGGGATGGCTCGGCCCGAGCTTGCCGTCCTGCTCGCGCACGCGAAGCAGGGCCTGGCCGACATCCTGCTCGCCTCCTCCCTCCCGGACTCGCAGTACCTGGAGCGAGACCTCCGAGGCTACTTCCCGCCCGCCGTGGTGGAGCGCCTCGGGGACCTACTCCCCGAGCATCCGCTCCGCCGAGAGCTCATCGCGACGCTCGTGGCCAACGACGTCCTCAACTCGCAGGGGATCACGTTCGTGTCCCGGATGGTCGAGAAGACCGGGGCCGACGCCCCCGACGTCGTCCGGGCCTACCGCATCGCTCGCGACGTCACGGGTGCCGTCGATCGATGGGAGGCGGTAGAGGCGCTCGTGGGACATCTGGAGCCCCCGCTGGTCGACGAGCTGCTCACCGGCATCGACCGGCTCGTCGAGATCCTCGCCCGCTGGTACGTACTGCACGCGGCGGGCCAGCTCGGTCGGGCGGTCGAGGTGCACCGGGAGCCGTTCCATCGCTTCGCTGAGGCGGTCCCGGTGGTGGCGCCGGCGGACCGCCGGCAGGAGCTCGAACGCGCGGCCTGGGCCCTGATGGACCTGGGCGTCCCGGAGGAGGTCGCCCGCCGCCACGTGGCCCATCCGCTCCTCGTGCACGGTCCCAACGTCGTGGAGGTGGCCGCGGCCACCGGGCGTGCCGTGGAGGAGGTCACCCACGCCTTCCTCCTCGTGGGAGACGCGACGCCGTTGGACTGGCTGGGCTCCCGCGTCGAGGAGGCGCGCCCGACCACCCGCTGGCACCGGTGGGCTCTCCAGTCGATGGAGGACGATCTGCTCCTGCTTCGGCGCCAGGTGGTGGAACGGGTGCTCGTCGAGACCCCGGACGGGGGCGTGGAACAGGCGGTGGAGGGGTACCTGGCTTCGCGGCTCGAGGTCACCGACCGGCTGGCCCGGTTCATGCGCGGCCTGGCGATGCAGGAGGCGAGCGACCTGGCCGCGCTCACCGTGGCGGTGCGTCAGCTCCGCGCCCTCGTTGGCTGACCCTCGGGTCGCCCCGCTCCACCCGGACCAACGTCCGTCGGTGGCGGTTGCTAGCCTCGTCCCGTGGACGTGAAGGCGGGTGGAGCGGTCCGAGCGGTGCCGGGCCGCGGTTCGGGCGAGCTCGATCCCCACCTCCGGGGGGTTCTGGAGTTCGAGCGCGCGTGGTGGGCGACGGGTGGGGCGAAGGGGCGCGCCGTCCGGGCCCGGTTCGGTCTGTCCTCCACGCGGTACCACCAGCTGCTGATGCGTGCCATCGACGATCAGCAGGCGTTGGCCTTCGACCCGACGCTGGTCCGCCGCCTCCGCCGCCTCCGTGACGTCCGACGTCGCGCCCGGTTCGCGGAGCGGCTTGGGCGAGCCTCCTGAGCCCGGGGTAGGATGGGCGCGCACGAGCCGCCGTCGAACAGGAGCTTCTACCTCTCCTTGGCCGCCAGCACGCTGAGGTTCGCGATCGTCCTCGCCCTGGTCGTGGGGGGGATAGTCCTGATCAACCAGGCGTTCCCGGACACGACGGGCGGAGCGACCGCGCCGCCCTTGGATGGCGGCGCGGCGGGCACCACCACCCCGCCGGTGACCCCTACGGAGACCCCCACCGGGGCCACCGGGAGGGTCCGGACGCCCACCGTCGTCGGTGTCAGCATCGCGGTCTTCAACGGGGCCGGCGTCAGCGGGCTGGCCGGTGAGACCACGGAGACGCTCGTGGACGAGTACGGGTACGTCGCGGTGGAACCGGCGGATGCCCCCTCGCCCGTCCCGGTGACCACGATCTACTTCCGGAAGAACCGCGACAGGATCGAAGCCGAGTTCCTGGCCGACGATTTCTTCAGGCGTCTCGACGTTCGCGTGGCCAAGCTCGATCCGGAGGCGGACGTCCCCGAGGACGTCCAGCTGGCGATCTTCCTCGGCAACGACTACGCGGCGCTCAGGGGCTGAGCTCCTCGCGCCTCCTCCGGACCCGCTCCAGATCCTCGAGCTGGCTCCGGACCCACCGCGAGGGCGGGTTGGCCAGGACCAGGCGGGACAGCCCTCGGGCGCGGCGCGCCCGATCGTCGGCCGGCATGTCCAGGGCCGCGGCCAGCGCATCGGCCGTCTCCCGCACGTCGAAGGGGTTCACCGGGACGGCGTAGCGACCGAGCCGACCGAACGCGCCGGCGTTCCGCGACAGCACCAGGACCCCATGGCGGCGATTGAGGAGAGGTCCCTCCATGGCGACGAGGTTCATCCCGTCGATCACGGGGTTCACGAGCAAAACGTCGTACAAGCCGTAGGCCGCGAGGGCACCCCTATAGTCCTCCCGGAAGCGAACCTCCACCGGGGCCCAGTCCTGCTCGCCGAGCTCCTGATTGATCCGGTCGGCTTCCGCGAGGCACTCCTCCGCGTACTCCCGGTACTCGGGGAGGTCCATCCGGGAGGGCGAGAGCAGGGCCAGGAACCGGACCCGACCCCTCCATGACGACTCCCGGCGGAGGAGCAGCTCGTACGCCAGGAACCCGCGCAGGATGTTCTTCGTCAGCTCGAGCCGATCGACGCGGAGGATCAGACGGTTGTTCCCCCGCCACCGGTTCAGCTCGTGGCGGAGCCGCCGGACCCCCGGCGAGGCCGCGGTCTCCCGCATCGGCCCGGCGTCCACCGAGATCGGGTGGATCCTCACCGCGACGGTCCGCCCGCCGGCGGTGATCCTCGACCGAGCGAGATCCACGCGGACCCCGGGGAGCTGGCGCGCCGAGAGGAGGAAGTTCTCCGCCCAGGCCGTCGCGTGGAACCCCAGGACGTCGGCCCCGAGCATGCCGTGGAGCACCTGGTCGTGCATCTCGGACGGGAGCATGCGGAAGTAGGTGGGCCCGGCCATCGACGTGTGCGAGAAGTGAGCGATCAGCGCCTTTGGCCGGAGCTCCCGGAGGAACCGTGGGACCAGCGACAGGTGGTAGTCCTGCACGAGGAACACGGGCTCTGCCCCCGTCCGCGTCGCCTCCTCGGCCAAGGCCTGCGCGAAGCGGCGGTTGACCTGGACGTAGTCCTCCCAGGCACGGCGGTCGTGCTCGTCGAACACCGGCGAGCGGACCGTGTCCCACAGGTAGTGGTGCGCGAACCACAGGATGCCGTTCGAGATCCGGTTGTAGAAGCCGTCGTAGAGGTCGGGCGGGATGTCGAGGTACCGCAATCGGTAGGAGGAGCCGAAGACTCGCATGTCCACGCGCCCCCCGTCCGAACCGGTCACCATCTCCCGGTCGCCGTCGGACATCGCCGCCGCTACCCAGAGCCCCTCCGCCGCCTGCAGGGCCCCGATCAGCGCGGTCACCAGGCCGCCTGCCCCTCGCCGCGGCGACAGCTCGCCGCGTTCGTCCCGCTCGAAGGTCACGGGCCCCCGGTTGGAGGCCACGATCAGAGGCGCGTCGCTCATGCCGGCTTCGCCTTCGCTCGGAGCTGGTCCTCCACCTCGCCGGCGGTGAGGAACCGCCGTCGGACGCGCTCGAGCCCTGCCGCCGCTACCCGCCGGCGCGTCTCCGGGCTCCCGAGCACCTCGGCGATCGCCTCCCAGCACCCGGGGACCGAGTCCGGAACGTGGGTGTGGAGCAGCTCCGCGACCCCCCCACCGTAGGCCGTCGGGCTCACGTGGAGCACGCGGGCGCCTTCGAGGACGCGCGCCGCGTCCCGCAGTCGCTCGATCGCCTTCTCCCCACAGGCTTCGACGTGGTCTTCGGGATGCCGGGGCTGGACGGGCACGCCAAGGAGCACATCCCGAGTCTACCGACCGGCCCCGCCGGGATGCCGGTGGCGTTCGGTTGCCCGCGACGTTCAGGTGCGCCGGGTGAGCCGCGACAGCTCCCGCTCGCGGCGGCCCTGCCGTTCCTCTGGCGTCATGCCATGTACCCGCCCGATCGTCTCGGTGAGAGCGACGGGGGAGAACGGCTTGGTGACGTACTCCGCGCATCCCGCGCGCCAGCCGGCCACCCGATCCTCCACCCGTGTCCGCGCCGTGAGCAGGATCACGGGGGTGGCTGTGGTGCGTTCGTTCGCCGACAGATCGCCCAGCACCGAGAGGCCGTCCCGGCTGGGCAGCATGAGGTCGAGGACGATGATGTCGGGCTCCTCGCGCAGGGCGAGCTCGAACCCCCATTCGCCGTCGTGCGCCTCCAGGACCTCGTGCCCGGCGATCTCGAGGTTCACGCGGCACAGCAGGAGGACGTCCGGCTCGTCGTCGATCACCAAGACGCGCATGCTTCCCTCCAGATGTCGGCCCCGAGCGGGGGCCTCCCCGTGGGCCCGGACAGGCAATCCTGCGTCCGGCGCCGTCGTCCGACGCGTTGTCGCAGGTAGATGCGTTGACACCCCCGAACCCCGCCCCTACGCTGCCATGGAGGTGCCGGATCCGTGTTGAAGATCTCTCAGAAGCTCGAGTACGCGATGCGCGCGATGATCGAGCTCTCCCTTCGTCGCGGGAGCGGCGGGTTGGTGCCCGCCCGCGAGATCGCCGAGGCCCAGCAGGTCCCCCTCCGGTTCCTCGAGCAGCAGCTCGGGGCGCTCCACAAGGCGGGCCTGGTGGAGAGCTTCCGGGGCGCGGGCGGCGGCTGCCGGCTGGCCCGGGAGCCGTCCGAGATCACCGTGGCCGAGATCGCCGATGCGATCGAGGGCCAGCTCTACCCGATGTTCTGCCTCGAACCGTCGGACCACACGTGCTTCGCCGACTCGCGCTGCGGGCTGCAGGGCTTCTGGGGCGACGTGGCCCGAGCGATCCAGCGAGTGTTCGAAGCGACCACGGTCGCCGATCTGGCCGAGCGCCACCAGGAGAGCGCCGGCCCCATGCTCTTCACGTCCGAGCAGCTCCTCAGCCGGTTGAGCTGATCCGGCCGGCCTCCGGGCCCTCAGGAGGCCGACTTGCCCAGGATCCGCATCACCTTGGTGCCGCACTTGGGGCAGATGCCCTGCGCGGCCTTCCGGCCGTTCTTGAGCTCGACCACGGTGCCCTCGAACTGGACCTTCTCGCGGTCCTTCACGCAGTACCCCTCGTACATGGCCACCAGTGGGCCTCCTTCCCCCGCGAGAGCCTTCGAGGCCGCCCCGATGGCGGCCTCGTACGCACGATGCTGGTCCCTCCCAGGCACGGATGCAAGTACTCCCTTGGGTCTTTCGGGCGCCCGGGCCGGCCCGTTCGGATCGGCGGGACCGGTGCGCCGGGGCGTACGATTCCTGCCTGGACCCGCTCACGAGGGGGTTGTGACCGGCATGGCAGACGTCCAGCAGAACATCGCGGCCCTGCTCTCCGAGGACCGAGTCTTCGAGCCGCCGGAGGAGTTCCGTTCCGAGGCGATCGTCCGGGACCGCTCGATCTACGAGCGGGCCGAGGCCGACTTCGAGGGCTTCTGGGCCGAGCAGGCGGAACGGCTGACCTGGTTCAAGCGCTGGGACACGGTGATGGAGTGGAACCCGCCCTGGGTGACGTGGTTCGCGGGGGGGACCCTGAATGCCTCCTACAACTGTCTCGACCGCCATGTCGAAGCCGGAGGCGGCGACAAGGTCGCCTACTTCTGGGAGGGCGAACCGGGGGACGAGCGGACCATCACCTACTTGGAGCTCCTCGAGGAGGTCTGCCGGCTGGCGAACGCGCTCCGGTCCCTGGGGGTGGAGAAGGGCGATCGGGTCGCCATCTATCTCGGGATGGTCCCGGAGCTGCCGATCGCGATGCTCGCCTGCGCCCGGATCGGGGCGCCGCACTCGGTGGTGTTCGGCGGCTTCTCCGCGGAAGCGCTGCGCGACCGGATCAACGATGCGGAGGCCAGGGTCCTGATCACCTCCGACGGTGGGTACCGACGCGGCTCGATGGTCCCCCTGAAGGCGAACGCCGACGAGGCGCTCGCCGAGTGCCCGTCGATCCAGCACGTGATCACGGTGCGGCGCACCGGGGGCGACCACCCGTTCACGCCCGGTCGTGACCTCTGGTACCACGACCTGATCGCGGAACAGCCGACGGAGTGCGAGCCGGAGCCGATGGACGCCGAGGACATCCTGTACCTGCTGTACACCAGCGGGACCACCGGCAAGCCGAAAGGGATCGTCCACACGACCGGGGGATACCTCACGGGAGTCTCGGCGACGCACCGGATGATCTTCGACATCCACGAGGACGACGTGTACTGGTGCGCGGCGGACATCGGGTGGGTGACCGGCCACTCGTACATCGTGTACGGGCCGCTCGCCAACCACACCACCGGGATCGTCTACGAGGGTGCGCCCGACTGGCCCGACAAGGACCGCCTGTGGCAGATCGTCGAGAAGTACGAGGCCACGATCCTGTACACGGCCCCCACCGCGATCCGGGCGTTCATGCGCTGGGGGGTCGAGCACCCGAACAAGCATGACCTCACCTCGCTGCGGCTGCTCGGAACGGTCGGGGAGCCGATCAACCCCGAGGCCTGGGTGTGGTACTGGGAGGTCATCGGCGGCGAACGCTGCCCCGTGGTCGACACGTGGTGGCAGACCGAGACCGGGATGATCCTGATCACGCCCCTCCCCGGGATCACGCCGCTCAAACCGGGCTCTGCGACCCTACCCTTCCCGGGGGTCCAGGCGGACGTGCTCGACGATGCGGGCGCCTCGGTCCCGCCGGGTGGCGGGGGGTACCTGGTGCTCTCGCACCCCTGGCCGGCGATGCTTCGGACGATCTGGGGGGATCCGGATCGCTACGTCCAGCAGTACTTCGGCAAGTACGGTCCCGCGACCTACCTGGCCGGCGATGGGGCCCGACGCGATGAGGACGGCTACTTCTGGCTGCTGGGACGGATCGACGACGTGATGAACGTCGCCGGGCACCGCCTGTCGACTTACGAGATCGAGAGCGCGCTCGTCGACAACCCGAAGGTGGCCGAGGCGGCCGTCGTCTCCCGTCCGGACGAGCTCGTGGGTGAGGCGATCGTCGCCTTCGTGACGCTCAAGCAGGGCCACGTCGGGGACGACGAGGTCGCCAAGGAGCTGCGGGCCCACGTCTCGGACAAGATCGGCAAGATCGCGCGTCCCCACGGGATCATCTTCACCGACGACCTGCCGAAGACCCGCTCGGGCAAGATCATGCGTCGGCTCCTCCGAGACGTGGCCCAGGGCCGCCCTCTGGGGGACGTGACCACCCTGGCCAACGCCGAGATCGTCGAGCAGATCCACACGATGGTGGAGGCGGGCTCCACGACCGAGGAGTGAGGCGGACCACCGGGCCTCCTCCCCGACGTACGTGGCCGGTTCCCCAGGCTCGAGGTGCCCGGTCTCCGGCTCGGGCCCCGGGACCCCCTTGCCATCCGGCCGGGTTCCTCGTTACGATGCTTAGCACTCAATGGCTCCGAGTGCTAGCAGTCGGAGCCTCCGCCTGAGAGGGGTCCGGGCCGCTCCGGATGCGGCTCGGCAGGGAACGAGGAGGAGGAAAGAAGGGATGGCACCGAAGCTCATCTCGTACGACGAGGATGCGCGGCGGTCCCTCGAGCGCGGCATGGACGTCCTGGCCAACGCCGTGAAGATCACGCTCGGGCCGAAGGGCCGCAACGTCGTCCTCGAGAAGAAGTGGGGCGCTCCCACGATCACCAACGACGGTGTGTCGATCGCCAAGGAGATCGAGCTCGAGGAGCCCTTCGAGAAGGTCGGCGCCGAGCTCGTCAAGGAGGTCGCCAAGAAGACCGACGACGTCGCGGGCGACGGCACCACCACGGCCACGGTTCTGGCCCAGGCGATCGTGAAGGAGGGCCTGCGTAACGTGGCCGCCGGGGCGAACCCGATGGCGATCAAGCGCGGGATCGAGCGCGCGGTCGAGCTCGCCGTGGAGAGCATCAAGAACCAGTCCAAGGAGATCGAGGCCAAGGACGAGATCGCCCACGTTGGCGCGATCTCCGCGGCCGACCCCGAGATCGGCGAGCAGATCGCCGAGGCGGTCGACAAGGTCGGCAAGGACGGCGTGATCACGGTCGAGGAGTCGAACACCTTCGGGATGGAGCTCGAGCTCGTCGAGGGGATGCGGTTCGACAAGGGGTACATCTCGCCGTACTTCGTGACCGACCCGGAGCGGATGGAGGCCGACCTCGAGGAGCCGTACATCCTGATCGCGAACCAGAAGATCAGCGCGGTGAAGGATCTCCTGCCGGTGCTGGAGAAGGTCATGCAGGGCGGGAAGCCGCTGCTCGTGATCGCCGAGGACGTCGAGGGCGAGGCCCTCGCCACGCTCGTCGTCAACAAGATCCGCGGAACGTTCCGCTCGGTCGCCGTGAAGGCGCCCGGGTTCGGCGATCGCCGCAAGGCCATGCTCCAGGAC
>CAZXFA010000028.1:19989-31974 GCA_964640085.1 uncultured Actinomycetes bacterium | reverse complement strand
ATTCGATCGACGACGCCCTGAAGCAGATCGAGGCCGCCGGCGGAAGCACGGTCCGACCGCGGACCGAGATCCCAGGGATGGGTGCGTTCGCCTACTTCAAGGACACCGAGGGCAACACGCTCGGTCTCTGGGAGAGCCGCGGCCCGGTCGCCTGACCGGTCGATCTAGTCCGTTCGAGCCGAAAGGTCTGTCGGCCCGAGGACCACGGCGTTCACGGCGTGGCCCTTGAGGGAGAGGCTCCGACGTTCGAACCCGTCCGAGAGCGATGCCGCCGAGGCCGCCTCGGTCGTCACCAGGATCTCGCCGATCCCGGCCTGCGCCGAGAGGTGCGCGGCCACGTTCATCGGGTCGCCGAGCGCTGTGAAGTCGCCGGTCCCCTCGGAGCTCACGACGCCGACGAACGCGGTGCCGGTGTGCACGCCGACGCCGAGAGGTGCCCAGGGGCCCTCAGGTGTCCCGTGGCCGGTGGCGCGGAGCAGCGCCTCGGCCGTGTCGACGGCCCGGCGGGCGTGGTCCTTCCCCGCCAGGAGCGGGACGAACAGCCCCACCACCTCGTCGCCCACGAACTTCTCCACGATCGCGTCGTGCTCGAAGAGGACATGGCTCGAGATGCGGTAGAAGCGGTTCATCAGCTGGCTGAACTCGAGCACAGGCATGGTGCGCGCGATCCTGCTCGAGCCGCGCACGTCCGCGAAGAGCATCGAGATCTCCACCTCGGCGCCGCTCACCTCGCCATCCTCGCGCGATGCCGGACAGGACCTCGCCTGTGTCTCCATGCCCTTGAAGCATCGGCCGCAGATGTTCGGGTTCTTCTCCCACGGCTTGAACCCGTACCGTCGGAGGAGCAGGGCGCCGGGGGCCCGGAACGGCGCCCGGCACAGCCGACACCGTGGCGCGGCGGGGAGGAACCGCAGGGGCGATCCGTGCCGGAGGTGCGGGTGGGAGCCCTCCAGGAGGGCCTGCCATTCTTCCTCAGGTGTCGCGTACCGGCCCATCGGTCCCCCTAGCGTAACGTCCCGAGCCGAGGTCCCGGAAGGCGGTCCCCCTCCCGCCGGCTCGCTATCGTTGCGCCCATGTCCCGGTGCCCCGCGTGCGGCTCGAGCAACCCGACGGGCTCGCGGTTCTGCAACGCGTGTGGTGCCCGGCTGGAGACCCCACGGGAGGCGTCCGGCGAGCGTCGGGTGGTCACGATGCTCTTCTGCGACGTACGGGGCTCGACCGCGATGGCCGAGACCCTCGACGCCGAGGAGTGGACCGACATCATGAACGAGGCGTTCGAGCGTCTCATCGCGCCGGTCGATCGGTACGAGGGGACGGTGGCCCGCCTGATGGGCGATGCGATCCTGGCGTTCTTCGGGGCGCCGAGCGCGCACGAGGACGACCCGCAGCGGGCGGTGATGGCCGGCCTGGAGATCGTGGTGTCGATCGGCCCGCTCCGGGAGCGGTTGGCGCGCGAGCGGGGGCTCGATCTAAACGTCCGCGTCGGGATCAACACGGGACCGGTCGTCGTCGGCGAGGTGGGCTCCGAGATCCGCCAGGAGTACTCGGCGATGGGCGACGCGGTGAACGTGGCCGCCCGGATGGAGCAGACGGCGGAGCCCGGGACGGTCCAGATCACCGAGGACACGTACCGGCTGGTGGCCGACCTGTTCGACGTGGACCCTCTCGGCGGGATCGAGCTGAAGGGCAAGCGCGAGCCGGTGAGCGCCTACCGTGTGATCGGGCGCCGCCCCGGACCGTGGAAGACGCGGGCCGCACCCCGGCCGATGGTGCCGGTCGTCGGCCGGGCGACCGAGATGGCGGTGGTGCGATCCGCGCTCGAGGATGCCCGGCGCGGGCTCGGCTCGGTCGTGATGCTGGTCGGCGAGCCCGGGATCGGCAAGAGCCGGCTCGTCGAGGAGGCGAACGCCCAGTGGTCCGCGTGGTACCCGGAGGACGAGCGGCGATGGGACCTGTGGCAGTGCGTCCCCTTCGACGCGATGCAGCCCTACGCGCAGTACCGGCGGAACCTCCGGGAGTTCGCCGGCATCGTCGGCTCGGACACGGCGGAGGTGGTCCGCGACAAGATCGCCGCGCTGATGCGGTTCGTCCCCCAGGGGTGGGAGGAGCTGAGCGAACGCGTGGCGCGCGCCCTGCTGGGCGTCGAGCTCCCGGATGAGCCGCGGCTGGAGGGCGAGGAGTTCCGGCGCGCGGCGATCGAGATCGCAGGCCGCTCGACGCTCGCCGAGAGAGGGTCGCGCCTCATGGTCTTCGAGGATCTCCACTGGTGCGACCTCGCCTCGCTCGATCTGGTGCAGGAGACGACCCGGCTGGCAGAGGATGCCCCGTTCGCGGTCCTGCTCACGTTCCGACCGGATCGATCCGCCGCGTCCTGGCGCCTCAAGCAGTGGGTCGAGACCGAGCTCCCCCACCGCTCCAGGCTGGTGGAGCTCGAGCCGCTGACCCGGGAGGAGAGCGACGAGCTGATCGACGAGCTCATCCCCGTCGAGGGGATGCCTGGCGAGATCCGCGAGCAGATCCTCGCCGCGGCGGAGGGGAACCCGCTGTTCCTCCACGAGGTGGCCCGCGCCCTCGTGGACCGAGGCATCGTCGAGCGGGACGACGACGGTGGGTGGCGGGTTGCGAGCGGTGTCACCGAGGTGGCGATCCCCGACACCGTCCAGAGCCTCATCGTCGTCGGTCTGGACCGCCTGCCCGAGGACGTCCGCCGCACGCTCCAGGTGGCCTCGGTGATCGGGCGGGACTTCGACGAGGAACTCCTGGCAGCGGTGGCGGGGGACGGGGACGTCCGCCGACATCTCCGCGAGCTGGAACGTCGAGGGCTGATCCACGTGACCGAACGCGTTCCAATGGCCACGTACTCGTTCCACCACGCGCTGACCCAGGAGGCCGCATACGGCACCCTCCTGATGAAGCGACGCCGGGACCTGCATCGGCGGGTGGCGGAGGCGCTGGAGATCGCGAACGCGGAGCGCCCGGAGGAGGTGGCCCCGCTGTTGGTCCAGCATTACGTCCGCGCCGTGGACGACGAGGCGACCCTCCGCGCCGCGACCGCCGCCGCCGCCGCAGCGGCCAGGCTGTACGCGAACGCGGAGGCCGAGGCCCACTACAGGACCGCGATCGACGCCGGTCGGCGCCTGGGGTCCGGGGCGTCCGTGCTGGAGCCCGTCTACCTGGGCCGTGGGACCGCGTTGGAGCTCTCGGGCCGCTACGAGGACACGGCCGCCAACTACGAGGAGATGAGCACGGTGGCGCGCGAGCTCGGCGATGAGGCGATGCAGCTCGCCGCCGACACGGCGTTCGCGCTGCTGTACTCGACGGCCACGCCGCTGTTCGATCCGGATCGGGGGCGTCGGCTGGCCGAGGACGTCGTGGAGGCGGCGCGGCGCCTCGGTGACCGAGCCGCCGAGGCGAGGGCTCTCTGGAGCATCCTCGTCGCCGAGGTGTACGGGGGGGACGATCAGGCACGGGCGGTCGAGGCGGGAGAAGCCGCGTTCGCGATCGCCCGCGAGCTCGGTGATCGCGAGCAGGTCGCGTTCACCCTCCAGGATCTGTGTCGCGCGTACGTCGCGCTCGGCGACCGCACGACCGCCGTGCGGCGATTGGCCGAGGCGCGCGAGCTGTGGGAGGAGCTCGGCAACCGCCCGATGCTCTCCGAGAACCTGACGCTCACGAGCATGGAGCGCCTGTTCCAGGGGGACCACCGTGCGGCGCTGACCGAGGCCGAGGAAGCCCTGTCGATCTCCCGGTCGATCGAGAACCGGTGGGGTCAGGCCTACGCTCTGATCTCCCGCTACCGCGCCGAGCTCGATCTCGGACAGGTCGGGGCTGCGATGCGGTCGATGCAGGATTGCCTGGAGATCGGAGAAGGCAGCGGCTTCACCTTCGCCGGCGTCGCTTCCCGGGTCGACCTGGCCCGAACGCTTGTGGAGCTCGGCGACTCGCAGCGGGCGCTGGCGCTCGCAGACCGCGCGCTGGAGCTGGCACGCCGGCAGCTCCCCCCCGCGGTCCCTCCAGCGCTGGTCGCGCGGGCCGAGGCGCTCCTCGCGGCCGGAGAGCGCGGAGACGCGCGATCCGTGCTCGATACGGTGGATCCGGAGCGGTTGCCGGGGCCCGATCGGACCTTCTCGTTCGTGATCTTCAAGCTGGCCGGGTCTCGGGCGGAGCTCGCGCTGGATCGGCCCGGGGCGGCCGCGAGCGCGGCGGCCGATGCACTCGGGTACCTCCGCTCGAACGGCATCCAGGTGATGGTGGCCGAGGGACTGGTGGCCATGGCGAGGGCGCGCCTGGCGGAGGGACGGCTCGCCGAGGCCGAGGGCGCGAGCACGGAGGCGACGGAGGAGGCCGAGCGCCTCGGCGAGCGCCGGGCGCTGTGGGAGGCGCTCGCGATCTCGGCGAAGGTCCGTGAGCTGCGCGGCACGCCGGACGAGGCGGCCGAGCTGCGCGAGCGCGCGCGCGGAGTCGTCGGGGAGATCGCCGAGGGACTGGACGACGACGGGCTCCGGGAGAGCTTCCTCGAACGGACGGAGCGGGAGCTGGCGCCGGAGGGATCGACGGCGTGATCCACTTCAGCCGCCCTCGTTGGTGAGGGCGGCGATCCGCTCGGCGAGCACGCGCATCACGGCGAGCGCGATCTCCGGACGCTCGCGCACCATCGACTCGAACCGACGGCGATCGACCCGGACGGTGCGGACGTCGCCGTCCGCGACCAGGGAGGCGACCCGGGGGGACCGCGTGATGATGGACATCTCGCCCACCACGTCGCCGGCCCCACGTCGGGCGATCGTCTCGCCGCTCGAACGTTCCACCCGGACCGTGCCGTCGAGCACGATGTGCAGCTCCTCACCCAGCTCGCCCTCGGCGGCGAGCACGTCGCCGTCGACGTAGGAGCTTTCATCGGCGATCTCGGCGACCCGTTGGAGCTCGGTCGGGGTCAGCGCGGCGAACAGCGGGATCCCGCGGAGTACCAGCATGCGCTCCACCACGGACATCGAGGTCGTCGTCATGGTTCCTCCCCCGTCACGTCGGGACCGCGCGAGCTCGGCGCACGCGCGGATCAGCGGGTCGTCGTCATCCGTCGCGATCTCCAGTGCCGGACGATCGCCGCGCCCCGGCGCCGTCGCGGTCGGCTCCCACAGCCCGAGGAGCCTCCGAACGGCCGGTGAACCGGCCGCCGCCTCGATCGCCTCGAGCGCGTTCGCGCGGTGCGAGGTGTCGCGGTCCGCGAGGTGATCGAGCGCGAGCCGCATCCCGTCGCGGTCGCTGCTCCGGACCGAGAGCGCGGAGAGGGCCACCACGGCGCTGCGGCGCCCTCGCTCGAGGAGCGCATCACGCAGGAGCTCGATCGCCTCGCCGTCGGCCGGCAGCGACTCGGCCAGGGCGCGGTCGCGCTCGGCGGTGGAGGCGTGCTCCTCGATCACCCGCTCGAGATCGGGCTCGATCGCCCCCCGGTCGAGGGGATCGAGCGTGGAGAGGGCCGCCCGACGGAGCTCAGGATCGGCCGATCCGACCGAGGCGAGCGCCGCGGGGGCCGCGACGTCGGGGGCCGCCTCGGCGAGCAGGCCGAGGGCCTCCGCACGGACCCTGGGTGAGGGGTCCTCGGCCAGCGGTGCGACGAGCGCGCCGAGGTCGGTGCCGGCGACGTCGGTGAGGCCGAGCCCCCGGACGGCCGCGAGCCGCACCGCAGTCTCCTCCGCATCGAGGAGCCGGCGCAGCGTCGAGCGCGCCTCCTGTGCCTCCGGCCCGCCGAGCAGGCGCGCGGCGGCGGCCGCCGCCACGGCCGCATCGTCGTCGGCGAGCAGCGAAGCGGTGACGGCACCGGCACGGACGGCGGCCAGCCGGACCTCGGCAGCCTCGTCCGTGAGGGCAGCCTCCAGCTCCGCTGCGCCGAGGTCGTCATGGGCGGCGAGCGTTCCCACCGCGATCGCGCGGATCAGCGGGTCGTCGTCGCGCAGCGCCGGTCCCAGGGCCTCGGCGGCGCGCGGTTCGTCGGCCCCGGCCAGGAGCTCGGCGCCGACGCGTCGGGTCCGCGGATCCGGATCGCGCAACGCGCCCGTCGCGAGCTCCAACGCCTGCGCGTCGCTGCGGACCCGGATCGGGGAGTTGGGCACCGCGCCCCCGAACACGTCCGGCCGTCCGGCGCGGATCGCATCGAGGAGCGCCGTGCTGTACGAGCGCCGGATCCTCGACGCCACGGCGATCGTGATCGCCGCGACGACCAGCCCGATCACCGAGAGCTGCCGGGGCGACAGGACGTCTTGGCCGAGGAGCTGGATGACGCCGGCGATCGCCGTGCCGGCCTGCGCGGGCCCGCCGTTGAGGAAGGCTCGCGTCTGGTCCCGTCGCTGCTCGGGTGTCACGTTCACCAGCGTCTCCCAGGCTGGGGACGTCACCCCCTGGAGCCACACGTTCACGCCGAACCGCAGCGCGACGAGCGCCTGGAACGTCGTCGTGACGAGCAGGGTTCCGAACGCCCCTGCGTACAGGACCGGGAGGATCAGGATCACGGCGGCCGCCCCCAGCCATCCCAGGAGCCGGTTCGCGAGGGCCACGGACATGAGGAAGGCGGCGGCGGTGACCGCGGCCCAGAAGATGCCGAGGAAGCCGGCCAGCTCCGCCGGATCCGGGTACCGGGCCGTCGCGGCCTGCGCGAAGGGCAGGTACAGGGAGAAGAACAGGAGCGAGAACAGGACCGAGGCGACGGCCATCGAGCGCAGGAGCGGCGAGCGCCGGACGAACCCGAACCCCGCACGCAGCTCGCCGAGCGCGGAGCTTCGGACGACCCGGACCCGTCGTCCGGCCACGCGAGGTCCTCGCCGCGATGGTCGGACGCGACGCACGCCGAGGATCGCGGCGACGAGGAGGCACGAGGTGACGAGCACGACCACCCAGACGACGAGGAGGTTCTCCGCCCCGATCGCGGTGGCGAGCGGTCGGGTCGCGACGCCGCCCACGACCGCCCCGAGGATCGTCGCCGCGCCGAACAGCGGGAACAGGCGCTTGGCCCGCCGCGTGTCGGTGATGAGCCCGGCCGTTCCCCACAGGAACACCGCCTGGAACAGGTAGGCCACGGTGACCGTGAGCCACATCGCCACGTAGATCCACGCGGGGTCCGCGACGACGATCACGCGTTCCACCGCGACCACCCCCGCCAGGAGCGCCGGGAGCGCGACGTAGGCCCGATGCCGTTCGAACCGGCCGAGCGCGACGGTGAGCGTCACCATCCCCACGAGCCCGACGGCGCCCTGCGCCAGATAGACGCGCGGCAGGGCGTCGGGCCCGATCCGGTCGAAGAACAGCGCGCCGATCGCGCTCTCGCCGAGCGTCAGCCCGCCGACCGCGAGGAACATCAGCACGACCACGGGGGCGACGGCGCGACCCTCCCCGCGCCGGATCCCCAGGAGCCGTGCCGCGAAGCCCACCCGTGCTTCCCCCCCTCGCGTGCGGGCGCCGTTGTACCACGGGCGGTCCGGGCGGGGAGGACCGGTTCAGCCGAGCCGGGCCGCCCGGAGGGCGAGGTACTGCTGCTCCGGCACGCTGACCGCCCGCCGCGCCGCCCCAAGGTACGCCTCGCGCGCGGCGGGCAGGTCCCCGGCGAGCTCCAGCAGGTGGGCCCGCACGGCCTCGAGCCGGTGTGTCCGCGCGATCCGCTCGTCATCCTCGAGGGTGCCGAGCACGGCGAGGCCCGCCCGCGGGCCGTTGACCATCGCCACCGCCACCGCGCGGTTCAGCGTGACCACCGGGCCGGGCGAGACCCGTTCGAGCACGTCGTACAGCGCGAGGATCTGGGGCCAATCGGTCTCATCGGCGCTGGCCGCTTCGTCGTGGATCGCCGCGATCGCCGCCTGGAGCTGGTACGGGCCGACCGGGCCGGCACCGAGCGTCCGGTGCAGCAGCGCAACACCCTCCTCGATCATCCCGCTGTCCCAGCGCTCGCGGGCCTGCTCCGCGAGCGGGACCGGCAGACCGTCCCCGTCGATCCGTGCCGGCCGGCGGGCCTCGGTCAACAGCAAGAGCGCGAGCAGACCCGCGACCTCGACCTCGCGGGGCAGGAGCCGGTGGAGCATCCTCGTCAGCCGGATCGCCTCGGTCGTGAGGTCCGTCCGCAGGAGCGCCGGGCCTGAGCTCGCCGTGTAGCCCTCGCTGAACACGAGGTAGAGCACGTGGAGCACGGCGGCCAGACGCTCGGCGAGCTCGGCCGGCGGGGGGAGCTCGAACCCGAGGTCCGAGCGACGGATGCTCTGCCTCGCGCGGCCGATCCGCTGGGCCATCGTGGACTCGGGGACCAGGAAGGCGCTCGCGATCTCTGCAGTGGTGAGCCCGCCGACCGCCCGGAGCGTGAGCGCGATCTGCGAGGGCACCGAGAGCGATGGGTGGCAGCAGAGGAACAAGAGCGTGAGGGAGTCGTCCTGGGTGGGGACCGGCGCGACCCCGCGCGGCTCGAGCCCGGCCACGGCCTCCTCGCGGCGACGGCGCGCGCCTTCGCTGCGCCACGCGTCCATCAGCCGACGGTTCGCGACGGTCACGAGCCACGCGCGGGGGTCTTCGGGCACGCCCTCGCTTGGCCACCGCCGCGCGGCGGCGAGCAGGGCCTCCTGCACCGCGTCCTCGCACGCGTCGAACGCGCCGTGCCGTCGAACCAGGGCGCCGAGCACCCGGGGCGCGAGCTCGCGCAGGAGGTCCTCGACGCTCACGTCGGCTGGAACAGCGTGAGCTGGAGCCTCTCCTCCAGCCGGAACCGCTGGTTCAGATCCCCCCAGGGCGTGTCGACCGGATCCGCGAGGGCCTGGGCGCCGGTCCCGAGCACGGCCTCGGCGGCCTCGGCCAGATCCTCCACCTCGACCGCGATCCGTACCCGGTTGTCCTGGGGCTGGCCGACCTCGAGCTCGTCGACGTACCGGTCGTGGCCGGCGTCCACGACCTCGAGGGTGGCGGCCGGGAGCTTCAGGATGAGCCCCCGACCGCCCTGCCCCTCCAGGTCCATCAGCACCTCGAGCCCAAACACGTCGCGGAACAGGCGGGCGGCGGCCTCGTAGCCATCGACGACGAGGACGACGCGGACCTCTCGTGCCTGGACCATCTCGACCTCCTCCCCTACGCGGCCTCGGCGGCGCGCTCCAGCTCGGCGATGTCGAGCTTCCGCATCTTCAGCATCGCCTCGGTGGCGCGGCTGGCCCGCTCGGGCTCGGGATCGCCGATCAGCTCGAACAGCCGGTTCGGGACGATCTGCCACGAGAGGCCGTAACGGTCCTTCAGCCAGCCGCACATGCTCTCCTCGCCCTCCTCGGTGAACCGGGACCAGAGGTGATCGACCTCCTCCTGCCCCGCACAGCGCACGAACAGCGAGATCGCCTCGTTGAACGTTTGGTGCGGGCCGCCGTTCAGCGCGATGTACTCCTGGCCCTCCAGCTCGAAGCTGACCGTCATCGCGGAGCCCGGCTCACCGGGTCCGGCCTCGCCGTAGCGCGAGACACCGGTGATCCTGGAGGTGCCCGGCGAGCCCGGACGGCCGTTGAACACCTCGACGTAATGCTCGGCGGCCTCCTCCGCCTGGTGGTCGAACCACAGGAACGTCGTGATCTTCTGCATCGTTTCGTCTCCTCAGCTCGTGTACTCCTCGGGCGGCGCGTCCGCGACCTGGCGGACCTCGACGGGCCCCTCGATGAACGCCACGACGCGCGAGGCGATCTCGAGCACCCGCTCTTCGGTGCCCTCCACGATCCAGTAGCCGGCGAGCGACTCCTTGGCCTCGGCGAACGGGCCGTCCGTGGCCACGGGGGCGCCGTTCGCGAACCGGACGGTCCTGGCCTGGGTCGGGTCGACCAGCCCCTGGGAGTCGACCAGCTCGCCCGAGTCGCGGAGCTCCTGGTCGATGCCCTGCATGAACCGGATCATCTCCCGGATCCACTCAGGCGTCCGGGTCTGCACCATCGTGGCCTGGTCCCCGAACATCATGATCATGTACTTCATGCTTTCCTCCTCCCGCGCCGTGGTGGCGCGCTCACCCATGGTCGGAGCCGCCAGCCGTTTCTCGACATCCGACGCGAGGAACCTACGCCTCGGCCGGTCCGTGGTGAGCGAGAGCAGCCGTTCGGGCGGGGGTCCGAGTTGGCCAGCGGCCTTCGCGACCTCCTCCTGAGGACGGCAAGACGAGCCGATCCGGTGACTCGACCACCCCGTCCACATGAACAGCCCCGCCGTGAGCGTGCGCTCCCGGTCCCTCCTTCCGTTGGATCCGATCGCCACCCTTGCAGACGACGCAGGGTCCCGGAACCCATCGGGCCAGACCGGCCTTCGCGAGAAGGATCGCCTCGTTCCCCCCGTGCTCCGGCGGTTCCTCGAAGAGGGGCCAGAGGAAGGCGGGACCCAGCGAACCAGCCCCGTCGCGACCTAGCCGGCGCGGCCGCGCACGCCCAGGTAGTGGTGCCACAGGATCCTGGCGCCGACGGCCCGGTACGGGCGCCAGCGTTCGGCCAGGGTGGACAGCTCATCGAAGGTGGGACGCTCGGCCAGCCCGAAGACTTCCATCGCCCCGGTCGCGAGCGCCTGATCGCCATGCGGCCACACATCGGGGCGGAGCAGGCACATCGTCAGGAAGACGTCGGCGGTCCACCGGCCGACCCCGCGGAGCCGCATCAGCTCGACGCGGGCGACGTCGTCCGGGAGCCGCACCAGCCTCGCGAGGTCGAACCCGTCGGTCATCGCGAGCGCCAGGTCGCGCGCGTACCCGGTCTTCTGTCGGCTGAACCCCATCCGGCGGAGCGCCCCGTCGTCGAGGGCGAGGAAGCGCGCGGGCGTGATCTCGCCCAACTCCGCCCGCAGCCGGTCGAACGCGGCGCGGGCCGAGGCCAACGAGACCTGCTGCTCGAGGATCATGTGCACGAGGGTCGCGAACGAGGCCTCGCGCGCCCACAGCGGCGGCGGACCGAACCGCTCGACGGACGCCGCCAGCGCCGGGTCGCCCGCCCCGAGGGCGCGGACGGCTTCGAGGAGCGATCGGCGCGTCAGCCGTGCCGGCATGCCCCAATCATGGCGGATGCTCACGACCGGCGGCCGTCCGCCGGGCGCCCGTACGGGATCCGGTCAGGTGCGGGCCGCCGATCCCGGGATCCCTCAGGTGCGGGCCGAGGCGGCGTGCGCGAGGTCCACCCCCCACGTCGTCGCGTGGTGCAGCTCGCCCTCCACGAGCTCGTTGGCCGTGGTCACCTGGAAGGACTCCGGCCCGAGGACGAGGTGGAACCCCTGCCGCCCGAGTCGCTTGGCGATCCCCTTGGCCGCCGAGCCGGTCAGGAACATCGCCTTGTCGATGCGCGTGTCGAACGCGCCCGCCATCCGACCATCCCCGGGTGTCAGATCGGCGATCCACTCGCGGAGCCCTGGCGCGATCGTCGGCTCTGCGTACGTGTTCTTATCGTCGTCGACCGCGCTCTGCCGGGACTTCGCCGAGCTCATCCCGTGCACGTGCGTGGGGCCGCCCACCGCGAGCAGGTCGATCTCGCCCGCCGCCTCCGGTCCGATCCTGGAGACCGGCCCCGAGACCATCTCGATTCCCTGCTCGCGGAGGGCCTCGGCGATCGCCTCACCGATCTTCGCCGTGTTCCCGTACATCGACTCGTAGACGAGCAGTGCCCTCATCGGTCTCACCTCCCAGCACCACCCATGCTCTCGACGTGGAGAGGGGCCATCAGGGGCCGGTCGGCCCGTTCGCACCGGGAGGGGGTCCGGCCGTCGGTCGGGCGACTCCTGATCAGTCCTCCTGGAGCCGGTCGGCGATCGAGTAACCGCCGTCGACCCGCAGCGCCACGCCGTCACGAAGTCGGAGGCGGACGACGCCAGGAACACGATCGCGTGTGGCCCAAGTTCCACCGCGAGGGCCCGTGTGAGCCTGAAGGATCCATCAGGACGCCCCCAGATCCATCAGGACGCCCCCAGATCCATCAGGACGCCCCCAGGAGGTCGGGCAGCCAGGGCGGGTGGGCAAGGACG
>CAZXFA010000028.1:0-19889 GCA_964640085.1 uncultured Actinomycetes bacterium | reverse complement strand
GATCCATCAGGACGCCCCCAGGAGGTCGGGCAGCCAGGGCGGGTGGGCAAGGACGAGCGCCCCGAGCGCGAGGAGCGACAACCCGACGGGCGCGACCACGCGATGGCCCCACGCGGTCGCCTTCTCCAAGTACATCAGCGCGGCGAACGGCGCCATCCAGGCGATGTCCGCGATCCCGACCGCCACCATCACGACCATGAGGCCCGCGCAGCAGCCCACGCAGAAGGCGCCATGGCGGGCGCCCAGCTCGAACGCCGCGCCCGGCCCGTGGCGGTAGTGGCGGACGAGGAAGCCGCTCGGGTGTCGGCATTCGCGCAGGCACGCGTCCTTCAGCCTGGAGAACTGGAGGGCCCCGGCTACGAGGAGCACGGATCCTCCCACCAACCACGGGCGCGCGGCCAACCATCCCCACGACTCCACGGTCCGATGCACCAGGGCGTCGGCTGCGAGCGCGAGGATCCCGAAGACCGTCCACACCGCCGCGTATCCGGCGTGGAAGGCGAGGCGCGCCCGCTCGGGAGAGGGCTGCGCAGCCGAAGCCTGGTGGAACATCGCGACCAGCGGCAGGCTCGAGGGCAGCATCATCGCCGCGACGTGGACCTGCCACGCGACGGCGAACAGTCCGAGGGCGACCCACAGCGGTGGACCGCCCTCGACGAGCTCATGGTGGTGCAGCGCCCCCGACGCCCCGGAGACGCTGAGGCCGAGCGCGAGGGCCCAGGCGCCGGCGATCGCGCCGAGGACGGCCCTGGGGACCGGCGCCCGGGGCCCCGCCATCGCCATCATGGCCGGTGCTCCGTCTCCCACTCGGCCTGGATCGCGTTGTGCCCCTCGTACTCCCAGGACACGTCGTACTTCGGGATCTCCACACGGTAGATCGAGGCCTTCGAGACCCAGGCGGGCGAGCCGGGCACCGAGGAGAACAGGCTGTCGCGCAGCGTCGTGACCGATCCGTCCGGACCTCGGTAGGGGTCCATCCGGGCTTCGATCATCCCGGGGACCCGCAGGCTCCCGGCGCCGCCCGCGACCTCGTGCTCGATCGGCACCACCTCGGTGCCGAGCACCTCGCCGGTGAGCGTGAACAGGTCCGCCAGGGGCCCGCCGAACCGACCACGGAACGCCGCGAGGAGCGCCTCCCGCTGTTCCTCCGTCGCTCGGTCATCGATCAGGTGAACCACCTTCCATGAGCCCGAGACGAGGATGTTGCCGGGGATCAGGTTGATCGTGATGAAGTTCAGCCCCGACACGTCCACGCCGCCGGCCTGCCCCGACCGTACGAAGTAGGCGTTCATGCCGTAGCACACGCCGCCGTCTGGGTCTTCCCCCACCCAGCAGGGGCAGAGGATCTGACAGGAGCAGGCCTCCAGGAGGGTGCCCTCCAGCAGGTAACCCGTCGCCTGCTCCTCGGCCGCTTCCTTCGTCTGCGACATCGTCCCACCTCCTCATCCAGGTCGTTCCACCGGGCCGAGTGTGGGGCGCGGGGGGTGTCGCGGACATCCGCCATCGCACGGAAGTTAGGGAGCGCCGCGGGAGGGCTCTCGACCAGCACTGGCCTCTTGCCGGCGGGGTGCCGCCCGCCCATGATTCTGGGATGCGCACGGCGCGCTCGCCGGTGGTGGTGGGCCGGGTGGACGAGCTGGCCGCGATCGGTTCGGCCCTGCGCGAGCTCCCTCGGCGCGGCGCCTGCCTGTTCCTCCTGGGCGAGGCGGGCTCGGGGAAGACGCGGCTCCTCAGGGAGACGCGGGATCAGGCCCGGACGCGCGATCTGCCCTGTCTGGTCGGCGGGGCTGCGACCCTGGGCGCGCCCCCGGCGTTCGGCGTGCTGGCCGAGGCCCTCCGGGAGTGGGTCCGGTCGAACCCGGTACCGGAGACGGCGCTCGCACCTTTCGCCGCCGGGTTGCGGCAGGTCCTGCCGGAGCTTCCGGCGCCGGCCGCGGCGGACCTCACGCCCGATCAGGTTCGGCTCCTGGCGCACGAGGGAGCGTTCCGCCTGCTCGCCCACATCGGCTCGAAGGCCGGCGCGGTGCTCCTGCTCGACGATCTCCAGGACGCCGACCCCGAGACGCTCGCGTTCCTCCACCACGCGGCGGCGAGCGTGGCGAACGAGCCCCTGGTGGTGATCGGCGCGGCCCGGCTCCCCGAGGGGGCGGCGGTGGCCGCCGAGGCCGGAGCGCTCGAGGGGCGGGGACAGGCGGTGGTGCTGGACCTCGCCCCACTCCCTGCCACCGACGTGGGCGAGCTGGTCGAGGCCATCCTGGACGCGCCTCCCCCCGTGGAGCTGGTCGCGGAGGTCGCCGAGCGGACCGGCGGTGTCCCGCTCCTCGTCGAGGAGTTCCTCGAGGCGCATCTGGAGGCTGGGACGCTTGAGATGAGGTTCGGACGGGCGCGATGGACCGGCGAAGGGACGATCGGGGTGTCCGGGGACGTCCTGGAGGTGGTGCGGCGGAAGCTCTCACGGATGTCCGAGGACGCCGCGCGGGTCGTAGCGATCTCGGCGGTCGTTGGGCGCACCGACCCGGACCTCCTGGCCCACGTCACGGGGACCTCGACCGCGGAGGTGGCTCGCTCATACACGGAGGGGATCGAGGTCGGGTTGCTCGACGCCGGCGCGTCCGTCCCAGCATTCCGCCACGCCCTGATCCGCGAGGCGCTCGAGCAGACCGTCCTCGGCTGGGAGCGTGCGGAGGTCCATCGGGCGGCGGCCGACGCGATGGCGACGCTGCACGGCGCGGATCCGACCTGGCTGGATGAACGGGCTCACCACCTGGAGGCCGGAGGGTCGGGGGAGGAAGCCGCCGTGCTCCTGCTCGAGGCTGGACGTCGGAGCCTCGTGGCGCAGACGCCGGCCTCGGCCGAGGCGACGCTCGGCCGAGCCCTGGCCCTGGCGGGCGATCCCGCCGTTGCCGCCGCGACGCGCGATGGCCTGGCCGAGGCGACCGGGATGCAGGGCCGCTGGGAGGAGGCGCTGCGCCTGGATGCCGGGCTGCTCGAGATCAAGGGAGAAACGCCGGAGCGGCTCGGGCGGATGGCGCGCCACGCGGCCTCGGCCGGGCTGCTGGAGGAGTCCGAGGCCTATCTCGAGCGCGCCAGAGTGGCCGGAGCGGAGCCCGGGAGCCTGGATGCGCTCGCGGCCCTTATCCTGCTGTGGCGGGGCCGGCTCAAGGAGTCCGTTGCACGGGCCGAGGACGCCCTCCGCGAAGCTCCGGACGATCCGCGCGTGGTGTGCTCCGCGCTCGATGCGCTCGGCCGAGCCCGCGCGGCGCAGGGGCGGGGAACGGAGGCCGCGGCCGCCTTCGAGCGGTGGATCGCGACCGCCCGGGAGGCCGGCCTCACGGCGCTCGAGCTCCAGGGCCTGATGGAGCTCGGCGTGCTGGAGTTCCTGGAGGGCAAGCCCGACGTCCACCTGCGCGAGGCCCGCGAGCTGGCGGGTCGTCACGGCGTGTTCGCCACCCTCGTCCTCGCCGACCTCTGCCTGCTCTGGTGGTTCGGCCGCCGGGGCCGTACGGCCGAGGCCGTCGTTCGCGGCGAGGAGGCCGCCGACCTGTGCCGACGGCTCTCGCTGGACCTCCTGCCCCATGCGGTGATGGCCCTGGGGTGGGCCCGGGGCCTGGTCGCGTCCGGTTCCGGGGACGCGGACGTGTCCGAGGCCCTGGAGCTCGCGCCCGGCGACGTGGACCTCGAGATCCTCGGGGGCTGGATCCGCGGGGAGTGGGCCCTTCGCTCGGGACGGTTCGACGAGGCCGCGGCGGCGCTCGGCGAGGCGACCCGGGTGATGCACGCCTCGCCGTCGGCGGTGCCTCCCCCGGCGCCGTTCCTCTGGCTGTGCGCGCTGGTCGCCGCCGGCCGAGTGGACGAGGCCCGCGCCGCGCTGCCGGAGGTCCGTTCGTCCCCCGCGCTGTCGCGCCAGTACGTGAACCGGCTCTGGCTGGCGGTCGGCGAGGCGTTGCTGGAGGGATCGTCCGAAGCCCTGGAGGCGGCGGCCCAGGCCTTCGAGGGATCGGCGGCCATGGACGTGGCCGTCGCCAACGTGCTCGGCGCGGATGTCCTCGGCGGGGAGGCGGCGCCCGCGCGGCTCCGGTCGGCCCTCGAGACGTTCGAACACGGCGGCATGGAGAGTGACGCCGCGAGGACGAGGCGGCTGCTCCGGGGGCTCGGCGCACCCGTACCCCGAGCCCGGCGCCCCGGCGCCGACCTGCCCGAGCGGCTCCGGACGGCGGGCGTCACCGGTCGGGAGGCCGAGGTCCTCTCCCTGGTGGCTCGGGGGCTCTCGAATCGCCGGATCGCGGAGGAGCTGTACCTCTCGCCGAGGACCGTGCAGAGCCACGTCTCCTCGCTCCTGGCCAAGCTGGGGGTCGAGAACCGGGCCGGACTCGTCGCGGAAGGCCTCGCGCTCGGGGAGGTGGTCGAGCGAGTTGCGGGGAGCCCCCAGGGAACGGTGGGACCGGCGCGGAACCCGTGACGCCCGTACAGTGAGCCGGGGCTTGCGATGGGTGCCGCGGGGATCAGACCGCCACGTGTCAAACGGGGTTGACAACCAGGCTCTTGTCAACGTAGTTTGACAGCATGAGTCGGGCCACCAAGCTCGCGGGGGCCGCCGGGGACGCCGATCCGAGGGTGGGGCTCCGCGCCGTCGCCGCGCTCCGCAGGCTCGTCGAACAGCTCGAGGCGCTCCAGGTCCGGAACGCGCGAGGCGCGGGCTGGTCGTGGCAGGAGATCGCGAACGAGCTCGGCGTCACGCGCCAGGCCGTGCACAAGAAGCACGCCGGGGGCCGGCTCCTCGGCCGGAGGAGGTGATCGGGTGTTCGAGCGGTTCACGGTCCACGCGCGTTCCGTCGTCGTGCGGGCCCGGGAGGAAGCCGGCGAGCTCGGCCATCGGACCATCGGTACCGGACACGTCCTGCTCGCGATGGTGGGCGGGCCGGAGACGACCGGCGGGCGGGTCCTGCGGTCCCTCGGCCTGGAACGCGACCAGGTTCGGGAGGAGGTCCGCCGTTCGGTTGGTCCCGATCGCTCCGGCTTCTCGGACGAGGACGCGGACGCGCTGCGGAGCGTGGGGGTCGACCTCGACGAGGTGCGGCGCATCGCGGAGGAAGCGTTCGGCCCCGGCGCGCTCGACCAGGGGGCGTGGCCGGTCGGCGATCGGTGGGTCGGTCACGTCTCGTTCACGCCGGGAGCGAAGAAGGCGCTGGAGCTCGCGCTGCGTGAGGCGATCCGCCTGGGCCACGGGTACATCGGGACCGAGCACCTGCTCCTCGGCATGATCCGCGACGACGGGTGCTCGGCGGCGAGGGTCCTCGCCGCCTGTGGGCTCGACCTCGAGCGCGTCCGTGCGGAGGTCCTGCGCGAGGTGGCGGCGGGGGGTGAGCGGCCCGGCCGCACCGCCTGACCGTCTCGGGATCAGACGAGGCGCAGGAGCTCAGCCTGGCGCTCGAGCATCGTGCTCCAGCCGTTGCGGTGGTTCTCGACGACGTCGTCGGGTAGCCGCTCGTGCGTGATGACCAGGTGGGTGCCCTCGGAGTGCGGGCGAAGCTCAACCGTCACCCGGCTCGGCTCGGGACCGGTGTAGGGGGAGACCCACGTGAACACCAGGCGCCGTGGCGGATCGACCTCGAGGTAGGTGCCCGCGTGCTCGATGTGGAAGTCCGAGCCGATCATCACCACGCGGAACGCGCCACCCTCCCGCAGGTCGATCTCGGCCTCGGCGCGTCCGACCGGGCTCATCCACGCCGCGATCCGCTCGGGCGTGGTCCAGGCCGCGAAGACCTGCTCCGGCGTCGCGGGCAGGACCCGCTCGACGACCAGCTCGCCGGACTGCTGGCTCATCGGCGCTGGCCCTCGCGCAGGTGCCGCTCGAGGGCGTCGAGCCTTCCCTCCCAGAACGCGCGGTATGTCTCGAGCCAGTCCGCGGCCGGCCGCAGAGGGGTCGCGTCGAGCGCCAATCGATGCTCACGCCCGATCACGGTCCGCCGGACGAGCCCCGCGTCCTCGAGCACCCGGATGTGCTTCGAGGCTGCCGCGAGCGAGACGTCGAACGGCGCCGCGAGATCGGTCACCCGGAGATCGCCCTCTCGGAGCCGGTCGAGCATCGTCCGGCGGACCTCGTGCGAGAGCGCCCCGTACGCCTCGTCCAGGAGCGCGGCACGTTCAACCATCAGGCTGAATAATATCCGCGAACGCACGGCGTCGCGGTGAGCCGCCACGACGGACGCCGTGCTCGTGCGCCTCAGAGGCGACGGCGGAGCGGTGCGGGCACGTCGTCGACCTCGAAGACCTTCACCGGATGGCGGAAGCCCTCCACGGCGATGGGGTCGAGCGCCGTTGCCTCGACCCGCTCCCTGATCGCGGAGGCGACGAGCGTGCGCTCGGAGACCAGGATCTGATCGGACCCGGCGGCCTGCGCCAGGTGCGACGCCAGGTTCACGTGGTTCCCGATCACCGTGTACTCGGTCCGGGTGTCGGAGCCGATGTTGCCCACCGTGACGTAGCCGGTGCTGACGCCGATCCCGGCGTTCAGCCCGCCGTCGCGCTCCACCGACCAGCGCGTGCGGATCCCGCGGAGCCGCTGACGCATCTCGAGCGCGGTCGCGACGGCGCGCTCGGCGTGGTCCTCGAACGGGATCGGGTCGCCGAAGAACGCGAGGATGCCGTCGCCGATGTACTTGTCGAGCGTGCCTCCGTGCCGGAAGACGACGTCGGTCATCAGGGCGAAGTGCTGGTTGAGGCCGTCGATCACCTCCTCGGGCTCCATGCCCTCGGACATGGACATGAACCCGCGGATGTGGGCGACGAGGATGCTCAGGTTCCGCCGGGTCGAGGTCAGCGACACCGGTGCGCCGCCGCTGAGCACCGCGTCGGCGACCTGCGGGGCAAGGTACCGGCGGAGCTGCTCGGCCCGTCGGAGCTGGCCGAGTTGATCCTCGACCGTCCGCTCGAGGTTCTGGTTCAGCTCCTCGAGGTCGTGGTAGAGCTTCGCGAGCTGTCCGCTGGTCCGGTTGAGGTTGGTCGTCAGCCTGCCGAACTCGTCGCGGTTGGGGACCTCGATCTTCTGCGCGAAGTCGCCGTCGGCGATCCGAGCGAGCGCCAGGTCCACCTTCCGCACCGGGCGGATGAGCGACCAGGACAGCGCCGCGCCGAGACCGAGCGCGATCAGGAGGCTCACGCCCGAGAAGATCACGACGGCGATCAGCAGGAAGCGGTGGAGTGAGGAGAGCTCCAGGGACGCGGCGCCGATCCCATCTCCGATCGAACCGATCAGCAGGTTGAGCTCGTCCTCGAGCTCGTGGGAGATCTCGTGCTCGGCGGAGATGTGCAGGTCGACCGCGCGTTCGACGTCGCCCGCCTCGTACAGCCCCAGCACCTCGGCGCCCGCCGCATCGAAGCGTTGGTCGATCGCCCGCAGCCGATCGACGACCTCCTGCACGGCCGGTCCGCCGGTCTCGGCCAATCGGTCCACGTACGCGACGAAGTTCTCCTTCGCGGTCACGATCTTGTCGTTCCAGACGTCCTCCAGCGTGATCAGCGCCATCGCCCGGTAGTGGCTCTGCGCGGTGACCGCGTAGATCGCCTGCCGAGCGACGTCGCTCTGCTCCTGCAGGTCGACGAGCCGGTGCGCCTGTTCGTTCATCTGCCTGATCACGAGGATGCTCATGATCCCCATCGCGACCAGGAGCACGGCGATCACCAGGAAGCCGGCGAGGAGCTTCGTGTGGACCGTCGCGCGGATCCGGGCGACGAAGTCAGCCACCGGCCTGACGAAGGGGGGCAACCGCTCCGGGTCGCGCGCCCAGCCGTCCACCAGTGGGCCGCGTATGCGTCCCCCCGGGTCCTCGGGGCCCTCCGTGCCGCCCGGGTGCTCCTGTGCCATACCCGGCCTCCCTCCCATCGTCGGGGCATGACCTGCGGGAACGTCGATTCTGCGCTGGCGCCGATGGGCCGGTCAACGCGGCGCGGGGGCCACTGGGCACCGGAATCTCAATCCTGCGGAGAACGCCAGTCGATCGAGACCACCTCGACGGGCTCGACGATCCCTTTCAGCGTGACGATCCGCCGGTCGGACGTCTGCGCGTCGGCGATGCCGACGAGGGTCTCGGCGCTCGCGAGGATCTCGTCGCCCCCGGCGAGGGCGCCGATCCGGGACGCCGCGTGCACCCCCAACCCCGTGTACCCGGTCTCGTCCCGGGTGGCCGCCGCGGCGTGCAGGCCCATCCGCACCCGCGGCGCGAACCCCTGCGACCGGCGATGCGCGGCGAGCCGACGCTGCACGTCCATCGCGCAGGCGACGGCCGAGGCGGGGTCGGGGAAGGCGACGAAGAACCCGTCCCCCGCATGGTCGATCTCCTCACCGCGGTGCTCCGCGAACGAGGATCGGAGGGCCTCGCTGTGCCACCGGCGCAGGTCGTTCCAGGCCTCGTCGCCGATCGCCTCGATCAGCGCGGTCGAGCCGACGATATCCGTGAACAGGAACGTCCGGATCTCCCGGGCCGCCGCCTCGTGCCCGATCCGGGAGCGGAGCTCCGCGGCCCGTCGGGCGTCAAGATGCGCCCCGAGGCGCTCGAACCCGGTCCGCGCCGCGTCGAGCTCGGTCGCTGCCGCCTCCTCGTTCCCGCCGACGAGGTGCGCCTCGGCGAGCGCGACCCGCGCCTTCGCCGCCTCGTACGGGGTCCCGACCTCGACCCATCGCTTCCGAGCGTCGCTCAGGTGACCCGCGGCCCCGTCCGCGTCGTCCTCGAGGAGCGCGGCCATGCCCGCGGCCCAGGCGCTCGCCGCCCGGATCGCGGGAGACCCTGCCTGATCGGCGATCTCCGCCAGCTCGTCCCGGGCGGCGCGGGCGGTCTGGGCGTCCCCCGAAGCCCGGGCGATCTCGGCCTGCGCCGGCAGCATCCGGGCTCGCGCGAAACGATCGAACGCCGCCACCTGCAGGCTCCTGCCAAGCGCGGACGCGGCCGCCTCGGGGTCGCCCTGCAGGAGCCGGAGCACGGCGAGTCCCGGCTGGGGATCCTCGCCCAGCTCGCGGGCCTGTCGGAAGGACTCCTCGGCCGAGGCCAGCTCGCCCAGGCGGAGCTGTGCCTCACCCAGCTCGTGCTGCGCCGCTGCCGCGTGGGCCGGGCTGAAGCCCCCGAGCTCCGCCCGGGCGGCCCGCGCCTCCTCCGCCGCCTCCCGCAGCCTTCCGAGCATGCGGAGGACCGTCGCGCGGTGCACCCGACAGATGCCCGGGAAGCCGCGCATCGCCTGCCGCTCGCACCACCGCATCGCGGCGTCGGACCACTCGCTGGCACGCCGGTAGTCACCCAGGTCACACAGCACGCTCACCACGTTGCTCAGCACGGCGCCGGTCGTGTACGAGCCGAGCTCGCCACCCGTCGCCGCCCCGGCAACCTCCTCGAGCAGCGGCCACCCTTCGTCCACCCGGCCCGCGTCCACGAGGAACATGCCTCGCCGCATGAGGGCCCACGTCGCCAGCTCGCGGTCGTCGGAGCGCCCCGCGATCTCGACGGCTTGCACGATCAGGTTCGATGCCTCCACCAGGTCGCCTCGCGCCCGGGCCGCGTCCGCGTGGGCGATGGCCAGGTACCCGTGGGCCACGGACTCCGGCATCCCCGCGAGCAGGCGCTCGGCCCGCGCGAGCCACGCGGCCGCGAGCGAGTCCTGGAGCATCGAGACGTGCTGACGCTGCAACGTGAGCGCACACCGCGCCGCGCCGGCGTCGTCGCCCGCCGAGACGAAGGCCTCGTAGGCCGCCTCCCGGATCGAGATGGAGCCGTTCGCCTTGCCGATCCAGTACGCGGCCTTCGCGAACCGTTCCAGGTCCTGGGCATCGAGCGGACGCTCGGCTGCGGCGGTCGCGAACAGCTCGTGCGCCCGCCGCCACGCCCCACCGACGACGGCCGCCCGGGCCTCGTCGAGGGTCGCCGAGGGCGTCTCGGTTCCGTCCATCCGGCCGATGGTGCCATGGAGGGCCGCTCGGGTGGAAGCTGAAGTCTGATGATGCCTGACGCGCCGCGGCCCGGGGGTCTCAGCCGGCCTGGCGCGCCGAGACGAGGTGGCGGAGCTTGTCGGGGTTGGTGATCGCCCGGATCGTCTGCACCCGGCCCTCGGCGATGTCGAGCGCCACGATCAGCACCGCCTTGTCCTCGCGGTCCAGGAACAGCGCTCCCGGCTGCCCGTTGATCTCGGCGTGACGCCAGCGCACGAACGCCACCCCGGCGGACTCGCCGACGCCCCCCAGCAGCCGGCCCACGCGGTCTCGGCCGTGGACCGGCCGCGGGAACGCACGGGCCCTGCCTCCGCCGTCCGCGTAGGCGACGACGTCCTCGGCGAGCATCTCGAGCAGGGCGGCGTGGTCGCCTCGCTCGGCGGCCGCGAAGAACCGCCGTGCGAGCTCGTCCCGGCGCCGGCGGGAGGCCTCGAAGCGCGGCTTGCGGGCCTCGACCTGGCGCCGCGCTCGGAGGGCGATCTGGCGGCAGTTGGCCTCGCTCTTGCCGAGCATCCGCGCGATCTCGTCGTAGCCGTGGTCGAAGACCTCGCGGAGGAGGAACACGGCCCGTTCGACCGGTGTCAGGCTCTCGAGCAGGACCAGGAACGCCATCGAGAGCGAGTCGGCCATCTCGGCGTGCCCAGCGGCATCCGGCTCGGTCTCGGTGAGCAGCGGCTCCGGGAGCCAGGTCCCGACGTACCGTTCGCGGCGGACCCGGGCCGATCGCAGGTGGTCGATCGCGAGGCGGGTCGTGATCGCCGAGAGGAACGGCTTGGGCGCGTCGATCTGCTGCCCCTCGGCGGAGGCGCGATGGAACCGCAGGAACGCCTCCTGGACGATGTCCTCGGCCTCGCTGACGCTTCCCACCATCCGGTAGGCGATCGAGAACATCAGCGGTCGGAGCTCCTCGTACAGCTCGGCCACGCGCGTCCCCCACCTCTGACGGATCTCCATCCTCCTCCAAGACGAGGCAGGACGCCGTCCCGTGACATCTCTCGCCGGGTGTCACACGGGCGCCGCGTGCCCCGTCTCGTCTGGTGAGGACCCGAAGGAGAAATCCGATGGTGGACCAGGACGTGGTCGGGGTCGGCCCGCAGGTCTCCGATGCCCCCGGTGGCCGGCCGCGATGGATGCCGTTCGGGGAGTTCCCGTTCGCGAGCCGATACGCCCGGATCGGCGGGCATCGGATCCACCACGTCGACGAGGGCGCGGGACCCCCGCTCCTGCTGGTGTGCGACGGTGCGGAGGCGTTCCTGTGGCGCGACGTCATCGTCCGACTGCGTGAGAGCTTCCGCTGCGTGGGCGTGGACCTCCAGGGGACGGGTCGGTCCACGGTGACCGACCTCCGCCGCCCCGGCGTCGAGGAGGCCGCGCGCGTGCTCGTGTCCTTCGTCCGGCGACTGGACCTGCGCGACGTCACGCTGATCGTGCACGGGGTGGCCGGGCCGGTCGGGCTCGCGGCCGCCGCCCGGATGCCCGATCGGATCCGCGGTCTCGCGGCCGTGGAGACATCCGGATGGACCCTCCCTCGGAGGGAGGGCCTGCGGTGCGCGCCCGTGCTGCTGGTGTTCGGCGCGGAGAGCCCTGCCGTCTCGGAGCGGGCGCCCGAGCGGTGGCGGGAGCGGTTCCCGGATGCGGAGCTGCTGCTCGTCGACGGCGGCCACGACGTGCCGATGGCGCGCGCCCCGGACCTCGTGGCGCGCGCGCTCATCGGCTGGTGGAAGGAGGAGGTGGGCAGACCGTGAACGACCGTCCCGATCTGACAGATGTGGTGATCGCGATCGTCCTGATCGCCGTGGGCATGCCGCTCGCGATGTCCATGCTGTTCCTGTTCATCGGCGCGCCGATGGTGATGGCCGGCGTCGAGCTGCTGACCACGAGATCGCGCTGACGTTCCGACCGGCGCCGTGCGGGAGGCCATCCACGGGACGCCGGCGTTCTCGGCCGGTGACGACCCGGGATGGGCGTGCTTCACTGCCGGCCATGGCGGCCGACGAGGTGATCGCGAAAGACCGCGCCGCATGGCGGCGATGGCTCGAACGCCATCACGCCTCCTCGGACGGGGTGTGGCTCATCATCGGGAAGAAGGGGAGCCGCCTCGCGTCGGTGACGTACGAGGAGGCGGTCGAGGAAGCGCTGTGCTTCGGCTGGATCGACGCGAAGGCGAACCGCCTCGACGACCGTCGCTACAAGCAGTGGATGACCAGGCGGAAGCCGGGGAGCGGCTGGGCCGAGTCGAACAAGCGCCGCGTCGGGCGCCTGATCGCCGAGGGACGGATGGCCCCGGCCGGGCTCGCGGCGATGGAGGCCGCGAAGGCGGACGGCTCGTGGTCGAAGCTCGACCGGAGCCGGTCGCTCGAGGTGCCGGCGGATCTCGCGAAGGCGATGAGGGCGTACCCGGATGCGCGCAGGCACTTCGACGCGTTCCCGCCGTCGGCCCGCCGCATGATCTTGCACTGGATCGACTCGGCGAAGAGGCCGGAGACGCGCGCCCGGCGCATCGAGGAGACCGCCCGGCTCGCGCAGGAGAACGTTCGCGCGAACGAGCCACAGCCCCGCGAGCTCGAGATGTAGTTCCGTCGTTCTCACAGCGGGCCCGCCCGTCGGCCGGCGGAGACCAGGCCCTGGGTCAGGAGAGGAGGCCGTCCGGCCTGGGGACAGGCAGCTCGGGCTCGGGACCCCGCTCGGCGTCATGGGCCGCCAGGGCCGCTTCGAGCTGCGCGGTGAGGGCGGGGAGGCTTCCGCGGAGCGCCTCCCCGTACGCCGGCCCGATCGCCTCCATGGCTTCCGCCTCCCGTCGGGTCTCCGGGGCACCGAACCGGAAGTGGATCGTGGTGCCGGCGGCGTTCGGCTGCAGGTCGATCGTGTGGAGCACCTTCACCGGTCCGCCCGGAGTCTCGAGGATCGTCCGGTCCGTGACGTAGTCGTACGGTCGCCAATCGAGGATCTGCTCGACGACCGCATCCTTGCCGTGCATGCAGTGGTTCGCCGAACCCAGCCCGCGCCGCCCCCCGGTGGCTCCCTCGATCGTCACCTCCGTGACCCAGGGCTGCCACGTCATCCGCTGTCCGGGCCTGGTGAGGAACTCCCACGCCACCTGGGGGGGCACGCTCGTCTGCACCGATAGGGTGAGGAGGGCGTCCTCGGGCCCGACGCGGACCCGGGCACGCGCCTCTTCCTCCTGCCAACGGCGCTCCAGGTCGTGCGCCCAACCTCGCACGTCGCCGATCTTCTCGAACGTCTCGATGTGCTCGCTCATGCCGAGGGCGGCCGGGTCGATGTCGGAGACGTCGAGGCAGTCCTTCGTGATGAGGGCGTAGGCACTCATCCCGAGCCGCTCCACGACCTCGTTCTTCAGGAGGCGGTGGACGACGATGGCACCCATCCCGAGGAGCTCCTGGCTCCCGGCGACGGTCTGGATCACGGCGGGGCCGTGGTGGACGACGAACTTGAGGTCGAGATCCGGGATCTGCCGGCAGGCGCTGCACCCGCACGACGTGGCCTGACGGATGTCGCGGCGGCGCCGGCGGAACCCGAAGTAGCAGCCCTCGATCGTGTCGAGGAGCATCGATCCATCGATGTCCTCGAGCGTCGCGAACATGAACGCGGCATCGCCCTCGATCCTGGATAGCTGGAAGCTCGGCCGGAGCGCGGCGACGATGACCCCGAGGAGGTCCGTGAGGATGTCCTCCGCGTGTTCCAGCTCGACCCCGGCGAGGTAGCCCGTGTACCCGGAGATGTCGGCGATCAGGAAGCAGGTCGGTTGGGCCGCTGGCTGCATGTTCCCGCCGGGTGGTCGGTCGTGACGGCCCACTATATGGCCGACGCCCGTGAGGCGCGGAATCATCCGAACGACGGATGGGTGAACCCGTCCCGGGACTGACCCCCGCGACCGCGCCCAGGCCGTGGCGTTCGGGTACGAGGCCGGGCTCATCGTCCCCGGCTCCCTCGACGACGAGGCGAGTCTCGTCCGGCTGGCGTCTGCGTCCCCGGCGGGGGAGACATCTCGCCGACCGCTGCTGCCCCGGATCCGGGCGCTCGATCGGCCTGCCCGGGAGCGCCCACGATGTTCCCGAGCGCGTCGAGGATCACGCCGAGGCCGAACTCGAACTCCCGATCGAAGGTGAATCCGACGCTCGGGGCGTGTTCCGCCAGCTCGAGGAGATGCGGATACTCGTCCATCGCGGTCTCAGGGGGGTTTGACTGCGCCGATCCCGTCGTCTCCTCCGGCATGCTCGAGGACAGGCTGGTCTCCTGGACGACGTGTCCGTACACGTAGCTGTCGAGCAGCCAGAAGGCGTGGGCGGCGCTCTCGATCGAGAAGCCTGCCGTCCGCAGGTTCCCGAGGATGGCGTCCAGGTAACGCTGGGCGGCGGGTCCCCGCGTGCCTCGTGACTCCATCAGCCCGATCGCCCACGAATGGCGCCCGAGCACCGACCGCGCCGAGATCGCCCGACGCCGCATGGCCGCCTTCCAACCTTCCCCCTCGCTCGGGATCTCGATCTGGTTGATGACGAGGTCCACGATCCCGTCCAGGATCTCCTCCTTGTTGGCCACGTGCTTGTAGAGGGACATCGCCTCGACGCCGAGCTCGGCGCCCAGACGTCGCATCGTGAGCGCGCCGAGGCCGGCTCGATCGGCCAGGTCGACGGCGGCCAGCAGGACCCGCCGCTTGGTCAGAGGCAGACGGGGGGACACGTCATCTCCTCGCATGGCCGGTTGACGAGTTTACTAAGTAATCAGTAGGATTACTAAGTAATCCCGCACCGAAGGAGGAGGGGGAGAAGTGACTGGCCGAACCGAGGAGACGACGAGGGCCGGAACCGGGGTCGAGCCCGAGCGGGTGGAGCGCGACCGCCTCGAGCCCGCCCCCGTGAGCGTGAGGAGCAAGATCTCGGCGCTGTGGACGGCGACGCTGTTCGTCTTCGCCTACGTCGACCTCTTCAGCCTGTATCGAGCCGATGTCCGGGCGGAGATCGATGCCGGGGAGGTCGGTGGGTTCGCGGTGGACCAGACGTTCTTGCTGGCGACCACGATCTACATCGTGATCCCCAGCGTGATGCTGTTCGGCACGCTCGTCCTGTCACCGAGGATCAGCCGGGTCGCCAACATCGCGCTGGCCAGCATCTACGGGGTGACGATCGCCGCCGGAGCGATCGGGGAGTGGAACTACTACGTCTTCGGCAGCGTCCTAGAGGTCGCGCTGCTGGCAGGGGTGACCTACTACGCGTGGACCTGGCCGAAGCTCGGGCCCGGACCCCGTACCTCCGCGTAGACCGTAGGACGGGGCGAACCCGCCGGGAAGCGACACGAAGGCGGCGGCCGTAACCGGGGCGGTGGCGACGGCGATCGTCAAGCCGCGTCTCACCATCCATCTCCGTCGGCTCGGATCGGCGGACGCTAGGCCCGCGTCCTTGCGGAGTCAACGCCCACCCGAACGCTGGGGCGGCTCGAGGACGACGACCGCCGTCTCCCGCGGGCGTCGCGCGGCGTATGCGTCCAGGTTCTTGTCGATCTCGCGCCAACGCTGCCACAGCCGTTCGCGCTCCTCGCCGCTCGCAGCCCTGCCGACCATCTCGCGTGGACCCCCACCGGCCACCTCGACGACGGCCTCCGGGTGGGCCTGCAGGTTCAGCCACCAGGCCGGCTCGGCCGCACCCCAGCCGTTCATCGCCATCGAGACGAGGTTGGGGCCGTCCTCGTAGTAGCCGATGATGACGCTCCGGGGCTCCCCGCTGCGTTGACCGACGGTGGTGAGTCGCAGGGCGCCCCACTTCCCGGGACGCGGGGCCCACAGCCCCTTGCGCCTCCCGGTGGCCCGGACGAACCACCGGTGCACGTGCCAGAAGGTCACGACGAACCACCGCGGTGGTAGGCGCGCCTTGTTGCCCGCCATGGCTCCTCCTCTCCCGAGGACGACAGCCTGGGGCCCGGTCACCGGGCAGAGCAGGGTCCTTCGACCCTGAACGCCGCATCGGTCGACCACGGCGGGAGGACCTCGGAGATGTCCGAGCGATCGCCCCCGGGCGACGGCGTGGCCTGGGAGCGCGCCGTGCCGACCGTCAGCCCCGGAGGACGAGGACGGCGTCGCCGATCGCTCGCACGAGCCCGGCCGCCGCGGCCCCGGCCAACCCAACGGACCCCAGGAGCCGTGCGATCGAGGGGAGCCGATCCGAACCGGAGAAGGCCGAGGCGACCCACGCGAGGGTTCCGGCGGCCGCGACGGCGATGAAGATCGAGGCGACGATCGGCGGGTCGCAGTCGCACGCGGACCCCGTGAAGATCGACGTCGCCAACGCGGCGGTGCCGAGCACCAGACCGAGGATGGCGAACACGCCGTACCAGCCGAAGGAGATCGGGTTGCGCCCAGCCTGGGGAAGCCGTCCGTCCAGCCACCCGGCGACGGGATCGATCAGGGCGCCGAAGCCGACGAAGAGCGCCACGATCATCGCGACGATGAGGGCCTCGTTGCCGAGGATCACGAAGTCGAAGTTGTCCGGGTTCATGACGTCCGACGTCGCGCTCCCGACCGCGAACAGGACGATCCCGAACGCGACGCCCCGCCACGGGCCCGCCCAGGAGAGCCACGGCCGGAACACCACGTAGAGCGCGGCCCCGACGATCCCCGCGAAGATCCCGACGAAGACGATCAGGCCCAGGGTCCCACCGAGGGTGATCTCGCCCACGGTGAACCCCGCCTCGGTGGTCGCGCCTCCCGCGCCCTCTCCCCCGGCGGCGCCGGCGATCCGCATGAACAGGCGCGCCCCCGCCCCACCCGCCACGATGCCGGCGGCGATCCCCGCGATCCCACAGACGGTCAGGTACCGGGCCAGCCCGAGGACCGTGCGGAAGGGCGGACGATCGGTCGACGCGACCGTGCCCTCCGGCATGTCATGCGTCGTGGCGACACGATCCATCGACCCTCCCTCGCGCGATGGCAGGCTCGGATCGTTCCATCCGGCGACCAAGATCGCAACCCGCGAATGGCTCTCGACGGTGGCCCCCCGGGTCGCTGGGCGTCGGCTACCGGGTCCCGCGCGGGCCGATCGCCGTGAAGTGCGCGGTCGAGCCGACCACGTCGACCTCGACCGAGGTGAACGACTCCTCGAGGATTGACCGGAGCCCGTCCGCGGTGTCCTCGCGGTTGTCGAAGTCGCCCTTCCGGTTGAAGGCGCGGAGGACGGCGCGAGCCGGCAGGGAGTGCCGCTCCGAGAGCCCCAGGACCGTGCCTCCGAACAGCACGCCGTCGGGCTCGAGCACGTCCGCCACGTTCCGGATCGCGACGGCCTTGTTCGACATCGGCGAGCGCAGGCAGTGGAGCACGAAGCTGAGCGCGGCGGAGTCGAAACGCCCGTCGCCGGGCAGGGGCTTCATCACGTCGGCCTCGATCGTCGTCGGGTTCATCGCCGCCAGCCGGCGACGCGAGCGAGCCAGGACGTTCCTGTTCGGGTCCAGCAGTGTGATCTCGGTCCCGGGAGGCGGCGCTGCGTGCTCGAGGAAGTACCCCGTGCCGGGCCCGACGTCGAGATGCCGGCGGCCCAGGTGTCGGCGATACCGGTCCACGACGGGCGGGATCGGGCAGCGCCACACCGCCCGGGCCATGAACCCGATCACCCAAGGGTCGTAGATCGCGAGGAGGAAGCGCGTGTACCCAACCTGGCCCTTGTAGGCAGGATCGTCGCGGTCCATCGTCCCCCACCGCTCGGCGTCCTCACTATGACATCGGGCCGCACGTCGTGCTGATGGACCTGCGGATCCCCAAGCTCGACGGCGTCGAGGCGATCCGCGTCGTGGCGGCCGGCGAGTCCCTCCTCGCGCCGAGGGTGACCCGCGGCATCATCGCGCGCTTCGTCGCCCAGCACCCCACCGATGTGGCGCTCCAGAAGCGCGCGGAGCTGCTCAGCGAGCGCGAGCTCGAGGTCCTTCGCTCCATTGGGCAAGGACTCACGAACGCTGAGATCGGCTGGCGCCCTTACTCTCGCGAAGTGTTCTCTCGCTCGCCAACCCCCGTGCGAGCTGCCGCACTCGTGAACCCTCGTATGCCGCCATTGTGTGGATTCCCTTGATGCTGACCCCAGAGCCTTCGGTACACTTCCCCGGACCCGAAACCCCTGGTGAGGACCGATATCCATGCCGCGAGTACTGCTCATCGGATGGGATGGCGCCGACTGGCGCATCCTGGACCCCCTGCTCGAGCGGGGTGACCTGCCGAACCTCCAGGCCCTGATCGACCGGGGGCAGCGGGAGGTCCTGCGCTCGACCGTGCCGACCCACTCGTGGGCGGCGTGGCCGTCGTTCCTGACCGGGGTCGACCCTGCCGATCACGGGGTCTACGACATCCTCGAGACCGTCCCGGGGACCCACAAGCAGTACCCGGTCACCTACCGCTCGATCCGCGAGCGCACGTTCGTCGAGGACCTCTCGGCGGCCGGCAAGGTCGGGGTCTACGCCGACGTGCCGCTGATGTTCCCGCCGCCCGAGATCGAGGGGAAGGTCGTCGCCGGCGGGGTCCTGCCGAAGGGCCGCACCTACACCCACCCCGCCGACCTGCCCGAGCAGCTCGAGAGGGCCGGCGTGCCGTGGGTGATCAACGGCATGTCCTGGACCACCTACCGGAACCGGCCCGAGCCGTACCTGGCTGAGGCGCTCGAGATCACGGGCAAGCGGATCCGCGCCACCGAGTGGATGATGGACAACACCGACTGGGACCTGATGGCCAGCGTGTGGGTCTCGGTCGACCGCACCCAGCACGCGCTCTCGAACCACGTCTCGCCCGACCACCCGGAGTACGAGCGGAACTCGAAGACCGCGCTCGGCGCGAAGGTGCGCGACGTCTACAAGCAGCTCGACGACGCGATCGGCTCGTTCGTCTCGCGCACGCGCGAGGACGACCTGATCCTGTTCATCTCCGATCACGGGTTCCAGTCGGTGACGCGCACGATCCACATGGACCACCTGCTGAAGCGGCTCGGGTTCCTCGAGTTCAGCGCGTCGAACGTGGTCTTCGGCCCGATGCAGTGGGGGCCGGTGCGTAAGGTCGCGCGCAAGGTCTACGACCTGCTCGGCCTGCACGGGAAGGTCTCGCTCCCGCAGTCGGTGAACTGGTCGAAGTCGAAGGCGTACACGACGATCCGCTCGACCGGCGAGGGCGTCTCTGTGAACCTCGCCGGGCGCGAGCCCGACGGGATCGTCGACCAGGCTGACTTCGAGCAGGTGCGCGACCAGGTGATGGACGCGCTCGCCTCGTTCATCGACCCGAAGACGAGCCGCAAGCCCGTCAAGGCGATCTACAAGCGCGAGGATATCTTCAAGGGCAAGTACGCGGACACGGCGCCGGACATCCTGATGGAGCCGGAGGTGGGCTACTCGCTAACCCACGCGAAATCCGCGCTCGAGGACGCGGACTGGATCTCGGGCGACCACCGGCCCGAGGGCGTGATCGTCGCGGTCGGCCCGAACGTGAAGCCGTTCGAGCAGCCGCCGCTGCTGATCGACATGGCTCCCACGATCCTGGCCGCGCTCGACGCGCCCGCCTCGATCGAGCACACCGGTCGCGTTCTGCACGAGGTGGTCGGATCGGAGGCGAAGGTCACCAAGGGGGAAGAGCCCGTCGTCACGATCCCGGGCATGACCGGGCCGCTCGACAAGGACGAGACCGTCAGCGATACCGAGGCCGACGAGATGGAGGAGCACCTCCGCGGCCTCGGGTACCTCGAGTAGCACGCACCTCCACGAGCCGACCGATCTCGCTCCCGAGGTCGCATTCGACCTTCCGGCGGCGAGCGATGCCACGTCCGGCATCGCTCGCCGCCGGCGAAGCATCCAGGCGACCGCCGATACCCTTCCTGGTATCGCTCGCGTCGCCGATGCTGCATCTCCGCGTCAGACCGGGGGCGAAGCCTTCACCATCAGGCTC
>CAZXFA010000027.1:24014-35165 GCA_964640085.1 uncultured Actinomycetes bacterium | reverse complement strand
CGAGGACGGACGAGCCTGCCGATCCACTGATTTGGAGGTGCCGCCCGTGAGAGCGATGGAGGCAACCGGGCTCACATGGAGCGGTCCGGATCGCACGGCGGGAGCGAGGCCGGAGGTCGCCCGGCAGCTCGCCGCTACGGTCGATCATCCCGCCAAGCTGCTACGGATCGCCTCGATGATCCGGGAACTGCTCGGGGAGGCTCGACGGACCGATCTCGACGAGGGCGGCTGGACCATGCTCCAGGAGAGGCACGGATCGTGACCCTCACGCCGAACCCGGCGCTCGACGTGAGCTGTCCGGTCGAACGCGTAGACCCGGACGCCGGAAACGCAGCTCTGCCGGCGGCAAGATAGCGAGCGGCTATTCGGCACGATGGGCTGACGGAGCCTACTCCGACAGGGCCCACTCCTGCACCGAACCGGGCTGGAGCTCCACCACCTCCTCCCGGAAGCCGACCCGGATCGGGGCGACGTCGCTCGGGATCGTGCTGAGCCGCAGGAGCTCCGGCGTGATCCGGAGCTGCAGCCGGTGGCTCCGGTAGTGGATCTCGAACTCCAGCGCCTGGAGCTCCTCGGGGATCGCCGGGTTGAACCACAGGACGTCGCCCCGGATCTCCAGACCCGTGTAGCCCCGCTGGAGCAGGTCGACGGTGCCGGCCATCGCGCCGAGGTGGATGCCCTCCGGCGTCGTCCCACCCTGGATGTCCGCGACGTCGCTCTCGAGCGCCTGGGTGAACAGCTCCCAGGAGCGCTCGCGGTCCGAGCGGGCCACCACCCAGGAGTGCACCACTCGCGAGAGGGTCGACCCGTGCGAGGTCCGCGCCAGGTAGTAGTCGACGTTGCGCGGGATCGATTGGGGGGGGAGCTCATAGCCGAGGCGCTCGAGCAGCTCGCGCAGCTCGTCGGCCGACAGGAGGTAGAAGAGCATGAGCACGTCGGCCTGCTTGGAGACCCTGTAGCGGTTGGGGGTGTCGTCCTCGGCCTCGAGGATCCGGTCCAACCGTTGGATGTCCCCGTACTTCCGCCGGTATGCGTTCCACTCGAACTCCTTCAGATCCTCGTACCCCTGGAACTGACTGATGATCCCGTCGTGGTGCGGGACGACCATCGCGCGGCTGATGTCCTCCCACCGGTCCAGCTCCTCGCGTGAGAGGTGGAGCGTCTCCCAGAGCGCCTGGCGGTGATGATCGGGGAGCCGATCGAGCAGCTCGAGGATCCGGCACAGTAGCCAGACCACCATCACGTTCGTGTACGCGTTGTTGTCCAGGCCGGGCTCCTCCCGGTCCGGGTAGGCGTCGTGGTACTCGTCCGGACCCATCACCCCACGGATCTCGTACCGGCCGGAGGCCCGATCGTAGGCGGCGATGCTCTCGAAGAATCGCGCGATCTCGATCAGCATCGGCGCCCCACGGAAGCGGAGGAAATCCAGATCCTGGGTGGCCTGGAAGTACTGCCAGACGTTGTAGGCCACGGCGATGTTGATGTGCCGCTGGAGCTGGGAGTTGTCCGGGAGCCACCGCCCCGAGCGTGGGTTCAGGTGCAAGGTTTGGGTCTCCTCCCGGCCGTCGCTCCCAGACTGCCACGGGTACATCGCGCCCCGGTACCCGGCCGCGGCCGCGGCCCACCGGGCCTGGGAGAGGCGCCGGTACCGGTAGTTCAGGAGCGTCCGGGTCAGCGCCGGCAGGCGGAGGTTGAACAGGGGGAACATGAACAGCTCGTCCCAGAAGATGTGACCCCGGTACGCCTCGCCGTGGAGCCCCCGAGCCGGGACCCCCACGTCCAGGTCGATCGAGTTCGTGGAAACGGTCTGGAGCAGGTGGAACAGGTGGAGCCGCACGATCATCTGCGCCCGTTCCGACCCCTCGATCCGGATGTCGAACCGGTCCCACAGGTGGTGCCACGCGAGCTCGTGCCCTTCGAGCAATCGATCGAACCCGCCGGCGCGCGCGACGCGCTTGTCGGCGTTCTCCCCCGGCTCGTACATCGCCTGCGCCCGCTGCGTGACCAGGCCCATCACCTTCTCCACGGTGACCCCTTCGCCCTCCCGAACGTCGACGCCGATCTCCTGCTCGATCCGTCCGCCGTCGCGGACCACGGTGCGCTCCGCGTCGAAGGGCTCGTCGTCGCGGAGCAGACGGGTGCGAGCGGCCAGGCCGATCCGCACGTGGGAGTCGCGCGTCTCCACGACCAACCGCACGGTCTCCTCGTCGATCGCCTCGGCCTCCAACGGGATCAGGTGGTCGCCACGTAGGCTCCGGTACCTCGCGACGCCCGAGTTGGTGACCGTCCCGTCCAGGCCGGATCGGATCTCGAGCGGACCGGACCAATCCTCGGGGAGGACCGTGGTCTCCAGGGCGGCCAGGTACGGCTCCGCCATGCTGACGATGCGACGTTCGGTCACCGAGGTGGTCCGGGCGCTCGGATCGCGAAAGCGGAACGAGCGGAGCAGCAGGCCGGTCCGCAGGTCCAGCTCCTGGCGGAACGCGAGGAGCTGGACCTCGCGCAGATCGAGCCAGTCCCCGCCCTCGGGTCGGAACGTGAGACTCAACCAGTTCGGCAGGTTCACCAGGTCCTCGTTCTCCACGGTCCGCCCGGCGATCTCGGTCCGCAGGCGGTCGTACACGCCGGCCGCGTAGGTCCCCGGGTAGTGGACGTCGTCCGCCGAGGACTCGGGGGCTGCGCCTCGGGTGGCGAAGATCCCGTTGCCGAGCGTGCATAGCGCCTCGCGCAGCCCCTCCTGCTCGGGCAGGAAGTCCTCGTAGACGAGGGACCACTCGCTCATGTGGAGGCCTTCCCGGACGCCTGGTCGGCGAGGAGCTCGAGGAACGCACGTGCCTCGTCGGGATCCCGGAGGGCGTACCGCGCGAGCGTCGGGCGGTCGTCGCCCTCCCCCCGCACGACCACGCCCAGCCCACGCTCCCCGATCGCTCGGAAGGCGTCCTCGTCGGTCTCGTCGTCGCCGAGGTAGATCGGCAGTTGCTCGGACCCCTCCAGGCCGAGCGCCTGGAGGAGCCACAGGAGCGCCTTGCCCTTGTCCCAGTCGACGTCGGGACGCAGCTCGAAGACCTTCTTCCCTCCGGTCCGCCGCAGCCGCGGATGAGCCGCGGCGACCTCGGCCACCGCCGCCTCCACCTGCGCGACCGATCCCTCCGCCACCTGTCGGAAGTGCACGGCTACGGCGAAGCGCTTGCGCTCGATCCGCGCGCCGGGGACCGGCTCCAGGCGGGGGCTCAGCTCGCGCTCGGCGGCGTCCAGATCCGGGAGGAACTCCCTGGCCCGCTGGTCGGTCGAGCCGTCGGGCCGTACCAGGTCGAACCCGTGGCTCCCCGCGTACGCGATGCCCTCGACGCCGACCATCCTTCGGACGTCGGCGAGATCCCGCCCACTCACGATCGCCACCGGGATCAGCGTCGCGAGACGCTCGATGGCCCCGCGGGTGGACGCGGGGATCAGGGCGTCTTCGGGGCGCTCGACGATGGGGGTGAGGGTCCCGTCGTAATCCAGGAACACCACCGGCCGCCGATCCCGCAGGAGCTCGCGGATCTCGCCCTCCCGCTCCAGCGACAGCGGCAGGTCGCGGATGCTCGACCTCCCCGGCTCCAGCTCGAGCTCGCCGAGATCGCCTACCACCACGTCCGCCCCGGCCGCCCGGAGCCCGTCCGAGTCCCCGGTCCGATCCACGCCGATCACGAGCGCGAACCCGCCGCGCCGACCCGCCTCCACCCCCGACAGCGCGTCCTCGACCACCGCGGCGCGCGAGGGGTCGATCCCCAATCGCCGGGCCGCCTCCACGAACACCGCTGGATCGGGCTTACCCGGCAGACCCAGCTCCGCGGCCACCACGCCGTCCACGCGCACCGGGAACAGGTCGGCGACCCCGGCCGCCTCGAGCACCTCGGACATGTTCTTGCTGGCCGAGATGGCGGCGGTCTTCACGCCTCGGCCCGACAGCTCGTGCAGGAGGCGCACGGTCGACGGATACGGCTCGGCACCGTGCTCCCGCAGATTCTCGAGGAACAGCTCGTTCTTCCGGTTGCCAAGGCCGCAGACGGTCTCCCGGTCGGGCGGGTCCCCCGGGTCGCCCTCGGGCAGCTCGATCCCCCGGGACGCCAGGAAACTCCGGACGCCATCGTAGCGTGGCTTCCCGTCCACGTACCGGCGATAGTCCTCGTCCGCGTCGAAGGGCACGAAGGACTCCCCCGTTCGCTCGGATCGCTCCCACAGGTGAGCGTCGAACAGGCGCTTCCAGGCTGCCGCGTGCACGGAGGCGGTGTCCGTGATCACGCCGTCCATGTCGAAGATCACCGCCTCGAGGCGGTCGAGCGTCAGCGCGATGCGGCGACGGGACATGAGCTCGACCAGACTACGATGAGGCCATGGCGCCGCGCATCGAGCTGATCCGGGGGGACATCACCGAACAGCGGGTGGACGCGATCGTGAACGCCGCCAACTCCACGTTGCTCGGCGGTGGCGGGGTGGACGGCGCGATCCATCGCCGCGGCGGCCCGGCGATCCTCGCCGAGTGCCGTGAGCTCCGCCGGACGCGTTACCCCGACGGGCTGCCCGTCGGGGAGGCCGTGGCGACCACGGCCGGCGAACTGCCGGCGACGTGGGTGATCCATACCGTGGGCCCCGTGTATGCGCGGTCGGAGGACCGGTCCGGCCTGCTGCGCTCCTGCCACACGGCGTCGTTGCGGGTCGCCGACGAGCTCGGCGCGAGCAGCGTCGCGTTCCCCGCGATCTCGACGGGCGTGTTCGGCTACCCGGTCGAGCTCGCAGCCCCCGTGGCGATCGACGCGGTGCGGGACGCGGACACACGTGTCGAGGTGGTGCGGTTCGTCCTGTTCGACGAGGGGACCCGTTCCGCGTTCGAGCGAGCCCTCGGAGCCTGACCCCGGGTTACCGCACCGCGTTGGTAGGATTCGATGCATGGGCGACCTCACCACGCCCACCGGGGTTCACGAGCGGCTCGGCGAGATCCAGCTCGTCGACTGCCGTGAGCCCTACGAGTGGGTCGCCGGCCGCATCGAAGGCTCGATCCATATCCCCCTGAACACGATCATGGCGGGCGCCACCGGTGACCTGGATCCCGACAAGCCCGTGGTTGTGGTGTGCCGGTCCGGGAACCGGAGCGAGCTCGCCACGCTGATGCTCCAGGCCCGCGGATTCGAAGCGCACAACCTCGAGGGAGGCCTGGAAGAGTGGACCCGCCAGGGGTTGGCGATCAGCACCCCCCAGGGCGCGCCCGGCCGCGTCGCCTGACGGCCGTCACCCTCTCCTCGCGTTAGCCTGAGGCTATCCATGGCCGACGTCGAGGCCGCCCGGCGCGCGCTCCAAGACGCGCTCGGACCCGAAGGGGTCCTGGCGGATCCGCTGGCGCTGCGGCTGTACGCGCGCGATGCGTCGATGGTCGAGGGCGGATGCGCGCTCGTCGTGCTCCCCCGCTCGCTCGAGGAGGTGGTCGCCTGCGTGCGGGTCGCGGTGGAGCACGGTCTGCACGTGGTTCCCCGCGGTTCGGGGACCGGGCTGGCCGGCGGCTCGACGCCGATCGGTGACGCGCTCGTCGTGGTGACGTCCAAGATGACGCGGATCCTCGAGGTCCGCCCCGAGGACCGCCTGGCCTGGGTCGAGCCCGGCCTCCCGAACCTCGACCTCGCGAACGCCCTCCGTCCCTACGGGTTCACCTACGCGCCGGATCCCTCCTCGCAGCAGACCTCCTCGATCGGCGGGAACGTGAACACCAACGCGGGCGGGCCGCACTGCCTCGCGTACGGCGTCACGTCGAACCACGTGCTCGCCCTCGACGTCGTCCTGCCGGACGGCCGGATCCACCAACTGGGCTCGGAGGGTCCGGAGGGCGCGGGGTACGACCTCCGCGGGGTCGTGATCGGCTCGGAGGGGACGCTCGGCGTCGTGGCCCGCGTCTGCGTTCGGCTCATGCCGCTCCCGCCCGAGGTCCGCACGATGCTCCTGGACTTCGGGGCGGTCGAGGACTGCGCGCAGACCGTCTCGGCGATCCTGGCCACGGGCGTGGTCCCCGCCGCGGTCGAGATGATGGACCAGGGGATCGTGATCGCGGCCGAGGACTTCGCGCACGCCGGCTATCCGACCGACGCGGCGGCGATCTTGATCGTCGAGGTCGACGGCATGCCGGCCGCCGTCGGGGCGCAGGCGCGCGCGGTCGAGGAGGCGGCGCGCGCGAACCGGGTTCGCAGCATCCGCGTCGCGGCCGACGAGGACGAACGGGCCCTGCTGTGGAAGGGCCGCAAGTCCGCGTTCGGCGCGGTGGCGAAGATCGCGCCCCACTACCACCTGCACGACTGCACGGTCCCCCGGACTCGTCTGGCGGAGATCCTGACCGGCGTGTACGCGATCGCCCATCGTTACGACCTCGTCGTCACGAACGTCTTCCACGCCGGAGACGGGAACCTGCACCCCTTGCTGTCGTTCGATCGGCGGATCCCGGGGACGCTCGAGCGTGTCCTGGCCGCCTCGGACGAGATCGTGCGGATGTGCGTCGACGCGGGCGGCACGATATCCGGCGAGCACGGCATCGGACTGGAGAAGCGCGACTTTATGCCGCTGGTGTTCACGGCGGAGGACCTCGGTGCACAGGCGTGCGTGCGCTCGGCGTTCGACCCCGATGGCCTCATGAACCCGCAGAAGGTGCTGCCCTCCGGCGCTCGGTGCGGAGACTTCGCGACGGCCCGAGGCCAGGACGCCGCCGCCGCGGCGGCCGACCTGCCGGAGGGCGCGTGGATCTGATCCACCCGCACACCGTGACCGACGTGGTCGAGGCGGTGCGGACGGCGAACGCGGATGGCAGGCGCCTGCTGGCGGTTGGAGGCCGCCGCCACATCGACAAGGGGAACCCGACCGACGTCGACGCGGAGCTGTGGACGACGCAGCTCGACCGCGTCGTGACGTACGACCCTGCCGAGATGGTGGCGGTGGTCCAGGCGGGCATCCGCCTCGGCGAGCTCCGGCGGGTGCTCGCCGAGGGCGGCCAGGAGTGGCCGGTTGACGGGCCCGACGACGCCACGGTCGGCGGCGTGATCGCGGCCGCCCCGAGCTCGCCGAGACGGTTGAAGGTCGGCGCCGTGCGCGACACGGTGCTCGAAGCCGAGATGGTCACCGGCGACGGGCGCCTGATCCGAAGCGGTGCGCGGACCGTCAAGCAGGCGACCGGGTACCAGATCCACAAGATCGTGACGGGCTCGCTCGGGACGCTTGGGGTGATCGTGCAGGTGGCGCTGAAGGTGCGACCGATCCCGGAGGCGGACCGCACGTTGCGGTTCGACGGCGGCCTCGAGCTCGCGGAGGCGGTGCTGGGCTCGGTGCCGGCCGCGGCCGGCGTGCTCGCCACTCCCGACGGCGTGGATCTGCGGCTCGAGGGCTGGCACGCGGAGGTCGGCGAGCAGCAGGCGGCCGCCCAGATGGCGGGCCGGCCCCGGGAGGTCGTGGACGACGAGCCGTTCCCGCCTTCGAGGCCATGGGAGGAGCACCCGCTGGTGGTGGAGGCCGCCGTCCCGCCGTCGCGCCTCGGGGTGCTCACGACCGGCCGCGCGTGGGGGGCGCTCGCCGGCGTAGGGATCCTGTGGGCGGGGCTCGACGCCCCGGAGGAGCTCGAGGCGCTGCGTTCGTCCGCGCGCTCCGCCGGTGGCATCGCACCCGTCGTCCGGGGGCCGGGCGGGCTCGGCGACGACCCCATCCCCGCCCCCGAGGTCCACCGACGCCTCAAGGATGCGCTCGACCCGAACGGCGTCCTCGCGCCGGGCCGCGGCTGGGGAGGGATCTGATGCCGAGCCGCGAGTGGACCCCGAGCGGCGCCGAGATGCCCGACGGCGTTCGGTTCATCGGGCCCGTCCCCGGCCTGGAACCCCGATGGCATCCCGGCCTCGAGGCGCCGGCCGAGGACGACCTGGCCACTTGCGTGAACTGTGGTCTGTGCCTGCCCCACTGCCCGACCTACCGGTTGACCGGGGAGGAGTCCGCCTCACCCCGCGGGCGGGTCAACGCGATGCGGGCCGTCGCCGAAGGGCGCGGGGAGGTCGATCCCACGTTCGCCGGGTTCATGGACCTCTGCCTCGCGTGCCGCGCGTGCGAGGACGTGTGTCCGTCGCACGTCCCGTTCGGTCGGATGATGGAGCGCGCCCGGGTCCAGATCGAGCCGCTCCGCACGAGACGGGCGCGGTTCGTCCGCTGGCTCGGTCTGGACGTGGCGCTGCCGCGGAAGAAGCTGCTGTGGCTCGCCGCGGCGCTCCAGCCGCTCGCCACGCCGTTCCTCGGGAGGCGCGCGCGCTCGCTCATCCCCCGTCGCAACGAGCTGTTCCGTCGTCTCCCGCGCGTGACCGAGCCAGAGGGCGAGGTGCGCGGGACGGTCGCGTTGCTCTCCGGGTGCGTCCAGGACCGGTGGTTCCGTCCGGTCAACCGAGGGACCATCAGGGTGCTGGCCCGGAACGGATGGCGGGTCCTCGTGCCGCGCGGGCAGGTGTGCTGCGGGGCGCTCGCCGCGCACAACGGGCGCCTCGGGAGGGCGCGGCGGCTCGCCGAACGCAACCTCCGCGCCTTCGCCGAGGCCGACGTGGTGATCGTCAACGCGGCCGGCTGCGGGGCGCATCTGAGCGAGGTCGACGACCTCCTCGGAGGAGCGGAGGCGAACGCGTTCGCGTCGAAGGTCCGCGATGTGATGGCCTTCCTCCACGACGAGGGGATCCGCGAGCCGGGCGACGGTGCGACGTTCGGCCGCGTCGCCTACCACGACGCCTGCCACGCGCTGCGGGTCCAGAAGCTGAAGGCAGAGCCCCGCGCTCTGTTGGGGCAGATCCCCGGCGTGGAGATCGTCGAGATCCCGAACGGCGATCGCTGCTGCGGCGCCGCCGGCCTCTACAACGTGACCCAGCCCGAGATGTCCGAAGCCCTGATGCGCGAGAAGGCGGAGGCGATCGCCTCGACCGGGGCCGACGTGGTGGCCTCGGCGAACCCCGGATGCACGATGCAGATCCGGGCCGGGCTGCATGCGATCGGCTCCACGCTCGAGGTCTTGCACCCGGTCGAGATCCTCGACCGGGTCCCGGCCGGCTGAAGCGTCTCAGGCCGCTGCGGGAACCGCCACGCTCCGGTCCCGCCGCAGGAGCTGCGCGTTGATCGCCACGATCACTGTGCTCGCCGCCATCAGCAGCGCCCCCAGGGCCGGAGGCAGCACCACCCCGATCGGCGCGAGGATGCCGGCCGCGACCGGTAGGGCGATCGCGTTGTAGCCGGTGGCCCAGGCGAGGTTCTGGAGCATCTTCCGGTAGGTGGCCCGTGACAGCGAGATCACGCGCGCGACGTCGCGCGGGTCGTCGCGGACCAGGATCACATCCGCGCTCTCGATCGCGACGTCGGTCCCGGCGCCGATCGCCACCCCCACGTCAGCCTGCACCAGGGCGGGTGCGTCGTTCACGCCGTCCCCCACCATCGCCACCACGCGGCCCTGTCCCTGGAGCTCCTTGACGCGCTCGGCCTTGTGCTCCGGCAGGACCTGGGCGAAGGACTCGTCCAGGCCGAGCTCAGCCGCCACCCACCGTGCCACGTCTTCGGAGTCGCCGGTGATCATCGCCACCTGGACCCCGAGCTCCTTCAGCCGGTCGACGGCCTCGCGCGACTCGTCGCGGATCACGTCGGCGAGCGCGAAGGCGGCGGTGACCCGGCCGTCCTCGATCAGGTGCACGACCGTCTTGCCCTCTCCGGCCCACTCCCGACCTTCGCGTTCGAGATCGTCGGGCGGGCGGACCTCTAGCGACTCGAGCATCCGGGGGCCGCCCAGATGGACCTCCCGTCCGTCCAGCTTCCCGCGCACCCCGAGCCCCTTGAGCGCCTCGAAGCCCTCGACGCGTGCGGGCTCCACGCCCCGTCGCTCGGCCTCCTCCACGAGCGCGCGGGCCAGCGAGTGCTCGCTGTTCGCTTCCAGCCCCCTGGCCACCGTCAGCGCCTCCCGCTCGGAGCGGCCATCGGCCACGGCGACCCCGACGACCCCCAGCTCGCCGCGCGTGAGCGTGCCGGTCTTGTCGAAGACGACCACGTCCATGTCTCGGCCGCGCTCGAGCGCCAAGCGGTTTCGGACCAGGAGCCCGTTCCGCGCCGACAGGCTCGTCGAGATCGCCACCACGAGCGGCACCGCCAGCCCGAGCGCATGCGGGCAGGCGATCACGACCACGGTGACGGCGCGCTCGACCACGAAGTCCGCACCGCGGTCGGCCGCCAGCAAGCCCCACGAGAGCGCGGTCACGCTCCCCGCACCGATCGCGATGTAGGTGAGCCACATCGCCGCCCGATCCGCGATCGCCTGGGCGCGCGACTTCGAGGCCTGGGCGTCGGCCACCAGACGCATGATCCCGGCGAGCGCGGTGTCGTCGCCGGTCCGCACGACGCGGACCCGGAGCGCGCCGGACCCGTTCACCGTGCCGGCGATCACCTCGTCGCCCGGTTCCTTGCCCACCGGCTTGGACTCGCCGGTGAGCATGGCCTCGTTCACGTCCGAGGTGCCCTCCACGACCTCGCCGTCGGTCGGCACGCGCGCGCCGGGTCGGACGAGGACCAGATCGTCCGGCGCGAGCTCTGACACCGCCACCTCCTCGGTCGAGCCGTCGGCGAACCGCTCAGCCGTGTCGGGCAGCAGCTTGGCGAGCTCGGCGAGCGCCCCCTGCGCCCGACCGATCGAGCGCATCTCGATCCAATGGCCGAGCAGCATCACGTCCACCAAGGTGGCGAGCTCCCAATAGAAGCCCTCCCCCTCCACCACGAACGTGGTGGCGACGCTCCACGCGTACGCGGCCGTGATGCCGAGCGCCACCAGGGTCATCATCCCGGGCATCCGGGCCCGGAGCTCCCCCCATGCCGAACGGAGGAAGACGATCCCGCCGTACAGGTAGATCACCGTGCCGAGCACGAAGGAGACACCGCGTCCGCCGGGAAGGTCTGGCGGATCCAGGCCCACGAACTCCCACAGACCCTCCGCGTAGATCAGGACCGGGATCGTGAGGACCAGGCAGACCCAGAACCGGTTGCGGAACATCTCGACGGAGTGGCCGGCGTGCCGGTCGTGCCCCCGATGCTCCGCGTGCTCGGCGTGCTCGTCGGCCGAGGGCTCCGGTCGGTGCTCGGCGTGCT
>CAZXFA010000027.1:2450-23914 GCA_964640085.1 uncultured Actinomycetes bacterium | reverse complement strand
TCCGCGTGCTCGGCGTGCTCGTCGGCCGAGGGCTCCGGTCGGTGCTCGGCGTGCTCCGCGTGCTCGGCGTGCTCGTCGGCCGAGGGCTCCGGTCGGTGCTCGGCGTGCTGGGCGTGTTCGACATGCCCCTCGCTGTGATCGCCGTGCGTTCGATCCGACTTCATCCCATACCCCCACTCGTCGCCGGACCGGGCGAGCTCCGCCCATCCACCCTAACCCACGGTCGGATGGTTGCGGATCCGCGCACCGGCGCGGCAGGATGGATGGATCGACCCGCGGAAGGGAAGTGATACCGATGGCCACCGACGCGCTGCGGTTCGAGGAGCCGGGCTTTTCGCGCTGGCTCTTCGCCTCGGCTGGGGCGGCGTGGATCTGGCTCGTGGTCCGGGTCTACTTCGGCTACCAGTGGGCCCAATCGGGGTGGGACAAGGTGAACGATCCCGCCTGGATGTCCTCGGGGGAGGCCTTGCGGGGGTTCGCCACCTTCGCCTCTACGGAGCTCACCCAGGGCGACCACCCGCCGGTCAACTACGGCTGGTACGCGGCGTTCCTGAGGTGGATCGCGAGCGATGCCTATCCCTGGCTGGCCAAGCTCATCGCGGTCGGTGAGCTCACGATCGGCATCCTCCTGATCCTCGGTCTGTTCACCGGGATCGCGGCGTTCCTCGGCGGCACGCTGACCATGTCGTTCGGGCTGGCGGGCTCGGCTGGGGTGAACCCGATGTTCTTCCTGTTCGAGGTGCTACTGATCCTGGCCTGGCGGAACGCCGGATACATCGGCCTGGACCGGTGGGTCCTTCCGGTGTTCGGCACGCCGTGGGAGCCGGGACCGCTTGTCCGCCGTCTCGCTCCCGAGCGAGAGGAGGAACGCGAGGTCACCTGAGCCCCGGAGAGCCACGGTCCCCCACGACCGGTTACCGGCCCAGGGCCCCCCGGAGGGCCTGCGCGTCGTCGGCGACGAACACCAGGCGCGAACCCATCGCCACGTAGCAGGCGACGAGGTTCACGCCGGCGTCGGCGGCCTTCCCGGCGAGCTCGCCCAGCTTGCCCGGGCGATCCTCGGCGGCGACGTCCATCTCGACCGCCTCGCGCGTGGCCTCGACGGCGGAGCCGGCCGCCTCGAGCGCAGAGCGGGCGGCCTCACCATCCTCCACCAGCAGGTGGACGTGCCCACCGCCGTGACCGCCGAGCGCGGCCAGCCCCAAGATGTTCACCCCCCCGTTGCCGAGAGCCTCGCCGATCGACGCCAGCGCACCCGGGCGATCCTCCACGGACACGGACAGATCGGTCGCCATGGGGCCCCCTTCCTTCGCCGGCCGCTCCCGGCCACGATGGACAGGGTGTATCCCTCGTCCGAGGGTCGCGTCAAGGTGGTGCGAGGGCCGCGGCTCAGTCGCCCAGCACGCGCGCCAGGTCCTCGAGGCTCTCGAGGTTGTGCCCCGGGAGGAACACGTCGATCGACGGCAGGGCCGCCGCCATCCCCCGGGCCAGCGGCTCGTACCGAGGGCTGCCCTTCAGGGGGTTGACCCAGACGATCCGGTGGACGAGACGACGGAGCTTGGCCATCTGCTCCCGCAGCAGACCCGGCTCGCCGCGTTCGAGCCCGTCGGAGCAGATCACCGCGATGCTCCCCCGGAGCGCCGCCCGCTGACTCCACCCTTCGAGCAAGCTCTTGAGCGACTCCCCGATCCGCGTGCCGCCCTCCCAGTCGGCGACCTGTCGCCCGATATCGTGGATCGCGCGGTCCGGGTCCTTGGTCCGCAGGGTGCGGGTGACCCGCGTGAGCCGCGTCCCGAAGCAGAAGACCTCGACCTTCCGACCGGCCGCCATCGCCGCGAAGGCGAACTGCAGCAGCGCCCGCGAGTAGGGAGCCATCGAGCCCGAGATGTCCAGGATCAGCACCAGGGGGCGCGCGCGGCTCCCGCGATCGCGCCACGATCGATGGAACGGCTCCCCCTGGGTTCGCAACGAGCGCCGCAGCGTCCGCCTCAGGTCGAACCGCGGACCCGTCGGCGCCGGCCGGAAGCGGCGGGTCCGGCGGATCGGGACCAGGACCGAGAGCCGTCGGATCAGATGGGCGACCCGCAGGCGTTCCTCGTCCGTCAGCTCGCCGAAGGACTTCTCGCGCAGGACCTCGACCGCGCTAGCGATCAGGCGGACGGCGGCCTCTCCCTCGGTCTCGTCCTCGTCCCGGATCGCACGCCACTCGCGGGCGACGACGCGCTCCTCCTCCACCACCAACCCGTCCGGGAGCTCTTCGGTCTCCGCACCTTCGAGCGCCTCGGTGGCGGGAACGGGCAGGTCGAGCTCCACGCCGATCCCCCGGCGGAACCACTGCTCGAACGCCTCGTCGAAGGCCTGCTGGTCCTCCGGACGCGAGATCAGCGACGAGCGCGCGGCCCAGTACAGATCGGTCCGGTCCAGGGGACCGAGCGCCGCCGTGGCGCGGCAGAACGTCACGATCCGACCGGTCCCGACCGGGAGCCCCCGCCGGCGCAGCTCGCGGCCGAAACCGATCAGGCGGTCGAGCGCCCGGGTCTCAGGACCCGCCATCGCCCACGACCTCGGCCAGGCGCTCGGCGGCGAGCTGCTGGTCGTCGTGGTCCTTCAGCACCGACCCGAGCGTGGCGGCCGCGGTCTCCTGGTCTAGACGATCGATGCCGAGGAACGCCAGGGCGTGAGCCCAGTCGATCGTCTCGGCCACACCGGGGCGCTTGGCGATGTCGAACGCGCGGAGCCGGTTCACGGCCGTGGCGACGTCGCGGGCGAGCGCCTCGGGGACCTCCGGCGCGCGGGCGCGGACGATCTGCACCTCGCGATCGACCGCCGGATGGTCGATCCAGTGGTACAGGCACCGACGCTTCAGCGCGTCGTGGAGCTCGCGCGTCCGGTTCGAGGTCACGATCACCGCCGGGGGCTCCTCGGCGGCGATCCGCCCGATCTCGGGGATCGTGACCGCGAACTCGGACAGGATCTCCAGCAGGAAGGCCTCGAACTCGTCGTCGCCGCGGTCCAGCTCGTCCACCAGCAGCACGGACCGGCTGCCCGCCCGGATCGCGGCGAGCAGGGGGCGCTCCACCAGGAACTCGGGGCCGAACAGGTCCTGCACGTGCGCCTCGGCCGTCACGTCCTGCATCGCGCGGACCGCGATGAGCTGCTTGGAGTAGTTCCACTCGTACAGAGCCTGGGACGCGTCGATACCCTCGTAGCACTGCAAACGGATCAGCTCCCGGTCCAGCAGCGAGGCGAGCACCTTGGCGACCTCGGTCTTGCCCACCCCGGCCTCGCCTTCGAGCAGCAACGGCTTGTCCAGCGAGACCGCGAGGTAGATCGCGGTGGCCAGCCCGCGGTCGGCGAGGTAGTGCTCGCGGACCAGGGCCTCCTGCAGCTCCTCCACCGAGTCGAAGGGCAGACCGCTCATCCCGTGCAGGGTAGCCGGAAGCGTGGGGTCCGGTGCGAGCCTACGGGGTCGGCTCCCCTGACCTGGGCAGCACGGTGGGCGGCAGCGGGACCTTGATCCCCTCCGAGTCGAGACGGCGAGCGATCCGTTCGCGGAGCTGACGCTCGGTGTCCCAGCGCTTGGAGGGGCGGGTGTCGGCGATCACCCGGATCACCAGCGCGTAGTCGGCCATCTGGTCCACCCCGAGCACGCTCGGGCCCTCGCGGATCCAGTCGCGCAGGGTCGGGTCGGACCGGAGCTCCTCGAACAGCTCGTCGAGGAGCCCCCGGACGCGGTCCACGTCCTCCCCGTAGGCCACTCGGACGTCGACGATCGCCCGGGCCCAGCCGCGGGACCTGTTGCTCACCAGCTGGATGTTGCCGTTCGGGACCAGGTGGAGCGCGCCGTCGAACGCGCGGAGGGTGGTCACCCGCAGCGTCAGGCCCACCACCTTCCCCGTGACCGGATTCGCCGTGGTCTGGAGCTCGACCACGTCGCCCACGCCGAACTGGTTCTCGAGCAGGATGAAGAACCCGGACAGGGTGTCGCGGACGATCGACTGCGCGCCGAACCCCAGCGCGACGCCGACCACGCCCGCGGAGGCGAGCAACGGGCCGAGCGTGACGTTCAGGTTCCCGAGGATCACCAGGATCGCGACGGTCCAGATCAGGACGACCCCGGCCGTCGAGAGCGCACCGGTGAGGGTGGCGATCCGCTGGAGGTTCAGCTCCTGGGTCGAGAGCGTGCTGCCCTCGAGCTTGCGTCGGAACCGTCGGACGACGAGCTTGAGCACGATCGAGAGCACGATCGCCGTGGCGAGGGCGATGATCACCGGGATGCCGTGGTCGTCGAACCACTGACCGACGTCGAGCCGCGCTGCTCGGAGCGCCGCGACCAGCATGGCCCTCATCTAGGCAGACCGGGTCCGGAGCGTCAAAGCTCGGCGCTCAGCCGAACACCATCTCCACAGATGGCCGCTCCTCGCCTAGCGCGCCATCGCCTCCTCGAGCGCCCGCCGGACGAGCACCTTCACCAGCTCATGACGGTACTCTGCGCTCGCGAACGTATCGCTCGGAGGGCTGGTCCCCTCGGCAGCGCGCCCGGAGGCGGCCGCCGGGTCTGCCCCACCGGCAAGGGCCTCCTCCACGCCGGTGGCCCGCAGCGGCCGATCGCCCATGTTGGTGAGGGCGACCGCCGGCCCCCCGTTCCCGGTGAGCGCCGCCACGCCGACGAGCGCCCAGTCCTGGGCCCGCCGGTGGAACTTCAAGTAGCTCCACCCGCGCCCGAGGGTCTTGGGGACCCTGATCTCGGTCAGCACCTCGTCCGACGCCAGGTCGGGTTCGAACAGCCCACGGAAGAAGTCCGCCGCGGGCACCGTCCGCGTGGCCCCTCCCGCCCCGCGGACCGCGAGCTCGGCTCCCAGGGCCAGGAGGACCGAGGGCATGTCCGAGGCCGGGTCCGCGTGAGCGACCGAACCACCGATCGTCCCCACGTGGCGGACCTGCGGGTCGCCGATCCCGCTCGCGGCGTAGGCCACGATGGGACACACCTCCTGGAGCACCTCGCTGTTCGCGACGTCGTGGTGCCGGGTGAGGGCCCCGATCGCGACCCGGTCGCCGTCCTCGCGGACGTACTTCAGGTCCTCCAGGCGGCTCACGTCCACGAGCATCGAAGGCCGAGCCAGACGCAGTCGCATCAGCGGCAGCAGCGAGTGCCCGCCGGCGATGATCTTGGCGTCGGCGTGGTCGGAGAGGAGCCGGATCGCCTCGTCCACCGACCCCGCTCGGGCGTACTCGAACGGCGCCGGGATCATGCCGCACCTCCCTTCGCCCGCTGGATAGCGCTCCAGATGCGCTCCGGCGTGGCCGGGCGCTCCACGTCCGTAACGCCGAGGTGGGAGAGCGCGTCCACGACCGCGTTCATGACGGCGGGCGGCGACGCGATCGTCCCCGTCTCCCCCACCCCCTTGACCCCCAGCTCGTTCGTCGTGGAGGGCGTCTCGTGCCGGCCCACGACCACCTCGGGCATCTCCGAGGCGGCGGGGACGAGGTACTGGGTCATCGACGACGTGGTGAGGTTCCCATGCTCGTCGTAGATCGCCTCCTCGAACAGCGACTCCGCGATCCCCTGCACGACCCCGCCCACCACCTGGCCGTCCACTATCTGCGGGTTGATGATGATGCCCACGTCGTCGACGGCGACGTACTTCGCGATCTCCGCCTTCCCGGTGTCCATGTCGACCTCGACGACGCAGATGTGGGCCCCGAACGGGAACACCAGGTTCTGCGGGTCGAAGAAGGCCGAGGCCTCCAAGCCCGGCTCCAACCCCTCGGGGAGGTTGTGCCCGGTCCAGGACGAGAACGCGAGCGAGGCGATCGTCCGCGTCACGTCGGGAGCACCACGCACGGAGAACTTCCCCTCCTCGAAGACGACATCGCTCTCCGCGACCTCCAGCTCGTGTGCCGCGATCTTCCGCGCCTTCTCGACGATCTTCTGGCAGGCGCGGTGGACGGCCGGCATCCCCACCGCGTTGCCACGGCTGCCGTACGTGTCCCAGCCCGCGGGCGCGATGTCCGTGTCGCCGAACAGCACCTCCACGTCGTCGAAGGCGACACTGAGCTCGTCGGCGACGAGCTGGGCTATCGTGGTCTGCCCTCCCTGGCCGTGGGGCGTCGTCCCCGTCACGACGACCACCTTCCCCGTCGGGTGGCACCGGATCGTGGCCGCCTCCCACCCGCCGCCCGCGTACCTGAGGACGTTCCCGATGATCTTCGAGGGGCCCCAGCCGCAGTTCTCCAGGTAGGTGGAGAACCCGATCCCGATCTGTCGCCGGTCGCCGCGCTCTCGACGGGCTTCCTGATCCTTGCGAAGCCCCCCATAGTCCAGGAGCTCCAGGGCCTTGTCCAGCGTCGCCGGGTAGTTGCCGGAATCGAGCGTGAGGCCGCCGATCGAAGCCGTCGGTTCCGTGAAGGGCGGCAGGAAGTTCATGCGCCTGATCTCGACCGGGTCCTTGCCCACCTCGCGTGCGAGCGCATCCATGACGTGCTCGATCGCGTACGCGGACTCGGGTCGGCCCGCGCCCCGGTAGGCGTCGACCGGCGTGGTGTTGGTGAAGACCCCGACGAACTCCGTCTCGTAGGCCTGGCCCCCGTAGCAGCCGCAGAACAGGAACGCTCCGAGGATCGGGGTGCCCGGCGAGATGATCCGGAGGTAGGCGCCCATGTTCGCGAGGATGCGGGCCCGGAACCCGAGGATCTTCCCGTCGCGGTCGGCGGCGATCTCCATGTCCTGGATCTGGTCCCGACCATGGTGCGTGGCCAGGTACCCCTCGGTCCGGCTCTCGGTCCACTTGATCGGTCGCCCGAGCCGCCGCGCGAGGGCGAGCGCGAGCGCCTCCTCCGGGTAGACCTGGAGCTTGGAGCCGAAGCCCCCACCCACGCGCGGGGCGATCACCCGGAGCTTGGACTCCGGGATCCCGGTGGCCAGCGCCATCCCGGTACGCAGGACGTGCGGGATCTGGGTCGAGGACCACATCGTGAACTGGCCCGTCGCCGGGACCGGCTCGACCACGATCGACCGCGGCTCCATCGCGTTGGGGATCAACCGTCGGATCACGTTCCGCTGCTTCACGACCACCGGCGCTTCCGCGAAGACCTTCTCCACGTCGCCGTTCGTGAGCTTCCACGTGTAGGACGCGTTGGTCCCGAACTCCTCGTGCACGATCGGTGCCCCACCGGCGAGGGCCGCGGCCGAGTCGGTGACCGCCGGCAGCTCCTCGTAGTCCACGTAGACCGCCTCGGCCCCGTCGAGCGCGGCCGCCCGGGACTCCGCGACGACCACGGCCACCCCGTCACCCTGGTAGAGCGCCTTGTCCTTGGCCAGCGGGAAGTGGGGGGGGTTGTTGATGTCCTGCGTGACGGGCCACGCCATCAGCAGGGGTCCGGCCCACTCGAAGTCCGAGCCCGCCAAGGCCGCCACCACGCCTGGAACGTCCAGGGCCTTCGAGGTGTCGACACCCTTGACCCGGGCATGCGCGTGCGGGCTGCGCACCACGGCCATCCACAGCATCCCCGGGACGACGAGATCGTCCGTGTATCTGGCCTGCCCGGTGAGGAACTCCGCATCCTCCTTGCGGAGGACCGGCTGACCGACGAGCTTCTCCGTTGTCGCCATCTCCGGACCCTCCCTACGCCTCGACGCCGCTCATCTGCTGCGCGGCGTCGAGGATGGACGTGACGATGTTCTGGTACCCGGTGCAGCGGCACAGGTTCCCCTCGAGCGACTCCCTGACCTGCGCCTCGGTCGGGCTCGGGTCCTCCTTCAGGAAGCTCGCCGCGGCCATGATCATCCCCGGCGTGCAGTAGCCACACTGGAGACCGTGGTTCCGGTGGAACGCGTCCTGGAGCGGATGGAGCTCGCCGTCGGAGGCCATCCCCTCGATCGTCGTCACCTCGCGACCGTCGGCCTGCGCGGCGAGCATCGTGCACGACTTCACGGATTCGCCGTCCACCAGGATGGTGCACGTCCCGCACGAGGAGGTGTCGCACCCGACGTTGGTGCCGGTGAGCCCGAGGGTCTCCCGGAGGAAGTACACGAGGAGCGTGCGCGGTTCGACGTCGGCCTCGCGCGCGACCCCGTTGACGGTGACCGATACGCGCGTCACGGGTCCCCCTTTCGGTCAGAAGGAGTGAGAGCCCGGATGGTAGTCCCGTCGAGCTCACCGCGCGAATCGGGGCTCCCCCCCGGCTCGCGATCAGGGTTCGGGCCAGACCTCAGGGGGGGCGAGCGCGGCCTGCTCGGCTGAGCAGTCGGTCCCCGTCCCGTACACCGTCCCCAACGAGCCCGCCTCCGTCGCCTCCACGCGGACCCAGAAGCAGTCGCCCGTGTCCGCCCGCGCCGCGCCGGTCCAGGCCTGCTCGGTGGCGAGCACGCTGACCACCTCGGAGTCGTTCGAGCTCTGATCCGGGTCGATGAAGAGGAGACGACCGACCTCCGGGTCGAGGCGGAGCCGGAGGGGAGTTGCCGCCGCGAGCGACCCGTCGGCCCGGGCCGCGCGCTCGGCCGCCGCCGAGGCCTGCCGGAGGTTCGACTGCGCGAACGCGACCGCGCCGGTCCGGGCGATCGGCCGGAACGCGATCACCAGGGCGACGAGGGCGATCCCGCCGGCTCCCAGGGCCACGAAGATCGTCCAGAAGCCGCGGTTCGAGGAGCGGGCGGGAGGGTCGGCCACCATCATCGCTCCGAAGATACCGTCCATGGAGGCCGCGGAAGGGGTCGACTTGACCTTCGGTCGAGGGTCGGTGGATAGTCCAGTCACCAACCGTGGGTCGAACGTAGTACGGGGGACCGTGTCGGATCACACGCTCGTTCGGCGATCGGCCGCATCTAGCCACGCCTGGCGGGAACCAACCGTCCAGCTATCGACGCGTTCCGCGGACTGAGGAGGAACCCCATGCTCCCATCGCGCTTCGAGTACCACCGGCCCACCTCCATCGAGGAGGCGCTCCAGGCGCTGTCCGACCTGGAGGACGCGAAGGTCCTGGCGGGCGGACAGAGCCTGATCCCGGTGATGAAGCTCCGGTTCGCCGCGCCGGCCGACCTCGTGGACATCAATCGGATCCCGGGGCTCGACCGCCTGCAGGAGGAGGGCGGCGCGCTGCGGCTCGGGGCGCTCGTCCGGCACGCGCAGGTCGTGAGCTCCGAGACCGTGTCCGCCCGGTTCCCGCTGCTCGCCTCGGCCGCGCCGCAGATCTCCGACCCGCTCGTGCGGAACCTCGGGACCGTCGGCGGCTCGCTCGCGCACGCCGACCCCGCGGGCGACTGGGGCTCGGTGATGCTCGCGGCCGGGGCGAACGTCGTGCTCCGCAGCTCCCGCGGCGAGCGCGAGCTACCGATCGACGGGTTCCTCGTCGACATCTTCACCACCGCGCTCGAGCCGGACGAGCTGCTGACCGAGGTGCGGGTCCCCGCCCCCAGCGGCAAGAGCGGCGGCACCTACCTCAAGCTCGAGCGCAAGGTGGGGGACTTCGCGACCGTCGGCGTCGCCGTCCAGGTCGAGCTGTCGAACGGCACGATCGATCGCGCCGGGATCGGCCTGACGGGTGTGGGCACGAAGAACATCGAGGCCGCGGAGGCCGCCGCGTCGCTCGGGGGCAAGGAGCCGAACGAGGACGCCTTCGCCCAAGCGGCGGGCCTGGCCGCCGCCGCCAGCTCGCCGTCGTCCGACGTGCGGGGCTCGGAAGGGTACAAGCGGCACGTCGTTGAGGTGTTCGTGAAGCGCGGCCTGGCCCGCGCCGTCGAGATGGCCACGGGCTGAGGGGGTACGCCGGACATGGAGATCACGATCACCGTCAACGGGACCGAGCGGTCCGCCGACGTCGAGCCACGGTTGCTCCTCGTCCACTTCCTCCGGGAGGTACTCGAGCTCACCGGGACGCACATCGGGTGCGACACGACGAGCTGCGGGGCCTGCACGGTCCTGATCGACGGCATACCGATCAAGTCGTGCACGATGTTCGCCGTCCAGGCCGACGGCCGAGAGATCACCACCGTCGAGGGCCTGATGCAGGACGGACAGCTCCACCCGATGCAGGCCGCGTTCAAGGAGGCCCACGGCCTGCAGTGCGGGTTCTGCACGCCAGGGATGATGCTCGTCGGCAAGGCGCTGATCGACGCGAACCCGTCGCCCAGCGACGAGGACGTCCGCTGGGCGATCTCCGGGAACATCTGCCGCTGCACCGGCTACATGAACATCGTCAAGGCGATCCAGCTCGCTGCCGAGATCCAGGCGGGCACGTCTACCCCGGCCTGAGAGGAGCCCGACCCATGGCAACCGAGACGACCGAGATCCGCGGCATCGGCCACAGCGTCCGCCGCAAGGAGGACGACCGACTCATCCGCGGCAAGGGCAACTTCATCGAGGACGTGAAGCTCCCCGGCATGCTCTACATGTCGATCCTCCGGAGCCCCTTCGCGCACGCCGCGATCAAGGGGATCGACACGTCGGCCGCCGCGGCGGTCCCGGGCGTGATCGCCGTGGTCACGGGCGAGTTGATGGCGCAGCACAACCTGGCGTGGATGCCGACGATGTCTCTCGACACGCAGGCGGTGCTCGTAACCGACAAGGTGCGGTTCCAGGGCCAGGAGGTGGCGGCCGTCATCGCCGAGGACCCGTACGTCGCGAAGGACGCGCTCGAGCTGGTCGACGTGGAGTACGAACCGCTGCCGCCCGTCTCGACCCCGCAGCGGGCGCTCGAGCCGGACGCGCCGGTGATCCGCACCGACAAGGAGGACCAGAAGGACAACCGCATCTACCACTGGGAGTCAGGCGACAAGGAGGCCACCGATACCGCGTTCGGGGAGGCTGACGTCGTCGTGTCGCTCGACACGCACTACCCGCGCTCGCACCCGGCGCCGGTCGAGACGTGTGGGTGCGTGGCCGACGTGAACCCCGCCACGGGCCAGGCGACGATCTACATGACCTCGCAGGCGCCACACGCGATCCGCACGGTGTTCGCGATGGTCGCCGGCCTCCCCGAGGAGAACATCCGCATCATCTCCCCGGACATCGGCGGCGGCTTCGGCAACAAGGTGCCCGTGTACCCCGGGTACGTCGTGGCCACGGCGGCATCGCTGCTGCTCGGACGGCCAGTGAAGTGGATCGAAGATCGGACCGAGAACCTGATCTCGACCGGCTTCGCACGGGACTTCCACATGCACGGCGAGATGGCGCTGTCGAAGGACGGGCAGATGAAGGGCCTACGGGTGTCCTTGCTCGCCGACGAGGGCGCCTTCCACTCCGACGCGCAGCCATCCAAGTTCAAGGTGGGCCTGTTCCACATCGTGACGGGGTCCTACGACCTCCCGGCGGCGCATGTCGCGGCCGACGGCGCGTACACGAACAAGGCGCCCGGTGGCGTCGCCTACCGGTGCTCGTTCCGCGTGACCGAGGCTTCGTACCTGATCGAGCGCCTGGTACAGAACGCGGCGTACGAGCTCGGCATGGACCCGGCAGAGCTCCGGCGCAAGAACTTCATCGGCAAGGAGCAGTTCCCGTACAAGAGCGCGACCGGGTTCGAGTACGACTCCGGCGACTACCACGGCGCGATGGATCTCGCGCTCCAGAAGGTGGGGTACGAGGAGCTCCGCAAGCAGCAGGCGGAGGCCCGCCAACAGGGGCGGCTGCTCGGGATCGGGCTCGCGAGCTTCACCGAGGTCGTGGGCGCCGGACCCCACAAGGACTACGACATCCTGGGACTGAAGATGAACGACGGTGCCGAGCTGCGGATCCACCCGACCGGCAAGGCGATCCTCAAGATCAGCTCGAAGACGCAGGGGCAGGGCCACGAGACGACGTTCGCCCAGATCGTTGCGGAGGAGCTCGGCATCCAGCCCGAGGACGTCAAGGTCCAGCACGGCGACACGGACAACACGCCGTACGGCCTGGGGACCTACGCGTCGCGCTCGACACCCACCGTCGGCGCCGCCACCGCGATCGCGTCCCGGAAGATCCGGGACAAGGCGATGAAGCTAGCGGCGCACCTGCTGGAGGTCTCCGAGGACGATGTCGAGTTCGAGGCCGGCCGGTTCTCGGTGAAGGGAGCCCCGGACAAGGTCACGACGATCCAGGACGTTGCCCTGGCCGCGTACACGAACTTCCCCGACGGGATGGAGTCTGGACTGGAGGGTGTCACCTACTACGACCCGCCGAACCTGACCTTCCCCTTCGGCACCTACGCCGTGGTGGTAGAGGTCGACGAGGACACCGGCGTCTGGAAGGTGGATCGCGTGGTCGCGGTGGACGATTGCGGCGTGCGGATCAACCCGATGGTCGTCGAGGGCCAGATCCACGGCGGGCTGTGCGAAGGGTTCGGGATCGCCGCGATGGAGCAGATCACGTTCGACGAGGACGGGAACTGCATCGGGGCCAACCTCACCGACTACCTGCTGCCGACCGCGTGGGAGACGCCGAGGTTCGATCTCGGCGAGACGGTCACGCCCTCACCGCATCACCCGATCGGTGCCAAGGGCGTCGGCGAGTCCGCGACCGTGGGCTCGCCGGCCGCGTACGTGAACGCGGTGATCGACGCCCTCTGGCACCTCGGCGTGCGGAACATCGACATGCCGCTCACGTCCGCGAAGGTCTGGGAGGCGATCCAGGAAGCGAAGCGTGAAGCCTGAGGTCCTCGAGCTCGCAGCCGAGCTGTCCCGGCGAGGCGAAGCGTTCGTGCTGGCCACGGTCGTCTGGCGACGGGCGCCCTCGTCGGGCAAGGAGGGCTCGACGGCGCTCATCACGCCCGACCGCCGGGTCCGCGGGTGGCTCGGGGGCGCCTGCGCGGAGCCGACCGTCATCCGCGAGGCGCTGAAGGCGCTCGAAGAAGGCACGCCGCGGCTTCTGTTCCTCGGTCCACCGGAGGAGCTCGCCGCTCGCGGTCGCGAGGGCGTGGTCACCGTCCCGATCGCCTGCCAGAGCGAAGGAGCCCTGGAGGTGCACGTGGAACCCGTCCTGCCGCAGCCGCAGCTCGTCGTGATCGGGCGTTCCCCCGCCGTGGGCACGCTGGCCGCTATGGCCGGCGCGCTGGGCTGGCGGACCGTCGTCGTGGACGATGGCGGGCTGCCCGAGGACTACCCGGAGGCCGGGCGGGTGCTCACCGCGCTGGACCTGGACGCCGCGGGGATCACCGAGCGCTCGTTCGTGGTGGTCGCGACCCAGGGCCACTACGACGAGGACGCGCTCGAGCGGTCTCTGGCCACACCGGCGGCGTACGTCGGCCTGGTCGCCTCGGCCAAGCGGGCGGAGTCGGTGCTCGGATACCTCCGAGACCGCGGGGTGCCCGAGGAGGCGCTAGCGCGCGTCCACGCCCCGGCCGGTCTCGACCTCGGGAAGGTGGCCCACGAGGAGATCGCGGTGGCGATCCTCGCCGAGCTCGTCCGCGAGCGATCGGGCGGGGCGCTCGCCGGCGCTGTGCCGCCCGCCGAGACGCCCCGCCACGAGGAGCTCGACCCCGTGTGCGGCATGACGGTCGAGGTCGCCACGGCCCGGTACCGGACCGTGCACGACGGGCGCACGTACTACTTCTGCTCGGCGGGCTGCCTCTCGCGGTTCGAAGAGGACCCCACCCGGTACCTGGAGGCACGGGCGAGCGAGCGGTAGGGGCCACCGCTCGGCCGCATCGGGCTACCATCGGGGGGATGAGCGAGCTCACCGACGTCCTGGAGGCGATCGAGTCGTTGTCGGCGCGGGGCGAGAAGCTCGCGCTGGCCACGATCGTCGCCGTGAAGGGGTCGACGTACCGCCGACCCGGCGCACGCCTGCTGGTGCCCGAGGAGGGCGACCTGATCGGCAACATCTCCGGGGGGTGCCTGGAGAACGACGTCGCCGACGTCGCCAGGATCGTGATGCGCGAAGGCATGGCGCGCATCGTCTCGTTCGACCTCACCGCCGACGACGACGCCGTGTGGGGCTGGGGGCTCGGCTGCAACGGGGCGTTCGAGCTGTTCGTCGAGCCCGCCGACAAGGCGGCCGAGGTGGCCGGGGCGCTGCGGATGGCGCTCGAGGAGGAGCGCCCGATCTGCATGGTAACGGTCCTGGACGCCGACGCGCCGGGCGTGGAGCAGGGGAACCGCCTGCTCGTGCACCGGGACGGGACGGCCGAGGGCACCCTCGGCGACGGGGCAGTCGACGCGGCGGCGGTCGAGGCGGCCCGGACGCTCCTCGAGCGCGAGAAGAGCGAGATCCGCGAGCTCCCGGGGACGTCCGGTACGACGCGCGCGTTCGTCGAGGTGCTCGAGCCCCCGCTCCGGCTCCTGGTCTGCGGCGCCGGCCACGATGCCGCGCCCCTGGTCAAGCAGGCGGCGGCGCTCGGGTGGAACCCGATCGTGGTGGACGACCGCCCGGAGTTCCTGAACCGCGAGCGATTCCCCGAGGCGGCCGACTTCGTGCTCGTGGAGCGCCCCGACAAGATGGCCGAGGTGGCGCCGGTCGACGAACGAACGCACGTGGTCGTGATGACGCACAACTTCCTGCGCGACAAAGACTACGTGCGCTCGCTTCTCGCCTCGCCGGCGCGGTTCATCGCGATGCTCGGCCCCCGCGTTCGGACCGAACGGCTGCTGACCGAGCTCCGCGAGGAGGGCGTCGAGATCGCCGGGGCCGACCTCGAACGGATCCACGGCCCGGCGGGCCTGGACCTCGGGGCCGAGGGGCCCGAGGAGATCGCCGCGGCGATCTGCGCCGAGATCGTGGCGGTCAGGCGGGGACGGAGCGCCGGGTTCCTCAAGGACCGCCCGGGCCCGATCCACGAGCGCCACGCTCCGGCGGGGTCGACCCGCCGCTAGTCAGTACCAGGCGTCGGGTGGGCCCTTGTACTCCTGGATCGTGTTGCCACCGTCCACGACGAGGGCGGCCCCGGTCACGTAGCTCGCGCCGTCCGAGGCGAGGAACGCGATCGCCTCGGCGACCTCGTCCGGGGTCCCGCTGCGGCCGACCGGCGTGTGGCGCCCCGCGCGCTCCTCCTCCGGGAGCTGGGACCCGGTCGCGATCCATCCCGGCTGGACCGAGTTGCAGGTCACGCCCGTGCGGGCCGTCTCGAGCGCGATCGCCCGCATCAGCCCGTCCATCCCCGCCTTGGCGGCCCCGTACCCAGCGCTCTCCGGGTTCGAGACCAGCGGACCGGTGACGCTGGAGACCATCACGATCCGCCCGTAGCCGCGCTCGAGCATCCCCGGCAGGACGGCGCGCGTGACGTTGGCAGCCGTCAGGAGGTTGAGCGCGAGGTCGCGCTCGAAGGCCGGGGGGTCCAGGTCGGCGAACCGTCCGCCTTGGACCTCGAGCTCCGTCTGGACCATGCCGGCGTTGTTCACGAGGACGTCGATCCACCCGACCCGTTCGAGCACCCCCTCCACCATCGAGCGCGCCTGGGCCGGATCGGTGAGGTCGGCGACGAACCCCATGGCCGGCGGCCCGAGCTCGGCCGCCCTTTCGTGGATCCGCGCGGTCGTGGACGTCACGGCCACGGCGGCCCCCTCCCGTGCCAGGAGGCGTGCCGCCGCGAACCCGATCCCGCTCGGGCTCCCGGCCCCGCTCACGAGCGCCACCCGTCCGTCGAACCGACCCACGGCGGCGCACCCTACCACCTGCCCCGCGGTAGGCTGCGGCACCAGCCCGACCCGAGGAGGGCCATGCGGATCGAGAACGAGTTCGAGGTCGGCGCGCCGCTCGACCACCTGTGGAGCTACCTGCTGGATGTCGAGCGCGTCGCCCCCTGCATGCCGGGCGCCGAGCTGACCGAGACGGTGGATGAGCGAACGTGGAAGGGGAAGGTCCACATGAAGCTCGGCCCGGTCTCGCTGTCGTTCGCGGGCACCGTGGCGATGGAGGAGCGCGACGACACGGCGCACCGGGTGGTGCTCCACGCCCGCGGGATGGAGCAGAGGGGCAAGGGCGCCGCCAACGCCGTGGTGACCTCCTGGCTCGAACCCGCCGGGGACCACCTCACCAGGGTCAAGATGACCGCCGACATCCAGCTCACGGGCTCGGTGGCCCAGCTCTCGCGGGGCCTGCTCCCGGAGGTGAGCCGCAAGCTCACGATGCAGTTCGCCGACTGCCTCCGTTCTCAGATGGAGGCGCGCGAGGCGGCCACGGCGGGGACGGCGGTTCGGGAGCCGCCGCCAAGGGCGAAGGCGATCGGCGGGATCCGGCTCGGCCTGTCGGCGATCTGGGCGGCGATCGTTCGGTTCTTGCGCCGGCTGTTCGGGAGATCGCGCGGATGATCACCGCCATCGTGCTCGCCGCCGGGCCGGCGACCCGGTTCGGCAGCACCAAGCAGATCGTCCGCGTCCGCGACAAGCCCCTCGCCCAACACCCGATCGACGCCGCGATCAGGGCGGGGATCGACGAGATCGTCGTGGTCTTGGGGCACGAAGCCGAACGCGTTCGGGAGGCCCTGCGCCTCCCCGGCTCGGCCCGCTGGGTGATGAACCCCGCTTATGAGGGAGGCATGGCGAGCTCGCTCGCGGCGGGGCTGCGGTCCGCCGACCCCGCGAGCGAGGGCGCCGTGGTCCTGCTCGCCGACCAGCCGGGCATCACGGACCAGCACGTGCGAGCCCTCGTCGAGGCGTTCCGAACCCGCCGCTCGCCGATCGTCCGCATCCGGTTCCGGAGCGGACCGGGGCCCGCACTCCTGTCACGGCAGATCTGGGGGGAGGCCACGACCCTGGAGGGGGACGTGGGCGCCCGGGCCCTGATGGATCGCCACCCAGATCTCGTGGAGGTCGTCGAGATGGACGGTGACGCCCCGCCCGACGTCGACAGACCCGAGGACCTGGAAGGGCTGTGAGCGAAGAGACGCCCCGGCCGTCGGCCGGGGCGTCTCGATCTACAGCTAGGTCGGGAGGGGCTAGCCGTAGAAGATGATCGTCACCCAGAGGTTGCCATCCGACTTGACGACCCCGATGCCAGCGTGGTCGAAGCCTCGCCGCAGGATGTTCCTGCGGTGGGGCCTGGATGCCATGAAGGTCGCGAGCACGTCTGCGAGGGGCCGACCGACGCCAACGTTCTCGCCCCCGATCGACCATTCGCGTCCCTGGAGCCTGGCCGCGAGATCCGACGAGTGGAACAGGGATCCGGACTCCGCCATCCGGCGCGAGTGCCTGAGCGCGTAGCGGGACAGGTCGGCGTCCAGCCGCAATGGGCGGCGGTTCTCGTCCGCGCGCACCTGGTTCAGGAGCTGGAGCATCCGGTCGCGCTTCTTCGCGGCGGCACCGGCTCCCGCGTGGTCGGTCGCGATCCCCGAGAGCAAGACCGGCAGGACGAGCAGCAATACCACCGCGATGCGGTGGTGGCCCCGTGGGGCCGCCCGCGTCATCCCGCCTCCCGTCTGCTTTCGGGGTCCCGCCAGGCCGGGCTCCGGGTGGAGAGGCCCGGTCCTTCGGCTGCTCGGCCACCCACGCTCCGCGGAGCGGCGAGGTCCGGAGCTTCACGCCCGCCGTTCTGGACGGCTCGCCTTCCGGGACCAACGTTCGGTAGGGGTATCGGCGGTTGGGGGGCCGGACCTTAACCCGGCCTGACCTCCCACGGCCGGTGGCGGGGATCTACTCCCTCGTGCCTCGCCACGCCTAGCAGGACGGGAAGAGACGGCGGTGGTGCAGGGCGGGGAGGATCCCCCGAACCCGATCGACCTCTCCGAGGTCGATCTCGGCCACGGTCACCCCCACGCCGTCGGCAGCCCGGGCGACCACCCGCCCCCAGGGGTCGACCACCAGGCTGTTCCCGTGGTTGCGACGCTCCCGGCCGGGAGGCCCCCACGGGCCCCACTGCGCGGCCGCCACCACGAAGGCCTGGTCCTCGATCGCGCGGGCCCTCACGAGCACGTCCCAGTGATCGCGGCCGGTCTCCTCCCGGAACGCGGCCGGTACGAACAGGATCGTCGCGCCCTGAACCGCCATCTGGCGGTACAGCTCGGGGAAACGGACGTCGTAGCAGACCGAGAGCCCCACCCGGCCGAACTCGCTCTCCGCCGTGACCACCTGCTCACCGGGGGCGAACAGGGAGGACTCCCGGCTCGGCACGCCCCCGGGCGGATCGGCGTCGAACAGGTGGATCTTCCGGTAGGTAGCCACCAGGTTCCCGTCTCGATCGAACAGGACACTCGTGTTGAAGACACGATCGCCGTCGAGCTCGAGGACGCTCCCCCCGTGGACCCAGACGCCGTGGCGACGGGCGACCTCGGCCAGGCGTTCGCTCCGTGGGCCGGGGATCGGCTCGGCGGCGGCGCGCACCTGTTGGGCGGAGCCCTGGCAGGGCCAGACTTCCGGCAGCGCCACGAGGTCGGGGGTCTCGATGACGGCCCCGTCGAGGAGACCGAAGACCTGCGCCTCGTTCGCCCCCACGTCTTCGCCACAGTTCGTCTGGCAGAGCGCGATCCTCATGGGCTGCATCCTATGCTCGCGGGCATGCCGACCGGCAGCTACGTCGTCATGGACGGCGAGGGGAACACGACGGGACGGGAGGACTTCCGCTGCGCGCCCGGCCCCGCCGGCTGGCGGTACGTCTCGGAGATCGAGACGACCCAGCCCGAACCGCACGCCGAGACCGTGGATCTCGTCGTGGACGGGGCCTGGGAGCCGGTCCGCGTGAGGATCGTGACGGGCCGGCATGAGATCGTGCTCCACCGGCACGGAGACGCGATGACGGCGCTCCGCGACGGGACGCAGATCGAGGTCCCGGTGCGTCCGGACGTCGACTACCTGTCCCCCGCCTTCAACGCCGTCACCGCAAACCGGCTCGGGGCGACGGCGGACATCGAGGCCATCTACCTCGAGGCCGTGACGTGCGAACCGCGGCTCGAGCCGCAGCGTTACGAGCTGCTCGGGGACGAGGAGGTCCTCACCCCGGTCGGGACGTTCGCCGCCCGACGCTGGCGATACACGGCGCTCTCGACCGGATGGACCCGCGACCTATGGGTCGCGGGGGACGTGGTCGTCCGGTACGAGGGCCTGTTCGAACTGACCTGGTACGAGCGGGGCGCGGGCGGCCCGCGTCCGCGGGTCTGAGGCGACTCCCCCCCACCCAGCCTATCGAGACGGAGGGCCCGCTCGGCGGGCCCTCCGTCTCGATACCGTGTTCCCAGCCTCCTTTACGGATCGGTGATCGTGATCGTGCAGGTGTAGGTGTCGATCACGACACCGTTCGCGGTCAGGGTGGTCTCGGGGCTGTTCGCCTCGTTGGTCGAGGAGCTTCCGACCGATCCACCGTCTCCGTCCACGCAGCTGATGGTCGCGTCCGTTGACCCTGTCAGGTCGAAGAAGCGGACGTCGAAGTTCGACAACGGCGTGTTGCCGAAGTCGTTGTCGCTGTCGTCGTCACCAGACTCGACGGTGATCGCGTAGCCTCCATCCGCCAGCGTCGCATCGACGGTGTCGTCATCGCAGACATCGTTGTCCGGCGCCGTCTGGGTCCAGTTCGTTTGGGCGACCTCACAGACGACGTAGTCGCCGGGTGTCAGGGTGAACTCGTACTCTCCCAGCCCCAGCGTGCCTGTGCCGTCGGCGGTCGTCGCGGACGTCGCGACCGTGTCGCCGGTGTTGAGATCGCCGGATCCATCGACGTCGTTGAAGACCTTGATCGTCCAGCCGCTGAGACCGGGTTCGCCGGAGTCGAACGTGCCGCTGTTGTCGGCGTCCTTGAACTTGGTCCCGGACTTCGTGGCGTTCTGGTAGTTGCCGAAGTTCCCGCTCCCCGACGGGTTGCTCGCGTTGATCATGAACGTGTGCGTGTTGTCGCCGCACGTGGTCGCGGGGTTCGGGCTCGGGAAGCTCTGGATCCAGCCCTCACCACTGGGGCAGACCTCCTTGACGACATACGTGCCGTCACTGAGCGCGTCGAACCGGTAGTAGCCGTCCGCGTCGGTCGTGGTCGATGTGATCAACGTCGTGCCATCAGACTCGTAGAGCTCGATGGTCCAACCCGACAGGGTCGGCTCCTCCCCGGTATCATCGGTGTTCGGCTCCCCGTCGCCACCGAGCTGCCATATCCCGTCCGCGTTCAGGTCGTGGAACTTGTAGCCGTCGATGAAGCAGGACACGGTGAACGGGACCGGCCCCGCGAGGTCCTTCAGGTCGGCCGTCACCTCCAGCGAGGAACGGCTCTTGGCGTGCACCGACCCGAAGCCCGGGCAGTCCAGGTCGATCCCGAACTCGCTCAGGTTGATCGCGGCCTCGGCGAAGAAGAAGGCCTCGACCTGCTCGTCGGTCGCCAGCACCGAACCGTCGGTGTCGAAGGCACCCCACGGCGGCTGGTCGAAGGCGACGCCGTTCATCGTCGCGGCGCCGAAGTCACCGAGCGCCTCCGCCGTGTCGCGGAAGACCTCGCAGAACCCGGCACCGTACACCGTGCCGGTGAAGAAGGTCTCCGTGGAGCAGTCCGTGTCGCTCGGCTTGTAGTACAGGATGATCACTTCGAGGTCCGCATCCGGGTCCGTTGGGTTGCCCGAGAGCTCGAAGCCCACCACGAGGTCACCCTCGGTCCGAACCAATGATCCTGAGCTCCCGTCCCAGGCCTCCTGGTTGAACTCGAAGTCCAGGTCGAAGGTGCCCTGCTTCTTGATGCGGTGCATGCCCATCACGATCCAGCTGTCGCCGGAGTCGCTGTCGTTCGGGCCATAGGCGGTTACGTAGATGTTGGTCAGGTCGTTCTGGGCGGGGGTGTTCCCGGGCTGGATCGTCCACCCCGCCGGGTTACCGAACTTCCCGCCCTGGGCGAAGATGTTCTGCTCGGGAACCGTGGACTTGGGTCCAGAGTTCCCATCCTGGATCAGCGTGGCCGGCCCGTCGTCGAACGTGCCGTCCATGTCCGTGTCCAGGATCACGCTCTCCCAGTCGTCCCCAGGTGGGGTCTCGTCTCCGGCTGCGGTGTTGCCCTCGATCTCGAAGTTGATGTCGAGGACGTTCACCGCCGCAGCGGGAACGACGAACGCGAAGACCGCGACGAGCGCCAGGAGAAGCGTCCACCACGGTCGCCGGCCACGTATCGGCCTGAGATTCCCTCCAATCATGGATCCCTCCGATCGGTCTTGCTGATGGGCCCCATCACGGGGCGGTCGCACCGAGTTCCTTTCGGCCCGATGGCTTCGAGCGCGCACCCCGCATCACCTCGTCGGCGATCGCCGGGGGCCGTCCGTTCCTCTGATGGATCTACAACCACCGAGATCTTCGCCCCACCTCCTTCCCGGGAGTCCGCCTTCGGGCTGACCGCCGCCAGGTTCCGCATCGATGCCCCGGCCGTGGCGCGGGAGCCGTAGGCCATCTCACCGACAGCCAGTCTCGCCCGGCCTGGGGAAAGCGCAAGTCCGCAGGATGGAACAACGGCTGAACGGCCTAGTGCCAATGTGGCCACGGTGGGGATAGCTGGGGGAAGCGCGAGACGCCGCGTAGCCCATGGGAAGTTGTAGGAAGAGTCAACCGAGATGGGGGTCAGCGCTGTGCTCCACCGAGCCCGGCGACCCATCAGGCCCGGGGCGGCGCCCGG
>CAZXFA010000027.1:0-2350 GCA_964640085.1 uncultured Actinomycetes bacterium | reverse complement strand
GCCGGCGGCGGGCCGAACCCGAACCGCTCGTAGAGCCCGTGCGCGTCGCGGGTCATCAGGTACCAGGACAGATCCCGGTGCGGGCCGTTCTCGACGGCCTCGCGGACCAGCTCGACGCCGAGGCCGCGGCCCCGGTGGTCGGGCAACACGTAGACGTCGAACAGGAACGCGAACTTCTCGCCGTCGGACTCCACCCGGGCGAACCCGACCTGCTCCCGGTATCGGTACAGGCCGACCACGCGGGTCGCCTCCCGGATCAGCCGTTCCATCGTGTCCCGCGGGCGCCCGGCCGCCCAGTACGACTCCGTGATGACCGCGTGGACGGCGTCCACGTCGACCCGGTCCCGGTCGTCGTCCAGTTCGTAGCCGTCCGGCAGCGCTCGCCTCACGGCCGCCTCAGCAGACGCCGCGGGGTGGCCGAGCCCTCAGGCCACGGCGCGATCGGCGATCTCCAGCGCCCCGTCGACGATCCCGAAGCCCTCGGCGAGCTGCGCTTCGGTGATCGGCAGCGGCGGGTGGGTCATGATGCCGTTCCATCGGACCAGCGTGAACAGCCCGTGCTCGGTGAGGTACGTGCCGACCGCCTTCATCTCGTCGCTCGTGCCGTTGAACGGCGCCATCGGCTCCATCGTGTCACGGCTGCGCACGAGCTCGATGTAGCCGAACAGGCCGATGTTGCGGACCAGGCCCACCGACGGGTGCTTGTCGTACAGCTGGCGATGGTGCCGCGCCATCACCTCGCCCATCTTCCGGGCGTGCTCCATCAGGCCGTCCTCCTCGTAGACGCGGATCGTGGCGAGCGCTGCCGCGAGCCCTAGGGGGTACGCGCTGTACGTCAGACCACCGTAGAACACGTGCTCGTCGAAGTACCGGTGGACGCTCGGCCGGAGGCCGATCGCCGACAGCGGCACGTAGCCGGAGGTCAGGCCCTTGGCCATGGTGATGATGTCCGGGACGACGTCCCAGTGGTTGACCGCGAACCACTCGCCGGTGCGCCCGAACCCGGCCATCACCTCGTCGGCGATCATCAGGATCCCGTACCGGTCGCAGAGCTCGCGGACGCCCTCGAGGTAGCCGTCGGGAGGGATCAGCACGCCGTTGGTGCCGACCACCGGTTCGAGGATGAACGCCGCGATCGAGTCCGGGTTCTCCAGCTGGATCGTCTCCTCGAGGTAGGCGAGCGCCGTCTCGGCGTCGTCCTGGGGACGGTTCGTCCCGTGGTAGGGGTCCAGGACGTGCACCACGCCGGGCATGCCGGGCTCGTTGCCCCACCGGCGCGGCTCGCCGGTGATCGAGACGGTCGCGTAGGTCGCGCCGTGGTAGCTGCGGTAGCGGGCGAGGATCTTGTGGCGGCCGGTGACGGCCTTCGCGATCCGGATCGCCATCTCGTTCGCCTCCGCTCCGCCGAGGGCGAAGTACACCTTGTCCAGGTCCCCGGGCATCAGCTCGGCGAGCTTCCTGGCGAGCTCGGCCCGGACGGCGGTGGTCGCGTACGGCGTGACGTACGGGAGCGTGCGCGCCTGCTCGGCGATCGCCTCCGCGATGCGTGGGTCCGAGTGTCCCGCATTCACGCACATCAGCTGGCTGCTGAAGTCCAGGTACCGCTTACCGTCCACCGTGAAGAACTCGCAGCCGCGGGCCGAGGCGACCGGGATCGGGCGCGTGGACCCCTGCCGCTGCCAGTCGAACAGCGTGTGCTGCAGGCTGAGGTCGATGATCTGATCTGCCGAGAGCTCGTTCATCCTTCCCTCCTCGCGACCCGGGCAGTCTAGCCGCCGAGAGGTCAGCCGTGATGGATGGACCTCGGGGTCGTACCATCGGGTCAGATCGGTCCGACGACACGCGCGCGGCCCTCGGGAGGAGTGGAGCACGATGGAGCGGATCAGCCACTGGATCGGCGGGAAGGTCTCCTCCGGGGAGTCCGGCATCACCGGACCCGTCTTCAACCCCGCCACCGGGGAGCAGACGCACGAGGTCGACTTCGCGTCCGTCGAGGAGTTCGACCGAGCGGTGGAGATCGCGAGGGAAGCCTTCCCGGAGTGGCGCTCGCTGTCGCTCTCCAAGCGAGCCGCGCTCTTCTTCCGGATCCGTGAAGTGCTGGACCAGCGGAAGACCGAGATCGCCGAGGCCGTCACGCGGCAGCACGGCAAGTGCCTGTTCGACGCGGCGGCCGAGGTCGAGCGTGGCGTGGAGCTCGTGGAGTTCGCCGCCGGTCTCCCACACCTCCTCAAGGGTGACTTCAGCGAGCAAGTCACGACCGGGTACGACCTGTACTCGGTCCGCCAGCCTCTCGGGGTGGTGGCCGGCATCACGCCCTTCAACTTCCCGGCGATGGTCCCGATGTGGATGT